>NZ_BOPG01000021.1 GCF_016863635.1 Virgisporangium aurantiacum | reverse complement strand
AGCCCAGCCCTCAGCCCAGCCCTCAGCCCAGCCCTCAGCCCAGCCCTCAGCCCAGCCCTCAGCCCAGCCCTCAGCCCAGCCCTCAGCCCAGCCGGCAAGCTGGCCGGCGGCCCGGGCGGCCGGCCAGCCGGCCGCCCGGCCGACGACTCGGCCGGCGCCGGAGCGGGTCGCTCTGGTGGCCGGGCCCGGCCTGCCCGGTGCCGCCCGCGAGGTCGCCGCGTTGAGTTCGATCCATGTCGGTGCCATCCCGCTCGTGCCCGGCGACAGCACGGTCGAGGCGACGATCGGGCTGGTGCGTAACGCCGATCTCGCCCACCTCGCCTGCCACGGCCGCCTCCGGTCCGACAACCCCCTGTTCTCCGCCCTCGAACTCAGCGACGGTGCGCTGACCCTGCACGAGATGTTCGCCCGCGGCGTCGCCCCGCACCGCGTGATCATGGCCGCCTGCGACTCGGGCGTCGAGCGCAGCTACGAGGGCGGCGAGGTGCTCGGCTTCGTCAGCGCGATGATGGCCAGAGGAACAGCCGGCGTCGTGGCGGCCGGCCTCCCCGTCCCCGACGGGGCCTGTGTCGACTCGATGATCGCCCTGCATCGGGGGATCGCCCGGGGCCTCCCGCTGGCCGAGGCCCTGTACGAGGCCCGCTCGACGGTGGGTTCGGAGAGCCCGGCCGAGTACGTCGCCTGGTGCACGCTGACCGCCTACGGCGCGGCGTGACCTTCGGATCATGAACGTCGACGCTAGGCGGAGCGGGGCACCGCGCGGAGCGCTCCGGGGCGGCGGCCCGCCAGGCGGTCGAGGGCGGCGGACGTCGCCTCGTCGGCCGGGAGGTAGACGATCAGCCGCTGCTCGTCGGCGTCGGGGAGGTCGAGGGTCTCGTAGGCGAGCCGCAGTTCGCCCTCCTGCGGGTGCACCAGCCGGTCGACCCCGGTGCGCGTCGGCGGACCGCTCGGGCGCTCCATCCGTTCGGTGAACGCGGTTCCCGCGATCACGATCAGGTCGTCGACGAGTTCCAGGGCGTGCTGGTCGCCGCGTCGCACCTCGGACTTCAGCTGGGCGACGTGCTCGGCGGCGACCCGTTCCCAGTCGGGGTAGGCGGAGCGGGCTTCGGGGTCGGCGAACGTGAACCGGATCAGGTTGGGCCAGTGGCCGTCGAGCACACCGATCGGCCCGACGAGCCGCTCGTAGCCGACGGTGTGGGCAAGGACGTAACCCAGCCGGTTGAGCACCACCGCCGGCGCGGGCTCGAGCCGCTCGAGCAGCGCCCGCACCGTCGGCCGGACCTCCACCGCCGGCGACGAGCCGTTCGGACAGATCATCCCGGCACTCGCCTTGCCGAGATACCGCAGGTGCACCCGCTCGGCGGCGGTGAACCGCAGCGCGTCGGCGAGGGCGCCGAGCACCTGCGCCGACGGGTTATGGTCGCGCCCCTGCTCCAGCCGGGTGAGGTATTCGACGCTGACGCCGGCGAGCGTGGCGACCTCGGACCGGCGCAGCCCGGGCGTGCGCCGCCGCACCCCGGACGGCAGCCCGACCGACTCCGGTGTCGTCCCCTCCCGGCGGGCACGCAGGAACTGTCCCAACTCGTGCATATGCCGACCCTACAAGCGCCGCCGGCCGTCGTCGTGGCCCTGTCAAGGCCAGGATGAGCGCGGCCTCCCTACCGCTCCGGAGCTCGGACATGGTGGTCCGGACGACAACGCGAGGAGCGGACATGGATCTGGGTCTGGAGGGGCGCACGGTGATCGTCACCGGTGCGTCGGGCGGTATCGGCCGGCACATCGCCCGCCGGTTCGCCGCCGAAGGCGCCGACGTGGTGCTCACGTACCACTCGTCGGCCGAGAACGCGCGCGGCGCGGCCGAAAAGCTCGCGGCCGACCACGGAACCAAGGCGATGGCGGCCCGGTTCGATCTCGGCGACGCCGCGTCGGCGCCGGCGCTGGTCGAGGCTGTGCTGGCCTGGTCGGGACGGATCGACGTGCTGGTGAACAACGCCGTGCGCTGGGGTGCCACCGCGCCCGACACGACGGGTTCGTTCGAAGACGCGCCCGACGAGGCGTGGCAGGCCGTGGTGCGCGACAACGTCGAGGGGGCGCTGCGGCTGAGCCGGTCGGTCGCGCCGCACCTGCGGCGACGGCGGTGGGGACGGCTGGTGCACGTCTCGTCGTCGATCGCGACCGAGGGGATGACCGGCGGCGAGTACTACGGCGCCGCCAAGGCCGCGCTGCACGGGTTCAGCCGCTCGGCCGCGTTCAGCCTCGGCCGCGACGGCGACATCCTGTCCAACGTGGTCATTCCCGGGCTGACCAGGACGGAGACCAACACGCACATCGTCGACTCGGTGCCGCCGGAGTACGCCCAGCGGCACCCGATCGGTCGGCTGTTACACGGCGACGAGGTCGCGGCCGCGATCGTCTACCTCGGCTCCGCGGCCAACACGGGAATCAACGGCCAGGCGATCCTCGTGAACGGCGGCTGATTCGAGGGCGGCTGATTCGAGGGCAGCTGAGTCGGCAAGAGCGGCGGGAGTGGCGGCCGGGGCCTGGCGAAGCCGTGCGGCCCAGCGCACCAGGAGAACCGCGACGCCGGGCATGGCCGCCGCGAACGCGAACAGCCCGTACACCACGGCCGTCGTCAGGCCCTCGGTCGCGCCGAGGCCGGCGGCGCCGAAGGCCCACGCGGTCACACCTTCGCGGGGTCCCCAGCCGCCGATGCTCAGGGGCAGCGTCATCGCCACCAGCGCGAGCACCGCGAACGGCAGCAGTTTCAGCGGCGACGCGGTGGCGCCGGCCGCGCGGGCGGCGAGCAGGAAGGTCGCCAGGTGTCCGCCGATGATGATCACCGACGACACCACCACGCCGGGCCACGTGCCGCGGGCGAGCAGTCCGCGCCGTACGTCCGACGTCATGGCGCGGAGCGCGCGACCGACGCGCGAGTCGGGGCGGCGGGCGGCCCGGACCACCGCGAAGGCCGCCGCGAGGAGCGCGCCGCCGGCGACCGCCGGCACGGTGGGGCTCACGGCAAGACCCTGGTGAGACGCCGTGAGCACGGCCGACGGGTACGCGACGAGCGCCACCGCGCCGACGACGAACAGCGTGATCTGGCCGGCGGCGCGTTCGAGCACCACGGCGCGGATGCCGCGGCCGACGCTGCCGGTGTTGCGGCCGTTCTGCACGGCGCGGTTCACGTCGCCGAGCAGGCCGCCGGGCAGGGTCGCGTTGAGGAAGAGCGACTGGTAGTAGTCCGCGACGGCGGTGCGCATCGGCAGGGCGATGCCGATGCCGCGGGCGGCCAGGCACCACCGCCAGGCGCTGAACACGGTGGTCAGCGCGCCGATGCCGATGGCGGCGAGCAGCGTGGTGGGTTCGATGACGCGCAGCCCGTCGAGGAAGGCGCCCTCGCCGAGGCGGTGCACGAGCAGAAGGAGGATGCCGATGCCGACCAGCATCCGGACCCAGGCCCAGACGATCTTCTTCACCGGGCACCACCGGGGATGGCCAGGAGGTCGACGTGCTCCACCGTGACCCGCAACTCGCCGGCCGCGGCCTGTTCGAGCCGGCGGGCCAGGTACGAGTCGACGCAGTTGTCGAGGTCGCTGCCGCCGCCCGGTAGCTGCCTGGCGGCGGCGGGGACGAAGCCGTTGAGCCACTCGGCGATCAGGTCGGAACGGGCGGCGCCGAGTCGCCACGGGGTCTCCCGGACCAGCACGGTCGCGCCGTGGCGGCGGAACGCCTCGGCCGCCGCGTCGGCGGATCCGGGGCCGAGGGGACGCCGCGCGCCCTCGGCCGGGTGGGCGCCGCCACGGAGGTGGTCGTTGAACGCGTCGCAGAGGACGTTGTCCAGCGGCTCCCACGGCAGCAGGTCGATCCGGCCGACGACCGTGAGCGTGAGGAGCGCGGGGACGCCGGCGGTGGTGCACGCCCGGGCCAGCGCGTCCATGTCGTCGAGGGTGAGGAGGTCGAGCAGTGCCGACGCGGTCACCAGCGAGCCGCCGGCGAGATCGGCCGCGGTGATCGCGGTCAGATCGCCCAGAACGGGTTTGGCGGGGATCCCAGCGGCAAGGAGGTTCTCTGTGGCGAGGTTCAGGAGGTCCGGGTCGCGGTCGTGGAGCATCCAGTGTTGCGGGCCGGGGAGGCGCGGGCTGAGCCAGCGCGCCATCGAGCCGGTGCCGCATCCGAGGTCGTGGACGACCAGGGGAGCGGTGCCCGCCAGGAGGCGGCTGACCTGCTCGGCGAGGTCCGCCGCGCGGGCCTCCGCGTCAGCGGCCTCGCGCAGCTCAAGCCAGGTCGAGCTGTATCGGGGTGCCTTCGCGATCGCCATGTCGACTTGTACGGGACGGGCCCGTGAACGGTTCACCACGTGGCTGAACTGATATGTCTTCCACAAGACCGACGCATCGGCTGAACCGAAGAACGAATTGGGCCGTACTACCCGCCGTGACAACGCTACGCAGCCCCGCAGACGTCCCGTACCGGTACGAGCCGTCAGTCACATTCGGTGACTGGATGGTGGCATTCGCCCCGTACCGGGTGCCGACCGTCGGCCTGTTCGCCCAGTTCGCCGTGCTCGGTGCGCTGGCGTCGACCATGGGCCTCGGCGTGATCGGCTGGCTCGCGGGCGGCGCGTACGGCGTCGCCGTGTGGGCGCTGCTGTGCCGGGCGCTGCACAGCAGCGGCGCGCGGACCTTCGGCCCGGCGAACGCCGTCACCCTCACGCGGGCGACGTTCGTCGGCGGGGTGGCCGCGATCGTGGCCGACACGGCGGGCCGGGCGGTGCCGGTGACGGCGCTGGCGGTCCTGGCCAGCGTGGCGTTGGTGCTCGACGCGGCCGACGGCTTCGTCGCCCGGCGCACCGGGTCGAGCACGGCGCTGGGCGCCCGCTTCGACATGGAGGTCGACGCGTTCCTCATCCTCGTGCTGAGCGTGTTCGTCGCCCAGTTCCTCGGCGGGTGGGTGCTGGCGATCGGCGCGCTGCGGTACGTCTTCGTCGCGGCGTCGTGGGTGATGATCTGGCTGCGGGCGGCGCTGCCGGTGCGGTACTCGCGCAAGACGGTCGCCGCGCTGCAGGGGGTCGCGCTGGTGGTGGCGGGCTCGGGCCTGCTGCCGGGCAAGATCTCGGGTGTGGTGGTCGCGCTGTCGCTGCTGACGCTGTGCTGGTCGTTCGGCCGCGACGTCGCCTGGCTGTGGAACAGCGCCCAGCTCCGGCCGCTCGACGACCGCATCGGCGAGCTCGCGCCCTCCTCAGACGAGCGACAGGACGTGTTCGAGGCCGCGGGGGCCGGTGCGGGCGGGGCGCGGTAGCAGGAAGACGCACATCCCGGCGGCCACGCCGCCGGAGTCGGTCAGCGGGTTGTCGCCCACCATGAGCGTCCGTTCCGGGTCCACCCGGAGCTTGTCGCAGGCGGCCAGGAACACCTTGGTGGCCGGCTTGCAGACGCCGTACTCGTACGACATCACCACCGCGTCGACGTAGGGCGAGAGCCCCAACCGGTCCAGGGCCGGGCGCAGGTCGAAGCCGGTGTCGCTGACGATGCCGACGCGCAGGCCGCGGTCGCGCAGGGCGGCGAGCGTCGGAACCGTGTCGGGGAACGCCTCCCACGACGCCGCGTCGACGGTCAGCTCGTACAACCCGGTGCTGAGGCCCGGTGCCAGGCTCTCGCAGCCGGCCGCCTCGTACAGCGAGATCCACACTTCGCGGTGCTTCGTGGTGGACAGGTCGCGGCCCTTGGCGAGTTCCTCGGCGGTGCCGCTGCGGTCGAGCACGCGTTGCCACACGCCGGCGACCTCGGCCGGGTCGAGCGGGTCGCACCCGAGGGTCGCCGCCGCCCGGTGCAGGAGCGACTCGCCGTTGCCGCACAGGCGGATCAGCGTGTCACCGGCGTCGAACAGCACGGCCTCGAACTTCACTGGGCCTCCTTCACTACATCCCGCAGCTCGTCGAACACCATGCGGGCGGTGTCGTCCCAGGTCGGGAACTCGGATGCCCGCAGCTTCGCCGCGGCCGCCATCCGCCGACGCACGGGTTCGTCGAGCGTCAGGGACCGCAGGGCCTCGGCCAGCGCGGGCACGTCACCGGGAGGTACGGCCAGCCCTTCGACGCCGTTCCGTGCCAGGTGCGGCAGGTTGCCGGCGTCCCAGCCGACCACGGGCAGCCCCTCGGTCATCGCCTCGCCGTACACCGTGCCGTACGGCTCCCGCAGGCTCGCCAGCGCGAACACGTCGGCGGCCCGGTAGAACCCGACCACCTCGCCCGGCGTCTTCACGCCGTGCGCCACCACCCGGCCGGCGAGATCCGGTGCGGCCATCCGCTCGCGGACCCGGGACGCGTACGCCGGCTCCACGGCGTCGTCGCCGAGCAGGTGCAGGGTGGCGGCGTCCGCCGGCAGCGACGCGAGCGCCTCCAGCAGGTCGAGCAGCCCCTTGCGGGCCACCCAGTTGCCCACGGACAGGACCGCGGCGCGACGGCCGGCGCGCAGGTCGCCCGGGTCGATCACGGCCGAGGACGCCGGGTCCCGGCCCGGCGGCACCACCCGCATCAGGTCGCCGGGCAGCCCGCCGGCGCGCAGCGTGTCGGCGAGGTCGGCGCTGGCCACGAGCAGCCGCGACACGTGCCGGTAGGCCGTCCGGTCGAGCCGGGCCTGGAGCGACCGGCGCAGGCCGCCGTGGTCGATGCCGCCCGGCGGCTGGTGCAGGATCGCGACGACCGGCGGCAACGCACCGGCACGAGCACCGGCGGCACCGGCGCCACGCGCACCGGCGCCTGGGCCACCGGCGGCACCGGCACCGGCGCCAAAGGCGCGAGGGCCAGCGGCGCCAGGGCCAGCGGCGCCAGGGCCAGCGGCGCCAGGGCCAGCGGCGCCAGAGCCAGCAGCGCGGGCACCGGCACCGAGCCACGGGCCTACGAACGCGGCCGCGATGCTGTCGAGCAGGACGACGTCGGGCTGCTCGCGGCGGATGCGGGCCATCAGGGACCGCCCGGCCAGCAGGGGCAGCGGGAACCGCGACGTCGGCAGCGACCGGAAGTCGATTCGTGCGTCGTTTGTGGCGGCCCGGTCGGCGACCCGGCGGTGATAGAGATAACCCCCGGTCATCGTGTCCGGGTCGCCGACTGTGACGAGCGAGACGGTGAACGTCACGCGAGCGGTGCCCGGTAACCGCCGAACGCGATCGCGTTCTCGAACACCCGCACCCCGAGCACGACGCCGCCCGAGAGGGCCTTCGCCAGCTGCGCGTGCACCCACTGGGCGAACACCTCGACGGTGACCGCCTCGACGCCCATGTCGGGCGCCACGATCGCGTCGAGGTCGGCGTCGTCGAGGCGGCGCACCAGGTCGCCGAGCGCGTCGTCGAGCACGTCGAGGTCGACGACCATGCCGCGCTCGTCGAGTTGGTCGCGCGTCACGACGACGTCGAACCGGTAGTCGTGGGAGTGGCGCTCGCCCTCGGGCGGCGGCATGCCGGGCATGACGTGGAACGAGCGGACCGTGGCGGACGTACCAGTTTCGAACATGGACCTATTCATATCGCAGTGCCACGTGGATCAGGCCGGGGTCTCCCCGGTCAATCGACGCATACGCCGACGCCGCGTCATCAAGCGGATATTCGGTCGTGGCCAGGGCTGCCAACGGGAGCTCGGCCAACAGCTCGGCGGCGGCGGCCCGGCGGCGGTCGCGCGTCCACCGGCCCTGGGCCGCGGCCGGGATCGTGCTCACCTGGCTGCTGCGGATCGTGAGCCGGCGGCGGTGGAACTCCGCGCCGAGCGGCAACGGCACCGGCTTGGTCCCGTACCACGACGCCACCAGCGCGGTGCCCTCGTGGGCGAGCAGGCTCAGCCCGTCGGCGAGGGCGGCCGGGACACCGGACGACTCCACCAGCAGCGGCACGCCGCCGTCGGGGACGGCCGCCCGGAGCGACTCGGGCGCGACGGCCGTCACACCGAGCGACGCGGCCACGTCTCGTCGCCAACTGCGCGGCTCGCCGGCCAGCACCCGCGCGCCGGCCCGGCCGAGCAGCAACGCCGTGAGCAGGCCCACCGGGCCGAGCCCGGTGACCACCACGGTTTCCCCCAGCACCGGGCCGGCGTCGAGGGTCAGTTGCAGCGCGGTCTCCACCAGGGGAAAAAGCGTCGCTTCGCGAAGGGAAACGCCGGGTGACAGAAGCACGACATCGGATTCGGCGACGACGAGACGGTCCTGGTGCGGGTGGAAGGTGAATACCGGCGAACCGGCGGGTATATCGGTGGTACCCCGTTCGACGATGCCGACGCAGCTGTACCCGTAACTGAATGGATATCCGAAATTTCCCGACAGCGTGGATAACGACTCATCGAGATCCGTCGACGGATCAAGCTCGCCGCGGTACGCCAGCATTTCGGTGCCGGAACTGATGCCGGAGAAAGAGGTACGCACCATGATCCGGCCCGGTTCCACCTCCGGCAACACCACGTCATCGACGCCGACCTGGCGTGGGGCGGTAAATCGCACCGCGCGTGCCTTCATTCACTAACCCCTATGTCTTCGCATGGTCGAAAGGTCTGTTCACGTGGTAGTAACGGTCGCATGATTCATCCACCACGGCTAACCAGCCACCCAGAGGTTGTGCCGTCGCAGCGTAACGGCGACGCCGACAGCACCCCGGTCGACGTGTGTTCCGTGGTGATCCCCACGCCGTACGGCGAGTTCCTCACCAGGGTCTTCGAGACCGCCGCGGGGCACCCGTACCTCGCCCTGATCAAGGGTGACGTCACCGGCGACGAACCGGTGCTCGCCCGCCTGCACTCCGAGTGCCTCACCGGCGACGTACTCGGATCGTTGCGGTGCGACTGCGGTGTGCAACTGCGGACCGCGCTCCGGCGGGTCGCCGCCGAGGGCCGGGGCGTTGTGCTCTACCTCACCGGCCAGGAGGGCCGGGGGATCGGCCTGGTCAACAAGCTGCGCGCGTACGTCGAGCAGGACTTCGGCGCCGACACCGTCGACGCCAACCTCCGCCTGGGCCTGCCGGCCGACCTCCGCGACTACGCCGACGCCGCGCACGTGCTCGGCGCGATCGGCGTCCGCGCCGTGCGGCTGATGTCGAACAACCCGGCCAAGGCCGACGGGCTGCGGGCCAACGGGATCAAGGTCGAGACGATGGCCGCGATCCCGACGTCGGCCCATCACCGCAACGCGGGCTACCTCAACACCAAGGCCAACCGGATGGGCCACGTCGCGCCGGTCGGGTCCGAGCTCACCGAACTGCCCGAGGCGCCGGTCGACGTGCACCGCCTGATGGGCGACGTCGAGCCGCGGGAGGGCCGCCCGTACGTCGTGCTCTCGTACGCGCAGACGGTCGACGGCCGGATCGCCGAGCGCGCCGCCGACCCGGTGTCGCACGCGCTGCGGGCGGCGTCCGACGCGGTGATCGTCGGCGCCGACACGATCGAACGCGACGACCCGCAGTTGACCGTCCGCCTGGTCGCGGGCGCCTCGCCGCTGCGCGTGGTGCTCGATCCCGACCTGCGTACCCGACCCGCCGCTCGGGTGTTCGCCGACGACGCGTCCACCACCGTCTTCACCACCGAAGGCATGGATGCGGAGAAGGCGGCGGCGCTGCGCGCGTCAGGTGTCGGAATTCGCGCGGTGCCGGCGGGTCCGGGTGGCCTTGACCTGGGTGCGGTCCTTTCCGACCTGCGCGCCGCAGGCGTGCGGTCGGTGCTGGTCGAGGGCGGCGCCGGGGTGATCGCCGCGATGCTCGCGGCCGGTCTGGTCGATCGGCTGGTGGTCGCGATGGCGCCGTCGATCGGCGCCGGGTCCGCGCAGGTCGATATCGGACCTTCGGTGGACGCGCTGCGCCTGTCGAACCGGTGCGCCTACCTCGCCGGCGACGACCTGATCCTGGCGTGGGACGTCGAACGCCCCTGACGCGTGCGTCCCCCGGCCATAATGGCGCCGACGGCCGGCATGCGGAGGTGCGATGTACCCGGGTGGTGAGGATCCGAACCGGTGGCAGCAGGGGTATGGGCAGCAGCCGCAGCCCGGGTACGGGCAGTACCCGCCACCGGGGTACCAGCAGCTCGGGTACCCGCAGCCCGGGTACGGGCAGTATCCGCCGGGGCCGCCGCCGTCGAACCAGCGGTCGCACATCCTGGTGATCACCGGCGTCGCGGTGGTGTTGATGCTGGTGGTGGTCGGGTTCGCGGCGATCATGATCGTGCGGTCGGGCGACGATGACGACGACGCGAAGAAGACCGCCGGCCCGAGCGCGAGCTCGACCGTGCCGCCCGCCTCGCCGCGCGACGGGCTCACGGTCGGGAGCGGGCCGGTGAAGGTGGACGTCTACGTCGACTACCAGTGCCCGCCGTGCGCCACGTTCGAGGCCGGCACCGAGAGCGCCCTGGCCGGCTACGTCGGGTCCAACCGGATCACCCTGGCCATCCACCCGGTGGCGTTCATCGACGACCGCTCCAAGAACCGCTACTCGACCCGCGCGGCGGCGGCCATGGCGTGCGCCTACGAGGGTGGCAAGACGCTGGAGCTGCACGGCCACCTGCTGCGCAACCAGCCGCCTGAGGACACCGCCGGCCCCACCGACGAGCAGCTCGCCGGCACCGGCGAGACGCTCGGGCTGGGCGCCGCCTTCCGGCAGTGCGTGATCAAGGGGGAGAAGGTCACCTGGGTCCGCGACGCCACGAGCGCCGCCCAGTCGGCCGGGGTCAGGTCGGTGCCGGCCGCGTACGTCAACGGCAAGGAGATCGACACCGAGGCCGACGATCTCACGAAAGCGGTCGACGGGGCACCTTAGGCCAGCGGGCGGCCCTTGAGTTCGTGGAATCCGTCGACGCCCGCGACCATCAGCGTGCCGTGCCACAGCCGGGCCGCCTCGTCGTCGTGCGGGACGCGTGAGATGACCGGGCCGAACCACGCGACCCGCCGCCCGCCCGGCAGGTCGACCGCCGTGATCGGGGTGCCGACGTGCGTGCCGACGAGGCTGACGCCGGCCTCGTGCGACGCGCGCAGGATCGGGTCGTGCTCGGCCGACTCCATCACGTCGGCCAGGTCGGTGGGCAGGCCCGCCGCGGTGAGGATGTCGCCGGCCGGGCGCCAGCCGTCCTCACTCCCGTGGACCATCGCACCGAAGACGTCGTAGAGCGCGCCCAGCGCGTCGGGCCCGTACCGGTCCTGCACCACCGCGAACAGGCGGGCCGGGCCCCACAGGTAGCCCTCCGGATCGTTCTCGGGATCGTCGTCACGGTGCTCGTTCAGCACCGACAGGCTCATCACCTGCCAGGTCACCCGGAGCAGGTCGAGCCGTTCGAGCTCGCGCATCCAGCGCGAGGTGACCCACGTGTACGGACAACTGGGGTCGAACCAGAACCGGGCGTCCACGTCACCATCGTCCCCGATGGGTGTGGACGCCCGGTGCGGCGGACTCAGAGTTTGGTGATCACCTTGAGCGCGGCGTTCTTGGCCATCTGGGTCGAGGCGCCCTCGGTGCCGGCCCGCGCGTAGGAGTCGATGAGGATGTCGCCGTGGCGGACGTAGAGGTGGCCGGAGTCGGTCGCGGCCTCGTCGCCGACGCCGGTGACCTTCTGGTGCTGGGCGTGCGCCTGCTTGAAGTCCGAAGCGCTGGTCTTCGACAGGAAGATCGCGAGTTGACCGCCGGAGAGCTGCCACTGGCAGTACCGCGTGGCGGCGCCGTCCTTCTCGCCGTCCTCGTCGACCTGGGTGACCTGCTTGCCGCCGGCGATCGTGCTGACCTCGGCCTTGGTGAGGAGCGTGCACGGGTTCGGCAGGTCGCCGCCGGTGGTCTTGCCGGTGGCCTTGCCCGACGGCGTGGCCTTGCCCGACGGGGTCGCTTTGGCGGACGAGGAGGCCGCGGGGGTGGGTGCGGCCGCCGGCTCGTCCTTGTCGAGGAACTGGCAACCGGACAGGGTGAACAGGCCGCAAGCAGCGGCGACGACGACAGCGGTACGGACGCGCATTATGGGTGCTCCCGGCAGGTGGTGATCGGTGGTGACCTCCTCATCGTGCGGCCGCCCCGGGACGAATGCGCACGTCACAGGGGTGGATGGCAGATTTCCGGGAGATCAGGCCGACAGCCGCCGCTCGAAACAGACCGACAGCTCCGACCCGATGTAGCTACCGAAGAGCGGGATCTCGTGGTAGCCGGCGCGCCGGTAGAAGCGCTGGGCGTCGGGCTGCAGGGTGCCGGTCTCCAGGCGCAGCGTGGTCCAGCCGCGCTCCTTCGCCGCGTCCTCCAGCGCGGTGAGCACCGCGCGGGCGACGCCGGTGCCGCGGGCCGCCGGTACGACGTACATCCGCTTGACCTCGGCGCTGGACCCGTCGAGCCGGCGGAGGGCGCCACAGCCGACCGGCGCGCCGCCGGCGTCCTGAGCCACCACGAAGTACGAGACGTCGTCGCCGGACGGCGGCGGGCCGGGTTCGTGGTCGTCGCTGCCGTAGCGGGCGTCGAGCTCCGCCCGCTGGGCCGCGCGCAACGCCACGCCGGCCGGGTCGTTCCACGGCCGCTCTTCGATGATCCAGTCCACCTGCCGCCTCCTCGTAACAAGTGTTACCGTAACACTTGTTACGATCAAGACCGTGACACGGGACGAACGGCTGTCGCGCGCGGTGTGGGACGTGCTCGCCCGGCAGGGCCTGGAGCGGTTGACGATCCGGGCGGTGGCCGCCGCCGCGGGGTGCACCACGGGGCTGGTGATGCACCGGTTCCCGAACCGCCGGGCGCTGCTGCGGCACGCCCGCGACCTGCTGCACGAGCGCACGCGGGAGCGGGTCGAGCGGTTGGAGGCCGGCGCCGCCACGCCGCGGGAGGCGCTGCGCGCGGTGCTGAGCCAGGGGTTGGCCCTCGACGCGGAGACCACCGCCGAGAGCGTCGTGTGGACAGGGTTCCTGGCCGCCGCCGTCGCCGACGAGGACCTGGTGTCGCTGCACCGCGCCAACAACCGCGCCTGGCGCGAGCGCATCACCCGGCTGGTGTCGGCCGCGGGTCTCGAACAGGGTGAGACCGTCGCTCTCGCGCTGATCTCGTTGGTGGAGGGCGCCGCGGCGCTGGCCTCGGCCGACCCCGACGCCTACCCGGCGCCGGTGCAGCAGGCCATGCTCGACGCGGTGCTAGCGGCGTTCGAACTCAGGTAGCGGCCGCTCGGCCTTGTGCTTGTGGTAGAGCCGCGTCATGTAGATGAGCGCCGCGGCCAGCACGCCCATGTCGTCGAGGTACACCGGGTCGGGGAGCAGGTCGACCGGGAAGACCGTGTAGATGATCGAGCCCCAGAACGCGAACTTGCCGCCCGCGCCCATGGCGTCGAGCATCTTGCGGGTGCGCCACACTTTCACCGCGAGCACGATCGCGCCGACCAGGGTGGCCACGGCGAGAATGCCGATGACCACCCCGATCAGCGTCCAACTTCCGTCCGACAGTTCCGGCATCCCTCAACGGTACGGGCGCGGCGCCGGACGCGCTCGTCAGGAGAAGGACACGTCGTCGACGACGACCTGATCGCCGACCGGTGCCGTGCCGGCGCTCGCGAACGTGTAGCCGATGAGCGACGTCGAGGCGTTCGACGGCGGAATCCCGGTGGCCACCGCCTGCCCGTCCACCAGGATCGTGGCCGTGGTGGTCGACGCCTGCACCGTCACCGTGCGCCAGCCACCGACCGGCACCACGCCCGCGCCGGTGAGCGTGACCCAGGAGCCGTTGTACCGCGCGATGCTGCCGTTCGGGAACACCGCGAGGTGGTAGCTGTCCACAGTGGACCCGGCGGAGTTCCTTCCGCGGACGTCGAACAGGAAGCCGTTCGGCAGCGTCACCGGGTTGAGCCGGAAGTCCAGCGTCCGCGTCGTTCCGGCGGTGCCGGTCCAGACGACCTTCGCGTGGTTGTCGGCCGCCCCGTCGCTGATCCGCAGGGCACGGCTGCTGCCGTTGACGCCGGAGCGGGTCACCCAGGTCTGGCTCGTCTCGGTGAAGCCGCGCGGGCGGTTGTTGATCGGGTCGTTCTCGAACGAGTTGACCGTCGAGTACAGCTCCAGCTCGTTCAGCATCGCGCAACTCGTGCCGAGCTCCGCGTCGCAGGACGCCGACGGGTCCACCTCGACCTTGACGAAGCGGGCCGCCGCCGAGACCCCGAAGTACTCCAACGACAGGTGGGTCCGGTTGGTGGCGTTGACGATCGGGCTGCCCCAGTTGACGCCGTCGGTCGACGCGTAGACGCGGCCGGTGGCCGCCCGCCCGTTGCGCAGGCTCAGCCCGACGCGGGTGAGGCTGTACTGCCGGTCGAGCCGGACCACGTAACTGCCGCCCCCACCGGAACGCGCGGCGCTGGACCAGTATTCGGTGCTGCCGTCGAAGGCACCGTCCACACGCGACCGTGGACGCGTCGGCGAGGTCCACGTCAGGTCGGTGTCCACCGACACCTGGCCGAGCCGGTACTTCGTGGCGAGGTCGATCTTTCCGACGTCCGCGGTGAGCACGTCGACGTAGCGGCGCCAGACCCGGTTCTGCTTGTCGATCGTGAAACCGGTGTCGGCGGCGGGGCAGGCCCACGTGATCTCGCAGTTGTCGCCGAACTGCGCGATCCGGTTGCTCTCGATCACCGCCAGGTCGGCGTTTCCGGTGGACCCGTGGAACCGGTACCCGCTCGTCGGGCAGTTCCGGTAGGTGAGCCCGCCGACCCAGCCGGTGCCCTGGCCGTTGGTCGACATGGCGATCCAGTTGTCGGGCCGGCCGCTGCCGAGCACCATGATGCCGTTCGGCATCCGGGTCAGCGACGGCGCGACGCCGAGCAGCTTCTTGTTGTTGTCGTCGTAGTAGTCGTAGCCGTTCGGGAACGACACGGCGACGTCCTGCAGCGCCGACCAGGTGGCGCCGCCGTCGGCCGAGACGCTCTGGCGGGGCGTGGCGAGGTCCCAGTTGGAGCCGCTCCACGAGTGGTGCCGCACGACGGAGAGCACGCGCCCGTCGGGCAGCTGCTCGATCGCGGCCTCCGGGTAGGAGTTCGCGGCGGTGGCGTCGCGGGCGATGACGCCGCGGTGCGCGAACGTGGTGCCGCCGTCGGTGCTCGCGGCGACCATCGACCGGTGACCCGTGCGCCCGCCCGACGTGTCCGCGGTGACCGTCGCGTAGTAGCTCACCAGGATCGTGCCGTCGGCCAGCTCGATCGGGTGGCGGTGCATGCGGCCCGAGCCGTCGGGCGTCCTGCCGACGAGCGTCCCGCCGACCCGCACCGTGGCGCCGCCGGTGGTCCAGGTCGCGCCGTCGTCGGTGGACCGGTAGACGGGGAACGTCATCGTCAGCCCGTCGGAGGTGACGGCGGTCGGCTTGAAGCCGTAGCCGATCAGCGTGCCGCTGCGCAGCCGCGTGTACGACACGCCGGGAACGTGGCCGTAGGTCGACGCGTCGAAGGTGGCCGCGCCGTTGGTGGACACGACCTGTCCCGGTGGCGTGTTCTCGGACGCCTCGTCGCGCCCCTCGCTGAACGCGACCGTGACCTGCTTGCGCGGTGTGCCGTCGGCGGCGACGGTGTCGTGCGACGCGGCGCTCGGGAACGCGCCCTGGTTGTTGCCGGCCGGATCCCAGACCGTGCCGAGCTCGTTGGCACCGCCGACGTTCAGTACGGGCGCGGTCGCCGACGGACCCGAGGTGCCCGCGGGCGTGCCGGTGACCGGTGTGGCGCAGGTCGGATCGTTGCCGGTGGCCGCCGCGGCGGGTGGAGCCGCCGCCGGAATCCAGACCGCTGACGAGAGCAGGGCGAGGACGACCGTGAGTTTGGCACGCATGAGTTACCCCCGTGACTCGATGGACCGTGGGCTACACACTCACGTAAAAAATCGTTCCATGTCAATACGTCGATCAGTTATCGAGCCCGATGGGGGATCGAGGAGCCGCGGATCATCAGCTCCGGGGTGACGAGCACGCGCTGCGCCGGGCGGCGGTTGCCCTCGATCAACCGCGACACCATCAGCTCGACGGCGACCCGGCCGACGTGGCTCTTCGGCGGACGCACGGCGGTGAGCGCCGGCTCGGCCAGGTGCGCCACCTCGTCGTCGTACGACACGAGGGCCAGGTCGTCGGGGACGTCGATGCCGCGCTCGTGGCAGAACTGGGCCACCGACATCGCGTCCGGGTCGCTGTGGACGATCAGCGCGGTGGTGCCGGACGCGCGGCAACGGTCCACAATGGACCCGATGATCGCGCGGTGGCCGGGCACGTCGAGCCCGACCGACTCGCGCACCACCAGATCGGCCGGCACGCCGAGGTCTTTACAGGCGAGTTCCCAGCCGGTCGCGAGGTGTTCCGACGTGGGGCTGCCGCGCGAGAGCACCAGCCCCATCCGCCGGTGCCCGTGCTGGTGCAGGTGCCGCACGGCCATCTCGATGCCGAGCGCGTGGTCGCTGCGCACCCATTCCAGGTGCCGCCGGGTGACCGTCCACCGTGGCGCCTGCCGCTCGACGAGCACCGTCGGAACGGGCAGGTCCGCGATCCAGCCGGCGAGTTCCCCGTCCTCCGTGACGCTCGGCGCGAGCAGCAACCCCTGTACCTGGCCGGCGTCGATGAGCCGGGTGATCTGGCGCCGGTCCTCGTCGGGGTCGTAGCTCGATCCGCGCAACTGGATGTGCACGCCCAGCGCGCCCGCGGCGGCCCGCGCCCCGGTGACGATCGGCGGCCAGTAGTAGTCCAGCGACGGCACCACCATCCCGATCGTGAACCGGGTCGGCGCCACGGTGGGCCGGCGCGGCGGCGCCAGGCGGGTCGGCAGGGTCGCGCCGCCGTGCACCTTGGTGAGCAGGTTGCGCTCGGCGAGCGCGGTGAGGTCGCGCCGCACGGTGAGTTCGCTGACGCCGAGCAGCGGCGCGAGGTCACGGACGCGCACGGCGCCGAGGCGGCGCAGTTCCTCCATCAGTCGTTGCTGGCGCTGGACGTGGAACACCCGGCCCCCAAGTGGTTAGGCGCTGAGGCTGAGTGTCTCCGGGGTCACCGCGAACCGCAACGGTTGCGCGGCCCGCCACCGGGCGATCTCGTCGAGGGTCGAGTCGGTCAGCCGCAGGATCTCCGAGCCCAGCGACCCGGCCAGGTGCGGTGTGATCATCACGTTCGGCAGGGCCCGCAACGGATGATCGGCCGGCAACGGCTCGGGCTCGCTCACGTCGAGGATCGCGAACAGCCGGCCGGCGCGGCACTCGTCGACCAGCGCGGCGGTGTCGAGGAGGCTGCCCCGCGCCGTGTTGACGACCGTCGCGTGGTCGGGCAGCAGCGCGAGTTCCCGGGCGCCGATCATGCCCCGCGTGCCGGCGGTCTCGGGGGCGTGCAGCGTCAGGACGTCGCTCTCCCGGAGCAGCGTTTTCAAGGGGACGAGCGTGGCGCCGGCCCGGGCGACCTCCGCGGCGTCGGCGTAGGGGTCCGCGACGAGGCGCCGCACGGGGTGCAGGCAGTCGAGCAGGCGCACGACGCGGCGGCCGATCCGGGAGAAGCCGACGATGCCGATGGTCCGATTGTGGTTCGACAGGTCGCCGAACCCGGCGTGGTGGCCCCATCCCTCGTGGGTGGCCGCGAGGAACGGCGCCTTCTTGCCGGCGAAGATGATCGCGGCGAGCGTGAACTCGGCGACCGGGATCGCGTTGGCGTCGGCGGCGCTGGTCACCGGGATCCCGCGCCGCCACAGGTCGTCGGTCACCAGCGCGCGCACGCTGCCGGCGGCGTGGAAGACGGCGCGCAGTCGCGGTGCCGCGTCGAGGCGGTCGGCGGTCAGCGGCGGCGCGCCCCACGACGTCACCAGGATCTCGGCGCGGGCCAGGTGCGCGCGGGCGGCGGGGGAGTCGAGGTCGTCGGTCCAGGCCGGCGTCACCAGGCCGCGCAACCGCTCCGTACGGGACGCGTCGAAGTGCGCGCGGTACGTCGCGGGGTCCATCACCAGGAGCGCGTCCATTCGCACAGGTCTAGACCGGCCAGGGGGCCGCCGCTATCACCCGAACAGAGTCGAAGCGATTCGAACGGGCTCGAAACCCTGAACGGTTCCGTCGTCTCTCTCGGCGACAAATCAGCTGCTTTCAGTTCGGATCGATTCGAGTCTGTTCGTGCGCTTTACGCAACGTCGCGGAAACGTTGCACTCATGTCTGTCGATGTGCTGGGAGGTCTGCCATGCGGTTGCTGTCGATCCTGTGCTCCGCGCTGCTCGCCGGGGCCGCGGTTCTGGTCGGTGCGCCGGCGGCGGTGGCCGCTCCGCTGACCGTCACCAACGGCACCCAGTTCCGTGACGTCTCCGGCAACGCCGTGCACGCCCACGGCGGCGGGGTGCTCAAGGTCGGCTCGTACTACTACTGGTTCGGCGAGAACCGCAACGCCAACAACACGTTCCGGGCGGTCTCCGCCTACCGGTCCACCGACCTGGTCTCGTGGGAGTTCCGGGGTGACGTGCTGACGCAGTCGTCGGCGTCCGAACTGAACGTCGCCAACATCGAGCGGCCGAAGGTCATCTACAACGCCTCCACCGGACGTTACGTGATGTGGATGCACAAGGAGAACGGCTCGGACTACGGCGAGGCACGGGCGGCCGTCGCGTCGTCGTCCACTGTGGACGGTGCGTACACCTGGCACGGCAGTTTCCGGCCGCTCGGCCACATGTCCCGGGACATCACGCTGTTCACTGATAGCGGCACAGGCAACGGGACCGCGTACATGATCTCGGCCGCCAACGAGAACTACGACCTCCACATCTACCGGCTCTCGTCGGACTACCTGACGGTGTCGACGCTCGTCGGCAACTTCTGGCCCGGCGGGCACCGCGAGGCACCGGCGATGTTCAAGCGGGGCAGCACCTACTTCCTGCTCACGTCCGCCGCCACGGGGTGGAACCCGAACCAGGCCCGCTACGCCACGGCGTCGAGCATCTCGGGCCCGTGGACCGGATGGACCAACGTCGGCGACGGCACCACGTTCAGCTCGCAGCCCACGTTCGTGCTGCCGGTGCAGGGCTCCCAGACGACGAGCTACCTGTACCTCGGCGACCGCTGGGCGGGCGCGTGGGGCGGCCCGGTCAACGACTCGCAGTACGTGTGGCTGCCGATCAGCTTCCCGTCGGCCACCAGCATGAGCATGAGCTGGTACCCGCAGGTGACCATCGACGCGGCGGCCGGCACGGTGACCGGCGGCGGATCCGCGACGTACTACCGGGTCACCGCGCGGCACAGCGGCAAGGTGATGGACGTGGTGAGCTCGTCGACCGCGAACAACGCCGAGATCAAGCAGTGGACGTGGAACGGCGGCGCCAACCAGAAGTGGACGTTCCAGGACGCCGGTGGCGGCTACGTCCGCATCGTGAACTCCAACAGCGGCCGCTGCGTCGACGTGGCGGGTTCGTCCACAGCGGACGGTGCGAACGTCATCCAGTACACCTGCGGCGGCGGCACCAACCAGCAGTTCCAACTGGTCACCGTGGGCAGCTACTTCCAGTTGCGGGCGCGGCACAGCGGCAAGTGCCTCGACGTGGTCAGCGCCGGAACCGGTGACGGCACCGACATCTCGCAGTACCCGTGCAACACCGCCAGCACCAACCAGCAGTGGAGCAGGACTCAGTCATGAAACGATTTCTCACCGTCGCGCTGCTCGCCGTCACCGCATTGGTGGTTTCGCCGGCGGCGGCCCGGGCCGCCGGACCGTTCGTCTACCCGACCTTCAAGGGCGACGGCGCGGCCGACCAGGAGCTGTGGATCTACCAGTCGACCAACGCGACGAGCTTCAGCGTGCTCGCCGACACCAACTACCGCGGCCCGACCGGCGTGCTCCGCGACCCGAGCATCGTCAGGTACAACAACCGTTACTACATCGCGTACACGGTGCAGTCGTGGACCACGAACTCGTCGTACTTCAACATCGCGACGAGCACGAACCTCACGTCGTGGACGCACGTGGCGAGCGTTCCGTCGGGCATCGCGAACACGCGGTTCACCTGGGCGCCCGAGTTCTTCGTGGAGGGTTCGATGGTGCGCATCATCGCGAACGTCGCGCAGACCACGTGTTCCAACTGCTTCCGCCCGTACGTGTACACGGCGCAGAACTCGGCCCTCACGTCGTGGAGCGGGCCGGCGCAGATGTGGGGTCTCGGCACCAACCACATCGACGCGTTCCTGGTAAAGGTCGGCAGCACGTACCACGCATTCGTCAAGGACGAGACGTCGAAGTACATCGAACACTGGACCACCACCGCCGGCCTCACCGCCGGTTGGGTGCAGGTGGCGCAGCTGTTCGCGGCCGGGCACGAGGGCCCGTCGGTGCTGCGGATGGACGACGGCACCTGGCGCATCTACATCGACCGCTACACCAACGGTGGCATCTGGACCGCGACCAGCCGTGACCTCTACACGTGGTCCGGATTGAGCGCGGTAGCGTGCTCGGGATGCAGACATGGGACGGTCGCGCGGGCGTGACGCCTGATCGCGGGTTGTCGCCCTACACCGGGTGGACACGGGCGCACTGGGAGGCGGTCGCCGACCGCACGCTCGCCGCGGTGCGCCCGTACGCGTCGCCGGCGCACGCGCTGATCGCCCCGCCGGGACCGGTCAGCGCGTCGGGAAAGCAGAGCGACGGTCTGGAGGGGTTCGCGCGGACGTTCCTCACCGCCGGGTTCCGGCTCGCGCAGTCGAACGACGGCGGTCTCGCCGGCTGGTACGCCGAGGGCCTGGCCGCCGGCACCGATCCGCACTCGCCCGAGCGGTGGCCCCGGATGACCGAGGTGAACCAGGCGAAGGTCGAGGCGGCGTCGATCGCGTTGGCGCTGCACGAGTCCCGGCACGTGCTGTGGGACGCGCTCGACGACGGCGTCCGCGCCCGCCTGGTCGACTGGCTCGCCGACGTGATCGGCCAGCCGTACCCGCAGTGCAACTGGCTCTGGTTCCAGAACGTCGTGCTGGCGTTCCTGCGTTCGGTCGGCGGGCCGACGTCCGACGGGGAACTCGAACGGAACCTGGCCACGCTCGACTCGTGGTACATCGCCGACGGCTGGTACACCGACGGTGTCGAGGGACGCGCGACCGCCCGCAAGTTCGACTGGTACGCCGGCTGGGCGATGAACTTCTATCCGCTGTGGTACTGCCGGATGACCGGCGCGTCGAGCGCGACCCATCGCGACCGGCTGCGGGCGTATCTGGAACAGGCGCAGCACCTGTACGCGCCCGACGGCCCACCACTGCACCAGGGACGCTCGATGACCTACCGGTACGCCGCGCTGGCGCCGGTGTGGGCCGGTGCGGTGTTCGACACCGGTCCGCTGTCACCGGGCCGCACGCGGCGGCTGGCGAGCGGGGTTTTGAAGCACTTCGCCGCCCGGACCCCGGAGCCGCAACCGATCGGGTGGTACGGGGAGTTCGACCCGATCCGGCAGCCGTACAGCGGAGCGGGCTCGCCGTACTGGTCCGGCAAGGCGTTCGCCGGGCTGGTGCTGCCGGCCGACCATCCCGTGTGGACAGACGTCGAGGAGCCGCTCGCGGTGGAGGAGAGCGACGTCGCCGTCACGCTGCCGGTGCCGGGCTGGCTGGTGTCGGCGACGCGCGCCGACGGCGTCGTGCGGGTGGTGAACCACGGCGCCGACCACGCCGCCGACGAGACCCTCGCCACCGACGTCCCCGGCTACTCCCGCCACGCGTACAGCACCCACACGGGGCCCTGGTACGACGGGTCCCTTGTGGACGGTCACGTCGCGCTGATCGACGCCGCGGGGAACGCGTCGCACCGCCGGCCGTTGCGGCCGGTGGGGATCCGTGGCCGGGTCGCGGTGTCGCGGCACCGCGCGCACTGGCCGGTCGGGGAACCGCCGGCGGTCACATGGCCGCCGCGCCAGCCGGAGTTCCGCGCCGGTCCGTGGGTCACCACGGCATCGGTGCTGCGCGGCGCCGTCGAGGTGCGCCTGGTGCGCGTCGACGGCTCGCTCGACGGTGAGCCGTTCACCCTCCGCATCGGCGGCCACGCGATCGCCGCCGCCGAGCCACCACCGACCACTGTGGACGGTGCGACCGCGCGTGTCCGCCGCCCGGACGGCCTGACCGCATTCGTGACCGGCATACAGAACCTACCGGTGGCAGGCGTCGTCGCACGCGACGGCGTCGACGCGTTCGGCGTCCACTCGGCCGTGCCCTACGTCACGACGGCGGAACCCGTGCGCTCCGGCCACGTGTACGCCGCTGCGTGCGTCCTCTATGGAGGGTCGGACGAACCGCGCCTTCCCGACGTGACCGCAACCCCCGATGGCGCCGTGGTGGTGAACTGGCCGGATGGCGCCGAGGACGCGGTGGACCTCACGCCGGAACGCTGAACCGCTTGACCGTGCGCAGGACGGGCGCGGTCTGCAGCGTGTCCACGCCGGGCACCGCGGCGACGCGCTCGGTGAGGTAGCGGTAGAGGCTCGCCGGGCCGGGGCAGGCGACCTGGGCGACGATGTTGGTCGGCCCGGTGGTGACCGCGGCGAAGGTCACCTCGGTGTGCGTGTTCAACGCGGCAACGGCGGGAGCGAGCGCGGCCGGCCGGGCCGACATCCACAGCCGCGCCTCGGCGTGCTGCCCGAGCGCCGCGGCGGGAACCTCGACCTCGTACCGCAGCACGCCCGCCCGCTCCAGGTACCGCATCCGCCGGGTGACGGTCGACTGCGACCACCCGGTAGCGGACGCGAGGCGCGTGTAGGGCGCGCGACCGTCGCGGGCGAGGACGTCGAGCAGGCGGCGGTCGGTGTCGTCGAGGTCGACGCCGGCGTCGGAGTCGGAGTTCGACAGCAGCTCGTGCGCGCTGACGTCGAGCACGCCGCGGCTGCGCGGCAGCTTGTCGATGAGCAGCTCGTCGGGGTCGACCGGCTGGGTGTTGCAGGCGATCTCGGTGCCGCCGGACAGCAGGTACACCCAGAACGTGTCGGCGCGCCGGGCCAGCGCGGCGGCGATCGGCGCGGCCACCTCGGGCGTGCACCGGATCCGCACGGTCCACGACCGGCGCCCGAGCCGCACGCCGTCGACGACGCCGACGACCCGCACCGCCCCGGCGGCCCGCAGCCGCCGGTAACGCCGGGCGACCGTGTGCTCCGAGACACCCAGCGCCCCGGCCAGGGCGCTGAACGGCGCGCGTCCGTCGCGTCGGAGCACGTGCACGAGAGCATGATCGTCAGGGCTGAGCACGACGGATTCCATCACCGATGATCCTAGCCAGTCGGATTCCGTCGCGAAGGGGCGATCGACTAGCTCACCGGAGCCGGCCCGACCACGCTACGGACCCATGACGACAACAGTGGTGGTGACCGGCGCGACCGGTCGGGTGGGGCGGCACGTGGTGGCCGGCCTGCGGGCGGCGGGCGCGGACGTCCGGGCGCTCTCACGGCGTCCGAAAGGAGGCCACGTCACGGGCGACCTGGCCGATCCGGAATCGCTGGACAGCGCCTGCGCGGGCGCCGACGCGGCGTACCTGATGTGGCCGTTCTTCGGCGCCGACGCCGCCCCCGCGGTGGTGGCGGCGATCGCACGGCACGCGAAGCGGATCGTTCTGCTGTCGTCCGGATCGGTCGACGGCGGCGTCCCGGGAGCGGAGCCGATCGCCCGTTTCCACGCGGAGGTGGAGCGCGCCGTCGAGGTCGGGGCGCCGTCGTGGACGGTCCTCCGCCCGGCCGGGTTCGCCGCGAACACCCTCGACTGGGCACCCTCGATCCGGGAGGACGGCGTCGTGCGCGGCGCTTTCCCGGACGCGGCGGGCGCGTGGATCCACGAGAAGGACATCGCGGCCGTCGCGGTGAAGGCCCTTCTCGCGGACGGACACCGCGGCCGGCACTATGCGCTCACCGGCCCGGAGGTGCTGACCATGGCCGAACAGGCGCACATCATCGGCGCCGTGACCGGCCGGCCGGTGCGTTGGCAGAAGCAGTCGGAGGACGACGCCCGGGCCGGGTTGACCGCCGAGGGCTGGCCGGCCACCTACGCCGACGTCGCGCTGCGCGTCCAGGAGCAGTTGACGCGGGCGCGCCCCGCGACCACGGCGACCGTCGCCGACATCACCGGCCGCCGACCGCGCACCTTCCGCGAGTGGGCGGGCGACCACGCCGCGGCTTTCCTCCCATGAAAACGGCCGGTTGCCGCCCGTGGGGGCGGCAACCGGCCGAAAGCGCGACCTCAGTTGCGGAAGACATCCTTGATCTTCTCGCCGGCCTTCTTGACGCTGGCCTTGGCCTGATCGGTCTTGCCCTCGGTTTCGAGCTGCTCGTCGTCGGTGGCGCGGCCGACGCCTTCCTTCACCTTGCCGGAAAGGTCTTCAGCAGCATTGTCAATCTTGTCATCGGTAGCCATGCGGTCCGAATACCCGGTGCGGGAGGTGTCAACCCTTGATGCCGGTCATCATCACACCGCGGACGATGTAGCGCTGCGCCAGCAGGAACACCACCGCGAGCGGGATCACCGACACCACGGCGCTCGCGAACAGGGCGGGCAGGTTGATCGTCTGTGACGTGAGGTTGGTCGACATGGCCACCTGGACGGTCCAGTAGGCCGGGTCCTGGCCGATCACCAGCGGCCACAGGAACGAGTTCCAGTGCTCGATGAACGCCAGCACACCGAGGGCCGCCAGCAGGCCGCCGGAGTTCGGGAGGGCCAGCCGCAGGTACACGCCGAGGGGGCCGAGGCCGTCGACGCGTCCGGCGTCCTCGACCTCCTGCGGGAAGCGGAGGTAGAACGCGCGGAACAGCAGCACCGCGAACGCGTTGAAGAGCCCGGGGACGATCAGGCCCCACAACGTGTTCACCCCGCCCATCGAGCCGACCACGACGAACGTCGGCACGAACGTGGCCGCGCCGGGCACCATCATGGTCGCGATGACGAAGACGAACACCGGCTTCGCCAGCGGGATGCGGATGCGGGCGAGCGCGTAGCCGGCCATCGACGCCAGCAGCGTCGACACCGGTGCCGACACCACCGCCACGATCGTGGAGTTCACCAGCGCGCGCCCCAGCGGCACGCTGCTGTTCTCGAACGCGTCGGTGAAGCCCTGGAACGACATCTCCGACGGCCACCACGACCATTCCAGCGCGCCGAGCTCGGCCTGGGTCATCAAGGCGTTGCGCAGCAACAGGTAGAACGGGAAGAGGAACGGGATCGCGAACACGACGGCCGCGAGGTAGGAGCCGTACCGTTTCGTCATTCGTCAGTCCCCCTTCCCGAAGCCGACGACGCGGCTCTGCAGCAGCGTCACCGTCACGATCAGCAGCGTCACCACGAACGCGCCGGCCGAGCCGACGCCGTAGTTCTGCTGCCCGAGCGCCATGTCGTAGAGGTAGACCAGCGGCGGCCGGCCGTCGGGGCCCGGCCCGCCGGCGAGGCCGGTGCTGAGCAGGTTGTAGAACTCGTCGAACGCCTGAAAGGCATTGATGACGAGCAGCAGCGTCACCGCCACCGACGTGTTGCGCAGCAACGGGAACGTGATGTGCTTGAACAGCCTCCACTCGCCGCTCGCGCCGTCGACGCGGGCCGCCTCGTACAGTTCACCGGGGATGTCCTGGATGCCGGCCAGGAACAGGATCATGTAGAGGCCCACCTGGAGCCAGAGCCGCACGGTCACCAGCACCACCCAGTACAGCGGCGGGTCGACGGTGGCGATCCACGCGGTGGGCTCCTGCCCGAACAGCCCGGCGAGCGAGTTCGCCGCGCTCGACGGCACGCCGCTGAAGAGGCTCATCTTCCACACCAGCGAGGCGACCACGTAGGACACCGCCGCCGGGAGGAAGAACGTGGTGCGGAAGAACGCCTTCCCGCGTCGTAACCGGTTCACCAGCACGGCCAGGCCGAGCGCGATGACGAACGTCAGGGGCACGATGACGATCGTGAACACCACGATCATCACGAGCGACTTCCGGAACTGCGGGTCGTCGAACAGCGTCCGGTAGTTGGCGAGCCCGACCCACGTTCCCAGCCCGATGGTGCCGCGGGCCTGGCTGAAGCTCAGCAGCAGGCCCCAGCCCATCGCGACGTACTTGAAGACCAGCAGACCGACCACGAGCGGCGCGGTCAGCAGGACGAACGCCCACCAGGCCTGGCGGTCGGCCCGGCCCTTACGCCGCCGGGCCGGTGCCGGGGTATCCACAGTGGACGGTGGAGCGGTGCGGAGAGCCATCACACGTTGGGGAGCGCGTCGAGCGCCGTCTGCGAGCGCTGCTGCGCGCCGGTCAGCGTCGACATCGCGTCGGCGTCCTTCTTGATGATGTCCGACGCGGCGTCGTCGTACGGCTTGGAGACGGCCGGCGCCCACAACGCGTTGGTGCGGGTGCCGTGCTTGCCGAGCAGGTCGACGACCTTCTTCGCGACGCCCGACTGCAACGGCTCGGCCGCGGCCGCGAGCGACGCGCGCGGCGGCACGTGGAACCCGTACGACAGCGCCCAGTCCTTCTGGACGTCGTTGTTCTGCAACCACAGGTACTGCACGTACTTCTTGGCCGCGTCGATGTTCTTCGACTTGCCGTTCACCACCTGCGACCAGCCGCCGAGGATCACCACCGGCTTGCCGCCCGCGCCGTGCGCCGGCCAGGGGATCACGTCGAAGTCGTCCTTCAGCTCCTTCTGCATCTGCGGCAGGGCCCACAGACCGCCCCACACGATCGCGGCGGCGCCGGTGATGAGCGCGCCCGGGTCGTACCACTCGGTGGTGTAGCCGAGCAGCATCGACTTGTCGGTGAACATCTTCCGGGCCTCGGTGAACGCGCTCGCGATCTCCGGCGTCGCGTAGGTGACCTTCCGGTCGGTGAGAACGGTCTGCCCGACCGAGAACGGCAACAGGTTGCGCATGCCGGCGAGGCCGTCGTTGCCGACGAAGATGCCCTTGGTCTTGTCCTTCGTGAGCGCCTTCGCCGCGGCGACCAGTTCGGTGAGCGACGTCGGCGGCGCGACGCCGGCCGCGCTCAACAGGCTCTTGCGGTAGAACAGCAGCATCACATCGATGATCATCGGGACGCCGTACGCCTTGCCGCTGTGCGTCAGCGGGCTCAGCGCGAACGTGTTCAGCTCGCTCTTCGCCGACCCGACGATGTCGTCGAGCACCGCGACCTGTTGCTGCTGCACCATGTCGGGCGTGACCTCGTTGATCTCGTAGACGTCGGGACCCTCGGGCGTGAGGACCGACGACTGCCACTTCGTCTTGTAGTCGCCGGGTACCCAGGTGACCTTCACGGCCACGTCGGGGTTGGCCTTGGTGTAGTCGGCGGCGTACTTCATCGCGGCGTCGCGCGTGCCCTGCTCGCCGTACTCGTGGTACCAGTGGTTCAGCGTGACCTTCGCGTCGCCGGAACCGGAGCCGGTGGGATCGGTGGTACAGGCGGTCAACGCGGCGGGGACGACGGCTCCGCCGGCGAACAGTAGTGAGGTTCCCAGGAATCGACGGCGGGAAATATCGTTCATCACTCGGACGCCCTTCGACGGGGGTGGCGCATCGATTGGTCTGAACGTTGCGGGGTGGTGGAGTGAGGCGAGCGTAGGTTTCCGCCACCCCTTCGTCAAGGCCTAAGAATAAGTCGTGTATACCCGTTGACGGCGACTCGTCCGGTATGGAACATCGCCGCATGGCCTTCGATATCGCCGGTGTGCCCGGCTTCGCGTACGGCGGCGACTACAGCGCGGAGCAGTGGCCCGAGGAGGTCTGGGCCGACGACGTGCGCCTCATGAAGGCGGCCGGCGTCAACCTCGTCACCGTCGGGGTGTTCGCCTGGGCGATGCTGGAGACGGCGCCCGGCCGGTACGAGTTCGGCTGGCTCGACCGCCTGATGGACCAGCTCGCGGCGCACGGCGTCGCCGTCGATCTGGCCACCGCGACCGCCTCGCCGCCGCCGTGGTTCAGCCACGCGAATCCCGACTCGCTGCCGGTCGAAGCCGACGGCAACCGCCTCTGGTACGGCAGCCGCCAGACGTTCTGCCCGAGCTCACCCGCGTACCGGAGCGCGGCCGGCGCGCTCGTCGAAGAGCTTGCGAACCGCTACGCCGGCCACCCGGCCCTCGCGATGTGGCACGTCAACAACGAGTACGGCTGCCACGTCGCGCGGTGCTGGTGCGACACGTCGGCGGCGGCCTTCCGCTCCTGGCTCGTCCGG
Organism: Virgisporangium aurantiacum; assembly: GCF_016863635.1. Taxonomy (GTDB): domain Bacteria; phylum Actinomycetota; class Actinomycetes; order Mycobacteriales; family Micromonosporaceae; genus Virgisporangium; species Virgisporangium aurantiacum. Next base: position 96,711 of record NZ_BOPG01000021.1, on the reverse strand, counting down.
AAATATACGACGCTCGATGCGCTCAACACCGCGTGGGGAACCGCGTTCTGGTCCCAGCGGTACACCGCGTGGGACCAGGTGATCCCGCCCCGGCGCACCCCGAGCTTCCCGAACCCCACCCAACTGCTGGACTTCTACCGCTTCTCCTCCGACGAACTGCTCGCCTGCTTCCGCGCGGAGCGCGACGCGATCCGCCGCCACAGCACGGGCATCCCGATCACGACGAACTTCCTCCTGGACCGGTGGGGCGTCGACTTCTGGTCGTGGGCGGGCGAGGTCGACCTGGTGTCGATGGACCACTACCTCCTGGGGGAGAGCGAAGACCCTTACGCGGGCCTCGCGTTCGTCGCCGATCTCGCCCGGTCGCTCGCCGGCGGCCGGCCGTGGGCGTTGATGGAGCACGCGACCAGCGCCGTCAACTGGCAGCCGCGCAACCTCGCCAAGCCGCCCGGCCAGTTGCGCCGCGACTCGCTGGGGCACGTGGCCCGCGGCGCCGACGCGGTGCTCTACTTCCAGTGGCGCGCCTCGCGGGCCGGCGCCGAGAAGTGGCACTCGGGCATGGTGCCGCACGCCGGAACCGAGACGAAGGTGTGGCGCGAGGTGGTCGGGCTGGGCGCCGACCTCGCCGGCCTGTCGGAGGTGGCCGGCAGCGAGGTGGTCGTCGACGCCGCGATCCTGCTGGACTGGGCGAGCATCTGGGCGCAGGCGCACCCGAGCCAGCCGAGCGTCGACCTCGATCCGGTGCGGATCACGGAGCAGTGGCACGCGGCGTTGCGCGCCGCGACCGTCACCTGTGATTTCGCCCCGCCGGGCGGCGACCTCGCGCGGTACAGGCTGATCCTGGTGCCGGCGCTGCACCTGGTGTCGGACGCCGACGCCGCGAACCTGGTGTCCTATGTGGACGGTGGCGGCACCGTCCTCATCGGACCGTACAGCGGCGTGGTCGACGAGCACGACCACATCCGGCTGAACGGGTACGGCGTCTGGAGCGACCTGCTCGGCGTGCGCGTCGAGGAGTTCTTCCCGCTGCCCGACGGCCGGCGCGTCGCGCTCAGCGACGGCACGAGCGGCCGCGTCTGGACCGAACTCGCCACCGCGAAGACGGCCGACGTCCTCGTCACCTACGCCGACGGTCCGCTGGCGGGCGCGCCCGCGCTCACCCGGCGGGGCACCGCCTACTACCTCACCACCCACCTCGACGACGCCGCGCTCCGCGTTCTGCTGGAACGGATCGCGCGCGCGGCCGGCGTGGAACCGGTGCTGTGCGACCCGCCCCGGTGGGTGGAGGCGGTGAAGCGCCGCCACGCCGACGGTCGCGAGTGGACGTTCGTCGCCAACGACGGCGAGGTTCCGGTGGACGTCCTGGGCACCGTCCTGAACCCCGGCGCCCTCACGATCTCAACGGGGTTCGCAGCGCGCTCAGATAGCGCTTGAGCGCGAACGTCGCCGCGCCCAGGCTCACCGGGTTGCCGGCCAGCGCGCTCAGCGTGATGTCGGTGGCGGCCCGCGGGCGGCGCAACGCGTGGCGGTCGACCACCGCGCGCACCTCGGCGAGCAGCGGCCCGCCCAACTGGGCGGCCACCCAGCTGCTCAACACGATCACCTCGGGGTTGACGAGGTTGATGAGGTCGGCGACCGCGACACCGAGGTACCGCGCGGTCTCGGTGACCACCTTCACCGCCACCGGGTCGCCCCCGGCGACGCCGCGGGCGAGCGCCGCGATCGTCGCGGTCTGGTCGTCGGGGTGCAGCATCGGGCTCGTCGGCGCCATGTCCCGCAGGTTCTGCATGATGCCGGGCGCGCCCACGTACGTCTCGACGCAGCCGCGGCTGCCGCAGTGGCAGAGCCGTCCGTCGACGACCAGCGTCGTGTGGCCCCACTCGCCGGCGCTGTTGGTGGCGCCGCGGTAGAGCTCGCCGCCGAACGCGAGGCCGGCGCCCACGCCGGTGCCGAGGTTCACCACCACCACGTCCTGCCGGCCGCGTCCGGCGCCGAACCACAGCTCGGCCACCAGGCATGCGCGCAACGGGTTGTCGAGGTACAGCGGCAGGTTCAGCTCGCCGGCCAGCAACGTCCGCAGGGGCACGTCGTGCCAGTTCCAGTTCGGCGCGAACACGGAGACGCCGCCGTCGGTGTCGACCTGGCCCGGCACGCTGATGCCGACGCCCAGCACCCGGGCCGGATCGACGTTCGCGGCCTCGAAACTGGAAACGATGTGCCGCACCACCTGCTCCGGCCGGTTCTCCTCCGGATGCAACTCCTCCTCGACGCTCGCGAGCACGGTCAACGCCGGGTCGAACACCTCGACGTGCACGTACGTCTCGGCCACGTCGATGCCGACCAACCGCCCGCCGTCGGGGTTGATCGAGACCAGCGCGCGCGGCCGCCCGCCGTTGGAGTCCTGGTAACCGACCTCGACCAGCAGCCCGAGGTCGAGCAGTTCGCCGACGAGGTTCGCCGCCGTCGCGAGACTCAACCCGGTGTCGGTCGCGATCTGCTGGCGCGACACCGACCGGGACTCGCCCCGGGCGGCCACGATGTGCCGCAGTACCTCGAACCGGTTCGCGACCCGGATGTCCCTGGACGTACGCCTCACGGAGGAAACTCTAGCCCTTCGACGAAGTCTCCAGAAAGGCGCGCGCCTCGGCGAGGAACCGGGGATGGGCGTCGCCGTAGGCCCACGCCGTGGTGCCGACGGCCTCGAGCGCGGCCGCCAGCGGGTCGGGCCGGGCCGCGGCGAGCACCGCCGGGAAGGCGAGCGCCTGCTGCGACCAGTTCGGCCGGCCGTCCGGTGCCCGGACCGTGGTCCGCGGGGTCCGTGGGTCCGTCAACAATCTGTTGAACGCGGTGGCGTCGTCGGTGAACGGCAGCGGTTCGTCGTTGTCGACGGCGGCCAGCGCCGCGACGATCCAGTCGACGGTGTCCAACCCGGCCACGGCGCACGCCCGCCGGGCCGCCCACCGGGCCACCGCGCGCTGCCGGTCCGACGTCGTGGCGGCGATCGCCTCGGCCAGGTCGGGGTCGAGGCTCCAGAGTTGGTGGGTGTTCGCCGCGAGCGAGCGGATCCGGGGTGACGGCATGCGCCCACCCCACCGCCGCACTTCCGACGCCTCCCGGCGGCGCCGGGTCTCCGCCGCGCGTCGGGCGGCTGCCGCCGCGGCCGCGGCGAACACCGGCTCCCACGGGTGTCCCGGCTCGGTGCCGGTGCGGGCGAGCAGGTAGTCCCACACCAGGCCGAGCGGAACGGCGTCCTCTGCTCTTACGCCGCGGTGGACGAGGCCGTCGGCGGAAATCTCCACAGTGGACGGTTCGCGGTCGGGAACCTCCACAGTGGACCCGGGCCGCGTCGTCCACCGCACCGTCGCCGTGAATCCGCCCGGCGGTGCGGCTCCGGGCCGGAACCGGAGTTCGGCGTCGCCGACCGGCAGCACGAGGTCGTCGCCGTCGGGCGTGAGTCCGAACCGGCGGATGTCGACGTGTGCGGCCGCCCGCCTGATCTCGACCCGCGGGTACCGCCACTCGGGTTCGCGGGACATCCGGCGCAGCCGGGCGTCGGTCGCCGGCGGGTTGGCGGCGGCCAGCAGGTGTTCCAGCGCCCAGATCGCCGGGTTCCGGTGGGGGTCCGCGCTGAACCCGTACAGGTCGTCCTCGATGGTGGTGAGCGCGGGCGCGACCGTCACCGGCCAGGCGAACACCTCGTACTCCTCGGGGTGCGCCGGGTCCTCCGGCTCGTCCTCGGACCGCCTGTTGCGCGCGTGCACCCGGATCCGCACCAGCCCGGCCTGGATCGGCAGCCCGCGGAACGCCTCCGGGTAGTGCCCCATCGGCCCGCCGACCGACAGCCGGCCCCGGTCGCAGAACAGCGTGGCCTCGCTCGCGGCGTCCCAACCGTCGAGCGGACCCGGGCGGCCGAGCGTCACCCGAACCCGGACCGGCGCGGAGTGCGGCCCGGTGAGCACCGTGAGCGTGTCGGCGCCGGTGAGCTGCACCAGCCGGTCGCCGACGCTGTACAGCGACAGGTCGCCGGGTCCGCTCCCGGCGAGGACCAGGAACTGGTGGTGCGACACGTGTATGTGCTCGAACCCCGTCATCGACGGGAAGCATAGTGGGGCGCGAACTTTCCTATGCTGGAAACCATGGAGCTGGAGTTCAGCGGCGAGATGTGGTTCTGGCGGGGGCCGGCGCCGTGGTACTTCGTCACCGTCCCCGAGAAGGAGTGCGCCGCGATCGGGTCGGCGTCGGCGGAGGTGAGCTACGGCTGGGGGATGATCCCGGTGACGGCGCGCATCGGCGGCACCGACTGGCGTACCTCGTTGTGGCCCAAGGACGGCAATTACATCGTTCCGGTGAAGGCGTCGGTGCGGAAGGCGGAGGCCGTCGACGAGGGCGACGTGGTGACGGTCCAACTGACGGTGGACGTGTGACCGCGCCGCCCCCGCTGATCGATCAGGCGCTGGCGTACGGGTTGGTCTCCTGGTCGCCGAAGCGCGTGGTGTCGTACGTGCCGTTGTAGTCCGAGTCGGTCGTCACGGTGTTGTACTGGCCGTCCTCGTCGTTGTCGCGGGCCTGCCAGTCGGTGTCGCCGTCGTAGTTGCGGTCGGCCGCGAAGGTGTCGGCGCGCCCGTCGAAGTCGGTGTCCTCCGCGGTGCGGTCCCACTGGCCGTCGTCGTTGGTGTCGCCGTACGCGACGTCGAACCGGCCGTCGCCGTCGCGGTCGGTGTGCTGCTGGTCGAACCAGCCGTCGCCGTTGGTGTCGACGTTCTGCGACTCGAAGTTGCCGTCGAAGTTGTTGTCGTACGCGCCGGACTCGAGGAGACCGTCGCCGTCGGTGTCGTGACCGACGAAGTCGACCCGCCCGTCGTTGTTCTGGTCGACGTAGACGTTGTACCCGCCGTGACCGTCTGACTCTACGGTGTGGTCGTCCCAGTGGCCATCGCCGTCGGCATCGACGTTGATGTCGTACTCACTCATTCCCTGGACCCCTCATCGGTGGACGTCACGGCACATCTGATCCCACACGATAACCAGATGCTTCCACTCCGGGGCGCCGCTAGGTTCCGTTGATGGATCTGCCCCGCCAGTTCGTGATCCGCGAGCGTCACCACCGCATCCACAATCCGTTCGACGACGCGAAGCTGGCCACCCTCGGTCGCGCCCTGCGCCTGCGGCCCGGCACGGAGATTCTCGACCTGGCCTGCGGCAGCGGCGAGATGCTGTGCACGTGGAGCCGCGACCACGGCGTCACCGGAACCGGCGTCGACATCAGCACCGCCTTCCTCGCGGCGGCCCGGTCCCGCGCCGCGGAACTCGGCGTCGAAGACACGGTGACGCTCGTGCACGCCGACGCCGCCGGCTACGTCGCACCGGCACCGGTCGACGTGGCCGCGTGCATCGGGGCAACCTGGATCGGCGACGGCCTGCCGGGCACACTGGCGCTGCTCGAACGCAGCCTCCGCCCGGGCGGCCTGCTGCTCGTCGGCGAGCCGTTCTGGCGGGCCGACCCGCCCGACCAGGAGGCGGTCGAGGGCTGTCACGCCCGGTCCAGGGACGCGTACCACGACCTGCCCGGCCTGGTGGAATCGTTCGGCGAGCAGGGCTACGACCTGGTGGAGATGGTGCTCGCCGACACCGACAGTTGGGACCGCTACGTCGCCGCCCAGTGGCTCGCCGTGCGCACCTGGCTCGACGACAACCCCGACGACGAGCTGGCCCCCGAACTGCGGGCCGAACTCGACACGGCGCCGCTGAACCACGTCCGCTACCAGCGCCGCTACCTCGGCTGGGGCGTGTTCGCGTTGATGCGCCGCTGACCCGCTACCCCATGAGGCGGCGGACCCGCGCGGCGGAGAGGCCGGCGACCCGGGCGCCGGGTGCGGTCACCGCCAGGGCGCCCGCGGCCACCGCGAACGCGACCGCCCCGGCCAGGTCGGCTCCCCGGTGACGCGCGACCGCCAGGCCGGCCACGAACACGTCGCCGGCCCCGGTGGTGTCGACGACGTCGACCGGGTAGCTCGGCGCGCTGCCCGCGCGTCCACCATCAGGCTCGGCGAAGGCCGCGCCGTCGCCGCCCAGCGTGACCACGACGGCGCAGCCCGTGCGTGCGGCGAGCGCGGCCGGGTCGGCGGTGCCGATGGCGCGGGCCTCGGACTCGTTCACCACCAGGATGTCGACGTCGGCCAGCAGCGCCGCCGGCACGCTGACGGCGGGTGCGGCGTTGACCACCACCAGCGCTCCCGCCGCGCGGGCGGCCAGGACCGCGGCGGCGACCGCGGGCACCGGGACCTCCAGCTGGCAGATCAGCGTGTCGCCGGGGCCGAGGGGGCCGGTCGCCCGCGCGGCGTCGGTGTGGTCGAGGCGGGCGTTCGCACCGGGCGCGACCGCGATGATGTTCTCGCCCTGCCCGTCGACCAGGATCAGCGCGTGCCCGGTGGTGGCGCCGGCGTCGGCGAGCACCCCGGAGACGTCGACGCCCGCCGCGGCCGCCTCCGCGAGCAGGAAGGACCCCTCGGCGTCGGCACCGACCCGCCCCACGAGCCGCACCCGCCCGCCCGCGAGGCCGGCCGCCGCCGCGGCCTGGTTGGCGCCCTTGCCGCCGGGGTAGCGGCGCAGGTCGCCGCCGAGGACCGTCTGGCCGGGCGCGGGCAGCGCGCCGACGGGCAGCACCAGGTCGAGGTTCAGGCTGCCGAAGACCACGAGCTCGCCCGCCACGGCGTCACCGTACCGGCACCGCCGTAGAGTTCGCACCCGTGCGGGTAGTGGTGACGGGCGCGGCCGGCTTCATCGGGAGCCACGTCGCCGAGGCCATGGCCGCCGCCGGCCATGAGGTCGTCGCCGTCGACAGGCCGGGGCGCGCGCCGATCGGGGTCGACCTCGCCGAAGAGGAGCCGCCCGGGCTGGCCGGCGCCGACGTGGTCGTCCACCTGGCCGGGCGGCCCGGTGTGCGGTCCTCGTGGGGCGATGCCGCCACGCACCGTGACAACGTCGAGACCACGCGCCGGCTGCTCGACGCGTGCGCGAAGACGGGCACGCGCGTGATCCTGGCGTCGTCGTCCTCGGTCTACGGGTCCGCGGACCGGCCGTGCGCGGAGGACGACGCGCTGCGTCCCGAGAGCCCCTACGGTCACTCCAAGCGACTCGCGGAAGACCTGGCCCGCGCGGCCCGGGTGCACACCGTCATCCTGCGGTTCTTCTCGGTCTACGGTCCGCGCCAGCGTCCGGACATGGCGTTCCACCGGTTCTTCACGGCCGCGCTGAGCCGCCGGCCGCTGCCGGTGTTCGGCGACGGCAGCCAGTCCCGCGCGTTCACGTTCGTCGACGACGTGGTCGCCGCGACCATGAGTGCCGCCGCCGCCGACCTGCCGTCGGGGATCGCGATCAACGTCGGGCACCCGGTTCCGGTGACGATCGGCGACGCGGCCCGGCGGATCCTCGCGCTCGCCGGTGGGGAGGAACTGTCGGTGACGCACACAGCGCCGGCCCGGGGCGACGTGACCCGCACCTGGGCGGCCACCGAACGGGCCGAACGCCTCCTCGGCTGGACCGCGCGGACCGACCTCGACGAGGGCCTGAAACGCCAACTGGAGTGGCACCGGAATGCATAGAGCGGCGTATATCTCGTTCGACCGGTTCCCGTCCACCAAGGGGTCGGCCGTGCACATCCGGCACATGGCCGGCGAGCTCTTCGACCGCTACGGCGGCGGGCTGCTGTGCGTCCTCGGCGGCGGTGACCTGCCCCGCTACCAGCGCGAAGACAACCTGGAAGTGGTCCGCTTCGACGAGCCGGTGCCGAACCTCATCGACCGGGCCGAGGCGTTCTCCGGGTGGGTCGCCGACCGCCTCGCGCCGCACCGGGACACCCTGGAGGTGTGCCACGTCCGCGACCCGTGGGGCGCGGTGCCGGCGATCGGAACCACCGACGCGAAACTCGTCTACGAGGCGAACGGGCTGCCGTCCATCGAACTGCCGTACGCCTGGCCGAGGGTCGCCCCGTCGACGCTCGACAAGCTGCGCGACATCGAGCGTCACTGCTTTCGACACGCGGCCGCGGTGATCACACCCAGTGCGGTCATCGCGCGCGCGGTCGAGGAGCGGGGGGCGACGAACGTCCACGTCGTCCCGAACGGTGCCGACATCCCGGAAACGACCCCGCCCAGGCCGGACGACGCACCGGACCGGTACCTCGTCTACGTCGGCGCGCTGCAGCCGTGGCAGGGCGTCGACGTGCTGATGCGCGCGTTCACCCGGCTCGCCGACCTCGACGACCTGACGCTCGTCGTCTGCTCGTCGGTGCCCCGGCAGCGGTCCCGCCCGTTGCGCCGGCTCGCCGACCGGCTCGGGATCGCCGACCGGGTGCAGTGGCGGTACACGGTCCCGCATCACCGGGTGGCCGGCTGGCTGGCGCACGCGGCGGTGTCGGTCGCGCCGCTCACGGCGTCACCGAGAAATGTGACCCAGGGCTGCAGCCCGCTCAAGGTGTGGGAGTCGATGGCCGCGGGCGTGCCGGTGGTCGCCTCCGACCTGCCCGCCGTGCGCGAGCTCATCACCGACGGCGAGCACGGCCGCCTCGTGCCGCCCGACCGGCCGGCCGAACTCGCCCGCGCCATCCGGATCGTCCTGGAGTATCCGGAACGGGCGGCCGAACTCGCCGACCGCGCCCGCCGCCGGATCGCCGACAACTTCACGTGGGCGCACGCCCGGGCGCGTCTTGCGGCCGTGTACGACGCCACCGTCGGATAGCGTGCCTGCATGTTCTGGCGGAAGACCCGGGATGCGATCGAGAAGTTCCAGCCCATGCACCAGATGGTCGCGTTCCACCGGGTGCTCTACACCACCCAGGACCGCACCGGCTGGGACGCGATCCTGCACAGCATGCGGGGTCACGACGCGGTCGTGAAACGGTCGAAGTGGTCGTTGCCGCCGCGCACGTTCGGCGTGATCGTCCCGCTGGTGGGCGTGGTGATGCAGGACGTGCCGGGAGCGGGCGCCGTGGCCATCACGGCCGACCTGCGCGGGTCGAGCCTGCCGGAGAAGACCGGGCCGCGGCACCAGCTTCCGGTGCAACGTCCGGTGCGCTCGGCCATGTTGTGGTACGAGGTCGACCCGTGGCTGCGGGTCCGGGCATCGCTGCGCGACGGCAGCACGATCGACGTCTCGGTGGTCGACCGGATCCGCTACCGCCGGGTGCACAAGGTGAACCCGCGGGGGAAGAGCAAGACCAAGACGAAGAAGAAGGAGGTCCAGCTGATCCGGGTGACGAGGGCGCTGCCGAAGGGCGTGGCCGGGGTCCGTCCGGCGACGCGGCCGCCGTCGTGGATGCGCGTGAAAATGCGTCCGGGACGCCGTGCGCAGTTGACCGTCACCGGACGGCTGGACCGGATACCCGGCGGGGAGCACCAGGTGCATTTCATCCTGTCCGTGATGGCCGAGACGTTCCGGTGGACCACCCCATGACGCCGTGCACGGTCACCACAGGATTCTTCGTGCTGCGCCGGTGCGGGCGGCCGCCGGTCGCCGGGTGCCCGTCCTGCGGCCGTCCCATCTGCGCGATCCACGTCGCCGAGCAGGGCCTCTGTCCCGACTGCGCGGCGCAGCGCGGGTTCTTCGGCAACCCGCAGGCGGGGTCGTCGCACCACCGGCGCGGCTTCCGCTCGGCCAGCGCCGGCGACTTCGGCGACGCGAGCATGTTCACGATCCTCAACTCGTTCGACCGCGCGCCGTTCGACCCGGACTCCGGCGACGAGACCGATTACGACGCCGACGGCGGCGGCGACGACAGCCTGGTTGACAGCTGATGCGGCTGCTGTGGGTCACCGAGAACTACCCGCCCAGCCGGGGCGGCATGGCCCAGTCGTGCGACCGGATCGTGCGCGGCCTGCGCGCCGCGGGCGTCGAGGTGGACGTCGCACACCTGAGCCGCCGTCCGGTTCCGTTCTCGGTGGGCGACGAGCTCGGCGGGCGGTTGGTCACGGTGCCGCTGGGGGAGGACCCCGAGCACGCCCTCCGTCTACTGTGGACCGTCTTGACCCGGTCCTACACGCACGTGGTCGCGTTCGGCGGCACGTACCCGTTGCTCGCCGCGCCGGTGTACGCCGCGTGGGCGGGCGCGCCGCTCGTCACCCTGTTGCGCGGCAACGACTTCGACACCGGGATGTTCTCGGTGCGGCGGCAGGCGCTGGTGCTGGCCGCGCTGCGGGCGTCGGCGCGGGTGTGCGTGGTGGCCGGGAGCACGGCGCCGCTGGTGTCGGCGGTGGCGCCGGGCGTGCCGGTCACGGTGGTGGGCAACAGCATCGACCGCGGCGGCTGGGAGGTGCTGCCGTCGGAGCGGCAGAAGGCGGCGGCGTGGCGGGCGGAGAACGTCGGCTCCGGTCTCCGCACGGTCGGCCTCATCGGACAGCTGAAGAACAAGAAGGGCGTCCGGTTCCTGCTCGACGCCGTACTGGCCGGCGGGCACGCCGAGCGGCTGCACTTCGTGCTGGCCGGTGAGGTGGAGCCGTCCGTTTCCGATTGGCTGGGCGGGCAGGAGCGCATCCGGTACAGCACGTTCCCGTTCCTGGACCGGTACGAGCTGCTCACCGTCTACGCCGCCTGCGATGTGGTGGCGCTGCCCTCGTTCTACGACGGGCTGCCCAACGTGGCCCTGGAGGCGGCCGCGCTCGGCATCCCGCTGCTGGCCTCCGACGCGGGCGGGCTGGCCGACCTCGTCGACGACCGCATCGGCTTCCGCTTCGCGGCGGGCGACGCTGCGGGGTGCCGGGCCGCCGTGCACCGGGCCGCACTGTCCACGTCGGACGAACTGGCCGCCCTCGGCGCCGCCGCGGCCGAGCGGGTGCGCACGGATTACCACCCGCGGCGGGAGGTCGACGGGTACCTGCGGGTGCTCGCGTCGACGGCGACGTGATCGCCTGTTATGCCGCCGGCGGTGGGCTCGGGCATCTCACCCGCGTGCGGGCGTTCCTGCACGCGATGCGCCCCGGCCGCGACGCGGTCATCCTCACGTCGTCGCCGCACGCCGGCGACCCGCGCGTCGTGGGTCCACACAGGACGGTGAAGGTGCCGCCCGGCGCCTCGTACCTCACCGCGCTGGCCGAGCTCGCCCCGACCGAACTGATCGTCGACGCCTTCCCCGGCGGCCTGTACGGCGAACTCACGCCGTCGGCGCTGCCGGCGTCCATCCGGACGACGACCCACCTGGCGCGGCTGCTCCAGTGGACGCGCTACCGCGCCGTCGCCACCCGCCCGCTCCCGCGCTACGACCAGACGTGGACGGTGGAGCCGCTCACCGGCGAGCACCACGCCGACCTCGCCGCGGTGTCGACCGCGATGGCGCCGCTCGACCTCGTCGATCCCCGGCCCGCCGACGTGCCCGCGCTCGACGGGGACGCCTGGCTGATCGTCCACTCCGGACCGGCCGCCGAGGTGGCCGAGCTGATCGCCTACGCCGAGGAGACCGCTGCGGCCGAGGGCCTGCCGCCGTCGTCCCGGCGGCTCGTGCTCGTGGCACCACCCGGCATCGAGGATCCGCGGGTGCGCCGGCTGGACGTGTATCCGGCGTGGCCGCTGTTCGCCCGCGCGTCCCGGATAATCACCGCGGCGGGCTGCAACGCGGTGCGCCAGGCCGCCCCCTGGCGCGATCGCCATCGCATGATCCCGTTCCCGCGGCTCTTCGACGACCAGTTCACCCGGGCGGCGCGAGCCCGGCGCTGACCTGTCAACGGTTTGGAATGATCCATTCGTCATCCGCAAGATCGGACAGATCGGCCGGGCGAAGGCCCATCAACGCCGCCGCGTCGTCGTGCGACAGCACGATGATGTCGCCGTCCGGCGGCCCGTCGCGCACCGCGTATCCGCTGGCGGTGACGCCGACCAGCTCGGCCCGCGGCACCGGCGGACCCGGTTCGGGGCGGCAGTTCATGACACCCATGGTGCACCTTGCGACTACGCAAACGTATGCCCAATTCACCCAGCGGGACGGGCAGCGGGTTCACAGGAGGCCGGGGATCGACGCGACCGCGAGGAAGCGGATCGCGCGGCCGGCCAGGCAGCACAGCGCGAACACCAGCGCCGGTACCCGGGTGCGGGCCGCGTGCACCGACACCGCGAGCAGCGGCGGCACCCCCGTGACCGCGCTGAGGAGCACCGTCGGCACGACCAGGGTCGGGCGGTCGAGCAGCGCGGTCAACCGGCGCAGCCGGGCGCGGAGGCGGCCGGGCCCGGCGGGGGAGCGCCGCGAGTACCGGGCGGCCAGCCGGGACGCCCATCCCCGTACCGTTCCGGACCGGAGGGTGGCCCTCGTGGCCAGGAAGATCACCAGTTTGCCGGTGGTCTGGCCCGCGGCCGCCGCGATGCCCACGGCCACCATCGGCTGCCCGCCCGCGGCGAGGGCGACCAGGTACGGCTCGACCGGTGTCACGGGCACGAACGCCGACAACGCGGCCACGGCGAATGCGGACAACACCGCCTCCGGCGTCATGCCGGGTCCGCGGGGAGGCGGGCGACCGTCCACAGGGAAAACCCTTTGAGGACCGCGATGAGCGCCGCGAACGCCGCCGGCCAGATCGGCGACGGGGTGACCAGGATCAACCCGACGACACCGGCCGTGTTGACGGACTTGGCCGGTGGGGACCAGTTCCACCGGTACACCCCCCGGTGTACCGCGCCGAAGTAGTTCGGGCCCAGCACCGGCCAGCGGAGGAACGACAGGCTCAGCATGCAGTCGATCACCATGAACTGCAGCAGGAAGATCGCGAGCGGCAGCCACGCGTCGGGACGCAGGACCAGGAGCGCCGACGCGCAGAGTGCGGTGCAGGCCCGGTCGGCGACGATGTCGGCCACCGCGCCGACCCGCGTCTCCTGGTTCAGCCGTCGGGCGGCGAAGCCGTCGAGGACGTCGCCCACCCAGTAGGTCAGGAACGCGGCGGTCGTCGCGACGGCGCCCGGTCGGGTGATCGCGTAGGTCGCGAGGATCACCGCGGCGACCGTCCGGATCGCGGTGATGAGGTTGGGCACCGTGCGCAGGTCCATGTGGGCACCGTGACCGGCCGGCGGCGGGCGCCGCATCGGCGTCGTGACCTGAGACGAATGACGTAGGCAGCCACCTGCGACGATGAGACGGTGAACGGTCACCACCGGCTCAGCGACGCCGATCGGGCCGCCGCCGTCGAGCGGTTGGCCGAGCACGAGACGGCGGGCCGCCTGACCGCGAACGAGGTGCGCGACCGGTCCGCCGCCGTGCGGACGGCCAGGACCCGGGCCGAACTCGGCCGCGTCTTCGCCGACCTGCCCGCCGACCGGTCGCTGCGGCGCGCGTGGCGGGATCGCGGGTGGCGCGCGCACGCCCTGGTGTTCGCCGTGATCACCACCGCCACGGTGCTGGTGTGGCTCGTCGTGCGGAACCCGCACCCGCCGCCGCGCGACTACGGCGCCGACTACTGGTGGCCGCTGTGGTTCGCCCTCGCGTGGGCGACGGCGGTGCTGCTGCACCTGGTGTGGGCGGCCGGCGTCGGGTGGCGGCCGGGACCGGTGGACGCGCACGGGCACGTCTCGGCCGACGAGCCGTCATCAACGGCGCCCGCTTTGACGCGCGTCATCTCAAATCCACCGATGGCCGGGAGTGCGCCGGGGCCGCAACCACCGACCGACGCCGACGTCGCCCTGCTCGGCCGGCTGACCTCGCGCGAGCGGGAGGTCCTGGCGCTGGTCGGCGAGGGGCGGGCGAACCGCGACATCGCCGCGGCGCTGTACATCAGCGAACGCACCGCGCGGACGCACGTGAGCAACATCCTGCGCAAACTGGAACTGTCGTCGCGCACGCAGGCCGCGATCCTGGCGAACCGGGCCGGACCCTTCACCGCGCCGTGAGCGCCGCCGCCGCGTACCGCCGCGGGCCCAACGACTCGGCCACCTCGACGAAGGCCCGGGCGCGCCGGCTCAGCGACGCGGTGCGCCACACCAGGGCCCACTCGGTCGGCGGCGCATCGTGGATCGGGACGAAGACCACGCCGGGGTGGGAGTAGTACCGAGAGCAGTGCTCTCCCATCGGGTTGAGGCACCGGCCGGCCGCCACCTGCGTCAGCATCTCGTGGAACGTGGCGGCGACGGGGCCGCGCGGGACCGGCCGGCCGCCCGGGGTCAGGCGCGGCAGCATCGACTGGACCCAGTAGTCGGGGCTCGGCGGAGCGGGATCGACGAACAGGCGACCGCCGAAGTCCTCCATCGACACCGACCCGCGATCGGCCAACTCGTGGCCCGCCCACACCGCGAGCAGCCGGCCCTCCGTGAGGAGGACCGGGCCCTCGGCCAGGTCGGGCTCGCGGACCGGTCGCCACACGAGGGCGAGATCGAGCGCGCCGGCCCGGAGGGCGGTGAAGGGCTCGCTGACCGCGATCTCGTGCAGGGCGACGTCACAGTTCGGGTGGCGGGCGGCGAACTCGTCGATCACGTCGCGGATCTCGTGCCCGACGAGCCCCATCACACCGAGGCGCACGGTTCCGGCGAGGCCGTGCGCGTCCTGGGTCGCCCGGGTCAGGCCGGTGCGGATCGCGTCGTATCCGATGCGGAGGTCGTCGCGAAGTTGCCGGCCCAGCGGCGTCAACGCCACGGCGCGGCTGGTGCGCTCGAACAGCACGCCGCCGATGCGACGTTCCTGGATCTTGATCGCCTGGCTCACCCGCGCCTGTGACACGTGCAGCCGTTCGGCGGTGCGGCCGAAGTGCAGCTCGTCGGCGAGCGTCAGGAAGATCTCGATGTCGCGCAGCTCCATGTGTGTGCCGCCTCCCCGCTTTGCCTCTTGCCCTTGCCTCTTGCCCTTGCCTCTCTCGGCGCCGGGCCGAGACGAGACGGTCTGTCTCGCGTTGCGGTTCGAGAGTGACGCGCGGGAGTGGCGTTGTCAAGACGATACGTCTCGCCTCGTGTAGGGTGGTCGGTCGTGAGCCGGAGACCCGACCCGACCCGCCGCAGCGAGCAGTCGCGGCAGGCGATCGTGTCCGCCGCGGTCGACCTCTGCGTCGAGATCGGCTACGCCGCGACCACCATCGAGGCCATCGCCGCCCGGGCCGGCGTCGGCAAGCAGACGATCTACCGCTGGTGGCCGTCGAAGGCGGCGGTGCTGCTCGAACACATGACGCGGGTCCGCGAGACGCAGATCGGCTTTCCCGACACCGGCGACCTGCGGGTCGACCTGCTGGCGCAGACGAGCGCCGTGCAGGGGCTGTTCGCGTCCGACACCGGTGCCGTCTGGCGGGGGCTGCTCATCGCGGCGCTGTCCGACGACGTCGCGGCCGACGGTGTCCGCACCCTGCTGCAGGCGGCCGTCGTCGAGGCCAAGGGACGCCTGGCGACGGCGCAGAAGACCGGTGAGTTGCGCGCCGACGTCGACCTCGACATGGTCGTCGAGATCATCTACGGGCCGCTGTACCACGCCTGGCTGCTCACCGGCCGACCGTTGCCCGAGGCGTACATGGAGGAGGTCCTGAGCTCGGTCTTCGACGGGCTCAGGCCGTGACGCCGATCGCGGTGCGCACGGTCCTCCTTCGGGTCGTCGATGTCGTTTTTCGGTCGGCGCGCCCGGCCGCGCTTCCCGTCGGCGGGCCGCGCTTTCCGTGGCGCCGCGTCGACGGTCGTTTCCGGTGGTTCATGTCCTTCTCCCGTGAATGGCGAGCTCGTAGACGTGGGTTCGTCGTAGCGGACGGAAACCGAGGTGCTCACGCACGTCGAGCAGGCCGAGGTCGTCCTCGGCGGTGGTCGTCTCGATCTCGTCGACATGCGGATGGACCTCGCGCAGCCGCTGCGCCAGCGCGGCGTTGACCCACAGACCCAGCCGCCCGCCGCGATGGTCGGGGTGCACGGCCGGCCCGTACTGGCGGGCGCGCGGGTGCGACACCGGATCGACGACCGCGACGGCGTACGCCGCCAGGTCGCCGTCCGCGTCCGCGGCGGTGAGTACGGCGTTGCCGGAGCGGCTCGGGCTCCGGGGCAGTTCCTCGACGCCGCGCGCGTCGGGGAGGTCGCCGACCCAGTGCGTCAGGCGGTATCCGGGGTGCTCGGCGTCGACCAGCTCACCCAGCCAGGCCAGGTGGACATCGCAGTAGGTGAGCAGGTCGTGGCGCCTGGACCCGATGCGCCGGAAGCCGTGCCGCCGGCAGAACGCTTCAGCGGGCGAGCCCGCTTCGACGTCCGCGATGAGCCGCGCCTCGTTCCGGGTCGCCGCGTTTCGGGCCGCTGCGAGAAGCCGGGAGCCGATCCCGCGCCGTCGCCAGCCCGGCTCCACGTAGAGGCTCAGCTCGAGGTCGCCCGGTGTGGTGGGCGGCAGCGGATCGGACCCGAACGGGGTGGTCGGCCGCAGCCCGATCACGCCGGCCACGAAGCCGCCCGGTGCCACGGCCTGCCACCGCGCGTCCCCGGGGTCATCCGACACCGGCACGACGTCGATCAGGCTTTCGCTCACGGACAAACGATCGTGCCGACCCTCACCGCGGAACAATGCGAGAGATCGAACCGCCGGATAAGGTAGCGATTATCGTTCGCGGCCGCGTCGTTCCCGTTGGCGGGAGGCCCGCCTTCCGCATCGTCGCCGATGGGGAGTCACTCACAAAGGTGATCGAGGAAGAAGAGGCTTGCCAGCGCAGGCCCTTTCTTCCTCGATCATTTCATCTGGCCACTCCCTGTAGCCGGCGGGGCGATCCGAGCCCGATCTGGGAGACAACGGTCTGCCGTAGCCGACCTTTGTCTCCCACAAAGGTGCGGACGCTCAGGATCATGGGAGCGTTAACGGTTAACGTCCATAGTGGACGGTGCCGGTGTCGCCGTGGACGGTGACGGTGGGTTCGTGCCGCAGGGTCGTCATGGCGCCGGAAACCCCGAGCACGGCGGGGATTCCGTGCTCCCGCGCCACGATCGCGGCGTGCGACAGCACACCCCCGGTCTCGGTGACGAAGCCCGCGGCGATCGCGAACAACGGCGTCCAGGCGGGATCGGTTGATCTGCATACGATGATGTCGCCGGCCGTCACGCGGGCGAAGTCGGCCGGACCGCGGAGCACCCGGGCCGGTCCGGTCGCGATGCCCGGGCTCCCGGGCGTGCCGGTGAGCGTCGCACCGCCGGCCGTCCGCGCGGTGGCCGGCTCGCCGGTGGGCGCGGTTGCCGGCCCGCCGGTGGGCGCGGCTGGCGGCTTCCCGGTGGGCGCGGTTGCCGGCTCTCCAGCGGGCGCGGTTGCCGGCTCTCCAGTGGGCGCGGCTGCCGGCTCTCCAGTGGGCGCGGCTGCCAGCTCCCCGATCGGCCCGGCTCCGGTCGGCACGGCCACCGTGATGGGACGCGCCTGCAGCACCCAGACGTCACCGCCGCCCAACGCCCACTCGACGTCGACCGGCATGCCGAGGACGGCCTCGACCGCCCGCCCGGCGGCCGCGACCCGACGCACCTGCTCGTCGGTGAGACACGGCCGCGACCGGTCACGGTCGGCCACCTCCGTGCGGACGGTGCCGTCGGGTCCCCGGTCGATCCGCGTGCGCTTGTCCCCGACGCGGCGCGCGACGATGCCGCCGGCCGACACGGTCCACGCGTCGGGGGTGACCGTGCCCTGCACGACGCTCTCGCCCAACCCCCAGGACGCCTCGATCCGGACGCCGTCGCCGGTGAACAGCACGCCCGCCACCTCGGCGTCGACGTGGTGCTGGATGAGCACCGCCATCGCCGGATCGTGGCGGTGGCCGCGGTCCCGCCGGTACGCCACGGCCCGCGTCGACCACAGCGACTCCCGACAGGCCCGCACCTTCTCGACGACGGCCGCGGCGCCCCGGACGCCGAGGAAGCTGTCGTGTTGGCCCGCCGCCGAGGCGTCGGGCAGGTCCTCGTCGCTGGCCGAGGAGCGGACGGCCACCGCCACAGCCACCGCGCCGCCGTTCAACGCGCTGCCGCCGTTCAACGCGCCGTTGACGAACGCATCGTTGCCGTTCAACGCGCCGCCACCGTTCAACGCGCCGTTGAGGAAGCCCGCCACCTCGGACTCGTGCACATCGGCGCCGAACGGGACGACGATCCCGGCCGGCACCCGGATGCCAGCACGCACGAGTTGCCCCAGCGCACCGGCCTTTCCGCCGCAATCGGCGGGAGTGGCCGAACGCAGGTCCACGATCACGGTCGAACCGTCCTTCAACGAAGTGTTGACAACAGTTTGTTGATGATGCACGGTACCGGTTGTGGATGACAGCGCAACCTCGGACCGGGCCCGCGCGGAACGGGAACGGGCGGCCCGCGAACGCCTGGTGGAGCTCGGCCCCGGCCGGCTCGATCCGCGGCCGTGGCAGCCGCACCCGGTTCCGCCGTCGGCGGTCGACCTGATTCAGGCGTTTCTGTGGTGGTCGGGCCGGCACCCCGCGGCCGACCCGGCCCAGCGCGACGGCGCGGTCGCCGCCCTCGAACTGCTCGCCGCGGCCCGCGCCGAACTCGATCAGCTCGAGACGGGCCTGCTCTTCACCGGGCGCGCCCTCGATCTCACCTGGGCGCAGATGGCGCGGGCGATGGGGCTCAACTCGCCACAGGCATGCCAGCAGCGCCTCGACCGGCTACAGGCCCGGACCCGCCCGTGAGCGCCGCTGACGGGCACCGGCAGCGCAGCGCCGCGAATCGGGTCCGCCGACGCCACGCCGCTGACGAGGACCGGCCGCGCCGCGCCGCCGACCGGGGCCGGCCGTGAGCCGCACCTCGCCGACAGACCTGCTGGTGCTGCACGCCGTCCGGCTTCGGGGCATGGCCGGCAACGCGGCCGTCGCTCGCAGGTTCGGCCTCGATCCGGCCGCGGCGGAGGAACTGCTGCTCGACGCCGAGGCGTGCGGCTGGGTCACCTGGTCGGAGTTCGCGGGCGTCGGTGGATGGTCACTCACCGGGCGCGGGCGGGCCGAGAACGAGCGTCGACTGGCGGCCGAGTTGGCGGACGTGCCGGGTGGGGCGGCGGCGGTGCGCCGCGTCCACGATGCTTTTCTGCCGTTGAACGCGCGCCTGCGGCAAGCGTGCACCGACTGGCAGATCCGCCCGGCGCCCGGTGCGCCGTTGGCCGCCAACGCGCACGACGACCCCGAGTGGGATTCCCTGATCGTGTGCGAGCTTTCCGGCCTGGCCGGGGAGCTGGCACCGCTGGCGGCCGAACTCGCCGGGGTGCTGGACCGCTTCGGTGGCTACGACGTCCGGTTCTCGTCGGCGGTCGAGCGGGCCGGGGCCGGCGATCCGTCGTGGGTCGACGGGACGGGCGTGGACTCGTGCCACACGGTCTGGTTCGAGCTGCACGAGGATCTCATCGCCTCGCTGGGCATCGAGCGCTGACGAACGAATGACGGGGTGGATACGCGCAGGCCCTTGGAGCACGTATCCACCCCGTCAAACCGGTGGGGGTGCGGCGAAAGCTATCTGGCGAGGTAGGTCGCGTACGCGCGGACGGTGAAGAACTCGGGCAGGTCCGGTTGCAACGCCATCCGGTTGAAGAGATTGCCGGCGCGGGCGAGGTTCTCGTCCCGGCCGTCGGTCTCTGATTCCGCCGCCGAGTACTCCTCGTCGAGCAGTTTGGCGACGAGTTCGTGGTCGACCGGGCGGCCGTCGGTGAGCCGCGTGCCGTGGCGCAGCCATTGCCACACCTGGCATCGCGCGATCTCCGCCGTCGCCGCGTCCTCCATCAGGTCGTAGATCGCCACCGCTCCACTGCCCGCCAACCAGGCCCGCAGGTACCGTAGCGCGACCGCGATGTTGTTGCGGACACCCGTTTCGGTGACCTCCGTGCCGGCGCTGGCGAAGTCGAGAAGGTCGGCGGCGGTGACGTCAACGTCGAAGCGCTGCCGGCCGACCTGGTGGGGGTTCTCGCCGATGTGCCGGTCGAACACGTCCCGGCAGACCGGAACCAGCGCCGGATGCGCAACCCACGACCCGTCGAACCCGGCCGACGCCTCGCGCTCCTTGTCGACCCGCACGTGTGCGAACGCGCGCTCGTTCGCCGCCGTGTCGCGGCTCGGGATGAACGCGGCCATCCCACCGATCGCGTGGGCGCCGCGCTTGTGACAGGTCCGCACGAGAAGATCGGTGTAGGCCTTCATGAAGGGGACCGTCATGCGCACCTTGGCGCGGTCGGGCAGCACGGCGTTCGGGTCGGCGCCGAAGGTCTTGATGATGCTGAAGATGTAGTCCCAGCGGCCGGCGTTGAGACCGGCGCTGTGGTCACGCAGTTCGTAGAGGATCTCCTCCATCTCGAACGCCGCGGTGATCGTCTCGATGAGGACGGTGGCCCGGATCGTGCCGTGCGGCAGCCCGAGCAGGTGCTGGGCGTGGCAGAACACGTCGTTCCACAGCCGGGCCTCGCGGTGGTTCTCGAGCTTGGGGAGGTAGAAGTACCGCCCGCCGTGGAAGAGGTAGAGACCGAAGTCGACGAGCGCGGCGGGCATCGGATGCCCGTCCACCACCACGTGCTTCTCGACCAGATGCCAACCGCGCGGCCGGACCACGACGGTGGCCGGGGCGTCCCCGACGCGGTACCGCTTCCCGGAGCCGGACGTGAAGTCGAGCCGACCGGCGCGCGCGTCGATCAGGTTGAGCTGTCCGGCGACGATGTTCTCCCACGTGGGCGACGTGGCGTCTTCGAAGTCGGCCAGCCACACCTTCGCGCCGGAGTTGAGCGCGTTGACGGTCATCGTCCTTTGTGGAGGGCCGGTGATCTCGACCCGCCGGTCGATCAGGCCTGGTGCCGGCGCAGCGACCCGCCATGTCGGATCATCACGGATCGCCGCGGTCTCCGGCAGGAAGTCGAGCGTCTCGGCGCCGCGGGCCAGCCGCGTCCGGCGCCGCCGACGCCGCTCCAACAGGTCGACCCGGGCGCCGGCGAACCGACGGTCGAGTTCGACGAGGAACTCCAACGCCGCCGGCGGGAACAGTTCCTCCTGGCGCGGTGCGTCGCCACGAATCTCGATCGGGCTCATGTCACACCCCCGCGAACTGTTCATGCTCGGTGGAGTCGCGCATCGCGACGGTGTCGCTCTGCGGGTTGATCGTCGTGCTGACGAGGTCGAAGTAGCCGGTGCCGACCTCGCGCTGGTGCCGGGTGGCCGTGTAACCGTCGGCCTCGGCGGCGAACTCGCGCTCCTGGAGGTCGACGTACGCGGTCATGCCGGTCTCGGCGTAGCCGCGCGCGAGGTCGAACATCGAGTGGTTCAGCGCGTGGAAACCGGCGAGCGTGATGAACTGGAACTTGTAGCCCATGTGGCCGAGCTCGCGCTGGAACTTCGCGATCGTGGCGTCGTCGAGGTGCTTCTTCCAGTTGAACGACGGCGAGCAGTTGTAGGCGAGCAGCTGGTCGGGGTACTGCGCCTTGATGGCCTCGGCGAACTCGCGGGCGACGTCGAGGTCGGGCTTCGACGTCTCCATCCACAACAGGTCGGCGTGCGGCGCGTAGGCGAGGCCGCGCGTGATGCACGGGCCGATGCCGTTGGTGACGCGGTAGAACCCTTCCGCGGTGCGCTCTCCGGTGACGTATCGCGCGTCGCGCTCGTCGAGGTCGCTCGTGATGAGCGTCGCGGCCTGCGCGTCGGTGCGGGCCACGATGACGCTGGGCACGCCGGCCACGTCGGCCGCGAGCCGGGCCGCGTTCAGCGTCCGGACGTGCTGGCCGGTCGGCACGAGCACCTTGCCGCCGAGGTGGCCGCACTTCTTCTCGGACGCGAGCTGGTCCTCCCAGTGCACGCCCGCCGCGCCGGCGGCGATCATCCCGCGCATCAGTTCAAAGGCATTGAGGACGCCGCCGAAGCCGGCCTCCGCGTCGGCGACGATCGGCACCAGCCAGTCGGCCGGCGCGTCGGAGGCCTCCTCGGCCCAGGTGATCTGGTCGGCCCGCAGCAGCGCGTTGTTGATGCGACGCACCACCTGCGGCACCGAGTTCGCCGGGTAGAGGCTCTGGTCGGGGTAGGTGTGGCCGGACAGGTTCGCGTCGGCGGCCACCTGCCAGCCGCTGAGGTAGATCGCCTTCAGCCCGGCCTTCACCTGCTGCACGGCCTGGTTGCCGGTGAGCGCGCCGAGCGCGTGGACGTAGTCCTCGGTGTGCAGCAGCTCCCACAGCTTGATGGCGCCGCGCCGGGCCAGCGTGTGCTCCTCGGTGACGCTGCCCCGCAGCCGCACGACCTCGGCCGCCGAGTACGTCCGCTCCACCCCGCTCCAGCGCGGGTCGGTGGACCATTCGCGTTCGATTTCCGCCGCAGCGGTCTGCCGGTCAGTCATCGGTGGCTCCCTCATTACTGATCACTTCTGGGCCGTTCACTTCTTGCGAAGCGTGGAAATCGCCTCTTGGACACCGTGACATGAGCCGCTCGTCTCAGTCGACCGACGCAATCAGCTAACTTTCGCCAATCTTGCCTCCAAGATTTGAAAATGTTGTTAATGGTTAACGGTCGTATAGTTCGGTGATGGACAAGACCTACGCCGGTCGGCGGCTGCGCCGATTACGGGAGGACCGTGGGCTCAGCCAGGCGGCGCTCGCCCGGCGGTTGTCCGTCTCGCCGAGCTATTTGAACCAGATCGAGCACGACTCCCGCCCGTTGACCGTTCCGGTGCTTCTGCGCCTGTGCGAGGAGTTCGGCGTCGACGCGGGGTTCTTCGCCGCGCACGACGTCACCCGGCTCATCGCCGAGATCCGCGAGGTGGTCGCCGACGGCGCGCTGGCGTCGCCGGAGGCGGCCGGCGAGGCCGCCGAACTCGCCGAGAAGCTGCCACATACGGCCCGGGCATTGGTGACGCTGCACCGCCGGTACCGGCAGGCGTTGGAACAGTTGGCGTTGCTCACCGATGGGCGGGCGTCCGACGCGCCGGCGCCGCAGATCGCGATGATGCCGCACGAGGAGGCCCGCGACTACTTCTACCGGCGGCACAACTACATCGCCGAACTCGACGCCGCCGCCGAGGAGGTGGCCGGCGAACTCGGCGCCGGGCCCGGTCAGACGCTCACCGCGCTCGCCACCCGGCTGGCGCGGCACGGCATCGAGGTGGTGGGGCTCGACGCCGCCACCGCGTCGAGCCCGACGAACCCGGGGGAGCAGCACCGCTACGACGAGGCGACGAAGCGCCTCTACCTCGCCGGCCACCTGCGGCCCGGGCAGCAGGCGTTCCGGATGGCCGTGCAACTCGCGTTCGCCGAGTACGCCGACCTCATCACCGACCTCGCCGCCGACGAGGAACTCAGCTCACCGCCCGCGGTGACGCTCACCCGCGTGGGCCTGGCCAACTACTTCGCCGCGGCGCTGATCATGCCGTACCGCACGTTCCACGCCACCGCCGAACGCTACCGGTACGACATCGAGCGGCTGGCCGACCACTTCGGCGTCGGCTTCGAGACGGTGTGCCACCGGCTGTCGACACTGCAACGGCCGCGGCTCAGAGGCGTGCCGTTCTCGTTCATCCGGGTCGACCGCGCGGGCAACATGTCCAAGCGCTCGTCGGCCACCGGGTTCCACTTCACCCGCACCGGCAGCACGTGTCCACTGTGGAACGTCTACGAGGCGTTCGCCGCACCGGGCCGCATCCTCGTGCAGATCGCCAGCATGCCCGACAACAGCCGCTACCTGTGGGTGGCGCGCACGGTCACGCGCACGCCGGGCCGCTACGGCGCGCCGGGCAAGACGTTCGCGGTCGGGCTGGGCTGCGACGTGCGGCACGCCGACCGCCTCGTGTACGCCGCCGGCCGCGATCTCGACAACCGCGACGCGGCCGTGCCGATCGGCGTCGGCTGCAAGGTGTGCGACCGGGAGGGCTGCCCGCAGCGGGCGTTCCCGCAGATCGGGCGCAGCCTCGCGGTCGACGAGAACCGCAGCACGTTCGCCCCGTACCCGCACGACGATCCCGGCCTCAGCGGGTAGGCGGCACCGGGCCGTACCGGGCGTGCGGCGCACCGCTGGCGAACGCCCAGAACCGGTCGCCGTACGACCAGTGCCACCAGCGCGTCGGGCTGTTCACCAGACCGGCCGCGGTCAACGCGGTCACCATGAGCCGTGCGGTCGGCGGTGCCGGCACCGGAGACGTGTCGGCGCAGCACCTCGGCAGCGTGGCGGCGAGGCCGCCGGCCGGCACCGGGAGGTCGACGGCGCCGCCGACCGAGAGCATGAGGTCCACGGCGCCGCCGGTCGGGTGCGACGGGTCGGCATCCGGGCCGTCCGGGTCGCCCGGCCGGTAGCCGTCGACCACCAGGAGCCGCACGTCCCGGGGCAGCATGCTCTGCGCGACCACGAGCCGGTCGACCACCCCGCGCCGAAGCAGCGTGGGCACCGCGACCGCCACCGGCGACGACACGGCGACGTCGAGGAGCTCCTCGCCGCTTTCACGGATCGGCACGTGGGCGATGCGGGTCATGAAGGGGACTCCCGGGCGTCGACGAAGTGAAGCCGACGATCACCCGGCGCGCTTCAGGTTCCCTGCAATCCGCCTACAGACAGCTCCCCGTACTCGCGCGACCCGTACGCGCGGAACGTCTCCAGCGCCTCCCGGAGCGCCGCGTCGGCCGCGTCGAGATCACCCCGGGCCCGGGCCACCTCGGCGATGTCGCGGAGCGTGCGGGCGGAGAACAACGCCGTCCCCTGTGACCGGAACGTCTCCAGCGCGGCGGCCAGCCACCGGTCGGCGTCGGCGAGCCGGCCGGCGGCCAGGTCGAGCCGCCCGGCCGCCAGATCGAACTGGCCCGCGGCCAGGTCGAGCTCGCCGAGCGTCCGCATCACCATCGCCTCGCCCCAGCGGTCGCCCGACGCCCGGTGCACCGCCAGCGCGTCCTCGAGCGGTTCGCGGGCCTCGGCCAGCCGGCCCGTCCGCAGGTGCGTCTTGGCCAGCCCGCGCCGGCAGTACGCCGCCAGCTTGGTGTCGCCCAGCTCCTGCAGCAGCGCGAGCGCCTGCGAGTACGCCCGCGCGGCGTCCGCGTAGCGACCGCGCGCCTGTGCGGCCAGCCCGATGGTCCGCAGTGTCAGCGCCTCGCCGCGGCGGCTGCCGATCCGGCGGTACGCCGAGACGGCCGTCGCCAGTGCCTCGTCTGCCAATGCGAAGTCGCCGCGTTCGAGGTGCACCGACCCCACGAGCCGTTCGCAGTGCCCGACGGCGCGGTCGTCGAGGTCCCGGCACAGCGTCGACGCCTGCGCGAGGAAGTGCTGTGCCTCCGGGAGGTAGCCCTGGTCGCGGCAGGCCAGCCCGAGCGCGCTCAACGCGCTGGCCTGGCCGCGCGCGTCACCCAGGTCGCGGAACCGGGTGACCGCGTCGGTGAGCACCTGCTGCGCCTCGCCGAACCGGTCCTGTTCGTACCGCAGCTGGCCGAGCTCGACGAGCAGCACCGCCTCGCCGTGCGCGTCACCGGCCCGCCGGGCGGCGACCAGCGCGGCGCGGTGCGCCCGGTCCCACAGGTCGACGACGTTGTTCAGCGGGTACGTCGACGCGCACAGCGCCGACGCGATCGACACCGCCAGCCCGTCCAGGCCCAGCTCGGCGGCCCGCTCCACGGCCAGCACCAGCGACGCCTGCTCGATGTCGAGCCAGCCGCGCGGGTCGTCGAGCGCCGTGCCGAGCACGTCCGGGTCCACATCGTGAGCCGCATGACGCGCGACGGGGAGGATCGCGCCCGAGGTCACGTGGTCGACGATGTGCTCGCCCAGCCGGTCGAGCACCGCCGACCAGGCGCCGAGCACCCGTCCCGTCGACGCCAGCAGGTCCGCCGGCGGAAGCGCGCGTTCGGCCTGCTCGCGGGCGTAGATGCGGACCAGGTCGTGCAACCGGTACCGCACCTGGCCGCTGTCGTCGACGAACGTGTAGTCGACGAGGTGGGTGTCGACGAGGTGCTCCAGCACCCGCTCGGCGTCGGCGATGTCGACGTCGAGCGCGGACGCCACCACCCACGACCGGAAGTCGGACAGGCCGACGTGCCCGAGCCGGTGGATGGCCGTCTGCGCGGCCGGTTCGAGGCTGCGGAAGCTCATCTCGATGCTGGCCCGGATCTGCTGGTCGCCGGCGGACAGCTCGTCGAGGCGGCGCCGCTCGTCGGTCAGGCGGTTGGCGAGCAGCCGCGGGGTCCACTGCCGGCGGGTGGCCAGCCGCGCGCCGGCCACCCGCACCGCCAGTGGCAGGTTCCCGCACGAGGCGACGATGTCGGCGGCCGCGTCGGGCGCGGCACCGATGCGTTCGGCGCCGGCGATGCGGGCCAGCAGCGTGGTGGCCTCGGCGGCGCTGAGCAGGTCGACGCCGATGAGGTGGGCACCGGCCAGCCCGGCCAACCGGCCGCGCGAGGTGACGAGCACCGCGCACGTCCCGCTGCCCGGCAGCAGCGGCCGGACCTGCTGCTCGTTGGCGGCGTCGTCGAGCACGATCAGGACGCGTCGACCCGACAGCAGCGTGCGGTAGGCGTCCATCCGCTCGTCGGTGCCGTCCGGGATGGCGTTGGGGTCGGGCTGGAGCGCCCGCAGGAACCGGCCGAGGATCTCCGCGGGCGACGCCGGGGTACCGGTGGTGCCGCGCAGGTCGACATGCAGTTGACCGTCCGGGTACGCCGACGACACCCGGTGGGCCACGTGCACCGCGAGCGCCGACTTGCCCACCCCGCCGGGTCCGAGCAGCGCCACCACGGCCGGCCCGGTGCCGCCGGCGGTGAGCACGTCCCGGATCTCCCGCACCAGGTCGGCCCGGCCGGTGAAGTCGGCCGCGTCGGGCGGCAGCTGCGCGGGCGGCCGGGCCGCCCGCTCCTTGTCGTCGGTGGTCACGATTTCGGGGTCCGGTTGCGGCTCCGGCCCGGTCATATCGGACGCGAGGAGCACGGGATCGCCACGCAGAATCTGCTCGTGCAGGCGGGTGAGTTCGACGCCCGGTTCGATGCCCAGCTCGTCGATCAGAGCCGCGCGCCCCTGCCGGTAGACCGCGAGCGCGTCGGCGGTGCGACCGGCCCGGTACAGGGCGAGCATGAGCTGTCCCCGCAGCGAGCCGCGGGTCGGGTGCTGCTCGACCAGCACGGTCAGCTCGCCGATCAGCTCGTCGTTGCGGCCCAGCGCGAGGTCGGCGGCCACCCGCGCCTCGATCACCGCGATCCGCTGCTCGTCGAGGCGGGCGGCCTCGGCCGCGAGGATCCGGCTGCGCACCCCGCCCAGCGCCGGGCCGCGCCACAGCGCGTCGGCCGCCCGGAACGCGTTGGCGGCCTCGCGGTGCCGGCCGTCGGCCGCGGCGGCGCGGCCGGCCCGCACGAACGCGTCGAACCGGTTCCGGTCGAGGTCGTCCTCGGGGACGCGCACCAGGTACCCGGGCGCGTGCGTGCCGACGATCTCCGGGCCGACCGCCCGGCGGAGCATCGACACGTACGTCTGGATCAGGGCCCGCGCGGTGGGCGGCGGATCGTCGTCCCAGATGATGTCGATCAGCCGGTCGGTGGCGACGACCCGCCCCGGTGAGAGCAGCAACGCGGCCAGCAGGCTGCGGATCTTGGACCCGCCGAGTGGGACCGGAACGGAGCCGTCGACGACCTCCACTGGCCCGAGAAGCCGGAACTCCACCCCACCGCCGTCCTGCCGCAGATGCCCGATCCTGCGAAGACTACGCCCCGGCGTCCGGCGGCCTGAAGACCGCTGTAGATCAATTACTGGCGCTCTTGCAGAAAAGGTTCAGCACCCGCGGCGACGCTTCGGTCCATGCGGAGGAACCTCACCCGGGCCGGGCTCGCACTCGCCCTCGCGCTGGCGGGCGCCGTCACCGGCGTCGAGGTCGGCTCCCCCGCGCGTGCCGTCACCCCGGCCGAGGTCGCCGTCACGCCGACGCGGGGCGGCGTGGCGTCGGCGATCGACGGGCCGATCACCCGGGCGGAGATCGTCGACCGCGCGGAGTCATGGGTCGATGTCCCGTACAGCCCGACCGACCTCTTCCCCGACGTGGGGAACTCCCGCGTCTACCGGCGCGACTGCGCGGGCCTCGTCGCCATGGCCTGGCACCTCGGCTCCGACCCCTGGACCGGCACCCTGCCGACCGTGTCCACACCGATCCGCCGGCCGGACCTCGCTCCGGGCGACATCCTCCTGGACGCGTCGGCGCACGTGATCCTGTTCGACCGGTGGGAGCCCGACCGCGTCCACTTCAGCTACTACTCGCTCGGGCCGACGACGGCGCGGCACGTGACGCACGCGTCGATCGACAAGGAGACGCTCGACGGCCGCCCGAACTCCGCCTACCAGGCCCGCCGCTACACGCGCGTCGTCACGGGATGAGCAGCGACTTCCCGGCCACGGACCGGTCCGCCAGCGCGCGGTGGGCGCCCGCGGCGTCGGACAGCGGACGCGTGGCGCCGATCACCGGCCGCAGGCTTCCGTCGGCGGCCCGCTCCAGGGCGTCCGCCAGCAGTTCCCGCATCACGGAGTTCGGGGGAGGCCCGGCCTTCAGCGGCTCGATCAGGCGGATGCCCCGGCGCGCCAGGGTGCCGGCGTCGGGCGCGGCGAAGCCGTCGGCGGTGCCGAACGTGACGAACCGGCCGCCGTCCGCGACCGCGTCCACTGTGGACGTTCCCAGCTTCCCGCCGGCGCCGTCGTAGACCAGGTGCGCGCCACCGCCGGTGGCCGACCGGACCTCGTCGATCCAGCCCGGGCGGGTGTAGTCGACGGTGACCTCGGCGCCGAGCGTGCCGGCCAGCGTCCGCTTCGCTTCGGTCGACGCGGCCGCGACCACCCGTGCGCCGGCCGCGACGGCGAGTTGGACCAGCAGCGTCCCGGCGCCGCCCGCCGCCGCCGTGACCAGCACCCACTCGTTCTTCTCGGGCATGCCGAGCCGGTCGAGGCTCATTGCGGTGACGCCGTCGTGCAGCAGCGCGGCCGCCACCTCGAACGGGATGCCGTCGGGCACCGGCGCGATCCGGTCGAGGTCGGCCACCGCCTGCTCGGCGTAGCCGCCGTTCGGGATCCGGGCCAGCACCCGCCGGCCGGTCCAGGCGGGGTCGACGCCGTCGCCGGTCCGCAGCACCGTGCCCGCCCCGCCGTGGCCGGGGACGTAGGGCATCGGCATCGGGAAGAAGTCGCGCCCCCAACCGGAACGCAGCAACGTGTCGAGGAAGATCACGTCGGCCGCGGCCAGGCCGACCACGACCTGACCCGGCCCCGGCGTGGGGTCGGGCAGGTCGACCGGCACCAGCACCTCGGGACCGCCGAACGAGGACACCTGAATCGCACGCATACCGGGGAGTCTGGTACCTCAACAGAGGTTGAGGTCAAGCGTTGGCCGCGGCCACCAACCGGGCGATGGCGTCGGCGTCGAACTCGTCGCCCGCGAACGCGGTGAGCCGCTGCAGCGGCAGGCTGGCGAGGAACGTGAAGATCTGCGGATCGGCCAGGGCCGACGCCCGCTTGTCGTCGCCGTCGCCGCCGGTTGCCGCCGCCCACGCGCCCATGAGCACCTCGACCCCCTTCGGGTCCTCCAGCCACTCCCCGAGCGTGGAGTCGGCCGTCAGCGGCCGGCGGGTGTCGTCGCCGTCGACCTGCACGGTGACGGTGGTGCGCACGTCGCGCGACGACGCGCCGACGGCGAGCACGTACCCGCCGCCCTCCACCGCCCAGCGCTTCAGCCACGGGTCCCAGTAGGCCAGGTCGTCGCGCGGGATGGCGACGACCACCTCGACCGTCTCGCCGGCCGCGATCGCGACGTTGGCGAACCCCTTCAGTTCCCGGGGTGCCCGCCGCACCCGGGACGTCGGCAGGCCCGCGTACACCTGGACGACCTCCCGCCCGTCGCGGTCGCCGGTGTTGGTGACCGGGACGCGCACCTCGATCCCGCCGTCCACAGTGGACGCCGACGCGTCGCCGTACGCGAACGTGGTGTACGACAGGCCGAAGCCGAACGGGTAGGCGACGTCCTGCTCGCGCGCGTCGAACCCGCGGTAGCCGGCGTGGATGCCCTCGCCGTAGCGCACGTGCCCGGCCTCGCCGGGGAAGTCCAGATAGGACGGATGGTCGGCGAGCGCGTGCGGAATCGTCTCGGCCAGCCGGCCCGACGGGTTGACCACACCGAACAGCACGTCGGCGAGCGCGCCACCGCCGGCCTGGCCGAGCAGCCAGCCCTCGACGAGCGCGGGCACCGTGCGGTCCCACGGCGTGGTGCGCACGACGGCGCCGTTGGAGAGCACGACGACCGTGCGCGGGTTCGCCGCCACCACGCGCTCGACCAGCGCCAGTTGTCCGGCCGGCAGGTCGATGCCGTCGCGGTCGGCGCCCTCGGTCTCGTGCGCCGTCCCGATGAACACCACCGCGACGTCGGCGCCGCCGGCCGTCTCGACGGCCTCGGCGGCGAGCGCGTCGTCGGCGGTGCCGTCGACCGCGTAGCCGGGAGCGAACGTCACCGGTGCCGACGTGAGCTTCCTGATCTCGGACAGCGCGTCGTCGAGCCGGGTCGGCGTGATCTGTGAACTCCCGCCACCCTGGTAGCGCGGCGTGTGCGCGATCTCGCCGATCACCGCGATCGAGGTGTCCGATGTGGACAGTGGCAGCAGCCCGCCCTCGTTGCGCAGCAGCACGACCGAGCGTCCGGCCGCCTCACGGGCGAGCGCGTGGTGGGCGGCCTCGTCGTAGGTGGCGTCCGGAGCGGCGTGCGCCACCGCCTTCGCCACGAGCGCGCGCACCCGCGCGGCGGAGGTGTCGAGCGCGGCGGGGTCGAGCCGACCGTCCACTATGGCCTGTGCCAGTGCCGCGTCGCCGGCCTCGTCGGGGCCGGGCATGGTGAGGTCCAGGCCGGCGGCCACGGCCGCGACGCGGTCGACCACCGCGCCCCAGTCGGAGACCACGACGCCCTCGAAGCCCCACTCGCCGCGCAGCACCTCGGTGAGCAGCCAGTGGTGCTCCGACGCGAAGACGCCATTGACACGGTTGTACGCGCACATGACCGTCCACGGTTGCGCCTCGTGCACGACCCGCTGGAACGCGCGCAGGTACAACTCGCGCAGCGTCCGCTCGTCGACGTCGGCGCTGACCCGCATGCGGTCGGTCTCCTGGCTGTTCACCGCGAAGTGCTTCAGCGACGCGCCGACGCCCGTGCTCTGCAGGCCCTTCACCCACTCGACGGCCAGGATCCCGGTGAGCAACGGGTCTTCCGCGTAATACTCGAAGTTGCGCCCGCCGAGCGGGCTGCGCTTGAGGTTGATGCCCGGGCCGAGCAGCACCGCCACGCCCATCGCGCGGGCCTCCTCGCCCAGCGCCACGCCGACCCGGTGCACCAGGTCGGGGTCCCAGCTGGACCCGAGCGCGACCGCCGGCGGGAAACACGTCGCCGGTTCGCCGGTGATCAGGTCCTTGGCGTCGGCGGCCTGCTTGCGCACGCCGTGCGGCCCGTCGGTCAGCGTGATCGACGGGATGTCGGCGACGGCCGTGGTGTGCCACATGTCGGTGCCGCTGGTGAGCGCGGCCTGCTCGGCGCTGGACAGCATCGAACGTCCTTACCTAGTACCTAGTAGGTAGCGGTAATCTAGCCAGGTGAACCGGGGCACGGCAAGGGCACGGAAGCCGGCCGCCGAGCGGCGTCGCCAGATCATCGGGGTCACCACGCGGCTCATCGCCGAGCGGGGGTTCTGGGGCCTCTCGATGCAGGATGTCGCCGACGAGTGCGGCCTCACCGTGCCCGGCCTGCTGCATCATGTGGGCTCGAAGGACGGGCTGCTGCTGGCCGTGCTCGACCACCGCGACGCGGCCGACGCCGACGCGCTCGTCACCGAGTTGGGGCTCGTCGCCGGGCTGGGGCCTGGCGCTGCGTTGCGGCCTGACGCCGGGTTGGGGTTTGGCGCCGGGCTGGGGCCTGGCGCCGGGTTGGGGTCTGGCGCTGCGTTGCGGCCTGACGCCGAGCCGGGGGCTGGCGCCGAGCCGGGGGCTGGCGCCGAGCCGGGGGCTGGCGCGCTTCCGGCGGGGGTCGATCTGCGGCGGCTGTGCGCGGCGCTGGTGCGGCGCAACGCGGGGCAGCCGGAGATCGTCCGGTTGTTCGCCGTGCTCGAGGCCGAGTCGCTGGCGCCGGGCCACCCCGCGCATTCGTACTTCGCGGCGCGGCAGGAGCACACGCTGGCGGTGTTCACGGCGCTCGCCGCCGGCGTCAGCGACCGGCCGGGGTCGCTCGCCCGCCAGGTGATGGCCTTGATGGACGGCCTGCAGATCCAGTGGCTCCGCGATCCCGGGGGCACCGACCTCGTCACCGAATGGGAGATCGTGGCGGCCACCCTTTTCGGGTAGTTTTCGGGGTAGCCGCGCCTTGCTAGGGTCGCTCAACGTGACGGATTCTCATGTGTTCACCGACCTGGTCGACGACGCCGCGCTGCTCTCCCTGGAGCACCAGATCCACCTCAGCGAGGTGGCTGGCGAGCACTCCTGGCACGTCGACCTGAAGAAGCCGGAGTTCAGTTTCAGCGGGGAAACGCCGCGCGTCTGCACCCGCGTCCACCTGTTGGGGTCGGCGGCGCCGGGGCCGCGCTCGTGGCTGTGGGCGTGGGCGAATCCGTCCGGTTTCCACCCCGACGCGGTCGCGCTGTCGACGACGCTGCGTGACTGGGGACGCCGGCACGACCTGGCCCTGCTCGCCGAGCCCGAGGTCCCGTTCGACGACCTGCCCGGCAGCCCGAGCGACCCGAACGTGGTCGCCGGACAGCTCATCGAGGCGG
Organism: Virgisporangium aurantiacum; assembly: GCF_016863635.1. GTDB lineage: Bacteria > Actinomycetota > Actinomycetes > Mycobacteriales > Micromonosporaceae > Virgisporangium > Virgisporangium aurantiacum. The sequence continues at coordinate 64,079 of NZ_BOPG01000021.1, read as the reverse complement.
CGAAGACGCTCAGCACCGTGTTCACCCACTACACCGGCGAGGTCGGTGGCGGCACCCGCGCCGCGTTCCTCATCGAGCACCCGGACTTCGTGCTGCCGGCGCCCGAACCGGCCCGCGTCATGCGGATCCTGCAGCAGGGCCTCGCCGAACTGCCGATGATCAACCACCGCCGCGCCGTGTACAGCTACGCGGCGCGCCGCGGCCTGTCCGCCGTCTTCAGCGACGACCGGAGCAAGCTGACGATCACCGGCGCCCGCCTCACCGCGGACGTCGAGTTCCGCGAGGACGGCCGGATCGACGGCATCAACGCGACCCTGGGCGCCGCCTAGTCCGCCTCATGCCACCAGCCGGAAATGGGTGGTCAGGCGGCCGTCTTCGAGCACGTGGAACGCGATGGCCGGCGGGTACCCGACGTCGACGCGTGGGCCGGGCTCCCAGGGCAGCTTGATCGTCGAGGCCACACCCGGCGCGACCAGCAGCGGCAACCCCGCGAACGTGGTCGCCGCCGGCGTGTGCGCGTGACCGCACAGGAGCGCGACCACCCGCGGATGCCGCCGCACGAGGGCCGCGAGCCGGTCGGCGCCCAGCATGCGGATCTCGTCGATGACGGGATCGTGCAACGGGACCGGCGGGTGGTGGAAGCACACGAACGCCGGCCCCTCGTCGGCGGCGAGTTCGGCGTCGAGCCACGCGAGCGTCGCGTCGTCGAGCAGCCCGGCGTCGTCGCCGGGAATCGACGAGTCGGCCATCAGGAACGTCACGCCGCCGACGCGGTGCGCGCGGTTGATGGGCGCCCCGTCGGGCTCCTCGCCGAGCAGCGCCTTCCGGTACGGCGGGCGCGCGTCGTGGTTGCCCGGGCACAGCAGCACCGGCACCGGCGCGGTGGCCAGCTGCCTGATCACCTCGTACTCGGGTTCCGCGCCGTGATCGGCCAGGTCACCGGTGATCAGGATGACGTCGAGCCGGTCGGCGAACCCGCGGAGATACTCCATGACGCGGGTGGTGCGGCCGGTGGCCCGTTCGGTGCCGTCGATGTGGATGTCGCTGACGTGCGCGATGACGAACATGCCGCTCCCCTCGACGACCGGGCCGGGACCCACGATATCCCGGCCCGGTCGCGTATCCGCCCCGCCGCTTCCCGCCCGCCGCTTCCCGTTCGGCCGCTTCCTGCCCTGCCGCTTCCCCGCCCTACCGCGCGAGCCGGCGCACGGTGAGGGCCGGGTCGCGGGCGATCTCGGCCTCGGTGAACCGCGCCGTGACCCACCGCTTGGCGGCGTAGAGCCGGGTCTGGTCGGTGAAGTACGCCGACGTCGGATCGGCCGACTGGCCGTACGTGAGGATCGTGCGGGCGCGCGGTCCGGCCGGCGTCAGCTCGACGGCCATGATGAACGTCGACCCGTGCCGGATGCCGCCAACGGCCTGGTCGGGGCGGCGGTCGGTGTTGGTGACGTTGAAGCACCCGTCGCTGCCGCGGCAGCCGGCCACCGGCACCCCCGCGTAACGTTGCGCGTCGCCGAGGGCCACGTCCACCGGGATGCCCGCGACGTCCAGCATCCGCACCGCGTCGGCGAGAGCGGTGTCGACGCCCGGCCGGGTCGCGTCGAAGCCGCGCGGCGTGTGCGCCGGATCGGCCGGGTCGAAGGGGACGGTCGAGGCGTCGACCCGGGAATCGGTGAGGCGGGTGACGAACGCGCCCCACAGCACGGCCCCGCGCGCGTCGACGTCGGCCCGGCCGCTCCACCCGGCGAGGGCGGCGCATGCGGCCCGCACGTCGACGGGCTGCCCGTCGCCCGCGGTCAGCGTCGGACGGGACCGGCACAGGTCCACTGTGGACGCCCGGCCCTCCTCGGCGCTGAGCACGCGGTTGCCGAGCATGGTGGCCTGCAGCGTCGCGAGGCTGAACCCGGGCGGCCCGAGCCCGTCGCTGCCGTCGACCCGGTCGGCGATCATGTCGAGACCGAGCCGGGTGCGCGCCGATCGCCGGGTGCCGACGGTGCCGAGGATCGCCGGGTACCCGGTGAGCGGTGCCGCCGGGTTGGCCAGCCACGGGCTCTCGTTCATGTTGCTCACGTGGTCGGCGCGGGTCAGCGTCGGCAACCGGGCCGGGCCGAGCAGCCCCGGCACCACCGTGCCCGGATCGCTTCCCCAGCCGCAGTCGGAGCGGCCGCCGTCGAGCACGATCGGGCCGCCGGCCGGACCGACCGAGCACCGCGCCAGCAGGTCGTCGGTGACGTGCGGCACGACCTGCACGGTGCTGTAGTAGGCGGCGCCGGTGGAGTCGGCGGCGAGCGTGTTGTAGCTCGGGACCCCCTGCAGTCGGGTCAGGGCCGCGTGCACGTCGCCGACGGTGCGCGCCCGTGCCATCGCCAGCCACTGGTCGATCACCCGCAGGTTGGTGGCGTTGGCGTCGCGCAGCACGTAGGCGTTGGCCTCCGTCCAGCGCAGCGGTCCGTCTGTCGCAAGTGGACCGTCGGGCGTGCGGTACAGCGTCCGGGTCACCGGCCTGAGCGTCCCGTTGGCCCCGCGCACGGTGACGGTGACGGGCTGCGCCAGCATCCGGTGCGGCCGCCCGTCGACGACGTAACCGAGCGGGTCGCCGGGCGTCAGGGTGAGGCGGGCCAGGGTGCGGGTCTGCGCGGTGGACGAGGTGTGCGTCCACGCCACCCGGTCGTTGTGCCCGATGCCGATCACCGGCATACCCATCAGCCCGGCACCGCTGACGTTCAGCTCACCCGGGATCGTGAGCTGCATCTGGTAGAGGCGCCAGGCGCCCTGCCACGGCAGGTGCGGGTTGGCGAGCAGCATCCCGGCGCCGCCGGTGGCCTGCCGACCCAACGCGTACGCGTTGCTGCCGATCTCGCCGGCCCCGGCGTTCTCCGGCCCGGGGTCCGTCGTGGGCACGGTGGATCCGGGCGGCTGCGCCTCGACGACCGCGTTCTGGACGTCGTCGGCGCCACCGGTGGCGAACTCGTGGACCCGGCGCCAGATGTCGAGTTCGGTGAGGGGACGCACCCAGCCCGCACCCCGGCACGTGGGGTCGGGCAGACCGTCCACTGTGGTCTCGGCGAGGTAGCGGTTGTACCCCTCGACGTAGCCACGCACGAGGTCACGCGCCGACCGCGACGGGCCGGCCGGGTACGGCAGGGCGAGCAGGCGCTCGACCGTACCCGCGAGCGACGCGTGGTACAGGTCGCTGTTGAGGTTGGTCACCCCGTCGACGGTGCGGGCGTCGGCGCCGAACCAGCGCGAGCGCTCCGCCGAGAGCGTCAGCACGGTGTCGGCCACCAGGCAGAGATTGTCTTCGGCCGAGGCGTACCCGGCGCCCAACCCGAGCCCGTGATGGTCACGCGCGAGGATGTGCGGGATGCCGTGGCCGGTGCGGCGGATGACCGTGCCGCTCCGGCTCGACGTCGCGTCCGCCGTCCCGGTACCGACGATGCCCTCGACGATGCCGCCGCCGATCAGAACCGCCAGGATCACTGCCGCGCCCGTCCAGGCGCGCCGGGCCGGATGTCGTCGCATGCGTCCTCCACGCTCGTCGATGTGTGGAGCGAACGCTAACGGCGGAGCCGGTGCCGGCACGTCGTCCGCCGTATCGACATCTGCTACATCGCTGGACGGACCCGCGGCCGGTGTCATCCCCACGATGTAGTCCCGCTGGCAGACCCAGCCGCCGGCGGTTGCGGACAGAACTGTCGATCGGGCGCTCAGCCCTCGCGGGCGGGAGCCGGCGGTTCCGTCCGTTGGCGGGCCAGCCATGCCGGATACGCGGCGTTGCGGCGGATCGCCCGCTCGTACGTCGCCGCCGCGAGCTTGGTGACCAGGGCGGCGTGGTCGGCGAACGGGCTTTCGCGGTGCCACAGCAGCACGTGCCGGTACCACAACGGCGTGCCGGCGAGGGGGACGACCGCCAGGCCCGGGCCGACGCGGAACGTCGCCTGGCAGAACGTCACCGCGTGCCCGGCCCGGACCAGGTCGAGGAGTGGTGTGCCCTCGATGTCGTGCGAGGTGTGCAGCTCGAAGCCGGCGGCCAGGCAGGCCAGCGCGTAGTACTCGTGGCTGCGGTCGTCGTCGGGGCGGGGGAGGCCGAAGCACTCGCCGGCCAGGTCGGCCAGGTCGATCTCGTCGTGGACGGCGAGGGGATGGTCCTCGGCGATCAGCGCGAACACCGGCTCGGTGGCCACGGTGTGGTAGGTGACCTCGGGTCGCACCGGGAGTTCGTACGCCGGGTTCTCGCCGGCGACGGCGAGCTCCAGCAGGCCGCCCGCGATCATGTGGACCAGCGGCGTCGGCGACCCTTCGCCGTGCGAGGTGATCGTGGCGTGGGGGAACCGCTCGCGCAGGCCGGTGACCAGGCCGGCGAGCAGCGGGGCGTTGACCGACCCGAGCCTGAGCAGCTGCGGGTCGGCGGCGATGGAGATCCGGGTGGTGGCCCGGCTCAGCTCGTCGATCGTCGGTAGGACGGCCCGGCACCGCGTCAGCACCATCTCCCCGAACGACGTCGGTGCGACGCCGTGGTTGCGGCGGACGAACAGCGTGCCGCCCAGCATCCGCTCGATCCGGTGCAGCTGCGCGGAGAGGCTCGGTTGAGACACCCGTAGCGCGGCGGCGGCACGGCCGATGCTGCCCGTCTCGGCGACGGTGCAGATGACGCGGAGATGGCGGATCTCCAGCTCCATAACCCGGATGTTATGGGGAGGTGGGACTCCTTGTCGTCCGCCGACCGGCCCCAAGCTGAGTAAGTTACGGCGCCGAACCAACAGGTGGTCCACCCCCGAAGCATGCGGTGTACAGGGAGGACGAGGACGATGCGCAGGAGGGCAACGGTCGGTTTGGCCGTACGTGTCGGCGTGGTGGCCGCCCTTGCGGTCGCGGCCGGCGCGATCGAGGCGGCTCCGTCGGGTGCGTCCGGCAAGCCGACGATCACCAAGGACTTCTTCGGTACGACGCCGGCCGGTGAACCGGTCGACCGGTACACGTTGTCGAACGGGCGGATGCGGATACAGATCCTGACGTACGGCGGGATTCTCCAGACCATCGAGGTGCCCGACCGGCGCGGTCGGTTGGGCAACGTCACGCTCGGGTTCGACAATCTCGCCGACTACGTGGCCCGGAGCCCCTACTTCGGCTGCATCACCGGCCGCTACGCGAACCGGATCGCCGCGGGCCGGTTCACGCTCGACGGAACGACCTACCAGCTACCGATCAACAACGACCCGAACAGCCTGCACGGTGGAACCGTCGGCTTCGACAAGCACGTGTGGGCCGCCACCCCGGTCCGCGGCCGGGACGACGTCGGGCTCCGCCTGGAGTTCACCAGTCCGGCGGGTGACCAGGGGTATCCCGGCACCCTGACGGCAACTGTCACCTACACGCTCACGGCGGACAACGGCATCCGGATGGACTACCGGGCGACGACCGACGCGGCCACCGTCATCAACCTCACCAACCACGCGTACTTCAACCTCGCCGGCGAGGGCTCGGGCAGCATCGAGGCACACAAGCTGACGCTGAACGCCCACAGGTACACGCCGGTCGACGCCACGCTGATCCCGACGGGCGCGCTCGACCCGGTTGCCGGCACACCGATGGACTTCACCCGCTCGACCGCCATCGGTGCCCGGATCCGCGACGGGTTCGAGCAACTGGTGATCGGTCGCGGCTACGACCACAACTACGTCCTCGACCGCCGCGACAACTCGTACACGAAGCTGGAACTCGCCGCCCGGGTCGTCGACCCCGGCAGCGGGCGGGCGCTGACGATCGTGACGACAGAGCCCGGGATCCAGTTCTACTCCGGCAACTTCCTCGACGGCACGCTCGTCGGCACCGGTGGCCGGATGTACCGCCAGGGCGACGGGTTCGCCCTGGAGACCCAGCACTACCCGGACTCACCGAATCAGCCGGGTTTCCCGACCACCGTGCTGCGGCCGGGACAGACCTACCGGACGACCACGATCTACCAGTTCAGCACCGCCCATTGACACGCACGGCTCGAGGAGCAGCTATGCGCACGATCCATCCCAAGGTCGAGGAAGCCGTCGACACCCTCGACCTCAATCCGGTCTCCCGGCGCCGCCTGCTGTCCGGCACCGGGCTCACCAGCGCGGCCCTCGCCGCCGGCGCGCTGCTCACCGCGTGCTCCGAGACCAAGCAGCAGGCGGGTGCCGCGGGCAACTTCCCGTCGACGCCGAAGTGGCGGTTCGTCTTCGTCTGCCACGTCACGGCGCATCCGTTCTTCACACCCACCCAGTACGGCATCGCCGACGCCTGCGCGCTGCTCGGCTGCGACTACCAGTGGACCGGCTCGCAGAACGCCGTCGTCGGCGAGATGGTCAACGCCACCAACGCCGCCGTGTCCGCGAAGGCGAACGGCATCGCGCTCGCGGTGACCGACGCGCGGGCGTTCACCGACCCGGTCGCGAAGGCGCTCGACGCGGGCATTCCCGTGGTGAGCTACAACGCCGACGGCGAGCCCGGAAACCCCGGCACCGCACGGCTTTCCTACATCGGCCAACCGCTCTACGACTCGGGCCGCTCGCTCGGCACGCGGCTGCTCGAAAGCAAGTTCACCGGCGGCGACGTGGTGTGCTTCATCGCCACCCCGGGCTCGCTCAACATCCAGCCGCGCAGCGACGGCGCGCGCGACGTCCTGAAGGAGTCGGGGACGAGCCATACGTTCACCCAGATCGCCACCGGCACCGATCTGCCCAACGAGTTGAACGCCATCGAGGCGTACCTGGCCGGACACCCGAACGCCAAGGGCCTGCTCGCCGTCGACGGCGGGTCGACCGACGCGCTCGGCAAGGTCGTCGCGAAGCTGAAGCTCAAGGACAAGGGCGCGATCGCCGGCGGGTTCGACCTGCAACCGGGGACGCTGGAGAGCGTCAAGGGCGGTTCGCTGGACTACACGATCGACCAGCAGCCGTACCTGCAGGGCTTCCTCCCGGTCATCGCGTTGTACCTCTACAACCTGTCGGGCGGGCTGGTCTCGCCGCCGGACACCAACACCTCGCTGTCGTTCGTCACCAAGGAGAACGTCAACCAGTTCAGCGACGTCAAGACCCGCTTCGAGGGTTCGGACACCGCGCAGAAGGTCGTGTCGCGCAGCGGCCCGATCCCGCACACATGAGCGAGCGGAGCGAGCGAATCGTTAACGCAGTGCCCTGCGAATGCATCGCGAAGCGCAGCGGAGCGATCGCATGAGCACGACGACAACCGTCACCGCCGCGCCGCCCAACAGGTGGCGCGGCGGGTTCGGGCGGCTTCTGCGTTTCCGTGAGGCGAGCATCCTCCTCGTCGCGGTCGGGCTGGCGGTCTACTTCAACGCCGCCAGCCCGGCGTTCGCGACCGAGGGCAACGTCATCACGATCTCGCACTACGTGGCGCCGGTGGCGATCCTGGCCACCGGTCAGGTGCTGCTGCTGATCAGCGGCGAGATCGACCTGTCGGTCGGTCACATGTACGCGCTGGCGCCGTTCCTCATGCACTACGCGATCTCGTTCTACGGGGTGCCCGTGCTGCTCGCGATCGCGCTGGCTCTCGGTGCCGGCGCCGTCGTGGGTCTGGTGAACGGTCTGGTCACGGTCCACCTGCACGTTCCGTCGTTCGTGACGACGTTGGGCATGCTGTTTCTCCTCAACGGCATCACGTTGGTGACGTCGCACGCCTACCCGGTTCCGATTCCGGAGCCGGCGCGCGGGGTGGCGTGGTGGCTGGGCGCGGCACCGTGGGCCGAGATCATCTGGGCGCTCGCGATCGTCGCCGCGTTCCAGGTGGTGCTCAGCGGCACCCGGTGGGGCCTGCACACCGTTGCGGTGGGCGGGAACCAGCACGGCGCGAGCGAGGCCGGCGTGCGGGTCAACCGGGTGAAGATCGGGAACTTCATCATCGCGAGCATGCTGGGCGCGCTCACCGGGGTCCTGGAGGCCTTTCACATCAACTCGATCGAGCCGCTCGCCGGTGGTTCCGGCATCATGTTCGCCGCCGTCGCCGCGGCCGTCATCGGCGGGACGGCGCTCGCGGGCGGCTCGGGCACGATCGTCGGCGCGCTGCTGGGCGCGGTGGTACTCGGGATCCTGCGCGACGGGCTGAACCTGATCGGCGTCAACGCCGACCGCTTCGACCTGATCCTGGGTATCGCGATCCTCCTCGCGATGGTGCTCAACGTGTACCTGGCCCGGCTCCGAACGAAGGGCTCACTGAGGTGACAGAGGACATTCTCAGGGCCGAGAACGTCGGCAAGCGGTTCGGACCGGTCACCGCGCTGCGCGACGTCACGTTGCGGTTGGGACCCGGCGAGGTGCTCGGGCTGATCGGCGACAACGGCGCCGGCAAGTCGACGCTCATCAAGACGCTGTGCGGCTTCCACCGGCCGGACTCCGGGCGCATCCTCATCGACGGCGAGGAGGTGCACCTGCGTTCGGTCGGCCACGCCCGCTCGCTGGGCATCGACACGGTGTACCAGGATCTCGCGCTGGTCGACCAGTTGTCGGTGTACCACAACATGTTCCTCAACCGGGAGGTCGTCCGCTGGCCGTTCCTGCGCAACCGGGCCATGCGCCGGTTGGCCCGCCAGCACCTGGAGGAGATCGGCGTAAACATCCCCGACGTCACGGTCGAGGTGGCGCGGCTGTCCGGCGGGCAGCGGCAGGCGATCGCCGTCGCCCGGTCGGTGTACTCGGCGCGGCGGATCCTGCTGCTCGACGAGCCGTTGGCCGCGATGGGCGCCAAGGAGGGCGCCCAGATCCTGAACCTCATCGCCGATCTCAAGGCCCGCGGCGACATCGCGATGATCCTCATCGTGCACAACTACGCGCAGGTGCTCGACGTGTGCGACCGGGTCAACCTGTTGCAACACGGCACGATCACGTTCGACAAGCCGACCGCCGAGACGTCCCTCGACGAGTTGACGGATCTGGTCGTCGCCGAGTACCGCCGCGGGCGGCTGAACCCCGGGGTCCGCTGACCCTCAGATCGGAGACGCGCGGAGCAGGCCCTCCTGCAGCACGGTGGCCACGAGTTCGCCGTCCGGTGCGAAGATCCGGGCGGTGCTGAGCGCGCGCCCCCACGACGCGACCGGCGAGTGCTGGTCGAACAGCATCCAGTCGTCGGCGCGCGGGATCCGGTGCAGCCACAGGGCGTGGTCCAGCGACACCGTGTCCCAGGCGTGCCGGTCGTCGCGCTCGCGGCCGATCACGAGGCCGTGCGGCACCAGCGCGGCCGAGAGCAGGGTCAGATCGGTGGCGTAGCACGCGACCGCGGCGTGCACGAGCGGATCGTCGGGAAGCGTTCCGGCGGCCCGCATCCAGACGAGGTCGCGGGAGCCGCCGTCGACGTCCCGCGGGTCGATCCGGATCTCGACCGCGTCGAAGCCGGTCCACAGGCCGTCGAGGCCGCCGTACCGGGCGACGCTCTCAGCCAGCGTCCGCACGCTCATCGGCGCGGGTGCGGCGGGCGTGGGCACCTGGTGGGTGACGGTGGAGTCGGCGTCGACGCCGAACGCGGCGGTCATCCGCAGGATCGCCTTGCCGTCCTGCAGTGCGACCACGGCCCGGTTCGAGCGGCTGCGCCCCTCGCGCACGGTCTCGACCACGAACTCCGTGTGCACCTCGGGCCGGCCGGGGCGCAGGAAGTCGGCGTGCAGCGACTGCGGTGTGCGTCCACTGTCGACGGTGCGCCCGGCGGCGACCAGCGCCTGCGCGGCGACCTGCCCACCGAACACGCGGGGCAGGTCGAGCGCGGCGTTGCGGCCGACGAACCGGTCGGCCGCAACGGCTTTCAGATCGAGGACGTCGAGCAGGTCGCCCAGATCGTGGGTCACGCCGTACGCCGGGGCGGACGCGGGAAGAAGCCGCTCGTGCGCGCGGCGTACTCCGCGTAGGCGTCGCCGCGGGAGCGGGTCATCCGCCGTTCCAGCAACGCCTTTCCGCTCTTGTTGACGAGCATGTGCGTCATCAGCACCGGCGCGACGACGGTCAGCAGCCCGACCCAGTGCGAGCACGCGACGATCCACAGACCGAACCACACCACGCTGTCGCCGAAGTAGTTCGGATGCCGGGTCCAGCCCCAGAGGCCGCGGTCCATGAGCCGGCCCTGGTTCGCCGGATCGGCCTTGAACCGCGCCAGTTGCGCGTCACCGACGGCCTCGAACGCGAGCCCGACCGCCCACACCGCGACCCCGATCCACGTGACCACACCGACCGCCGCGGGTTCGTACATCGCCACCTGGACGGGCAGCGACACCACCCACATGATCGAACCCTGCGGCCAGTAGATCCACTTGACGACGAACGGCACCGTGCGGCCGGTGTTGCGCCGCATCAGCGCGGCGTAGCGCGGGTCCTCGCCCTTGCCGTGGTTCCGCCGGAAGATGTAGACGCCGAGCCGCACCCCCCACACCGCGGTGAGCGCGAGCATGATCCAGCGCCGGGTGGTGTCACCCTCGCCGAGCGCGCCCGACACGGCGAACGAGACGATCGCCACGACCACGAAACCGAGGCCCCACACCGTGTCGACGATGCTCTGCTCGCCGCGGCGCAGCGCGTAGGCCATCGTGAGAAGCATCGTCAGCGCGACGGCGGCCGCGCTCACGACGAGGTTGAGGCCGAGCGCTCCCCAGCTCATCGCAGTCCCTCCTGGGCGAAGTCGACGAACGCGTCCTGCGCGGTGCGGTACTCGTGCGCCGTGCCGGCGCGGCTCTCGGCGAGCAGCCCGGCGAGCGTCGCGGGGTCCACTGTGGACGGTACCCGGACGGTGCCCCACTCGACCGCACCGACGGCCCGGACCGCGCCGTTGGCCGCCACGATCACCTCGCCGTTGATCCGGCACGCCGGGTCGACGAGCGCCGCCGCCACCGGTGCCACGGACTCCGCGGTCATCGCGTCGCGGAACCGACGGTCCATGTTGCTGTCGGTCATCTGGGTGGTCGCGTACGGCAGCAGGACGTTCGTGAGGACGTCGCGGGGCGCGCCCTCCTGCGCGATGGTGCGCCCGAGCGCGATCACCGCGCCCTTGCTCGCCGCGTACGCCGACACGGCCGCCTCGCCGTGCAGTCCGGCCGTGCTCGCCACCAGCAGGATGCGCCCGCCGCCGTGCGCGCGCAGGTGCGCCGACGCGGCCATCGCCACGCCCGCGGTGCCGAGGACGTTCACGCTCAGCACGGCGGACAGCGCCTCCACGCTCGACTTGTGGAACATGGCCGGCCCGCTGACCGCGGCGCTGGTGATGAGGAAGTCGAGCCGCCCGAACGCGTCGAGTGCCGCCCGCACGATGCGCTCGCCCGCACGCGGGTCGGCGACGTCGCTGTGCTCCGCTATCGCGCGTCCACCCGCTCTTTCGATCTCGGCGACGACGCCGGTGGCGGAGTCGTTGCGGTTGCTGACGACCACCGCCGCCCCGCGCGCGGCCAGTTCCAGCGCGAAGGCCCGCCCGAGGCCCTTGCCGCCGCCGGTGACGATGCCCACCCGACCGTTCATACGCGTTCCACCAGAACGGCCACGCCGAGCCCCGCGGCACCGGACACCGCCGCGACGCCGTAGCGCCCGGACCGCCGTTCGAGTTCGTCGACGCACTGCCCGACGAGGATCGCACCGGTGGCACCGAACGCGTGCCCCATCGCGATCGTGCCGCCGTTGGGGTTCATGCGGTCCGGGCCGGCGTCGAGGTCGCGCCGGAACGTGAGGCACAGCGCGGAGAACGCCTCGGCGAACTCGAACACGTCGATGTCGCGCGGCTGGAGTCCGGCCCTCGCGATCACCTTCTCGACCGCCTGCTGCCCGGCGGTGAGCATGATGACCGGATCGGTGCTCGCCGTCGCGGCGGCGACGACGCGGGCGCGGGGGTTCAGCCCGGCGGCGTCGGCGGCCGACGCGGTGCCGAGCAGGACGAGCGCGGCCGCGTCGGCGAGCGCGGGCGACGTGCCGACCGTGTGCCGGTGCTCGATCGGGCCGATCTCCGGGTGCGCCGCCATCGCGATCGCGTCCTGCCCGGACGCGCCGATCTCCGCGAACGCGGGCGGCAGCGCGGCCAGCCCTTCCAGGGTCGTGTTGCCCCGGATCAACTCGTCGGCCTTGACGTCACCGACCGGCACGACCGAGCGCCCGTAGAAGCCGGCGGCCCAGGCGGCCGTGGCCTTCTGCTGGGTTTCGAGACCGTAGGCGTCGAGTTCGGGCCGTTGCCAGCCGTCCTTCGTGGCGTTGAGGTCGGCGGCGATGCCCATGTGCACCGAGCCGACCCGCTTGATCGTGTCGGGGTCCGTCCACAGCGGACCCTCGTCGGAGAACATCGGCACCCGGGAGACGCTCTCCACCCCGCCCGCGACGGCCAGGTCGAGGTCTTCCGCCTTCACCCGGGCGGCGGTCTGTGACACGGCGTCGATGCCGGAGGCGCAGAAGCGGTTCAGGGTGACGCCGGGAACGCGGTCTCCCCAACCGGCGAGCAGGGTGGCGGTGCGGGCGAGGTTCGCGCCCTGTTCGGCGTTCTGGGAGGCGAGGCCGAGCGTGACGTCCTCGACCCGCTCCGGGTCCAGGCCGGTGCGCTCGACGAGCGCGTGCTGCAGATGTACCACCAGGTCGGTCGGCGTGAGGTGGTGCAACGAGCCTTTCGCCGACCCTTTCCCGCGTGGCGTCCGGAGGAAGTCCAGGACGTAGACGGCGCGTGAGGTCACTCTGTTAGGTGTAGTCTCACGCTCCCGAGTTGGCAATAGGATCTTCAAGCGCTAATTGGGAGTCAGTTGACGACTAACTCTCTCTGTTATAGTAAGGACGCGTGAACGGAGGTGCCGGCGTGACTACTTCTGCCACCTGGGTTACCGGCGGTTTCCAGACCGATTTCGCCACCAACTGGGGCCGGGCCGGCCACGGGTTCGCCGAGCTCGTCGAGGCGGTGGTCACCGGAACGATCGAGGCCTCCGGCGTCGATCCGGCCGACATCGGGGTCATCCACGTCGGCAACGCGTTCGGGCAACTGTTCACCGGTCAGGGTCAGCTGGGCGGCATGCCGGCCACGGTCGACCCGCGGTTGTGGGGCATCCCGGCCGCGCGGCACGAGGCCGCGTGCGCGTCCGGCAGCATCGCCGTCCTGTCGGCGATGGCCGACCTGGAGTCGGGTCGGTACGACGTCGCGCTGGTGCTCGGCGTCGAACTCGAGCGCACCGTTCCGGGTGACGAGGCGTCGCGGCTCCTCGGCGCCGCCGCGTGGATCGGGCACGAGGGTCGCGACGCGAAGTTCATGTGGCCGTACATGTTCAGCGCGCTCGCCGACGAGTACGACAGGCGCTACGGCATCGACGACGCGCACCTGCGCGCGATCGCCCAGCTGAACTTCGCGAACGCCCGGTCGAACCCGAACGCGCAGACCCGCGCGTGGACGTTCACCGACGCCAGCTTCACCGCCGACGACGAGGCGAACCCGCCCGTCGAGGGACGCATGCGGCGCACCGACTGCAGCCAGATCACCGACGGCGCAGCCGGCGTCGTGCTGGTCTCCGACCGCTACCTCGCGGCGCACCCGTCGGCCCGACCGGTTGCCCGCATCGCCGGTTGGGGCCACACCACGGTCGGCCTACCGTTGGCGCAGAAGCTCGACCACAGCGCGGATCAGCCGTACGTGCTGCCGCACGTGCGCAAGGCCGTGACCGACGCGTTCGGCCGGGCGGGGATCGGCGACGTCGACCAGCTCGACGCGATCGAGACCCACGACTGCTTCTCGATGTCGGAGTACGCCGCCGTCGACCACTTCGGCATCACCGCGCCGGGGGAGAGCTGGAAGGCTGTCGAGAACGGCGATCTGGCCGTCGGCGGGCGGATACCGGTCAATCCGGGCGGCGGCCTCATCGGCGGCGGGCACCCGGTCGGCGCCACCGGCGTGCGCATGTTGCTCGACGCCTACAAGCAGGTCACCGACCAGGCGGGCGACTACCAGGTGCCGGGCGCCCGCACCGTCGGCACACTCAACATCGGCGGCAGCACGACCACCACGGTCAGCCTCGTCGTCACCGACCAAGGGGCCTGAGCAATGGACGTCGAACTGGTCGGGCATGCCCTTTCCACGCTTCCCGAGGACGACGACCACCCGTACCGCACCGGCCCGTGGCAGCCGCAGACGAGCGAGTGGCGCGCCGACGACCTCACCGTGATCGGTGAGCTCCCGGCCGACCTCGACGGCGTGTACCTGCGCAACACGGAGAACCCCGTGCATCCGGCGATCGCCGGGAAGTACCACCCGTTCGACGGCGACGGAATGGTCCACGTCGTCGGGTTCCGGGACGGGAAGGCGTTCTACCGCAACCGGTTCATCCGCACCGACGGCTTCGTCGCCGAGCAGGAGACCAAGGAACCGCTGTGGGCGGGGCTCGCCGAGCCGCCGTCGAAGAGCCTGCGTGACGGGTGGGGCGCGCGCGGCCGTCTCAAGGACTCCTCCAGCACCGACGTCGTGGTGCACGCGGGCGTGGCGCTGTCGAGCTTCTACCAGTGCGGCGACATCTACCGGCTCGACCCGTTGACGCTCGACACGCTCGGCAAGAGCCCGTGGACCCCGTCGCAGTGGGGCGTCTCGGCGCACCCGAAGAGCGACGAGCACACCGGCGAGCTCCTGTTCTTCAACTACGGCAAGGAGGCGCCGTACCTCCACTACGGCGTGGTCGACGCCGACAACCACCTCGGGCACTACGTCGACGTCCCGCTGCCCGGGCCGCGCCTGCCGCACGACATGGCGTACACCGAGAACTACGCGATCCTCAACGACTGCCCGCTGTTCTGGGATCCTTCGCTGCTGGAGAAGGGCGTTCACGCCGCCCGGTTCCACCCCGAGATGCCGCTGCGCATCGGCGTCATCCCGCGGCGGGGAACCACCGAGCAGGTGCGCTGGTTCGAGGCGGAAGCCACCTACGTGCTGCACTGGGTCAACGCGTACGAGGAGGGCGACGAGATCGTCCTCGACGGGTTCTTCCAGGACGACCCGGAGCCGCAGGACCGCGGCGACGGCTCGTACTACCAACGGATGTTCCGCTTCCTCGCGCTCGACCGGATGCAGTCGCGGCTGCACCGCTGGCGGCTGAACCTCGTCACCGGCGCCGTTCGCGAGGAGCGGCTGCGCGACCGCGTCACCGAGTTCGGGATGATCAACGGCTCGTACGGCGGGCGCCGCAACCGTTACGCCTACGCCGCCACCGGCGTGCCGAGCTGGTTCCTGTTCAACGGTCTCGTCAAGCACGACCTGGAGACGGGTACCGACGAGCACTACGCGTTCGGCGAGGGCGTGTACGGCAGCGAGACCGCGATGGCGCCACGGGTCGGGTCCACCGGCGAAGACGACGGGTACCTGGTTACGCTGACCACCGACATGAACGAGAACCGGTCCGAATGCCTGGTGTTCGACGCCCGCCGCGTGGGCGACGGACCGATCGCGCGCGTGCGTCTCCCCGAACGGATCTCCAGTGGCACCCACGCCACGTGGGCCGCCGGCTCGTCGATCCCGGGGTGGCGCACCGCCGACACCATGGGCCACGCGTTACGGATGGAGTCGTAGGTGGCCGAGGTCGGTGACGAGCCGACCGCGCTGCCGGAGGGCGGCCAGAACGCCGTCGGGCAGGCGATCGGTCTCATCGGCGACGAGTGGACGCTGACGATCCTGCGGTACGCCACCGCCGGCGTGCGCCGCTACAACGACTTCCTCGAACAGCTCGCGATCTCGAACTCGGTGCTGACCAACCGGCTCACCCGGCTCGCCGAGACGGGGTTGCTGGAGAAGGTGGCGTACCAGGAGCGCCCGCCGCGGTTCGAGTACCGGCTCACCAAGCGCGGCCGCGACACCTGGCCGATCCTGCTGTCGATCTGGGCGTGGGAGGCGGCGTGGGTGCCCGAGCACGCCGAGCGGCTGCCGACGATGCGCCACACCCGGTGCGGCCACGCGTTCCAGCCGTTGCTGCTGTGCGGGGCCTGCCGCAAGCCGGTGGAGCCGCGCGACGTCACCGGTGACTTCGGCCCCGCGGGTGGCTGGGAACGCAGCGTTCCGGCCGCGAACACGCGCCGCCGCTCGAACAGCGGGTCGACGGCGACTCCGGAACTGGTGCCCCAGACGATGGCGCTCATCGGCAACCGGTGGTCGGCCGCCCTGCTGGGCGCGGCGTTCCTCGGCGCGCACCGGTTCAAGGACTTCGAGCGCAGCCTCGGCGCGCCGCCGACGATGGTCGCCGACCGGCTGCGCACGTTCTGCGACCTCGGCGTGCTCACCGTGTCGCCCGGGCTCGACCGGTCCGACTGGCTGAGCTACCACCTCACCGCGAAGGGCCGCGCGTTCTTCCCGGTCATCATGTGCACGCTCGACTGGGGCCACCGCTGGTTCCGGTCACCGGAAGGGCGCGCGCTCATCTACCGGCACACCGAGTGCCGGCGCACGTTCACCCCGCGGCTCGCCTGCGACCAGTGCCGGGATCCGTTGCGGGGCAGCGATGTCGCGGTGGAACGGTGACCGTCCTCGACCTCGTCTCGCGCCGCGACTCCGGCGTGGCCATCACCGGCGACGGCCGCACGCTGACCTACGGCGAACTCTGGCGACGGAGCGACCTCGTCGCCTCCGCGCTCTCCTCCGTGCGCGGGCGGGTCGGGTACGTCGACCGCAACGGCACCGAGTTCTGGGAGCTGTTCCTCGGCGCGCTGAAGGCCGGCGTCACGCTCGTCCCGTTGAATTTCCGCCTCTCGGCCGAGGAACTCGCGTGGATCTGTGCCGACGCGGGGATCTCGCTCGTCGTGGCCGGGGATCCGTTCGTGGGCGCGCTGCCGCCGTCGGTCCGGGTGGTTCCGATCGGGCGGGACTACGAGGATTGGCTTTCCTCGTCTCCGGCCGCGGTTTCCCGGGACCCCGGCCCGGTGCTGCTCATGTACTCGTCGGGCACGACCGGCCGGCCGAAGGGCGTGCGGATCGAGGACGGGCAACTGGCGTGGACGGTCGGCGCGTTCGGGTCACAGTTCTCTGTGGACAGTGCGACGGTGAGCCTGGTTCCCACGCCGTACCACCACATCGCCGGCGCCGGGTGGTCGCTGATCACGCTGGCGGCCGGCGGCACGATCGTGCAGAACCGCGAGCCGACGCCGTCCTCGATGCTCGCGCAGTTGTTGTCCTTCCGCGCCACCCACGCGGCCATGGTTCCCGCGCTCATCGACGCGATCGTGTCCGCGCCGTCCGCTTCCGACGTGACCGCCCTGCGGCACGTGGTGTACGGCGGCGCGCCGATCTCGCCGGCGCTCATGAAGCGGGCGACCGACGTGCTCGGCGCCCGGTTCCACCAGTCGTACGGGCTCACCGAGACCACCGGCGTCGCCACGATCCTGTCGCCCGAGGACCACTTCGTGGAGTCGCGGCTCCTCTCGGTGGGCCGCCCACTTCCGGGTCTTTCCGTGTCGATCGACTCCGCTTCGGGCTCGGGGGAGATCCTCGTGCGCGGCCCGAGCCTCACGTCGGGCTACTGGGCCCGCGGCTCCGACGACCTGTTCACCCCCGACGGATGGTTGCGCACCGGTGACGCCGGCGTGATCGACGACGACGGTTACCTCTACCTCCGTGACCGCATCAAGGACATGATCATCAGCGGCGGCGAGAACGTGTACCCGGCCGAGGTCGAGAAGGCGCTCTTCGATCACCCGGCCGTTCTTGACGTGGCGGTGATCGGCATCCCGTCCGACCGGTGGGGCGAGACGCCGCTGGCCGTCGTGGTCGCGCGCTCCAGTGTGGACGGTGCGGAGCTGATCGCGTGGTGCCGCGAGCGCATGGCGCATTTCAAGTGCCCCACCGGGGTCGTATTCGTCGACGCGCTGCCCCGCAACGCGTCGGGCAAGGTGCTCAAGCGGGTGCTGCGGGAGCCGCACTGGAAGGGAAACCGCGATGACTGACTGGGCATTGCTGCGACAGGTGGTGCTCGCCACCGACGACATCGAGGGCGCCGGCACGCTGATCCGCGAGAAGTTCCGCCTGGGCAAGGGCTTCGCCGACCCGGAACTCGCGACGGTCGGCCTCGCCGACGACACGATGGCCCTGGCCGGCGGCTCGTACCTGGAACTGGTGGCACCGTCGAGCGGCGCTCCGATGGGCGCCGCGCTGTCCCGCTGGCTGACGAAGACCGGCGGTGGCGGTTACGCCCTGTCGGTCCAGCACTCCGACGCCGTCGGCGCCCGCGACCGGGCCGTGGCGCTGGGCGTGCGCCTGGCCGCCGACCAACTCGTGATGGGCCACCCGATCGTCCAGTTCCACCCCGCCGACGCGGGTCTGCTGCTCGAACTCGACGGCATCGCCGACCCCGAAAAATGGTTCTGGGACGGCCTCGGCGTCGACCCGTCCCCCGACGCGTTAATCCACGACGTGGTGTCCGTCGAGGCCGGCGTCGCCGACCCCGCCGCGACGACCTCGCTGTGGACGGAGATCCTCGGCTTCGGTCCCGTGGAAAGGCACACCTTCGACCTGGGCGGCCGCGAGGTTCGCCTGGTGCCGAAGGCCGAGAACCCCAGGTGGACCATCACCCTCAAGCGCTCCACAGCCGGCGCCGAGTTGTCGGAAGGTGCCCTCCTGGGCGCGGAGTTCCGCTACGTCTGAACTTCCTGGCGCAGGACGTGCTTGAGGAGTTTGCCGGACGCGTTGCGGGGCAACGCTTCCACCACGTGGACCGCCACGGGGCACTTGAAGTGCGCCAGCCGCTCGCGGCACCAGGCGATCACCTCGGACCCGTCGATCGCGGCGCCGTCGCGGGGGACCACCACCGCCACCGGGCTTTCGCCCCACCGCTCGGACGGGACGCCCACCACCGCCACCTCACGAACGGACGGGTGTCCGGTGAGGACGCTTTCGACCTCGGCCGGGTACACGTTCTCGCCGCCACTCACGATCATGTCCTTGATGCGGTCGTGGAGGTAGAGGTAGCCGTCCTCGTCGAAGGAGCCGCCGTCGCCGGTGCGGACCCGACCGTCGACGATGGTCGCGGCGGTTTCGGCAGGGCGGCGCCAGTAGCCGCGCATCACGTGGCCGCCGCCGATCAGGACCTCGCCGCGTTCACCCGGCGGCAAGGGAGCGAGCGTGACCGGGTCGACGACCGTGACCTCGACGCCGGGCATCGGGCGGCCGACCGACCTCAGCCGGGCCTCGACGAAGTGGTCCTCCGGCCACAGCACGGTGACGCCGCCGGTCGACTCGGTGAGGCCGTACGACTGGATGAAGCGGCAGCCGAACACCTCGGTCGCCTGTTGGATGACCGGCAGCGGGATCGGCATCGCTCCGTACACGAGGTACTTCAGTGCCGACCAGTCGGTCTCGCGGGTGCGGGGCAGGTTCAGCAGGGTCTGCAGGATCGTCGGCACCACCGCGGCGTGCGACACGCGCCGTTCGGACAGCAGTGTGATCAGTCCATTGTGGTCGGTGGCGGTCTCCAGCAGCAGCGCGGCGCCGTTGAGGTTGGCGACGAGGGCCAGCCCCAGCCCGGAGATGTGGAAGTAGGGGATCGGCGCCATCGCGACCGAGTCGGTGGTGAGTTCCATGTCGTAGTGCATGGTGGCCAGGGCCTGGCCGAGGTTGTCGCCGCTGAGCATGATGCCCTTCGGCAACCCGGTGGTGCCCGACGTGTAGAAGATGACCGCGGTGTCGTCGGGCCCGCGGGGTACGAGCGGATCCACAGTGGACTCACCGGAGAACCAGTCGTCACCGGTGAGAGCCGGGACGGGCACCAGCGCGGGATCGTCGACCACGAGGGCCGCCGGTTCCGCGTCGGTGAGGATCGCGGCGATCTCCGCCGGCGCGAGGCGGTTGTTCACCGCGGTCGCGATGGCGCCGGCCTTGGTGGCGCCGTACAGCACCTCGAGGAACGCGGGGGAGTTGGCGCCGATGAACGCCACCCGGTCGCCGGGCCCGACGCCGGACGCGATGAGCGCGTTGGCGACCTGGTTGGAGCGCCGGTCGAGATCGGCGAACGTGGTCGCCTCTTTCGGCGACAAACCAGCGGCAGTCGCTCGGCCCGGCTCGATCATCGCGATCAGGTCGGGGGTCGCGGCCGCGCGGCGGCGGATGATGTCGGCGACGCCGAGGACCCGTGACCCGTCGGCGTGCCGGGCGAAGATGTCGCGTGTCATGAGTGCGGTGTCCACGGGCCGAACACCGGCGGCTCGAAGATGCCGGGCGGCGCCGCCACCACCGCGGGGATCGCGCGGATCACCGGGCCGGCCGTCACGTACTGCGCCGCGGTCGTGCGGACGCCCGGGTCGTTCGGCTCGATCAGGTTGAGCGTCATGACGACGTTCGGGCGGCCGGTCATCGTGATGGTCCAGTGGTCGCGGCCGGCGTAGCGGGGCAGCGTCGGGTCCATCGTCCAGATGATGGCCAGCGTCAGGAACCGCTCGCCGCGCACGATCCCGTGCCAGCGCCACTCCGTCGCGACCACAGTGCCCTTGCGGACGACACCCGCGCGGACGGGGAGGTCCGCGTCCGCGATCTCCAGGTGGTGGTCCGGCTCGACCCGGTCGAACGTGACGCCCATGCGGTCGGCCATGAACCGCAACGTCTCCAGGTACAACTGTCCGAAGAGGACGGGCAGCGGGCCGCCGGACAGGTCCACGGTGGACGGATCCGATCCCAGCCCCAGCACCGTGAACGCGAACTCCGGGTCGGGCATCCCGCTCGCGTCGAGCACCTCGTCGATCTCGATGCGGTCGAGGTCCACCGCGACGCCGCTCAACGCCAACGCGAGCCGTTCACCGATCACACCCGGGCTGATCCCGACGCCGTACAGCGTCGCGCCGCCGTCGAGCGCGGCGCGCCGGAACAGCTCGTCGCGGTCGGCGCCGTGCGCCCGCGGATAATGGTGCCCGGCCGTGGTGACGACGTTCTTGCCCGACCGCAGCAGCCGGCAGATGTCCTCGTCGTGGTGCTGGTACGGCAGTTGCAGGCGCGGCGTGTGCAGCACCACGTCGGCGTCGAGGGCGAGAATCTCCTCGATGTCGCGCGTCGCGGTGACCCCGGTGAGCGGACGCCGGGCGATGTCGCCCGCGTCGCGGCCCTCCTTGCGGGAGCCGTACACGTACAGGCCGACGAGCTCGAGGTCGGGCGAGTCGAGCACGGCCCGCAGGCACGTCTTGCCGATCGCACCGGTCGCCCATTGGATGACCCGCATCAGCCGCGCCCCGTGCGCAACCCGGTCTTGTGCACCAGCTTGCCCAGCCCGCGCTGGTAGCCCACCGGGTCGCGGGCGAGCCGGGCCCGTGCGTCGACGGCCATCCAGTCGGTGTCGGCGACCCACTCGCCCTTGCGCACGGCCTTGAGCCCGGCGACCGCGATGTCACGCGGGCTCTCCTTGCGGCCGTCGACGTGGCTGGCCATCCGGGTGTCGACCGAGCCGACGATCAGCGCGGTCACCTGCGTCCCCTGCGGTTCGAGCTCGGCGCGTGTGATGCCGGACAGGAACAGCGCGGCCGCCTTCGACGGCGAGTACCCGCCCATGAACGCGGTCGGCACGATCCCCGCCACCGACAGCACGTTGACGATGTGCCCGCCGCCGTTGGCGCCGAGAATCGGCGCGAACGCCCGGGTCGTCGCGAGCGGGCCGAAGTAGTTGACGTCCATCTCCCGGCGCGCCGCGTCGGCGTCGTCGGTGACCACGAGCCGCGTGTTGGCGAAGTAGCCGGCGTTGTTGATGAGCAGCGTCACGTCGGTGCACCGCGCGGCCGCCGCCGCGACGGAGGAAGCAGCGGTCACGTCGAGTTCGACCGGGACGGCCCCGGGGGTGCGGACGTCGGACGGGTCGCGGCTGCCCGCGTAGACGGACGCGCCCTGCGCAAGCAGTTCCTCGACGAACGCCTGCCCGATGCCCCGGTTGCCACCGGTCACCAGGGCGACCGTGCCCTCGAACAGACCGCTCATCGCGTGTACACCGGGTCGCTCGGGAACTTCGCGCCGCGCGTCAGCACCGACGTGTCGGGCGCCAGCAGGCCGAAGATCCAGCCCTCGTTGGTATCCATGTCGTGGTTCCATTCCCAGAGAAGGCGGCGGTGCCGCACGCCCCAACGGCCGTCGACCCGCTCGAACACGTCGATCATCCGCGCGACGGTGAGCGTGTCACCGGTGGTTCCCGGCGCCGTGCGCACGCGCGCGAACGCGGTGACGTAGCACTCCACGTGAGCGCGGTCCGAGCCGTCGAGTTCGATCAGCACGTTGCTGAGAACATGTGTGGTCAGCGACTTGGGATGCGTCAGCGTGCGGGCGATACTGTCCACGTAGGACGATGCCGGTCCGCTGTAGACACCGCCGTGCTCCTCGACCGCGCCCGGCAGGTAGCAGGCCCGCAGCGTGTCGAGGTCACCGCGGTCGACCGCCCGCATGTAGCGGGCGAGGTTCTCGGTGATCTCCTGCTTGTCGAGCAGGTCCTGCAGGGTCATCAGCCGATCCTCCGAACATGTCCGTCCCACAGGGGTTCGCGCAGCACGCGCCGGAGCACCTTGCCCGAGGCGTTGCGCGGCAACGCGTCCACGAAATTCACCGCGACCGGGCACTTGTAGTGTGCCAGCCGGTCGCGGCACCAGGCGATGAGAGCGTCGGAATCCACGGTGGCGGCGGGTTCCAGGACGACCACCGCGACCGGCGACTCGCCCCAGCGGGCGGACGGCGCGCCGACCACCGCGACCTCGGCGACCGACGGGTGCTGGATCAGCGCCCGCTCCACCTCGGCCGGGTAGATGTTCTCGCCGCCCGACACGATCATGTCCTTCGCGCGGTCGACCAGGTACAGGTAGCCGGAGGCGTCGAGATAGCCGACGTCGCCGGTGCGCAACCAGCCGTCGGGCAACAGGCTGTGCGCGGTCTCCTCGGGCCGGTTCCAGTACCCCGCCATCACCTGGGCCGATCGGATCAGCACCTCGCCCGGCGACCCGACCGGCACATCCTCCAATGTGGACGGATCGACGATGCGCAACTCGCTGCCCGGGTCGGGCTGTCCGCACGACCGCAGCAGGTCCGCCTCACCGGCGAGCGCGCGCTCGTGGGCCGACGGGCTGAGGAACGTCGCGCCGCCGGCGACCTCGGTGAGCCCGTACGACTGCTCCATCGCGACGCCCAGCCGCTTCGTCGCCTCGGTGAGCAGCGGGACGGAGATCGGCGCCGAGCCGTACAGGACCAGCCGCAGGCTCGACAGGTCGGCCTCGTCGAGCCCCGGGCTGCGCAGCACGATGTCGATGAGCGCGGGCACCAGAACGGCCACGCGTGCCTTCTCGCCGGCGATCATCGGCAGCAGCGCGCCCGGCGCGGCGTCGCGCACCTGCGCGATGATCGCGCCCTGGCGCAGGCTGTGCACCGCCCACGAGAACCCGAGCACGTGGAAGTACGGCGACACGTTGAACGACGCGTCGCCCGGGTCGAGTTGCCAGCGGCGCCGCGCCACGTCGAGCATCGAGTGCAGGTTGCGGTTGCGGATCATCACGCCCTTGGGCAGGCCGGTGGTGCCCGAGGAGTAGATCAGGCAGGCCAGGTCGTCGGGCCCGGGCGACCGGCCGGGATCGGCCGACGGTTGCGCGTCGAACCACGCGTCATAGCCGGAGTCGAGGTCGCTGTCGAGGACGATGGTGCGCCGCAACGCCGGCACGTCGTGCGGCGCGAGGAGGTCGACCTGTGGCTGCTCGCCGAACAGGACGACGGCCCCCGAATCGGTCAGCACCGCCGCGAGTTCCGGCCCCGCGAGGCGGAAATTCACGGGGACGGGCACCGCGCCGGCCTTCGACGCCCCGGCGACGATGTCGAGGACGTCGGTGCGGTTCAGCCCGACGTACGCGACCCGGTCGCCGGGCTGCACGCCCAGTGCAACAAGTCCGGCCGCGACCCGGCTGGACCGCTCGTCGAGCTCGCCGAACGTGGAACGCCTGCCCTGCCCCGAAACCGCGACCGCGTCGGGTCGTACCCGGGCCGCCTCCCTGACGACGTCAGCGATGGAGAACACCGTCGACCTCCCGAAAGCCAGTTGGCCCCACACGCTACAACTACCGGAGTGACTTGGACAGGGGCCGCGGGTACCGATATTTCACCGACGTTTCGCGGACGTTGACGAGTCACTCCGATTGTTGTAGTAAAGCGAGTAGCACCGTCAACTGAAGTATGAGAAGTCGGAGTGGAGGCGCCGGATGTCTTTGACCGTCGAGGATGTTCACATCCGGTTCGGCGGGGTCCGCGCCCTCGACGGCATCTCGTTCACGGTCGCTCCGGGCGAGATCTGCGGCCTCATCGGTCCGAACGGCGCCGGCAAGACGACGCTGTTCAACTGCATCACGCGCATCTACCAACCCACGTCGGGCGCGATCCGGTTCGGTGACACCGATCTGCTCCGCGTGCCGCGGTACCGCATCATCCGGCACGGCATCGCCCGCACGTTCCAGAACCTGGCGCTGTTCCCCTCGCTGACGGTGCTCGAGAACACCGTCGCCGGCACGCACACCCGCAAGCAGGCCGGCCTAGCGAGCGCGCTCGTCGGCTGGCCCACCACCCGCCGCAACCACAGGACACTGCGCGGCGAGGCGTGGGACATCCTCGTCGCCCTCGACCTCGCCGACGTCGCGCACCGCCCGGCGCAGGGACTGCCGTTCGGGACGCTCAAACGCGTGGAACTGGCGCGGGCGCTGGCGGCGAAGCCGCGACTGCTGCTCCTCGACGAGCCCGCGGGCGGCCTGACCCACGCCGAGGTGCACGACCTGGGCGAGCTGATCCGCCGCGTCCGCACCGAATACAACCTGTCGGCGCTGCTCGTCGAGCACCACATGGGACTGGTGATGGGCATCTGCGACCACGTCGTGGCAATGGATTCCGGCCGGAAGATCGCCGACGGTCCGCCCGCCGACGTCCAGCAGGACGACGCCGTCGCGACCGCCTATCTAGGAAAAGCCGCATGAGCACGCTGCTGTCCGTCGAGCGGCTGATGGCCGGCTACGGCCAGGCCCGCGTCCTGCACGGCATAGACCTGCACGTCGACGAGGGTGAGGTCGTCGTCGTCCTCGGCGCGAACGGCGCCGGCAAGACCACCCTCATGCGCGCCATCTCCGGCCTGATCCCGAGCACCGGCAGCATCCGGATCGGTGGCGCCGAGGCGGGTGGGCGGCCGCGTCCCGAGAAGGTCGTCGCGGCCGGCGTCAGCCTTGTGCCGCAAGGACGGGGGACGTTCGCCGCGCTCACCGTGCTGGAGAACCTGCGCATCGGCGCGGCCGTGCGCCGCGACACCGCCGGCATCAAGCAGGACATCGAGCACTGGTTCGAGGTCTTTCCCGTGCTGCACCAACGGGAGGGGCAGGTGGCCGGCACGCTGTCCGGCGGCGAACAGCAGATGCTCGCGGTCGCCCGCGCGTTGATGAGCCGCCCGAAACTGCTGCTGTGCGACGAGATCAGCCTCGGTCTCGCACCGATCGTGGTCGCCGACCTGTTCGCCGTGCTCGGTCGCATCAACCGGGAGTCGGGCACCGCGCTGCTGCTCGTCGAGCAGAACGCCGAACTGGCGCTGGCGCTGGCGAGCCGCGTCTACCTCCTGGAGGTCGGCCGCGTCGCGAGCTCCGGTGCGGCCGACGAGTTCCGCGACAACGACGCGGTCCGCCGCGCCTACCTCGGTTACTAGGCACGGGAGGACCGACGTGTCGCTGCTGCTCGACCGGATCTTCGACGGGGTCACCAACGGGTGTGTCTACGCGGTGATGGCGCTCGCGCTCGTCATCGTGTTCCGCGGGTCCGGCACCATCAACTTCGCGCAGGGCGAGCTGGCGCTGTTCACCACGTACCTCGCGTGGTGGCTGACGACGCTCGGCACGCCGATCTGGGTCGGCCTGATCGCCGCCGCCGCGGCCGGGCTCGTGGTCGGCGCCGGCGTCGAGCGGCTGCTGATCCGCCCCGTCCGGCGGCGCAACGACATGGCCGTGCTCATCGTCTGTCTCGGGTTGTTCACCGCGCTGAATGCCTTGTGCGGGCTGATCTGGAACTCCGAGACGAAGGTGATGCCGAGCATCTTCCCGAACGGGCTCGACGACTACGTGAGCATCGGCGGTGCCCGGCTGTACTACGACGGGCTCGGCGTGTGGCTGCTGGTGCTCGTCGTCGTCGCCCTGATGTTCCTGCTCTTCAACCGGACGAAGCTCGGCCTGCACATGCGCGCGGTGGCCAGCAACGCCGAGTCGGCGGCGCTGTCGGGCGTGAAGACCGGCCGCGTGCTGATGTTCGGCTGGGGCGTGTCGGGCGCGATCGGCGCGGTGGCCGGCGTGCTCGTGACCCCGCTCGCGCCGACCCAGCTCGGCCTGCAGACGATGTTCCCGATCCTCATCTACGCCTCGGCGGCGGCGCTGTTCGGCGGGCTCGACAGCCCGCTCGGCGCGGTGGTCGCCGGGCTGGCGCTGGGCGTCGCGCAGCAGCTCATCATGGGCTACGTCGGCTTCATCGGCGACACCCTCCCGCAGACGGCGGCCCTGACCATCATCGTGGCCGTGCTCGTGTTGCGCCCCAACGGTCTGTTCGGCACCCGTCAGCTGGAGCGCGTGTGAAGAAAGCGGTGGAGATTCAACGCGGAACCTGGACGCACCGCGCGCTCGTCGTCGCGACCGGGGTGGCGATCGCGCTGGTGCTGCTGTGGATGTCGGGGCTGGCACCGTTCCGGGTCAACCAGCTCACCAACGTGTTCATCTACGCCATCGCGATCACCGGGCTGAACCTCGCCACCGGGTACACCGGCCTGCTCTCGATCGGGCACAGCGCGTTCTTCGGGCTCGGCGCCTACACCACCGGCGTGCTCGTCATGAAGTACGGCTGGGACCCGCTCTACACGGTGGGCCCGGCGCTGGTGCTGTGCTTCGTCGTCGGGTTCGTCATCGGGCTGCCGGCGCTGCGGATCCGCGGGCTGTACCTCGCGTTGGTGACGCTCGCGGTCGGCGTCGCGTTCCCGGAACTGGTCCGCCGCTTCGAGGACCTGACCGGCGGCGCCCGCGGCCTGGTGATCCGCCGCCGGTTGCTCAACCCGCCGGAATGGACCGGGCTGCGGCCGGGCCAGCGCGACGTCTGGATGTTCTGGCTCTCGGTCGTGGTGCTCGTGATCGTGGTGCTTCTCGTGCACAACCTGGTGCGCAGCCGCGCCGGGCTCGCGATGATCGCCACCCGCGACAACGAGATCGCCGCGGCCGCGTCGGGCATCCGCGTCGCCGCCGTGAAGACCTCCGTGTTCGGACTGTCGGGAGCCGTCACCGGGCTCGCCGGCTGCCTGTTCGCCATGTACCTCGCCGCCCTCTCCCCGGACGGCTCCTTCACCCTGCTCAAGTCCATCGAGTTCATCACCGGGCTGGTCATCGGCGGCGCCGCGACCCGGATCGGACCCATCATCGGCGCCTTCGCGGTGGTGTACATCCCGTACTTCACCGCCAACCTCAACCCATCCAACGTCAGCCAGGGGCAGCTCTCGGGCGTCCTCTTCGGGCTGGCCCTGATCCTGATCATCTTCCTGATGCCCGACGGACTCGTCGGCGGGATCAGCCGCCTCGTCGGCCGCGTCGCGACACTGCGGCCACCACCCGCCGCTCCCGCCGCTGTTTCCTCACGAGGAGAAGCAACATGAAGCGCTCACTCTCATATTTAGCGGTGGTGCTCGCCACCGCGTCCGTCCTCTCGGCCTGCAACTCGAACTCCAACGACGACGACAGCGACGGCGACACCGGCGCGACCTCGGCCGGCGCCTGGAAGGCGCCCGTCGACGACTGCGACGATCCCGACGCCGCCACGAAGAAGATCAGCGGCACGCTGAAGGTCGGCTGGAGCGCCGCCCTCTCCGGCCCGCTCGCCGGCGCCGTCGGCGCGGTGCTGCAGGGCATGAAGGACCGGTTCGCGATCGAGAACGAGGCCGGCGGCGTCAGCGGCGTCAAGCTCGACGTGGTGACGCGCGACGACGCGTTCGACCCGGCGAAGGCAAAAGCGAACATCGGTCAGCTCATCCAGAGCGACAAGGTCGACGTGCTCGACGTGTTCGGCTCCGGCCAGCTCGACGCCGTGGCCGACGACCAGAACGCCGCGTGCGTCCCGCTGCTGTTCGCCCAGTCGGGCGTCCCGACGTTCCGCGACGTGAAGAACTTCCCGTGGACGACGCAGTACCTCCCGTCGGCCGACGTCGAGGGCGCGTTCGGTGTCGAACTGCTGAAGCAGAAGTACCCGAACGGTGCCAAGGTGGCGCTCGCGATCAACCAGACCGAGAGCGGCAAGGGCCTCGCCGACGGCTACAAGAAGGCGTTGCAGGGCACCAACTTCACGATCGTGAAGGAGGCGTCGCTCGCCGATCCGGCCGCGGCCGCCACGACCCTGTCGGCCAGCGGCGCGCAGGTGGTCATCAACGCGGCCGTCACCAGCGACTGCCCGGCCCTGTCGACCGCGATCGGCCGCACCGGGTGGAAGCCCGAGACGTTCATCCAGCCGTCGAACTGCGTCGACGGCAAGACGCTGTACGCGCCGGCCGGTGCCGCCGCCGACGGCCAGCTGGTGCCGGTGTGGCTGAAGAACCCGGCCAGCCCGTTGTACGCCAACGACGCGGCGGTGCAGGATTACCTCGCCAAGCTCAAGAAGCTCAACAACCCCGCGCCCACCAACAGCTACACGGTGAACGGCTGGGTGATCGGCGACATGATGATCGACGTGTTCAAGAAGGCCGCCGCATCCTCCTCCGGTCTGAGCCACGCGGGAATCCTGGAAGCGGCCCGGGTGCAGGAGTACCAACCGCCGATGTTCATCGACGGGATCAAGTGGAGGATGGCACCGAACGCGCCGCTGGGCATCCTCGCGTTCCGCACGTTCCAGTGGAACGCCGCCGAGCAGCAGTTCAAGCCGTCGGGTGATGTCATCGACATCTCCGGTAAATACCTGACAAAGTAGTGGGAGGGTCGGGCATGCCGAGGCGACAGCTGCACCCGCCGGAGCGCGTCGCGGACTACACCGCGCGCGGTTGGTGGTCGCAGGACACCATGGATCCTCTTTTCCGGGCACAGGTGGCCCGGCAGCCCGACCGTCTCGCGGTCGTCGACCCGGCGAACAAGGTGGCGCTCGTCGGCACCGAGCCGCGGCGGCTCACCTGGCGCGAGCTCGACGCCGAGGTCGACCGGCTCGCCGCGGTCCTGCTCGACCGGGGCGCCACACCCGGTGACGTCCTGGCGGTGCAACTGCCGAACACGGTCGAACTCGTGACGGCGTACCTGGCCGCGTGGCGGATCGGGCTGATCGTCACGCCGTTCCCGGTGCAGTTCCGCGAGCACGAGATCGTGGAACTGGCCGGGCTCGCGTCGGCGTCCCTGTTCCTGACCTCGACCCGGATCGGCGACCGGGCCGCGGCGGCGGAGGTCGCCGGGTACGCGTCCTCGATCCCGTCGCTCCGGGCCGTGCTCGCGCACGGCCCGGAGGTTCCGCCGGGCGTGCTGTCCGCCGACGAGCTGATGGCGTCGGCGACGTCCACAGTGGACCCGCACGTCGCCGACCCCAACGACTGCGTGACCATCTGCTGGACGTCCGGCACCGAGAGCACCCCGAAGGGCGTGCCGCGGTGCCACTACGACTGGCTCGCGATCTGCTGGGGCACCGTCGACGCGCCCCGGTTGACCGAAGCCGACGTGCTGCTGAACCCGTTCCCGATGGTGAACATGGCCGGCATCAACGGGATGTTCCTGCCGTGGCTGCGGGTCGGCTGCGTGCTGGTGCAGCACCACCCGTTCGATCTGCCCACGTTCCTCGGGCAGATCGGTGCGGAGGGCGTCACCTACACGGTCGCCCCGCCCGCGCTGCTGACGCTGCTGCTGCACCGCCCGGAGATGCTGAGCGCCGCCGACATCTCC
The DNA here is from genome assembly GCF_016863635.1 of Virgisporangium aurantiacum. Taxonomy (GTDB): domain Bacteria; phylum Actinomycetota; class Actinomycetes; order Mycobacteriales; family Micromonosporaceae; genus Virgisporangium; species Virgisporangium aurantiacum. Next base: position 34,242 of record NZ_BOPG01000021.1, on the reverse strand, counting down.
ACGCTCAAGCAGATCGGCTCTGGTTCGGTGCCGCTGCAGCCGCCGATGGTGCGCGGCTGGCAGGACCGCGGCATCGGCATCATCAACTTCTTCGGGTCGAACGAGGGCATCGCGCTGCTCACCGACCCGCACGACGTCCCCGATCCCGCGCAGCGCGCCCGCTACTTCCCGCGCTACGGCACCCCGGGCCACACGTGGTCGTCGCGCATCGCGGAGTGGACGAGCGTGCGCCTCGTCGACCCGGTGTCGGGCGATGAGGTGACGTCGCCCGGAGTGCCGGGGGAACTGCGCATCAAGGGCCCCACGGTGTTCGCCGGCTACCTGCACGGCGAGAGCCTCCCGAGCCCGTTCGACGAGCAGGGGTACCTGCGCACGGGCGACGTGTTCGTCATCGCGGGGGAGGACGACCAGTTCCTCGAGTACGTCGACCGGGCCAAGGATCTCGTGATCCGGGGCGGCATGAACATCGCGCCGGCGGAACTGGAGGGGCTCATCGCCGGGCACCCGTCGGTGGCCGACGTCGCGATCGTCGGGTACCCCGACGACGTGCTGGGCGAGAAGGTGTGCGCGGTGGTCGTCCCCCGCGAGGGCGCCACCGTCGAGCTGGCCGACCTGGTCGGCTTCCTGCGCGACAAGCGGATCGCGTCGTACAAGCTGCCGGAGTACCTGCGGGTGCGCGCCGCGTTGCCGCGCAACCCGGTCGGCAAGATCCTGAAGCGGGAACTCCGCGACGAGATCGCCAAGGAGGCTTCATGACGGACGAGGAACGGCTCGCGGTCGCGCGGGACATGTTCGACGCGTGGAACCGGGAGGACTGGGACCGCGTCGCCGACCTGTTCGCCGAGAGCGGCGTGCTGCACAGCGTCATGCAGGACCCGATCGTGGGTCGGGCCGCGATCGACACCCGGATCCGCGCCCTGACGCAGGGCCTGGAGCGGATCGAGTTGCGCATCAAGGCGTTGGGCGTCATCGACCACCGGGTGTTCGTGGAGCGGGTCGACGACTTCGACGTCAACGGTCACCACGGGGAGGTGCCGGTCGTCGGGATCCTGCGGATCGAGGACGGGCACGTCACCGAGTGGCTGGAGTACTACGACCGCGCCACGCTCATGCGCGGCATGGGTCTCCCGGCGGACTTCTCGCACTCATGACCGTCGAGGTATCGCTGGGCCTGTGGCAGGACCGGCCGGCGGCCGAGGCGCTCGCCACCGCCCGGCTGGTCGGCGAGCTCGGTTTCGACGCCCTGTGGATCGGCGAGATGGCGACGTACGACGCGTTCGCGCTCGCCACCGCCGTCGGGCCGCTGCTGCCGTCGACCCGGCTGGTGCTGGGGCCGTTCGCCGTGACCGTCCGCGATCCGGTGATGATCGCGATGGGTGCCGCGTCGGTCGCCTCGTTGACCGGCCGGCCGGTCGGGGTCGCGCTCGGCACGTCGAGTCCGGTGGTGGTCGAGCAGTGGCACGGGCGGTCGCGGGCGCGCGCCGCGCGGGCCCTCGACGAGTCGGCGCGCGCGGTGCGGCTGCTCCTCGACGGCGCGAAGGCCGACCTGCCCGGCGAGGTCGTCAGCACGCGCGGCTACCGGCTGCGGCTCGACGCGCCCGGTGGGGAACTGATCGTGGCGGCGTTCGGGCCGCACGCGGTGGCCACGGCCGCGCGGCACGCCGACCGGATGGTGCTCAACCTGATCGATCCGGCCACCGCCGGCGATCTCGTGCGCCGGATGTCCGCCGCGGCGGATTCCGCCGGCCGCCCACGGCCGCGCGTCGCGGTGTGGACGCCCGCCGCGATCGGCGCCGGCTTCACCCCGGCCGCCGTGGAGCAACTGCGCCGCGGGATGGTCGGGTACCTCGGCGCACCCGGGTACGCCGACATGTTCACGCGGGCCGGGTTCGGCGACGTCGTCGAGTTCGCCCGCACCAGGCCTCATCCCCGCGAATTGCTCGCGGCCGTCCCCGGGGACCTCGTCGCCACGGTCGGGGTCCTCGGGGACGAGGAGGCGGCGGCCAAACGCATCGCGGAGTACCGGTCGCAGGGGATCGACGACGTGGTGCTCGTCCCCGCGTCCACTGTGGACGACCCCGCCGGAAGCGCCACCCTGCACGCGGCCGCGACCCTCCGATGACGCCCGGCCTGATGCTCTCCCGCATCGCGGCGCGGATCCCGCACCGGACGGCCGTGCGCCACGGTTCGGTGACGCGCACCTACGCCGACCTGTTCGACCACGCGGCCCGGTTCGCGGGCCTGCTCGCCGCGCGGGGGGTGCGCCCGGGCGACCGCGTGGCGCTCATGTTCGACAACCGGGTCGAGGCGCTGGAGTGCTACCTCGGCTGCCTCCTCGGCGGGTTCACCGCCGTGCACGTCAACGACCGGCTGCGGCCGCCCGAGGTGGCCGCGGTTCTCGACGACGCGCGGGTGTCGCTGTTCGTCGGGTCCACGGGCGACCCGGATCTGTTGGTGGACAACGGTTTCGCCGACCTGCTGGCGCGGCACGCGCCGCTACCGGCGGTGGACGTCGGCGGCGACCGGCCCGCGATCATCGGGTACACCAGCGGCACCACCGGCACGCCGAAGGGCGTGGTGATGACGCACGCCAACCTCGCCCGGATCATCCGGCACATGCCCGTCCACTATGGACTGCGGGTCGGCAGCCGGTGCGCGTTCACCGGAACGTTTTCGTTCGTGGCCGGCATCTGGGGCGTCATGCTGCCGCACCTGTTCCTCGGCGGCGAACTGTCGTTCCTGGCCGGGCTGCCCGCCGACGAGTGGATCGACCGGATGGTCGCGGAGCGGTCGCAGTTCACGTACGTGCCGAGCCCGCTGGCGCCGGCGTTCACCGCCGAGGTGCGCCGCCGGCCCGAGGTGCTGCGCACGCTCACGGGTGTGCTGCACTCCGCGTCGGCAATGCGTCCCGAGGTGATGGCCGATCTCGTGGATGCGGTCGGTGACCGGTTCGTGGAGACGTGGGGGATGACCGAGACGGGCGCGCCCGTCACCGCGACGGTGCCCGGTGACTGGGGACCGGACTGCGCGGCCGACGACGTCTACGCCTCCACCGGACGTCCGGTGCACATCGCGACCGTGCGGGTCGTCTCGCCGGCGGGCGAGGACCTCCCGGCCGGCGAGACGGGTGAACTGCTGGTGAACTCCGAGACGCTGTTCGCCGGCTACCACGACCGTCCACAGGAGACGGCCGACGTGCTGCGCGACGGCTGGCTGCACACCGGCGACGTGGGCCGGGTCGACGCCGCCGGCTACGTCTACATCACCGACCGGCTCAAGGACATGGTGGTCACCGGCGGGATGAACGTGTACCCGGCGGAGGTCGAGCGGGCGCTGGCCGCGATGCCCGGTGTGGCCGACGTCGCCGTGTTCGGGGCACCGAGCGAACGCTGGGGCGAGACCGTGGTGGCGGCGATCGTGGCGGCACCCGGTGCCGAGATCACCGTCGAGGCGGTGGCGAACTGGGCGCGGGAGCGCATCGCGTCCTATAAAAAGCCGACGGACGTGATGCTGGTCGACCAGCTGCCGCGCAACGCGGCGCTGAAGGTGCGGAAACCCGTTTTACGCGAGGCCTACCGGAACCGTTAGAGTATCCGCGGCCGGTGATCCGGCCCGGATGCCGGAAGGAGGTGAGTTCGATGTTCGCCCGTCAAACGTCGCTCTCCCTTCACGAAGAGGGAGCGCACTGACTCCACAGGAGTTGCGTTGTCCCACACGATCTACCGACCCCTCGCCGATGCCGGCGAGTACCCACGGTTCGCCGCGTTCCCCGCGGCCGCCAGCGGTGTGGGTGCCCGCACCAAGCGGTTCGAGGAGTACGTCGCCGACGGCGACTACCTGCCCCACCGGCTCTGGGTGGCCGAGCGCGACGGCGAGTTCGTCGCGCGCCTGGCGTTCTGGGCACCCGAGGGCGGTCAGCTGCCCTGGAGTGCCGACTACTTCGACTTCGCCGACGTCGAGGTGGGCGCCGAACTCATGCGGGCCGCCTACGCGGCGCTGGTGCCGCCCGACTACTCGGTGCCGCCGCATCCGGAGGGCGGCCGCCCCGACTACCACCTGTTCCTGCCGCCCGACTGGCACGAACGCGCCGACGCCCGTAGCGACGCTGCCGCCCGCATCGCCGCGGCCGAGCGGTTCGGGCTGGTCCGTTTCGTCGAGCGGCTGAACCTGCGCTGGACCGTCGACGACGGGCTGCCGCCGCGGCCGACCCGGCTCCGCTTCGAACCGGCGGCCGACCGCTACGACGAGCTCGTCGACGTCATGATGCGGGTCAACGAGAACACGCTCGACGCGCACGTGCGCCGCGACGTCGAGCGCTGGGGGCCACGGCCCGCCGTGGAGCGGATGATCGCCGATGCCGACGGGCTGCCCGACGGCAACCGCGACTGGTGGCGGCTCGCGTACACGCCCGCCGGTGCGGTCGTCGGCTTCATGATGCCGGTCAAGGTGCCGGCGCCGACGCTCTGGTACGTCGGGGTGGTGCCCGAGCACCGGGGCCACCGCTACTCCGACGACCTGGTGGCGGAGACGCTGCACGTCATCACCGCGGCGGGGGAGGACCGCATGCAGGACTCCACCGACGTCGGCAACGCCCCGATGGCCGCGTCGTTCGCCCGCTGCCGTTACACGGTGACCGGCCGCCGCATCATCCTCGTCTGACCCCTCCCGACGATCTTGCAGTTGTGCTCGCCCTTACGGGGTCGTTTGCCCCGTTGTCGAGCGGGCACAACTGCAAGATCAATGCATGGGGTGGCCGGGGGTGATGTTCAGGGCGCGGTTCTCCAGGGACTCGTGCTGGTGGCCGGGATCGTTGGGGACCGGTCCGAGGGGCGGGGGAGCCAGGCGTGACAGTGAACGGGCGATGCTCACCAGCGCGAACACCTCGGCGATCTTGAGAGAGTCGTCCAGTCGCAGGTCGAGCTGGTCGATCTCGTCACGCGAAGCGAACAGGAAGCCCTCTGCCGCCTGGAGGTATGAGTCGTTGCTCAGTAGCACGGGTCCATAATATGAGTTTGGCCCGCTTTCTGCGGATTAATCGGACCAAGTGGTCGCCCCGGCAGCGGCGGGGTAAGCATGACGCATGCGTCGCCGGTCGAGCCTCATCGCAGCGGTTGCGGCCCTGGGCTGCGCACTCCTGTCCGCGTGCACCGACGAGAAGCCTTCCACGCCGGCTCCGGCCGCGCCGGCACCCGCCGCGTCGGGTTCGCCGAGCAGTTCTGGCCCGGCCGCCGCCGCCCCCGACCTGGCGGCGCCGCGCGAGGTGGCCACCGGCATCCGCGTCCCCTGGGGCCTTGCCTTTCTCCCCGACGGCGACGCGCTCGTGAACGAACGGAACACCGGACGCGTCCTGCAGATCGCGGCCACCGGCGGTGCCCCGCGCGAGGTGTACCGGGTGCCCGGCGTGGCGGCGCAGGGCGAGGGCGGCCTGCTCGGGCTCGCGGTGTCGCCGGCGTTCGCGCAGGACCGTTACGTGTACATCTACTTCACCGCGTCGGGCGACAACCGCATCGCGCGGTTCCGGCTGGGCGAGAGCGCAGCGCCGCAGGTGATCTTCTCGGGCATCGCGAAGGCGGGTGTCCACAATGGAGGGCGGATCGCGTTCGGCCCCGACGGGATGCTCTACGCCGGCACGGGTGACGCGTCGCGCCGCGAACTGTCGCAGAACGCGTCCAGCCCGAACGGCAAGATCCTGCGGTTGACGCCCGACGGCGCGCCCGCGCCCGGCAACCCGACCGCCGGCTCGCCCGTCTACAGCCTCGGCCACCGCAACGTGCAGGGCCTCGCCTGGGACTCGGCCGGCCGGTTGTTCGCCACCGAGTTCGGCCAGAACCGCTTCGACGAGGTCAACCGCATCGAGCCGGGTCGCAACTACGGCTGGCCAACGGTCGAGGGCACCGGCGACGGCGGCGGCCGGTTCGTCAGCCCGCTCGTGGTGTGGGCGACGTCGGAGGCGTCCCCGTCCGGCGCCGGGATCATCGGCAACACGCTCTACGTGGCGGGCCTGGGCGGCGAGCGGCTGTGGGTCGTCCCGCTGACCGGCGACGGCGGCACCGGCCAGCCGGCGGCGCAACTGCGCGGCATCGGGCGCCTGCGCACGGTCGTCGCCGCCCCCGACGGCTCCCTGTGGGTCACCACGTCGAACACCGACGGCCGCGGCGACATCCGCACCGGCGACGACCGCATCCTCCGCTTCAGCGCCTGAAACCACCGGGACCCGGGACCCACCCGGATCCGCCCCACCGAGCGTGCAGTGGGGTGGAGAGGATGGTGGGGATGGATCCCGAAGCGGCGTTCACCGCCTACATGGGCGCCCGCCTGGCGCACTGGTCCCGGCTCGCGTTCCTGCTGACCGGCGACCGGCACCAGGCCGAGGACCTGGTCCAGGTGACGTTCGAGCGGGTCGCCCGGCGCTGGGAGCGGGTCGCCGCCGACGGGGATCCCGATCCGTACGTGCGTCGCACGATGCTGTCGCAGCACGTGTCGTTGTGGCGGCGCCGGTGGCGGAACGTCGAGCTGTGGGCCCGTCCACCGGAGCCGCCGACCGGAGACCCCACCGCCGCGACGGACCGCGCGGTGGTCGTCCGCCAGGCCCTTGCGCGGTTGGCGCCGCGCCAACGCTCGGCGCTGGTGCTGCGGTATTTCGAGGATCTCACCGAGGTCGAGACGGCCAGGGTGCTCAACTGCTCGGTCTCCACCGTCAAGAGCCAGGTCCGCGACGGCCTCGCGCGGCTGCGCGCGCTGGCCCCGGAACTGGGCGAGCTGATTACCGGAGGGCAACGGTGACCGGACAGCTGCGGGAGACGCTGGTCGAGATCGGCGGGTCGATGCCGGCCGCCCGACTCACCCCCGACGTGTGGCGGCGCGGGCGGCGGGCCCGCATCCGGGCCGGCTGGCTGCGTGCGGGCGCGGCCGCCAGCGTCATCGGCCTGGTGGTCGGGCTGGTCGTCACGCTCGCACCGCGGTCGTCCGCGCCGGCTCCACAAAATTTCGGTGACGCGGAGAGCGCGGTTCCCCGCACGGTCGGCGTGCCGTGGATGTGGCAGGCGACGGTGCAGATGGACGCGCCCGGTCCCGCCTCCGTGCTGTACGGCGGCGACACGATCGGCCTGCGCGGCACCGACTGGTTCGACAGCGAGGGCAAGCTCGCCGTGGTCGGACGCGGGAGCGGGAAGACGCGGACGCTGCTCTACGGCGGCGTCGACGACATCACCGCCGGCGAAGACGTGCTGCTGTCGCCCGACGGCCGGAAGGTCGCCTCGCCGTACCTTCTCGAAGGCGAACTCGACTCCGGCTCCGACGAGGGGCTGGTCGTCACCGACCTCACCACCGGAAAGAGCCGGCGCTACACGGGCGGCCTGAAGACCGGCTGCTGCCAACCGGTCGCGTGGGCGCCCGACGGTCGCTCGCTGCTCGCGTCGGTACTCGGGCCGTACAAGAAGAACGCGCGCACCGGCATCGAGCGGCCCGTCGAGCGCCTGGCGCTGCTCGACCTCGACACCGACAAGGTGGAAATGCTGGGGGAGTTCCGGCCCGGCGAGGAGATCCGGCACGCGTCGGCGGCGGCGTTCATGCCCGACGGTCAGCGCTTCGTCGTGTCGGTGGGCAACGGACTGCGGATGATGGACCGCTCCGGAACCGTCCTCTGGACGGCCGGCATCGGCCCGAACGGGTACCTCGCCGGAGCCGGCGCCGTCACCCGCGACGGAACCGCGATCGCCGTCGCCGAACTGAGCGGCTGCCTCGGCGAGTGCGACACGCGGCAACTCGCCACCCGCACCTGGACCATCCGGTTCCTCGACGCCGAGACCGGAAAGCCCTCAGCGCCGGCCGGGCGGTTCCCCGCCGTCACCGGCATGGCCGTGCGGGCACTGGGCTGGACCGACGACGGCGAACTGGTGCTGCTGCGCCACACCCCGGCCGACGGCACCCACAAGAAGAAGGACGACCCCGAGTGGGACGACACCGGGTGGTGGGAGACCGGTCACGTCACCCTGCTCGGCCTGCGTCCGGACGGCACCGTCCGCACGCTCCTCGACCCGCCCGACGGCGTGCTGACCATGGACGTCCCCGCCGACCTGATACATCGGAGCCGGTTCGGCGGACCGCCGTCGACGTCGGAGATGTTTCCGGCCCGTCCGATCATCTGGGTGGTCATCGCGGCGCTCTGGGTCGCCACCATGATCGGACTCGGGCTGATGATCCTGCTGGCACGGGCGTGGCGGCGACGGAGGTCCGCCCGCCGGATCCGGCCGCCTAGTAGGGTCTTCGCGTGAAACTGCGCGAGGATCTGGTCAGCATCCCGTCCGCCGACGGCGACATCCGGTCGGTCGTGATCCGGCCGGTCGGGCCGGCCCGTCGGCAGGCGATTCTGCTCTACACCGACATCTTCCAGCTCACCGAGTCGACGCTGCGGACCGCGCGCCGCTTCGCCGCGGCCGGCTTCGTCGTGGTGGTGCCCGAGATCTACCCGCACGGCGACCTGGCCGGGGTCGCCCTGGAGTTCGACGATCCCGGTAAGGCCCGGGGCATGGCCGGTGCCAAGCAGACGCCGGTGGCGGCCTTCGACGCCGACCGCTCCGCTGTTCTCGGTTACCTGGAAGGGCTGGCCGAGGAGTCCTGCGTGATCGGCTTCTGCATCGGCGGTCACCTCGCGTTCCGCGCCGCGTTCGACCCCCGCGTCACCGCGACCGTCTGCTTCTACCCGACCGGCCTGCAGAACGGCGCGCTGGGCGCCGACGCCGACGCCGGGTCGCTGGCGCGCGCCGCCGACATCCGGGGCCGCCTGATGATCGTCTTCGGTTCGCAGGACCCGCACGTGCCGGCCGACGCCCGGCTGACCGTGATCTCGGCACTGTACGCCGCCGGCCTGACCGACGCGGAACTCCACGTCTGGGCCGGCGGCGAACACGCCTTCATGCGCGACGTCGGCCCCCGCCACGACCCCGAGCTGACCGACCTGGCAATCACGGAGGCAGTCTCCTTCCTCTCGGCCCGCTAAACCGACCGCACTCCAAGTAGGTTGCCGATCTTGCAGTCGTGGTGCCGGGCTTGCCCTGCTTACGGAGCTTTGGCAGGCAGCACAACTGCAAGATCGACTTCTGCGGGCTCCGGCACCCGTGTCGAGGACAACGACGCATCAGCGGGGAAGTCCGTCCACGTCATGGCACACACGAATCTCCCCGTTCATCGAATCCGACCAAAGCGGGCACGCACACGCACCACCTGAACAGTTCCTCTTCCGCGTTGCTATTCAGGTATTGGGTCCACAGTGGACCCAACGTGGCTGATCTTGCAGTTGTGCTCGCCGAAAAACGGGCGAATTCCGGCGAAAGGGCGGGCACAACTGCAAGATCGAGATTCGAGGGCTGTCCGCCGGCGTCGATCTTGCAGTTGTGGTGCCTTGTTCGCCCGTGTTTGCCCCTTTTGTGGGCCACCACAACTGCAAGATCGACCCGTTTGGGACGGGGACGGGCGCGCACGCGCACCACCTGCGGCCGGGGCGGCGGGACCGCGCGGCCCCGCAGCGCCGGGCCCCGTGAGCCAACGGCGGGGGTTGACAGGTGGCATAGACCACCATCAAGCTGTGAGAGCGCTCTCCGGGCCGTTACCAGCACAGACGTGGCTGGTGGTGGTTGGGCGCGTGCGGCCGGTAAGCCCCGCCCGGTGAGCCGGCCGCCGATCCACGTCTCATGCCGCGGCACCCCCGCCGCCCGGCCGCCAGGAGTTTCCGTGGGTATCAGAAGTCGGCTCGCCGCCGTCGCCGCGCTCGTCGTGGCGGCAGGTGCGGCGGTCACCGCCAGCCAACAGGTGGCCAGCGCCATCGGCCCCGATCTACTGCCCGTGACCGTCACCAACAATTCGGGCCGGTCGGAGGCCGTCTACCTCTACATCCTCGGCCAGGATATCCGCCCCGGCGGACGCCTCGGCTACGTCAACGGTGCCGGGCAGTTCGTCAACTGGCCGGCCGGCGGGCTGCCGCCGACCCCCGCACCCGACGTCGCGATCGCGGGACCGGGCAACGGCGGCAGTGTCACCGTGCGCTTTCCGCGGTTCATCTCCGCGCGCATGTACTTCTCGCTCGGCCGCAAGCTCGACTTCCGCCTGACGCCCGACGGCCTGGTGCAGCCCGCGCCGTGGGCCGGCGGCGACCCGAACCGCGACATCCTGTTCGACTGGTCGGAGTTCACGTACAACGACTCGGGCCTGTGGCTGAACAGCTCCCAGGTTGACATGTTCGCGATCCCGCACGCGGTGAGCGTCACGGGTTCCGACGGGCAGACGATCCGCACCGGCGATCCGGTCGCCAACGGGCGCGACAACGTCATCAACGCGTTACGCGGAACGCCGGAGTTCGCGCGGTCCGTCTACACAAGATCCGATGGGACCGTGCTGCGCGTGCTCGCCCCCGGAAAGGCGATGGACGCCGGCCTGATGAACGCCAACTATCTCGACGCGTACATCACGAGTGCGTGGAACTCCTACGCCGGTCGCACGCTCACGGTGGTGCCGCGGGTGAACGAGCCGAACCGGCGCTTCTTCGGCCGCACCAACGGCAACACGATGGTGTTCACCGACTCGACCGGCGCGCAGGTGACCACGGTGCAGAAGCCGACCACCGCCAACGTGTGGGGCTGCGACGGCGTCTTCAACGCTCCGAACGTCCCCCCGTTCATCGAACCGGAAATCAAGCGGACGCTGTGCGCGGCGCTCAACCGCGGGACGCTCGGCACCTCCACGCAGGAGCCCGTGCTCGACGCGGCCCAGTTCTACCGCAACAGCGCGCCGAACCACTACTCGCGGATCATCCACGCGAACATGGCCGACGGTAAGGCGTACGGCTTCGCCTACGACGACGTCGGCGGCTTCGAAAGCCTTGTGCACCACGGCGATCCGCGTTCGGCGTCGGTCGTCATCTCGCCGTTCACCGGTGGCGGCGGCCAGCCCCAGCCCACCACCAGCTCGATCGTCAGCAACTGGCACAACAAGTGCATCGACGTCCCGAACTGGAACTTCAACGACGGCCAGCGCCTGATCGTGTGGAACTGCACCGGCGGCACGAACCAGCGGTGGCAGTGGGTCAACGGCACGCTGCGCACCGAGAACAACAAGTGCATGGACGTCGCCGGTGGCTCGACCGCCGACGGCGCGGCGGTCCAGATCTACGGCTGCAACGGTACCCCGGCCCAGCAGTTCGTGTTGAACGCGAACGGCGACCTGGTGAATCCACAGGCGAACAAGTGCGTCGACATCGCCGAGTGGAACCCCAACAACGACGCCGTCCTGCACATGTGGACGTGCGTCGGAGGAGCGAATCAGAAGTGGCGCCGCGGCTGAGGCTGGCGGCGACGGCGGCAGCCCTGCTCGTGACGGCAGGGCTGCTCGTCGTGCCGGCACACGCATCCGTGCCGCCGAGCCGCTATCCGGTACAAGGTAACGGAACCAACGTCCTCAACAAGATCGCGTTGCTCGGGAGCATCGAGGATCCGGCCTGGTTCCAGGCGAACATCCCGTTCATCGAGGTGCCCGACAAGCAGATCCAGGACGTCTACTACTACCGCTGGATGGCGTACAAGGAGCACCTCGTCTACACCGGTCCGGAGTACGGCTGGCTGTCGAACGAGTTCCTGTCGCCGGCCGCGTACGGTGCGCCGTACGGCGGCATCTCGGCCGCCGCCGGCCACCAGATCACCGAGGGACGCTGGCTGCGCGACCAGCAGTACGTCAAGGACGTCATCGGTTACTGGCTCAACGGGCCGGGCCAGTTTCCCAAGCCCCGCACCGAGTTCCTGAACCCCGACACCGGCGACTGGGCGCACCAGTACAGCTTCTGGGCCGCCGAGGCCGTGTGGCAGCAGTACCTCGCGGCCGGCGACCGGGCGTTCACCGCGTCGCACAAGGAGAACCTGACGCGCCAGTACGACGGCTGGGCCGACCACTTCAACCCGTCGCTCGGCCTGTACTGGCAGGTGCCCGTGTGGGACGCGTCGGAGTTCACGGCGTCGTCGTACGAGACAAGCGATCCGTACCACGGCGGCGACGGCTACCGCCCGACGCTCAACTCCTACCAGTACGGCGACGCGCACGCGATCGCCAACATCGCCGCGTTGACCGGCGACACCGCCACGGCGAACACCTACACCGCCCGCGCCGAGGCGTTGCGCACCAACGTGCAGAACCGGCTCTGGGACGCGCAACGCCAGTTCTACTACGGGCTGCACCGCGACTCGCTGGCCCGCACGGGCAGCCGCGAGATCATGGGCTACCTGCCGTGGACGGTCAACCTGCCGGCGTCGAACGCGCCGGCGGCCGCCTGGAGCCAGCTCAAGGATCCGCAGGGCTTCAAGGCCGCCTACGGGCCGACGACGGCCGAGCGGCGCAGCCCGTGGTTCATGCACGAGGCGGGCGGGTGCTGCCGGTGGAACGGCCCGTCGTGGCCGTTCGCCACGGCGCAGACGCTCACGGCGGCCGCCAACCTGCTGAACAACTATCCGGCGCAGCCGTACTTCTCGGCCGCCGACTACGTGGACCTGCTGCGCACCTACGCCGCCACCCAGTACCGCAACGGCGTGCCGTACGTCGCCGAGGCGCACCACCCCGACGAGAACCGCTGGCTCTACGACGGCGTCAACCACAGCGAGGACTACAACCACTCGACGTACGTCGACAACGTCATCTCGGGCCTGATCGGCCTGCGCGGCCAACCCGACGACACGCTGCGGGTGCGGCCGCTCGCACCGTCCACATGGGACTGGTTCGCGCTGGAGAACACGCCGTACCACGGGCACAACGTGAGCGTGTTCTGGGACCGCACCGGCGGCCGGTACGGTCTCGGCGCCGGGCTGAAGGTCTACGTCGACGGCACGCTCCGGGCGACGCAGCCGAACCTGGCCGAGGTGAGCCTGAACGTCGGACCGGCGATCACGCAGTCGAGCGGCGGCGGCGTGGTGAACATCGCCGCCAACGGCCAGCGGCTGGGTTACCGCACCAGGCCGTTCGCGTCGTACACGTCGCCGCACGACGACGTGTACCGCGCCGTCGACGGCCAGGTGTGGCGCACGCCGATCCCGAACAACACCCGCTGGACGAGTTGGAACAGCCCGAACGCGACCGACCACTACGGGCTGGACTTCCAGCGTCCGGTGACCGTGCGGGACGTGCGGCTGTACTTCTACGACGACGGCGGCGGGGTGCGCGTCCCGTCGTCCTTCGATCTTCAGTACTGGACCGGCACACAGTGGGCCGTCGTTCCGAATCAACTCCGTACGAGCATCAGCCCGACCGCCACGGAGATCACGTTCCCGCCGCTCGACACCGCGCAACTCCGCGTGGTGGCGCCGAACCGTGGCGGCGGCGTCGGGTGGGGGCTACAGGAGTTCGAGGTCTGGTCGACGCCTCTCTTCACGCTGTTCAACAGCAACAACAAGGTGCTCGCGGTGCAGAACGCGTCGCAGGCCGACGGCGCCAACGTGCAGCAGTACGACGACACCGGCACCCTCGACCACCGCTGGACCCTGGTCGACGCCGGCGGCGGCTGGTACAAGATCGTCAACATCAACAGCGGGCTGCTGCTCGCGGTGGCGGGTGCCTCCACCGCGGCGGGCGCGCAGGTGCAGCAGTACCACGACGCCGGCACACGCGACCAGCAATGGTCCATCGTGGACACCGGCGGGGGTCAGATGAAGCTGCGCAACCGGAACAGCGGGCTGTACCTGGGAATCAGCGGCGGGTCGACGGCGAACAGCGCCAACGCCGTGCAGGTGGCCGACGGTACACTGTGGACACTCCGGCACACCGCCCAGCCCAGCTGGCTGAGCAGCGACTTCGAAGACCAGCAACCGCAAGGGTGGCAGCCGCAGACGGGCGCCTGGAGCGTGTGCCGCCCGGCCTCGTGGGAACTGTGCTCGACCGCGACGGCCAGCGCCGTGGCACTCGCCGGCAGTGCGGGCTGGCGGGCGTACACGGTGGACGCCTCGGTGCGGGCCGACGCCCTGCCGGCCGACGGCGGCATCGCGCTGCTCGCCCGCGCCCAGGACGCCACCCACTACTACCAGGCCGAGCTGAAGAGCGGCCGGCAGTGGGTCATCTCGAGGAACGACGGCGGCGTGTGGACCAACCTCGCCAACGGTCCGCTGGCGTGGCCGACCGGTGCGTACCTGAACCTGCGGTTCGCGGTGCAGGGCGACCGGCTGACGATGGCGCTGATGACCCCGGCCGGCACCTGGCAGACGCTCGGCTCGGCGACGGACACCCGGTTCGTCGCCGGCCGGCCGGGCGTGCGCACGTGGGGGACGACGGGGAGCTTCGACATCGTCCACGTCCGCCCCGGCTGAGCAACGTGCGTCGAGCGACGCCGGGCGACCGCCCGGCGTCGCTCAGGCCCGGGCGGCCTTGCGGGCGTTGGTCTTCTCGCGGCGCTCGACGAACTTCGACGCCGCCTGGTCGAGGCCCTCGAGGAACGCCGCCAGTTCCTCGCGCGCCCGCTCGCCCTCGCCCGACAGACCGGTGCGCTCGAAGACGCGCAGCTGCCGGACGATCGGCATGACCACCTCGTCGTGGTGGATGCGGAGGTCGTAGATGCCGGCCATGGCGATCTGCACCGACTTGCGTTGGAAGCCGTCGATCGTGTGGCCGGGCATCTGGAACGAGGTGATCACATCGAGCACGGCCTGCATCGCCTGGTCGGGCGCGAAGTCGAACGCGCCGCCGAGCAGGTTGCGGTAGAAGAGCATGTGCAGGTTCTCGTCGGCGGCCACTCGGGCGAGCAACTGGTCGCAGATCGGGTCATCGCTGATGCGTCCGGTGTTGCGGTGCGCGACGCGGGTCGCCAGCTCCTGGAAACTGACGTAGGCGATGCCGCCGAGCACGCTCTCGTAATCGCTGGTGAACCCGCCCTCCATGTGCTGCATGCGGGCGCGCTCCAGCGCCACCGGGTCGACCGCGCGGGTCGCCAGCAGGTAGTCGCGGATCGCGATGCCGTGCCGGCCCTCCTCCGCCGTCCACCGGTGCACCCAGGTGCCCCAGGCGCCGTCGCGGCCGAAGCGCACCGCGATCTCGTGGTGGTAGCTGGGCAGGTTGTCCTCGGTGAGCAGGTTCACGATCAGTGACGTGCGGGCCACGTCGCTGAGCTTCGACTGGCTCGGGTCCCACGCCTCGCCACCGAGAATGCCGTCGAACGTGCGGCCCTCGCTCCACGGCACGTACTCGTGCGGGAACCACTCCTTGGCCGTGCTGAGGTGACGGTTCAGGTTGCTCTCGACGATGGGTTCCAGCTCGGTGAGGAGGGCGAGATCGGATGGTGATCGGGAAGTCACGCGTCCTCCGGCTGATCGGACGGTCGAGGTTGGACCCAGTGTAAGTTACGGTCCCGTAGGTTTCGAACGCTCACCCGGTGACCCGGGACTCATTGCCGGCCCGCTGCTCCCCGTTACATAATATCCTTATGCATAAGGACGTTATGCAACCGTCGACCGTGACCGACCTGGTCGACGTCCTGGAGCACGCGATCCGGCTGCTACGCCGGCTCAGCACGGCCGGCGGCCTCAGCCACACCGCGTCGTCGACGCTGAGCCGGCTGATCCGGGAGGGTCCGATGCGGATCACCGAGCTCGCCAACGCCGAGGCCGCCTCGCAACCGGGCATGACCCAGCTCGTCTCGCGGATGGAGCGCGAGGGCTGGGTCGCCCGCGCCGCGAGTCCGGACGACCGCCGCGGCGTCGTGGTCACCGTCACCGATACCGGTGCCGACCTGATGCGCCGCCGGCGGACCGAGCGCACCGACTCCCTGCGCGCGATGTTCGACGGCCTGGACCCGGCCGATCGGGCCGCGATCACCGCGGCCCTGCCCGCACTCGCCCGATTGGTGACCGCGTGAGGACCCTCTTCCGGCAACCGAAGGCCGTGTGGGCCGTCGCGTTCGCCTGCGTCATCTCGTTTCATGGGCATCGGGCTGGTCGACCCGATCCTGCCCGCGCTGGCCGAGAGCCTGCACGCCACGCCGAGCCAGGTGTCGCTGCTGTTCACCAGCTACCTGATCGTCACGGCGGTGGCGATGCTCGTGGTCGGCTGGGTGTCCAGCCGCCTCGGCGCCAAGCGCACGCTGGTGATCGGGCTGGTGCTGATCGTGGTCTTCGCCGGGCTGGCCGGCCTCAGCGACTCGATCGGCGGCATCGTCGGCTTCCGCGCCGGCTGGGGGCTCGGGAACGCGTTGTTCATCGCGACCAGCCTGTCGACGATCGTGGCGTCGGCGAGCGGCGGGTTCGCCGGCGCGATCATCCTGTACGAGGCCGCGCTCGGGCTGGGCATCGCGGTCGGCCCGCTGCTCGGTGGCGAGCTGGGCAGCATCAGCTGGCGTGGTCCGTTCTTCGGGGTCGCGGCGCTGATGTCGGTCGCGCTGGTCGCGACGGTCGCGCTGGTTCCGCCCACGGCGCTGCCAAGCAAGCGGACGTCGTTGAGCGCGCCGTTGGCGGCCCTGCGGCACCGCGGGTTGCTCATCATGGGACTGATGGCGCTGCTCTACAACTGGGGCTTCTTCACGATGCTGGGCTACGCCCCGTACCCGATGGAGATCGGCGCGCACGAGCTGGGCCTGGTCTTCACCGGCTGGGGACTGCTCGTGGCGGCGTTCAGCGTGTTCGTCGCGCCGTTCCTCCAGGCGCGGTTCGGTACGGCGCCGGTGCTGTACGTCAACCTCGTGGGGTTGGCGGGCTGCATGGCGGTGATCGCCGCGTTCGTGCACACTCCGGCGGCGGTGATGGCCGCGGTGATCGTGAGCGGCGCCTTCATCGGGACGAACAACACGCTGACGACGCAGGCCGTGATGCTTGTTTCGCCGTTGGACCGGCCGGTCGCGTCGTCGGCGTACGGGTTCGTGCGCTTCATCGGTGGCGGGCTGGCGCCGTACGCCGCGGGGAAGATCGCCGAGTCGACGAGCCTGTCGGTGCCGTTCTGGATCGGCGGGGCGACGTTCCTCGCGGCGATCGGGGTGCTCGCTACGGGTCACTCGATGCTCCGCGCGGCGGAGCAGCGGCCGGCGAAGGAGCCGGTTCCGGAACCGGCGGCGGCACCCGCGTGAGCCACCAGTACATCAGGGAACAGGACGCGGTCACGGCGAGCAGGCACACGCCGACGACCGCCGGCCCGAACCGTCCCACGAACAGCGCGACCCCGGCCGGCACCACCGCCACCCCGGCCGTCTTCGCGGCGACCTGGATGCCCACCATGCGTTCGACGTACCGGGCCGGGAACCGGTCCACGGTGGTCAGGGTGAGGAGCGGAAAGACCGGTGCGAGGGCGAGGCCGATGAGGATGAGCGCGGCGACGGTCACCGCGCCGGGGCCGGGGAGCGCGAACACCAGGCACGCGGGAACGAGAGCCGCGAAGCACCACGCGAGCACCCGGCGCGGACCGACCCGGTCGGCGAAGAGGCCGACGGCCAGCCGGCCGAGGTAGGAGCACATCCAGTAGCCGGCGACCGCGGCGCCGGCGACCCCGGTGGGGACGCCGCGCCCGCTGGTGAGGTAGACGAAGCCCCACAACCCCGTGGCCGCCTCCATCCCGCCCTCGAGAACGAAGACGGCGATGCTGCGTGCCAGTGCGCCGCCCGCACCGATCCGCGGCCGGGGTCCCGCCCCGCCCCTCGTGGCGGCGGGTTCCGCTCCGGCCCACCGTGGCGAGGTCACCGCGAAGGCCACGGCGAGAGCGGCCAGCGTGAAGCCGACGACGACGTAGGCGGACCGCCAACCGAGGCCGGGGACGCTCGTCACCAGCAGCGGGCCGACGACGCCGCCGAGCCCGTAGGCGGCGTGCATCCAGTTGATGGCGCGGGCGTTGAAGTTCCGCGCGGCGAACGCGTTGAGCGCCGTGTCGATCGCCCCGAAGCCGATCCCGAGCATCGCGATCGCGATGACGACCGCCAGGAAGTGCTGAGCCGTGCCGAGGACCAGGACGGCCGCGGCGCTCACCCCCGTGCTGACCGTGAGCAGCGCACCGATGCCGATGAGCCGCAGCAGGTATCCGGCCGACGCGCTCGACAGGAGGGTGGCGAGGACGCCCACCGGCGCGAGGACGCCGAGCGCCGCGACGGAGACGCCGAGGCTGACGTGCACCTGCGGCCAGGCCACACCCAGCAACGTGTCCGGTAGGGCGATGCTGAAGAACGCGACGTAGGCGAGGGTCTTCGTGCCGGAACGGAACAGCCGCGCCGTGGGCTGGGTGATCATCGGGCCGGGTGCCGGTGCGCCGCGAACCCGGCGTGGACCGCCTCCAGGAGGGAGACCGCCGTCGCCGTGCCGTTCTCCGCCCGTACGAGGCGGCCCACCCGATCGGCCCGTTCCGCCATGTCCGCGTCGCTCACCGCGGCCGTGAGCGCGGCGGCGAGCGTCGAGGCATTGAGGTCGCGTTGCGGAATCGGGCGCGGGGCGACCCCCAACGTCCACGCGCGATGGGCCCAGAACGGCTGGTCGCGGAAGTACGGGCAGATCACCTGCGGGCGTCCCGCCGCGAACGCCGCACCGGTGGTGCCGGCACCGCCGTGGTGGACGGTGGCCGCCAATCGCGGCAGCAGCCACTCGTGCGGGACGTCGTTCACCACCGCGACGGTGGCCGGTACGTCCGCGGCGGCGAGCCCGCCCCAGCCGGAGCACACGACGGCGCGCAGTCCGGTCAGGGCGAGCGCCGCCCTGATCGTGCGCCACGTCGCCGCGGGGTCCAGCCCGATCATGCTTCCGAATCCGATGTACACCGTCGTGCCGGCCCGGTCGAGGAAGTCGGTCAACTCCGGTGGCGGTTCCCACGCGGGCGGCGGCGGCAGGAACAGGTAGCCCGTGGTGCGAACATGGGCGGGCGTGTCGCCCGGAGGCGGTACGACATGCCGGCTGTAGGTGTTCATGACCGGTGTCGGGCCGCCGTGCCAGGACCTCAGGGGGTTGAACCGACCGCGTCGGCGGCGTAGCCCGAGCGTCGACTCGCGCCAGTCGTCGATGGGCCGGTCGTAGGCGAACACCAGCGCCCGTTGCAGCCGGTAGGTCGCGGGGTTCAACACCCCGGGGATCCGCCGGGTCGGCGACACGAACGGAAAACTCAGCTCGCGCGTCGGCACCCACGGGATCGGCGGCACGAAGACGGCCGGAACCTTCAACTTCTCCGCGACGTGCGCCGCACCGACCACCTCCGGCGGGTGCACGACGAGGTCGGCGCCGCACTTCGCGACGTCCCACGCCCGGTTCAGGATGCGACGAAGGTGATGCCGGTAGGCCCGGGCCCAGCGGGCCTGGGACACGAGTCCCGCGAGCCCGCCGGACGTTCGCCGGGAGAGCTCGCCCAGCTCGAGTTCGGCCACCGACCCGGTGTCGTCGAGCTGGACGACGGAGACGTCGTAGTCGCCGGCGAACTCCAGGTTCGCGGTGCACGTCGCCACCACGGCCTCGTGGCCCGCGCGCGCGAGAGCGACGGCGAGAGCCAGGCACGGTTGCACGTCTCCACGCGTGCCCTCACTCATGATCAGGACCCGCACGATCCCACCTCAGCCGCCGCACACGGGGCAGTCGGGCCGCCGGGGGATCGCCCGCGTGTCGACCCGGAGGTTCCAGAAGTCGAGTTCGCTCCAGCTGTTCGCCAGGGCCGGCGGCAGGCCGGCGAGCACACGCATCGCTTCCCAGGTGAGCGCGAGGCCGACCAGGCCACTCATCGGAGCGGAGGCCGCGCCGACCGCTCGTCGGGCGACGATGGTTTCGAGTCCTTCCCGGCCGTGGTCATTCGCGGTCTCCGCCCGCACGCACTGCCAGCACGCGGTGGTTCCGGGAATCACCGTGGTGCCGAGGATGCCCACGTGGTAGGCGTAGGAGCCGCCGACGATGTGCGGAACCGGAGCAGGCCGCGCGGTCGACGACATGCAGGCCGCGGCGATCCACCCCGCCAGCACGTACGGGCTGGGTTGATCGCCGCATCCGACGACCACGTCTGCGCCCGCGATCAGATCGCTCAGGTCACCCGGCGACGTGATCCTCCGCGTGACGGGCTCGACCCGCACCTGTGGATCGATCACCGCGACGCGCTCGGCGGCGGCCTCCGTCTTGAGCCGCCCGATGTCGCTCGTGGAGTACAGGATCTGCCGACCCAGATTCGACCGCTCGACCCGGTCGAAATCGCAGACGCGGAGGGTGCCGACGCCGGCGGCGGCCAGACCCTGAACCAGCCAGCTACCGACGCCGCCCAGCCCACATACGACGGCGGTCGCCCGTCGCAGCCTGCGCTGCAGCTCGATCCCTCGGCTGTCGGCGGACAGGCCCTCGTCGCAGAGGTCCTGGAACAGCCTGATCTGGCGGTCGTGGCGCTCGAGGTCCGCATCGTCGGGCGGGACGGCGTCGGCCGGACCGTCGACGACGCTCAACAACCGCTCCCGACGCATGACGTCGAGCGCCCCCGTGACCTCGTCCGCTGCCTCCCGTGACCCGGGACCGACCAGATCGCACAGTTGCTCGACGGTCCGACTGCCGTCGAGCAACGGAATCATTTTCAGCACGTGATCATTGACGACGAAGCGTTTCACGACGCGGCTGCCGGTCAGAAGGAACACCACCTCCGGACCGTCGTGTTGAACAATGACGCTGTCGCGCAACTTCGGCTTGCCGGACAAGCTGTCGCTCGCTTCCTGCCGCTGCGAGACAAGGCGGATTGCGGCCGGGCGCGCACCGCAATCCGCCGTTGCTCCGCTGGAGTGATCAGGAGATGGAGGCGGACGCGAGAGTCGCCCCCACGAGCATCGATTCCTCGCTTACCTTGATCATGTGGACCTCCCGTTGGCTGTGCCGCGTAAAGGGTCGCGCCTGATCAGACGATCGGAGGATAACGTCGCGCCGTCCGGTTTCGAAGGGGCGGCGGAGATACTCGCGCCGATAGTGAGATGGCATCTATCGGGCGCCGGCTATGTGCGGCGTACCCGCTGGCCGCTCGGCATGAGCGTCACGACCAGCGAGCCGGCGACCAGCGCGACGCATCCGGACACCATGCAGCGGACCGCCTGGGACGGGAGGTGTTCCGGGTACGGCTGGAACGGCAGCGTCGCCATTCCGGCCGCGGTCACCGTCACCACCGTTGCCCAGAAGAGTGTCGGACGGCGGGTGACCTCCGGCGGCTCGCCGTGCCAGCGGCGCAGCGCGCGCGTCCGTCCGATGTGGACGATCAGCGCGAGCGCGCCGAGCAGACCGACCACATTGGACACCTTCGATACCACCTCGTACCACAGCCATCCCGGCACCGCCTCGGTGGTGAGGCCCCGCAACGGTATCGGCCGGTGGTTGATCGTGTCGTGCGTGACGGAGTCCCACAGGATGTGGCTGTAGGCGCCCACAATCGCCGAGCCGGCCGTGATCCAGCGGGAGTGCCGGGCGGCCGCCAGGGCACCGTAGTCGCGCAGGTGCAGGGGACCGGCCGCGGGCAGGTTCGCGGCGACGGTGGCCGACGCCCACCGGATCAGCGGGACGCAGACCAGCGCGAGCGGCACCGCCCACCACAGCGGGGCGGTCCACGCGTGCGCCCGCACGTGGAGCGGGTAGCCGTCGATCGCGTACGGCACGTCGGGTGCCACGGCGCCGACCACCAGCGCCACACCGTCGAACCAGCGGGGGCGCCACACCTTCAGCGGGAGGACGGCCATCGGGTGGGTCGGCAGCGTCAACGGCACGCCGCCGACGCTAGGCCGGCGGCGTGCCCGAGTGGTGGTGACGGTGTGAAGATTCGCTGCGAAGGTTCCGAGCGAACGTTCCGAGCGAACGTTCTACGCGAAGTCGAAGGCGGGCGGGAAGACGAGGACGACGGCCCACACCCACGCCGCGTACACGACGACGTAGCCGGTCTGCCACCGTTCCATCTGCGCGAACGGCACCCGACCCCGGACGAAACCGAGGAACAGCCACGCCGACCACGCCAGGTTGGCGAGCAGCACGAGGTTCTCGCCGAGGGCCGCGGCCTTGTTCGCGGTGAGGCCCCACTCGGTGATCCGGCCGGTGATCGCTGCCAGCACGATCGCGTCGATGACGAGCGCGGTGACGACGAGCACGAGTTGCACCCGGTCGAACAGGCCGGGCCGGGTGGCGGGATCGCGGGCGGAGATGGTGTACAGCAACAGTCCCAGCACGACGACGAGCAGCAGGTTGAAGATGATGAGCACGTCGCGTTCGACCTCGATGCCGTTCGCGGTCCACACGATCGCGACCAGGAAGGCCAGCAGCGCGACGGCGAAGACCGGCGTGAAGACGCGCGTGAGCACCGGCGCCATGTTCTCGATGACGCTCTGCTTCGCCTCCACCAGCCACGCCGACACGGTGACCGCGGCCAGCGCGCCGCACGGCAGCAGCCACTCCGAGATGAACACCTCGGGGTCGAGGCCGGTCGCGTTCAACACGCCCGCGGTGACGCCGGTGAGCACGCCGCCGCCCAGCGCGAGCAGCGCGAAGTAGATGAGGAACTCGCCGCTGAACCGGATGAAGTCCATCCGCCAGCGGTCCGACCGCCAGTCGCCGCCGGCGTAGGCGAAGCCGACCACGAACCACAGTGCCAGCGGCAGGTGGATCGCCGTGATGACCGTGGTCTGCGAGTCCTCGTCGGCCGGGTACGCGTTCACGACGACCGCGGCGACGGTGAACAGCAGCGCGAGCACCCCGGCGACGCGCAGGCCGATGCGGCGTCGCCACGCGAAGTAGGCCGTCAGCGGGACCAACGCGAAGAAGCCGAAGTTGTGCACGTAGAAGATCGCGTCGTCGTCCAGATCAAGGCCGAACGCGGCCGGGACCTTGAACGCCAGCGCGGCCACGGCGGCGCAGAGGATCATCACCGCGAGGTCGTAGCGGGACCCGGCCGCGGCCGGCGCGTCGGGACCGGCGGGCAGCACCAGTTGCTTCCACAGCCGCTCGGAGTGCTCGCGGGCGAACTCCCGCGACAGCTCGTCGAGGCTGCCCATCCGCTTCACCGCGATGAGGAACGCCTCGTCGTCGCGCAGGCCGGCGCCGGTGAGCTCGGTGATCCGGTCGCGGAGGTGGTCTTCGAGCTCGTCGGCGTCGCCGCCGCCGTTCAGCTCCTGCCGGCGGCGGATGTAGGCGCGCCACTCCCCGATCTGGCTCTCCAGGTCGGTGGTCACACTGTCTTCCATCAGGCCTCCCACGCGGGTGGCGGCATGACGTTCCACACGCCGCGCAGCGCCTCGACGACCGTGGCCCACTGGCGGCGCTGCTCGGCCAGCTCGGCGCGGCCCCGGTCGGTGATGCTGTAGTACTTGCGCCTTCGGCCGCCGGGCGGCACCCGCCAGGCCGCCTCGACGTGGCCGAGCCGCTCCAGCCGGTGCAGCAACGGGTACAGCAGGCCGTCGGTCCACTCCAGCTCGCCGCCGGACAGCTCGTCGACCTGTTTGAGGATCGCGTAGCCGTAGCTCTCGCCGTCGGCCAGAATGCCCAGCACAAGTGGGGTCGCCGAGGCGGCGACCAGGTCCTTGGTTATACGCATGCGGACGCTCCATACCTAGAACTGCTATGCATACTAGTTCTAGGTATGGACGCCGTCCACCAGCCGGTCCGGCGGGTCCGGCGGACCCGTCAGCCCGTGGCGGCGTAGCGGATTCCGCCGAGGAGGTGCGCGAGCATCGCGGGCTCGGCGTACGACTCCTCGGTGTGGCCGAGCGCGGTGTAGAACGACCGGCCGCCGCAGTTCCCGTGGTGCCACGCGAGCGGGTGGTCGTCGCCCATGCCACCGCCCGCGTACGACGACTCGTCCACCGTCAACAGCACCGTGACGGCGTCGCGCGGGTTGGTGCGGAATTCGTACCACTCGTCGGTGCGCTCCCACACCGGCGGCAGGTGGGCCGTGGCCGGGTGGTCGTGCCGGCTGATGACGATGCGGGCCGGCTGCACCTCGGGGTGCCCGTCGAACCGCGCGCCGACGAGGTCGCCGAAGAACGGCCAGTCGTACTCGGTGGTGGCGGCGCCGTGGATGCCCACGAACCCGCCGCCGTCGCGGACGAAGCGTTCCAGCGCGGCGCGGCCACCGTCGTCGAGGACCGGGCCGCTGGTGCTGAGGAACGTGATCACGGTGAAGCCGGCCAGTTCGGCGGCGCTGAACGCGGCCGGGTCCTCGGTGGCGACCACCTCGAAGTCGTGCCGCCGCCCCAGGTCCCGGAGCGCCGCGACCCCGGCGGGAATGGACTCGTGCCGGAAACCGGTGGTCCGGCTGTAGGTGAGCATCCGCATCACCGTCCACCGTAGATCAGTAACGGCGGCCGGGCAGCGCCGCTCGGGCCTGGTTCTGGTCGAACGTGGTCTCCTCGGTGGCGACGCGCGCGGGAACCGTCTCGCCCCCGTGCACCTTGCGCGCGAGGGCCATCAGTTGCGGTCCGAGGAGCGGGCTGCACTCGACGATGTAGTTCAGCCGCCCGGCGACGAGTTCGGTCATCGCGTCGCGGACGCCGTCGACGGAGACGATGCGGATGTCGGTTCCCGGCGTGTGGCCGGCGGCCTCGATGGCCCGGAGCGCGCCGATGGCCATGTCGTCGTTGTGGGCGAACACGACGTCGATCGGGAACCGGGCGAGCATCACCCGCATCCGTTCCTCGCCGCCGGAGCGGGTGAAGTCACCGGGCTCCGCGACGACGACGCGCAGCCGTGAGTCGCCGGCGATGGCGGCCGTGAAGCCGCGGCTCCGGTCGTCGGCGACGGAACTTCCGGTGGTGCCCCGCAGTTCGGCGATGTTCACCGGACCGCTCCCGGCCGTCCAGACCACCCACTCGCCGGCCTTGCGGCCCTCGGCCGCGTAGTCCGACCCGAGCACCGACCGGTACAGCGAGGCGTCGCCGGTCTCGACCGCGCGGTCGACGAGGACGACGGGGATGCCGGCGGCCTTCGCCTCGCCGAGCACCGTGTCCCAGCCCAGGGTCACCACGGGCGAGAACGCGATGACGTCGACCTTGCGCTCGATCAGCGACCGGATCGCGTCCGCCTGAATCTGTTGCCGTCCCTGGCCGTCGGCGAAGACCAGGTCGACGTTCGCGGCGCCGGCCGCCTCCTGGATCGACCGGGTCTGCGCGACCCGCCACACGCTCTCGGTACCGGTCTGGACGTAGCCGAGCGTGAACCGGGCGGCCGCCGGCGTCGGGGTGCCGCCCGGATCGCGGTCGCCGTCCTGCAGCAGGACCACGGCGACGACCGTGACGACGACGGCCAGCACCGCCACCGCCGCGGCCAGGGCGGGCCGCCGCCACCCCGCGCCGCGCGCCTTCGCGGGAAGCCCGTCGGGGACTGGCTTCACGAGGCTGACGGGCGGGATGAAAGCCGGGGCCGCCTGTGCCGGAACCGCCTGTGCCGGAACCGCCTGCGGTGGCGGGTCGGCGTACAGGCTGCCCTCGGCGACCACCATCTCCGGCTGCTCGGTGACGAACGCGGCCAGCCCCAGCGTCGCGTGCAACCGCGTCGCCACCAACGGCATCCGGCTCGCGCCGCCCACCAGGAACACGCCCGCGACGCCGGACGGTTCGAGCCCCGCCCGGCGGATGACCGAGCGGGTGGCCTCGACCGTCCGGTCGACCACCGGCCGGGCGACGGCGTCCAGTTGCTCGCGGCCGACGGGCGCGTCGGCGTCGACGAGCGGCACGTGCACCAGCGTTCCGCCGCGACGGGACAGCGTCTCCTTCGCGGTGCGCACGTCCGTCCACAGTTGGGCGGACGCCCGGCGGTCGGCCGGAGTGGTGGGCGCCATCAGCCGTTGCCACCGCTCCGGATCGCGGGTTCCGAACGTCGCCCCGAGCGCCGACACCAGCGCCGCGTCGATGTCGAGGCCGCCGGTGTCGTCGAGGCCGCGCGTCGCGAGGACGTCGAACCCGCCGGCGGTCCGGCGGACCAGCGTCGCGTCGAACGTGCCGGCGCCGAGGTCGTACACGACCGCGTGCCCGCCGACCGGCACCCGCAGGCCGGCGACCCGCACGAGGTAGGCGGCGGCCGCCACGGGTTCCGGCACGAGCAGAACCGGCCCCAGGCCGGCCGCCGCCGCGGCGAGCAGGTCGCGCCGGTGCGGTCCCCAGGCCGCCGGATGGGTGACGACCACAGTGGACGGTCGCTCCGGCGCGACCCGCTCGACCTCCGCCGACACCCGGGCGAACACCGCGGCGAACAGGTCCACGACCGCGAACTCGGCCGACCCGAGCAGCACGGTTCCGTCGTCTACGCGGCGCTTCGGGTGCGGTTCGAAGTTCCCCGGCGCCACCCGGGCGGTGTGCACGGCGTCGCGGCCCACCAGGAGCACGCCAGCGGACTCCGCGTACACGGCGGACGGCAGCAGCGGCGACCCGTCGAACAGCAACGGACGCACGTGCCCGTCGGGCCACCGCAGTACCGCGACCGTGTTCGAGGTGCCGAAGTCAACGCCGAGCCGATAGCCGCCCATCGTCACCCGTCAACCTTACGGCGTCACCCCCTCGACGCCGATGTGGGTGCGGTGGTGCTTCGGCGTCTCGATCTCGTCGAGCAGGGCCACCGCGAGATCGGCGTACGAGATGCGACTGTCCACAGTGGCCGGAGCGATCCGGTACCGTCCGCCGCGCGGGCCGCTGTGGTCGAAGTCGCCGGCCGGGCTGACGATCAGCCAGTCGGGCCCGCCGGCCGACGCGCGCAGCACCTCCGCGCCGGCGGCGTGGGCGAGGCAGAACGGGCGGTACTCCTGCGGGTAGCCGGGCGTGTCCATCAGCGGCACGCCGTCGGCGTCGGCCAGCACCGACGCGAGGCCGACCACCAGCAACCGGTCGACCCCCGCCCGGGGCAGGCCGTCGAGCAGGGCACGGGCCGCGCCGGTGAAGAACGCGTCGGGACTCGCGGCGGGGTCGTACACCGCGCTGATCGCCGCGTCGTGCCCGTGGGCCACCCGGGCGACACTGTCCACATCGGTCACATCGCCGGCCACCGTGCTCACCGCGTCACCGAAAGACGCGTCACCCGAAAGGTCATGCCGGGCCGGGTCCCGCACGACGGCCGTGACCACGTGGCCACGCCGGCGTGCCTCGGCGACCGCCGCCCGCCCGGCCCGACCACCCGCACCGAAAATTACGATCTTTCCCATGACCGGACGGTATCCGGGAGGTCGGTATCCGATCGGATACCGATTATCGTTGACGCATGCGCGCGCCGCTGGATCCCGACATGTTCGACCCGCTGTGCCCGTCGGAGCTCATGCCGATGCGGATCGGCGACAAGTGGGCGGGCATGGTGATCCGCTGCCTGGAGCACGGGCCGCGGCGGTTCTCCGAGCTCCGGGTCCCGATCCGCGGCGTCACCGCGAAGGCGCTCACGAAGTCGTTGCGCGGCCTCGAACGCGACGGCCTGGTGTCGCGCACCGCGCACACCGGCCGCGTCGAGTACGACCTGACGCCGCTCGGCCGCAGCCTGCTCCACCCGCTGGCCGTGATGTGCGCCTGGGCGCAGGACCACTGGGAGGAACTCATCGACGCGCGGGAAGCTCAGACCGCCGCGGCCACCGCTTGATCGATCGGGGTGTCGCCGCCCACCAGTTCCAGCACCGCGCCGATGGACGCCGGGGTGTCGAGCAGCGCCACCAGAACCGCCGCCACGTCGGCGCGGCTGACCGCACCGCCGTCGACCTTCGGGGCGAGCCGCACCGTGCCGGCGGGCGGGTCGTCGGTCAGCCGGCCGGGGCGCAGGATCGTCCAGTCGAGCGGGCGGGCGCGCAGGTCGTCTTCGGCCGCCTTCTTGGCCCGCAGGTAGGCGCCGAACACGTCGTCGGTCTCTGTCGCCGGCGCGGCGTCGGCGTTGATCGACGAGATCTGCACGTACCGGCGGACACCGGCCGCCGTCGCCGCGTCGGCGAGCAGGACGGCGGCGCCCCGGTCGACGGTGTCCTTGCGCGGGATCCCGCTGCCCGGCCCGGCACCGGCGGCGAACACCACCGCGTCGGCGCCGGCGAGGTGCGCGGCCACCTCCTCGACGGAGGCGGCCTCCAGATCGCAGACCACCGCCCGCGCGCCGGCCGCCGTCACGTCGTCGACGTGGGCCGGGTTGCGGACGAGCCCGACGACCTCGTCACCGCGATCGGCGAGCAGCCGTTCCAGCAGCAGTGCGATCTTCCCGTGTCCACCCGCGATAACCACCCGCATCCGACCACCGTACCGGCCGGATGCGGGTGGATGACCGCTTACGAGGCGTAGGTCTCGTACTCGGCGATCCGCGGGGTGCCGTTCGCGCTCACGATCTCGAACGTGAGCTTCTTCAGGGACGTCGCGGAGAACGTGATCACGCCCGCACCGGTGCCGGTCTTCAGGACCGCGCCGGTGTCGGCGTTGACGAGCCGCCACGATCCGATGACGCCCGTCGCGCCCGATGCCTCGCGGATGTTGACGCGCGACACGGTGGTGGCGGAGCTCCACTTGATCGAGATCGAGCCGGTGGTGCCGGCCGGCGACCAGTAGGTGCTCATGTTGCCGTCGCGCACGTCGCCGTAGCTGGTGCCGCTGGCCTTGCTGGAGCCGTCGGAGCCGGCGCCGATGCTGAGGTTGGTTCCGCTCGGCGGCTGCGAGGGCTGGGAACTCGACGGGGTCGGGTTCGTCGGGCCGGAGGTGCCCGGGTTCGACGGGGTCGGGTTCGTCGGCTGGCAGCTACCGTTCGACACCTGGTTGCCCTTGTTGGCACCGGCCGTCGCGGCGACGACGCTCGGCACGCAGGTGGCACCGTCCAATGTGTACGAATACGGGATGCTGACCGTCGTGGTCGACGTGACGTTCGGACCGGCGGGGAAGTTGTCGGTGCCCGGGCTCGACCACGTGACGTTGTCGAAGACGTTTCCGCCGACCTGCCAGGTGCCGCGCTGGTCGGTGTAGAACGTGCCGAGCACGTCCTTGGAGTCCTCGAAGTAGTTGTTGTCGACCTTCGCGCGGGCGCCGGCGCGGCTGTTGATGCCGGACTCGTGCAGGTTGACGTAGTGGTTGTTGTAGATGTGCGCGACACCGCCGCGCAGCAACGGCGTGCGCGAGTCGATGTTGCTGTACAGGTTGTGGTGGAACGTGATGAAGCTGTTCCCGGTGTCGCTCTCGCTCGAACCGATCAGGCCGCCGCGGCCCGAGTTGCGCAGGATCGCGTAGGACAGCGTCACGTACTGCACGTCGTCCTTGAGGTCGAAGAGACCGTCGAAGCCCTCGGCCTCGCCGCCGGACGCTTCGAGCGTCACGTGGTCGACCCACACCCGGCGGACCGTGCTCTCCATGCCGATGGCGTCGCCGCCGTTGGAGATCGGGGAGCCCGACTTCTTGACGTTCCGCACCGTGACGTTCTGGATGATGATGTTGCTCGAGTCGCGGATGTGGATGCCCAACTGGTCGAAGACCGCGCCGCCGCCGACACCGACGATCGTGACGTTGCTGATCTCCTTCAGCTCGATCTTGTCGGCCGCGGTGTTGCAGCTGTCGCCCGACACCTTCGTGGTGTTGCCGTGGTTGATCGTGCCGGACACCTGGATGATGATCGGGGTGCTGCTGCTCGCCCGGCCACACAGGGCCTGGTGGATGGCCGTGCCGCTGGTGGCGGTGACGGTCTGGCCGCCGGCGCCGCCGGTGGTGCCCCCGTTCTGCGTGGCGAAGCCGGTGACTCCGCCGGTCGCCGCCGACGCTCCGGATGTCAGGACGGCGACCCCGGCTGCCGCGACGACGGCCGTCGTGGCCGCCACCGCGCCGAGTCGCAGTGCGACTGGTTTCCTCATGCTTGCGTGACCTTCCCTCTGTTCCTTGGCGGGCGTCGGGGCAGGCCCGGGTGGGCAGGCCGTGGCGGGCTCCGACGTGGGGGTGCGGAACGGCGGCGCGCGGGGGAGGAGGTGGTGCGCGCGGTCGCTGACAGTCCCGTCACCTCTAGGAAAGCGCTTTCCTAGCCGAGGATAGAGTCACTTCGATCGAAGAGGCAAGGGTTCCCGGCCGGGGCATTCCGCCGTGCATCGATATGCGGCTATGCTCGCCGCCACGGGGAGAGGAGTCACGGGTGGGCACGTGGACGCGTCAGCAGAAGATCGTGGCCGGCGTGATCGCCGGCATCGTGGTGCTCGTGGGGCTGTCGGTGCTGTTGTGGCCCGACGACCCGGCGCCGCCGGCGGCCCGGGAGCGGGACTACCGCGAGGTGACCGCCTGCCTCCTCACCGACCAGACCGGCCTGGAGGGTGACCTCGCCAAGCCCGCCTGGGCCGGCATGCAGGAGGCCTCGCTCGCCAACCGGGTCCAGGTCCAGTACCTGGCGATCGCCGGTCCGCAGACCGCCGACAACGGCGTGACGTTCTTCAACACGCTCGGCACCCAGAAGTGCTCGGTCATCGTGGCCGCCGGCCCGGTGCCGGTCGCCTCGATGGTGCAGGGGTACAAGCAGTTCCCCGGGGTCCGGTTCGTCGCCGTCGGGGGTGACCCCGGCGGAGCGCCGCTCGCCGTCGTCAACACCGGATCGTCCGATTCGATCCGTTCCGGGGTGAAGGACGCCGTCGCGAAGGTCTGATGCCAAGAGCCCACGCGAAGTAAATCATCCGAACGGGCATTGTCTAATTGCATCGACAACCTTAGCTTTGATGACCATCCATGTCTTGGATGTCATCGATGCTCACGGGGGTTCGTCGTGCGTCGTATCTTTTCCCTTCTCCTGTGCGCGGCCACCGGTGCCGTCGCCTTCGCAATGCCCGCCGGCGCGGCGCCGTCGCTGCCGGGAAGGGCACCCACGACAGACCCGACCGTCGGCGCGGCGGCGGAGCGGGCGACCGAGTCGTCCGCGTGGACACTGGCGCGGCAGACCGGCGCTCGGGTGGCGGTCGCCGACAAGCGGACCGAGACCGAAGAGGTCTTCGCCAATCCCGACGGCACGTTCACGATGGTCCAGAACGCCCTGCCGGTGCGGGTGCGCCAGGGCAACCGTTGGGCGCCGGTCGACGCCACGCTGCGCGTCTACCGTGACGGCACCGTGCGGCCGGTCGCCACGACGGTCCCGGTCGTGCTCTCCGGCGGCGGCTCGACGCCGCTGGCCCGGGTCGGGTGGCGCGGCACCGAGTTCGCGATGAGCTGGCCCGGCACCCTGCCGGCACCGGTGCTCGTCGGAGACACCGCGACCTACCGCAACGTGCTGCCCGACGTCGACCTGGTCGTCACCGTCGACTCGCTCGGCTTCTCCGAGGTGGTGGTCGTCAAGACGCCGGCCGCCGCGAAGCACAAGGACCTGGCGACGCTGCGCCTGCCCACGAGCACCGTCGGCCTGACGCAGAAGGTCGACAAGGCGGGCAACATCTCCCACGTCGACGCGTCCGGGACGACGGTCTTCCACGCCGGCACGCCGCTCATGTGGGACAGCAGCACCGGCGACGTCGGAGCGCGCGGCTTCGCCGCCGCCGCGAACCCCGGCCGGCACGCGGCGATGCGCACCGCCGCCGCGGCCGACGGGCTGGCCATCACGCCCGACCAGGGCATGCTCACCGACCCGGGCACCAAGTTCCCGGTGTACCTCGACCCGAGCGTCCGGTTCACCGGCAGCAGGCTCGCCTGGACCTCGGTCTGGAAGGCGCATCCGGACAGCAAGTACTTCAACAGCACCGACATCGCGCGGGTCGGGCACGAGAACGACAGCGGGATGACCAACCGGTCGTTCTTCCGGATGGACACCTCGACGGTCAAGGGCAAGCAGATCGTCGCGGCCACGTTCCGGACCTACGAGAACCACGCGTGGTCGTGCGGCGCCCGGAACGTCGAGGTGTGGCGGACCGGGGCGATCAACGCCAACACGACGTGGAACGCCCAGCCGTCGTGGATCACCAAGCTGCAGACGCTCAACGTCGCCAAGGGGTACAACAGTTCCTGCCCCGACGGCAACGTCGACTTCAACGTTCTCGCGGGGGTGCAGACGTCGGCCGCGGCCAACGCGAACGACCTCACACTGGGCCTGCGCGCCACCAGCGAGACCGACACGTTCGCGTGGAAGAAGTTCGCCAACAACCCCACGCTGATCGTCGACTACAACACCGCGCCGGCCGTGCCGACCAACCCGACGATCGACCCGGGCCTGCCGTGCGTGACCGGTGCCAACCGCCCGTCGATCCAGACCTTGACGCCGACGCTGCGGGCGACGGTCGCCGACACGACCGCCACCACGGCCCGGTTCGAGTGGTGGGTGACCGGCGGTTCGAAGATCAGCGAGGCGGCGGTGACGGTGTCCGGGTCGGCGGCGTCGACCACGGTTCCGGCGGGCACGTTCGTCAACGGTGGCACGTACTCCTGGCGGGTCCGCAGCGAGAACACGTTGGGCCAGAGCGACTTCACGTCGTTCTGCGAGCTGACCATCGACCAGAGCGCGCCGATCGACACGCCCCGCGTCACCTCGACGCAGTACCCGTCGACACCGCAGGGATCCGAACCGGTGTACCGGGGCGGGGTCGGTGTTCCCGGGTCGTTCACGTTCACGCCCGGTCCGGGTGACAGCGACGTGACGAGCTACCGCTACGGGCTCAACGAGTTCCCACCGTCCACTGTGGTCACCGGCACCGGAACGCCGGCGACCGCGACCGTCTCCGTGACGCCGACCGTCGAGGGCCTCAACACGCTCTACGTGCAGGCCCGTGACGCCGGCGGCAACCTCGGACCGATCATCGGTTACCAGTTCTACGTGCGGTTGGCGACGATGCCGCTCGGCCACTGGAAGCTCGACGAGACCTCCGGCACGACCGCCGCCGACGCGTCCGGATCGAACCTGACCGCGTCCGCGACCGGCCCGGTGTCGTGGACCGCCGGCCGCATCGGCGGTGCCGCCCGCTTCGCCGGGACCACCGGCTCGCTGGGCACGGCGCAGGCGCCGATCCGCACCAACGCCAGCTTCACGGTGGCGGCGTGGGTGAAGCTGGACCACGGCTCGGGCTCCTTCACCGCGGTGAGCCAGGACGGCACCCGGCAGAGCGGGTACTACCTGCGGTACGACAACACGATTGACCGGTGGGTGTTCGGGATGGCGAGCACCGACACCGACACCGAGGTGCTGCGCCAGGCCGTGTCCCTGGCGGCGCCGCGGTACCAGGTGTGGACGCACCTGGCGGGCGTCTACGACTCCGCCGGCGGCCAGCTGAGCCTGTACGTCGACGGCCAGTTGCAGGGCACCGCGCTGCACTCGAGCATCTGGACCGCCGGTGGCGGCCTGCAGATCGGGCGCGGCCTGTACCGGGGCGCCCAGGTCGGTTGGTGGCCCGGTGACCTCGACGACGTGCGCGTCTACCAGACCGTGCTGCCGACGAGCGCGATCGCCAACCTGGCGGCGGCCACGGCCACGGCGGCGGGCTACTGGAAGCTCGACGAGGGAAGCGGCACCGTCGCCGCGGACTCGTCCGGGTCGGGTCGCCCGCTGACCGCGTCCGGGTGCACGTGGGGCACAGGCTGGGTCGGCGGTTCCCTGGTGGCCAACGGCGCCTGCACGGCGGCGAGCGCCACGCCGGTGGTGCGTACCGACCAGAGCTTCACGGTGGCCGCGTGGGTGCGCTACAGCGGTGGTTCCACCAACGCCACGATTCTCAGCCAGGACGGCGTGACCAACAGTGGCTTCTATCTGCAGTACCTGGCGGCGGAGAACCACTGGGCCTTCACGTTGCCCAACAGCGACTCCAGCTTCGAGACGCTGGTGACTGCGCGGTCGTCGCAACCGGTCTCGGCGAACGTGTGGACGCACGTCGCCGGCGTCTACGACGCGTCCGCGATGCAGTTGCGGCTCTACGTCGACGGTGTGCTGGTGGCGATCGCCAGTCACAGCAACGCGTGGCACGCCGACGGGCCGATGCGGATCGGTCGGGGCAAGTGGCACGGTGGCAACACCGACTGGTGGCGTGGTGACGTCGACGACGCGCGTGCATTCCAGGGCGCGCTCACCGACGACCAGATCTTCCAGTTGATCGCCCCGTAGGACGGGCGGTTCCGCGGTAAGTCGAGCCGCGAAATACGTACCGGGCAGGACGAATACATACCGGGCGGGATGAAAGAAAGTTTCTATTGCCCGCCCGGTATGTAGCGGTCCATTATATCGACACATTGAAATGCACCGCTGAAAGGCGGCGAATATGCGAGCGCAACGGGGATCGCTACAACACTGGTTTCGAGGCGCTCGACGCATCGCGGCCTTGACAGCGGCGCTACTGGTTCTGTCGATGGTCGTCGTCGACCAGGACCTGCCGTCCGACGGTCCGAACTTCCCACTGTCCGGCCTGTGGTCGTGGCTG
>NZ_BOPG01000020.1 GCF_016863635.1 Virgisporangium aurantiacum | reverse complement strand
CAAGAAGGCCACCGCCGTCTACCACGCGACGACGTCGTACGTCTCGCGCAAGGTCACCACGGTCAAGAAGGCCGTCAAGAAGGCCGTGAAGAAGGTCGTCAAGAAGGTCAAGAAGGCCGTCAAGAAGGTTGTCTCCAAGGTCAAACGGTTCGTCAAGCACACGTACCAGAAGGCCAAGAAGTGGGTCAAGAAGAAGTACAACGCCGTCAAACGCAAGGTGAAGAAGCTCGTCAGGTCGGCGAAGAAGTGGGTCGCGAAGAAGGTCGCCGCGGCCAAGAAGAAGCTGAAATCCGCGTACAACCGGGTCAAGCAGGCCGGTAAGAAGATCGTCGCGAAGACGGTCAGAGCGGTGAAGAAGGCCGCCTCGAAGGTCGCCGACGCCTACCACGCCACCGAGAAGTGGGTGAAGGACCACAAGAACGCCATCATCGAGGTCGCCGCGATCGTGGGCGGCATCGCGGCCGGCATCGCCTGCACCGCCGCCACGGCGGGCGCCGGAGCCGTCGCCTGCATGGTCGGCGCCGCGGCGATCATCAACCTGGCCAAGGACGCCGCGCAGGGCAACATCCACAACTGGGGCGACGCGTTCGGTTCGCTCGGAACCGGTGCGCTGCAGGGCGCGGCGGGCGTCTTCGGCGGCGCCGTTGGCGGAAAGATCGCCAGCGCCCTGGCCGGCAAGCTCGGTTCCGCGGCGGGGTCGCTCGGCGGGCGCATGCTCACCGGCGGGGCCGCCGGCGGCGTCAGCGACGCCGTCACCCAGTTCGCCTCGACCGGCAAGGTGAACCTCCGCGATGTCGGGATGAGCACCGTGCTCGGCGCGGTCACGGCCGGCAGGGGCAAGAGCCGCACGTCCTGTTCCGTTCAGCCGCACAGCTTCTCGCCCGACACGAAGGTGCTGATGGCGGGCGGCGCCACGAAGTCCATTAAGGACATTCGCATCGGCGACCGGGTCATCGCGACCGACCCGGCCACCGGGCGGACCGAGGAGCGGACGGTCACCAAACAGCACATCAACCGCGACCGCGACCTGACCGACGTCAACGTGCGCACCGCGGACGGCAGGACGGCCACGGTGCGGACGACGCAGAAGCACCCGTTCTGGGACCAGAAGGCCAAGCAGTTCGTCGCGGCCGGAGCGCTCATCGGCGCCGTCCTCCTGGGCGCCCAAGCCACGACGACCGACAGCGCCGCCGCGGCACCGACGTCTCCCGTGGTCGAATCCGTCGCCAACTACACCGGCGACCGCATCATGTACGACCTCACCGTCGACGACATCCACACGTACTACGTGGTCGCCGACGACACGCCGGTGCTGGTGCACAACTGCGGCGGCGAGGTCAACGGCGGGCTCCCGGATCACCCCGAGGGCTGCTGGTGCGACGGCCGGCGGTGGCTGGAGCGGGACGCGGACGGTAACACGGTCGTCGCCGATTCCGGCTTCGAGGACCCGATCCAGCGTCGGCGTGACGACGTGGAGGCCCGGGTCGGCGCGGTCCGGCGCGGCGGGGAGTGGGCGGAGGCCGGGGTCGACGTCGGCCACCACGGACCGCACATCGAGCTCAGCGATCCCATCACCCAGCTCGGAATGATCGGCCTCATCTTCTACGAGAGCTGGAAGCTGCGGAAGCGCGGCGGCGGCATAGGTCCGTTCCGCCGACGGCGGTGAGGTAGCCCCGACAGGGGAGCCGGTGGTCAGGGACCGCCGGCTCCCGGCGGCGGATCGAGGACCGGCAGCGGCGGCAGGTACACCTGCGCGTCGACGCTCGCGGCCAGGATGAGGGCGGCGGCCATCGCGGTCGGCCGGCGCGCCGGATCCTTGTCGAGGCAGGCGTGGCAGGTGTCGGCGGCCTCCGGCGGAAGCGCCTCGATCAGCGGCAGCGGGTGCGGCGGCTTGTCGAGGTGGGCGCGGAGGAGACCGTCGTCGGTGGACTCGTTCCACGGGATCAGCCCGGTGAGCGTCAGATAGAAGAGGACGCCGAGCGCGTACATGTCCGCCTCGGGTCCGACCACGCTGCCGTCCAACCGCTCCGGCGCGATGTAGGCGGGTGTGCCGAGCACCAGGCCGTCCGGTGGATGGTCGACGGCGCCGACGCGGGCGGCGATGCCGAAGTCGAGAATCTTCGCCCCGGTGGGCGTGAGGATGACGTTGGCGGGCTTGATGTCCCGGTGCACGATGCCCTGCGCGTGCGCGGCGGCGAGCCCGGCGGCGACCTCCGCGCAGACCCGCACCGCGAACCCCGGGTGCAGCGGCCCCTGCCGCAGGTAGTCGCTGAGCAGCGGCCCCTGGACCAGTTCCATCACCAGGTAGGCGGCGCCCTGACGGCCGCGGCGGGTGGTGCCGAAGTCGTAGACGCCGGCCACGTTGGGGTGCGCGATACGGGCGGCATACCGCGCCTCGTTGCTGGCGCGGGCGAACGCCTCCGGATCGGCCGTGTGCTCCGGCGTGAGCAACTTCACCGCGACGGTCCGGTCCAGCACCTCGTCGTGCGCCTCCCAGACGGGCGCCATCCCCCCGACGCCGAGCTTGCCCAGGAGCCGGTACCTACCACTCAGAAGATCCACGCGGGGTGGTCAGGCCTCGTCCGCCACGTCGAGGTGGCGGATGGACTCCGCACCCTTGTGGTCCTTCGCCCGACCGTACCTGCTCTCGATCACGGTCTTCAGCTTGTGGGCGGCGCCGCTGTACGCCTCGCCCACGGAGGCGGCGTGATGGGTGACGGCCACCGGCTGCTTCCCGGCCGGCCGTGCCTCCATCACGCAGCGCTTGTCGACGTCGCTCTCGTCGCTGAGGTGCACCTCCACGCGGGTGATCTGGTCGCGGAAGTGTGAAAGCGCCGTTTCGACCTGGTCTTCGACATGCTGGACCATTCCGTCACTGACCTTCACGTTCTTGTCCGTGTGGACCTGGATCTGCACGCGTGGCCTCCTCTGGTCTGTTCCGGCTCGAACCGGGACAGGGGGCCGCATACCCACCGGCGCCGGCCGCCATGCGTCGCGCCGTCAACGGATGACGTCGGTGAGGGCGCGGGTGCGGTCGGACGTCCAGCCGTCCGGCGGCAGGACGCGGGCCCAGGCCTCGGCCGTCTGCGTGCCGTAGCTGTGCCCGTGGCCGCCCGGTACGCCGGTCGAGAACACCATGTCGCCCGTCACCTGCCAGAACGTCACGAACGGCAGCCACCGCATCGACGGGAGCACGTCGGCGCCCCTCGGCTCGTCGAGCCAGTCGGGCCGGCTGACGAGCAGCTTGGGCGACCACCACACGATCGGGTCGGAGGGGTGCTGCAGGTAGACCACGCGCGGGGCGTCCCAGGCGGGTGACGGCTGGTCCAGGTCGGTGCCCGGCTCTCCGGCGAACCGCACCGTGTCGCCGTTGCCGTACTGCGGAAGGATCTCGGTGGTGCCGGGCTCGCGGTCGGCCACCAGTTCGCGCCACAGGTCGTTGCTGTTCGGCGGGCCGACGAGCACCATGCCGTCGACGCGGTTGCGGATGTCGTCGACCCCGCTGAACGCCGACTCGGTGCCGAACGAGCCCAGACTCTCGCCGAAGACCAACAATTTGGGACGCTGTGCGGCCGGCAGCTTCGACCAGGCGCCGTACACGGCGTTGAACAGGTCGCGGCCGGCCTCCTTCGCGCGCTCCTTGTCGACCAGGAACGACAGCCAACTGGGCAGGTACGAGTACTGCAGCCCGACGATGGCGGTGTCGCCGTTGTACATGTACTCCAGCGGGTCGACGGCCTGCTCGTCGATCCACCCGGTGCCGGTGGTCGTCACCACGCACAAGATCTTCCGCGTGAACGCGCCGGTCCGTTCCAGCTCGCGGACCGCGAGCGCCGCGCGCTCGCGCGAGGTCGGCGCCGACTCCAGGCCGACGTAGGCGCGGATCGGTTCGCGCGGCGTCGTACCGGAGAACGCCTGCAGTTCGGACGCGCTGGGGCTCCCGGTGACGAAGACCCGGCCCTGCCGGCCGAGCGACGCCCAGGTCACCACCGAACCCGGGCCGCCCGACTGGTTGGCGGAGGTGGGTGACTTGTTGTCGGGCGTTCCCTCGCCGTTGACGGTCTTGAACGAGTTGTCGGTGATCGCGAAGAACCCGTCGATGACGACGCCGTTGAGCACGCCGAGCGCGAGCACGACGACCACCGTGCCGGCGATCACCGCCGCCGCCCGCGCCGGGATCCACCGGCCGAGGAGCCGCCCGAGTGCCCGGCCGCCCTTGCGCAGCAGCCGGAACAGCCCGACCAGGCCCACCCCCAGCAGCACGGCGACCAGGAGGATGACAACGGAACCGGGCCCGGCCGGCGGGTCGACCCCCATCAACCGGTGGATCTCGCGTTGCCAACCGAAGCCGAGGTAGAGGAACACCGCCACGGCGACCGCGGCGACGCCGGCCAGCCACCACCAGGCCATGCGGCCGGGTTCCGGCAGCCGCCGGGTCGTCAACCCCTGGACGAGCCAGACCGCGAGGACGCCGAGGCCGTAGCCGATCGCGGCCGAGATCCCGCCGAGGATGCCCTGCAGCACGGGGCCGCGCGGAAGCAGCGACGGCGTCAACGACAGGCAGAAGAACAGGGTGGCGCCGACGAGGCCCACGTAGCCGTAGTGCCACCGGCCGAGCAGGCGACCGCGGACGCGCGTCCACCGGGACGGTTCCGCGTCCGGCGGCGCCGGTGCGGGTTCGGTGCGGGGTGTCGATCGCGTCATGACACACGTCTCCTCACGATCCTCACGATCCTCACGACCTTCACGAGCCGGTCGACGGCGCCACGCCGGCCGCGACGAGCACGCCGAGACCGTTGACGGCCCAGTGCAGCCCGGCCGGCGCCAGCAGGCTGCCGCTGCGCCGGCGCAGTTCGCACAGCAGCACGCCGGCCGCGCCGGTGAACACGACGGCACCGGCCACCGCCAGCGCCCGCCCGGCGGCACCGGGACCCACCACGTCGGCGACGGCGGGGTTGACCTCGTTGAGGCGCAGCGACGGAAGCACGTGCCAGCAGCCGAACAGCGCCGCGGACACCGCCGTCGCCCGCACCGTCCCGTGCCGGACGCGCACCAGCCCCCACAGCACGCCGCGGAACGCGACCTCCTCGAACAGCACCGTGCCGAGCGGGATCACGACGAACGCGTTGACCAGCGCCGTCCGCACGCCGTCGCGGTACCGCTCGTCGAGGAACGCCGCCCGGGTGGCGGGCACCAGCACGCCCACCGTGTACACGGCGCCGACCACCGCGACCGACACCGCCGCGTACACCGCGCCGCGCCGCCAGGTCCGCGGGTCCAGCCCCACCGCGTCGAGGGTGAGACCGGCCCGCCGGCCCACGACCAGCATCGCGACCGCGCCGACCGGGCCGGCCACCACCATCGTGTGCCGCGGACCCACCCGGCCGGCGAACGCCACCGCGGCCAGCACGCCGACCGCCAGCAGGAGGCTGGCCCGCCCGGCGCGGCGGGTCGGCTGCGCGGTCACCATGCCGGAAGCCTGCGCTTCCGGGCCGGCCCGGTCGTCACCCGCGGAAGATGAGCGCCGTCAGGCCCGGTGCCGGGCATGATCCGGCGGATCCGGCGGATCGTCGGGACCCGGGCCGGGCGGCTCGGGCGGGTAACCGCGGGTGGACGGCCCCGGCGGATACCCGGTTCCGGTCGGCCCGGACGGTTCCGGCGGATACCCGGTTCCCGCGGGTCCGGCCGGCTCGGGCGGATACGCGTGCCGGGGCTGGTCGGGTCGGGGCTGGTCGGGCCGGGGCTGGTCGGGCCGGGTCCCGGCCGGAGCCGGTGAGGCCGATCCGGGCTGGGCCGGCGGCACCGGTCCGGACCGGTATCCGGGCTGGTATCCGGCCTCGTACCCGGCCTCGGCCGGTGGAACCGATCCGGGACCGCCGGCCGGGTATCCGGCCTGCGCCTGCGCGTAGGCGGGCTGGCCCGGCGGGGTCGCTCCCGGCCGTGCCGCCAGCGTCGCCGCCAGGGCCTCCTCGGCCGCGGCCACCCGCGGCCGCAGCAGTTGCCACTCCCGGTCCGCCGCCAGCACCTCGTTCTCCTGGTCGACGGCGAAGACCAGATCCTGCAACCGGGTGCGCACCTCGACCGCCCAGTCCCGGCGCTCCGCGTCGCCCGTTCCGCTGGCGAGGACGTCCCAGCTGCCCATGAGGCTGCCGAGGTCGTCGCGCAGGGGCGGCCAGACCAGCGCGCGCTCCCCGATCGTCGTGGTCACCAGCACGGTCGGCAGCCGGTTCAGGCCGGCCGTGGTCGCGCCCACCAGCGTCGACGCCTCGACGTCCCAGTCGGACCCGCGCCGTTGTCGCCAGATCACCAGGCCGCCGACCCCCAGGCCGATCAGGAGGATCAGCAGCAGGCACCCCGCGTCGGTCAGGCCGGACGTCTCGGAGGCCGCCGCCTCGGTCGACGCCGGCGGTGTGGTGGCCGCGGGCGGCTGGGCCGGGGGAGCGGCCTCCCCACGGGTCGGCTGGACCTGCGTCGGTGGCGGCTGGGCGGTGGTCGGCGCCGGCTCGGGCCGGGTCGTGGTCTGCGGTGGTTGGGTCGGCGGCTGGGTCCGCGTCGCCGGTGGCTGGGCGGTCGGCGTCGCGTCCTGGGTCCGGGTGGGCCGTCCGGTCCGATCGTCGGACGGCGTCTCCGTCTCCTGGTCCGGGGTCCGGGTGACGGACCGGTCGACCGTCGGCCGGTCGCTGGGCGACGAGGAGCCGTCCCCGCCACCGTCGCCGCACGCGCCCAGTCCGAGAACGACGGCCGCCGTCAGCAGCAACGCGCCGGGTACGGACAGCTTCATCGAACGCTCCTCATCGCCGGGACCGGATGTCGTGGGCCGACCGTAGGCGGCCCGCACCGGGCGGACATCGCTCGGCGCGGATGGCTTGCGCGGCGTCCGGTAACCCCCCACCGGCGCCGAACCATCCATGCGGGGTGAGGCGACCCGCGGGAGGTCAACAGACGGTGGAGGACGGGCTCGACGTCACCGGCCCGGTGGCACGGACAGGAGGCGCTTCATGACCGACACGACCAGTGCCGTCGAGGCGGAACCGGACGTCGGTGCCGATGCCCGGCGGCCGTGGTTCACCCAGGACGCCGACGCCGTGGTCGCCGCGATGTCCAGCGACGTCGGTACCGGTCTCGCCGGCGGCGAGGCGACGGCGCGGATGGAGAGGTACGGGCCGAACCGCATCGTCGCGGAGAAGCCGCCGTCGGCGTTGATGATCGCGGTGGCGCAGCTGCGTGACCCGATGAACATCATGCTGGTGGCCGTCGTGGTCGTCAGCTTCCTGATCGGCGAGGTGTCGACGGCGGTCATCGTCGCGCTGCTCATCGCGCTCAACGTGGTGCTCGGCGCGCGGCAGGAGCTGTCGGCCCGCGCGAGCGTCGACGCGTTGTCGCGCCTGCAGGTTCCGCAGGCGCGGGTGCTGCGCGACGGGACGATCGCCCTCGTGCCGGCGGTGGACCTGGTGCCCGGTGACATCGTCCACGTCGAGGCCGGCGACCTGGTGCCGGCGGACGGGCGGATCGTCCACTCCGCGACGCTGGAGGTGCAGGAGGCGGCGTTGACGGGGGAGAGCGCCCCGGTGCCGAAGGGTGCCGAGGCACTGTCCACAGTGGACGTTCCACTCGGCGACCAGTCCGACATGCTGTTCCAGAACACGTCGGTGACCCGGGGCACCGCGACGATGGTCGTCACGGCCACCGGTATGGAGACCGAACTCGGCCGCATCGCGTCGATGCTGAAGTCGGTCGCCCGGACCCGGTCGCCGTTGCAGAAGGAACTCGGCGCGCTGACCAAGGTGCTCGGCACGATCGCGTGGACCGCGGTCGCCTTCATCGTCGTCATCGCCGCGATCCGGGGCATGGAGCTGGACCAGATCCTCCTGCTGGGCACCGCGATGGCGATCTCGGCGATCCCGACCGGCATGCCGGCGTTCGTCTCGGCGCTGTTGTCGCTCGGGGCCCGGCATCTCGCCGACGCGAAGGCCGTGGTGAAGAACCTCGCCGACGTCGAGACGCTGGGCGCCACCAGCGCCATCAACACCGACAAGACCGGCACGCTGACGATGAACGAGATGATGGTCTCGACCATCTACTCCAACGGCACCTGGTTCACGGTCGACGGCGCGGGCTACCGCAAGACGGGCGCGATCGCGTCGGCGGCGGGGACGCCGGTTCCCGACTTCACCCGGCTGGCGCTCGGCCTGGTGCTCGACAGCGACGCCACCGTCGCCGACGACGGCAGCGTGGTCGGCGACCCGACGGAGGCCGCGCTCGTGGTGCTGGCCGCGAAGCTCGGCGTCGACGCCGACGAGACGCGCCGGCTGTACCCGCGCCTGGGCGAGGTCCCGTTCGACTCCGACTACAAGTTCATGGCGACGTTCCACCGGATCCGCGTCGACGGCACCGAACAGGTCTTCGAACTCGTCAAGGGCGGCCCGGACGTCGTCCTCGCGCGCTGTTCCCACGCGGGTACCGTCCTGCACTCGCAGGAGCCGATCGACGCCGTGCGGGCGGACATCGACGCCGCCAACGAGCGCATGGCCCGGAAAGGGTTGCGGGTGCTCGCGTTCGCCGCCCGGATCGTCACCGACGACGAGCTGCCGACCGTGGTGGCCGACCCGATGTCGCTCACCGACGGCCTCGTGTTCGTCGGCATGGTGGGCATGATCGACCCGCTGCGGGCGGAGGCGAAGGCGGCCGTGCACACCGCGCTCGGCGCCGGCATCGACGTCCGGATGATCACCGGCGACCACGCGGTGACCGCGCAGGCGATCGGCGAGACGCTCGGCCTCGGGCCCGGTGCGATCACCGGCACCGAACTGGCGGCGATGGACGACCGCGAACTCGCCCGGCGGCTGCCGGAGTTGCACGTCTTCGGCCGGGTCTCGCCGGAGGACAAGCTGCGCCTCGCCCGGGCGATGCAGGAGCAGGGACTGATCGTCGCGATGACCGGTGACGCGGTCAACGACGCCGCGGCGCTGAAGCAGGCCGACATCGGTGTGGCGATGGGCAGCGGGAGCGAGGTCACCAAACAGGCGGCCCGGATGATCCTGACCGACGACAACTTCGGGACGCTGGTGCGCGCCGTGGAGATCGGCCGCCGCGTCTACGAGAAGATCGTGGCCTACGTGCGCTACCAGATGACCCAGTTGCTGTCGCTGGTGCTGCTCTTCGTGACCGCGACCGCGTTCAACCTGAACGACGGCGTCGCGATGACCCCGTCGATGGTCCTGTACCTGCTGTTCTTCGCGACGGCGAGCGGCGTGTTCATCATCGCCCAGGACCCGGGTGACCCCGACGTCATGCGCCGCCCGCCGCGTGACCCGAAGGTGCCGATCAGCAACCGGAACTCGATCCTCTTCTGGCTGCTGTACGCCGTGACGCTGTTCCTCGGCGCGCTGGTGCCGCTCGTCGCGGGCCCCGACGAGCCGCGTGTCGACGCGCCCAGCGCCGCGCTCAC
Source organism: Virgisporangium aurantiacum (assembly GCF_016863635.1). Classification (GTDB taxonomy): domain Bacteria; phylum Actinomycetota; class Actinomycetes; order Mycobacteriales; family Micromonosporaceae; genus Virgisporangium; species Virgisporangium aurantiacum. The sequence goes on along the minus strand of NZ_BOPG01000020.1, from coordinate 8,372 downwards.
GATGACGTTCGTCGTGATGGGTTTCGGCACCGTCGTCAACGCGATGGCGAACCGGCGCGACCCCGCGAGCGGGCTGGCACCGCCGGTCCTGAAGGCCGCGGCGATCGCGCTCATCCCCGTCGGGCTGATCGTGCTCGCCACCCGCGTCGACTTCCTCCAGGACAGCCTTCTCACCCAACGGTTGACCGGACCGCAGTGGCTGGCCTGCATCGGCCTCACGATGCCGCTGCTGCTGGTCATCGAGGTCGGCAAGTGGATCCGCCGGCGGCGCTCACCGCGGGCCGCCATCGACGTGCGGCAGGCGGTCGAACCGGCCCGGACACGTTCCGACGACAGGACTGGAGAAGGCGATGGCTGAAGTGACCGAACCGCGACGCAAGAAGATGAAGGAGAAGGAGTACCAACGGGAACTCCGCCGCCTGCACGGCGAACTGGTCGCCCTGCAGGAGTGGGTGAAATCCTCCGGTGCGAAGGTGTGCGTGGTGTTCGAGGGCCGCGACACGGCCGGCAAGGGCGGCACCATCAAGGCCATCATCGAGCGGGTCAGCCCGCGGACGTTCCGGGTCGTGGCGCTCACGGCGCCGACCGAGCGCGAACGGTCCCAGATGTTCATCCAGCGCTACCTGCCGCACCTTCCGGCCGCCGGTGAGGTCGTCATCTTCGACCGCAGCTGGTACAACCGCGCCGGCGTCGAGCGGGTCATGGGATTCTGCACCGAGGAGCAGACGCGCACCTTCCTGCAGCAGCTTCCGGCCGTGGAGAAGGCCATCGTCGACTCGGGGGTCATCCTGGTCAAGTACTGGCTGGAGGTCAGCCCCGAGGAGCAGACCCGGCGCCTGAAGAACCGCATCAACGACCCCCGCAAGACGTGGAAGCTCTCCGACCTCGACCTGAAGTCGTACAGCCGTTGGTACGACTACTCCCGCGCCCGCGACGACATGTTCCACGCCACCGACACGTCGTGGGCACCCTGGTACGTCGCGGTCACCGACGACAAGAAACGCGGGCGGCTGAACATCATCACGCACCTGCTGAACACCGTGCCGTACAAGCCGCAGCACCTGCCCGAGGTGACGCTCCCGAAGCGCCAGAAGCCCGACGGGTACAAGGACCCGAAGCTCCCCCTCCACTACATCCCGACCCCGTACTGAGCCATCTCACGCAGGTCCGGCGGGCACCCGAGGTGCCCGCCGAATCGGTTGTGCCGCAAGCGTTCAGTGCTTGCCGAAGGTCTCCAGCAGGACCTCGCGTTCGCCTTCGGTGAGGTTGGTGGAGATCAGGGTGCTGTTCATGCCGTGGAAGCGTTCGCCGAGGCGGTCGAGGTCGCCCTTCTCGGTGACCGCGAACAGCGCCGACGTGCCCTCCGTCAGTTCGGAACGGATCTTCGTCAGCTCGTCCTTGCCGATGCCGGTGCCCTCGGTCGCCTTGCTGAGGGCGCCGATGCCCGCGCCGACGGCGCCGCCGATCACCGGCACGAAGAACAGCGCACCGATCAGCACCCCCCACAGAGCGCCCCAACCGACCCCGCGCCACTGGCCCTCGTGTCCGTGCTCAGTGGACGGTCGTGCCGCGCCGACGGGCCAGGTGACCACCGCGTGGTCGTGGATCTCGACCAGCCCATCCCTCTCCGCGTACTTCAGGGCCGTGGCGGCCTGCGCGGCGCCCTCCGGATCGTTGAACTTCCACACCGTGAACGTCGTCATCGTCCTTCTCCCTTGGTCCGTGCCGGTGCTGTTACACGTGTCGCAGAACTTTGGCCTCACGCCCGTGGACCGTCAACGCGTAGATGACGATGATGTCGAAGGAGAGGGCCATGATGCTCCAGATCGGGTAGGACGAGATGAACGCGAAGTTCAGGATCGCGTTGCCGGCGGCCAGGAGCACACCGACGATGTCGGCCCAGGTGCGTCCGAAGATGACCCCGTAGCCCGTGACGACCAGGAGCAGACCCATTCCGACCAGGACCCAACCCCAGACCGCGTAGTCGACCGTCGCGACCGGGCCGGTTCCGGGGGGACGGTAGTAGTCGGCGTTGAACACGGCGATGAAGCCCTGGATGATGTTGAGGATGCCGGCCGTCGCCATGGCGATTCCGCCGAACGCCACCCAGCCGACCCAGGTCGTGAGACTGTCGCTGTCACGCATTGCACGGGCATCGGGCCGTCGCTTTTGTGTCATCGCGCGGGTACCGCCTTTCGACGTGGATGACGCTGCCGTCGCTGTCACCTTCGGCCGAGCGGGCCGTCGACGGTTCATCCCGCCGGAATGAATGTCTGCGGGCCGTTCGGGTCCACGCTTCGTGGCATGCGACCCATAACGATGACGATCGTGACCGTCGTGGCGGCGACGGCGTTCCTCGGCGGTTGCGCCGGCGAGGAGCACTCCGCTGCCGTCTGCGACAGCTACGACGCGGTGCAGGCCTCGGCCGACGACCTGCGGAACGCGAACATCAGCGAGAACGGCCTCTCCCAGGTGCGCACCGATCTGCAGGCGCTCCGGAAAAACCTGGAGGTACTGCTCGACGACGCGCGCGAGCTCTACGCGACGCAGGTCGACACCGTCCAACTGGCGGCGGAGCAGTTGGCGGGCACCGTCACCGCGGCCAAGGCGGACCCCGGCCCGATGACGCTGTCGGCCGTCGGCGAAGCGGCGGCCTGGCTGCGGGAGACCGTCCACCGCCTCGGCACCGCCATGGCCGACACCTGTTGACCGGGCGTCATCCCGCCGGGAGGAGGCGAGCCCCGCCGACCGGTGCCGACACTGGATCCCACCACCATCACGCCGGAGGGACGACGCGCATGAGCAACTACTCCCGTGCCTGGGTCGGATGGATCTTCTTCGCCGCCTCACTGATGCTCCTGGTCGGACTGTTCCAGGTGCTGATGGGCGTCGTCGCGCTGTTCGACGAGGACTACTTCCTGGTGGCCAAGGACGAACTCCTGGTCCCCGTCAACTTCGCGACCTGGGGCTGGACCCACATCGCGCTCGGCGTCGTGGCGATCGTCGCCGGCTTCGGCGTGATGTTGTCGCAGCTGTGGGCCCGCGTGATCGCGATCTTCCTGGCCATCGTGAGCACCTTCTCCGCGTTGGCGTTCTACGCGGCCACCCCGTTGTGGAACCTGTCCATCATCGTGTTCAACGTCCTCGTCATCTTCGCCCTCATCGTCCACGGCGACGAGGTCGAGGACGCGGCGTTCGACGTCTGAGCCCGTTCCCGGGTGACACGCCATCGGCCCGTCGGTCGACGGGCGGCATCGTCCGTGCCGGATGATGCCGTGATCCGCGCCGGCGGAGAACGTTGGAGGCGTGGGTCGCCGCGTTCACTGGGCCGGGATCGGTCCGAATCCGTTGCGCCGCCGGGTGGACCGGGCCGAGGCGTGGTTCGCGATGGTGCTGACGGTCGCCGTCGTCGCCTGTGGGCCGGTCCTGGTCTGGCGGAGCGGTGAGACCGCCTACGACCGAGCGGCGGCGGCCGCCGACTGGCAACGGAACCGGTTCGTCCCGGTGCACGCGGTCCTGTTGCAGGACACCGGCGACTTCATCCCCGTCTACGGCGAGGACGGAAAGGCGAAGGCTGCCGTCCAGGCGGAGTGGACGGCACCCGACGGCACCCGGCGGGTGGGACCGGTGATCCCACCCGCACCGGGAACCGCCGGCACGACGGTCCTCATCTGGACCGACTCGGCCGGGAACCCCGGCGAACGGCCCGATTCCGACCCGATGGGCGCGGCGATCGGCGTCGGGCTGCTCATCGCGCTGCTCCTCGTGGCCGTGCACGCCGGCGTCCTGCTCGGCGTGCGCTGGTGGCTGGACCGGCGGCGGATGGCGGCGTGGCAACAGGAATGGAAGGACGTCGAACCGCGGTGGAGCGGGCGCCGATGACCACGCGCTCAGGCGGGTGAGAACGCATGTGGACGCGGATCCTCGCCCGGGCCGACCGGTGGCAGCGGCGGCACCCGGCCGTGGCGTTCCCGTACGCGGTGCTGCGCAAGTACGACGACGACGAGGCCGGGCGGGACGCGGCGCTGATCGCGTACTACGGGTTCCTCAGCGTCTTTCCGCTGCTGCTGCTCGGGGTGGCGGTGGTGTCCCGCGCGCTGGTCGGTGACGCGGAACTGCGCCAGCGGGTGGTCGACGCGATCGTGCCGGCGACGCTACGGTCCACAGTGGACGATGCGCTGGCGGCACTGCCGACGTCGACCCTCCCCTTCACCGTCGGCCTGATCGGCCTGCTGTTCTCGGCGAGCGGCGTGGTGTACTCCGTCGACCGCGCGGTGAACCACATCGCGGCCGTGCCCCGGTGGGCCCGCGTCAACGTGGTGGTCCGGCTCGCGCGTGCACTGGTGACGGTGGCGATCCTGCTGGCGGGTGTGGTCGCCGTCGGCGTCCTGACGGTGGCTGTCGCCGCCCTGCCGGGCCTGCCGATGACCGGACGGGTGCTCGGCGCGCTCGGGACCTGCCTCGTCGCCTTCGCCGTTCTGCTGGCGTGCAGCAAGATGCTGCTGGACCGGCCGGCCCCGCTGCGGTCGCTCTGGCCGGCGGCCGTCGTGGGTGCGGTCGCGGTCACCGCGATGCTGAACGTCGGCGCGGTGCTGCTGACCGTCCTGGTGACGGGCGCCGGCCCGGTCTACGGCGGGTTCGCGACCGTCGCGGGCATCTTCACGCTGCTGACGCTGATCAGCCGGGTGCTGGTGTACGCGGCCGAGGCGGCGGCCGTGCACCATGCCCGGCTCTGGCCCCGGTCGCTCGACCCGAGCCTTCCGACCGAGGCCGACGCGCGGGCCCTGCTCCTGTTGTGCCGGGAGCAGGCGCCCGCCGCCGTCCGGATCGAAGCCGTCCGGATCGACGCCGTCCGGATCGACGCCCCACCCCGACCCGCGGACGCCGCGCGGAACCAGCCACGGCACGAGCCCGGCGAGCCGGTTCAGCCCCGGCCCGCTCCGCGCCGGGCGGGCCGCGGCGGGTCGGCGGAGACCTGATCGCCGGTATCGCTGGAGATCAGCGGCCGGACCCACCGGGTGGCCGGGTCGATGTCGACCAGCAGGCCCTTGGCCAGCAGGCTCAACGGGATCGCGAGCAGGGCGCCGAGCGGGCCGAGCACCCACGCCCAGAACATCAGCGAGACGAACGAGACCGTCACCGACAGGCCCACGGCGTCACCGACGATCTTCGGTTGGATGATCGACTGGATCACGAAGTTGATGACGCAGTACAGGGCGACGACCTTGAGGAACAGGTCGGGTCCGCCCTCGAGCAGTCCGAGCAGCGCCGGTGGGATCAGCCCGATGACGAACCCGACGTTGGGGATGTAGTTGGTGATGAAGGAGAGCAGACCCCACAGCAGCGGCAGCGGGATTCCCAGCATCCACAGCATCCCGGTGTCGAACGCCGCGACGATCAGGCCGAACACCGTCGTCACCCAGAGGTAACGCCGCGTGCCCTGTGCGAACGTCCGCAACGCGACGACCACCTGGGGTCGGTCGCGCGCGGCCGTGGCCAACCGGCTGGGGAAGTGCGCGGCGTCCAGGCACATGAACAGGAGGGCCGCGATCAGGAAGACCGCGTTCGACAGGAGGGCGACCACTCCGTCGAAGAGGTCGTCGACCAGGCCGCCCAACGCGCCGGGTTCGAGCTGCCCGACGAGGTCGCGGACGGGTTGCGAGTCCGCGCCGACCGCGCTCAGCCCGTCCAGGAGGTCGCCGCGCAGGTTCGACAGCTCGTCCTGGTAGGTCGGCACGAGGTCGACGAGCCGGGACATCGAGAGAACCAGCGCGCCGGCGAGGAGGAACAGCAGGACGTACAGGATCGTCACCGTCGCCACCGCGGCGAGCCAGGCCGGTGTGCCGAGGCGGCGCAGCCAGCCGGTCACCGGGCTGACGGTGACGGTGAGAATCAGCGCGAGGAGCAGCGGTGACAGGAGACCCGCCGTCGCCCGCATCCCGGCGACCGCGACCACCGCGCCCGCCATTCCCAGCAGGACGACCACGCCGCGGGGCACGGGCTGACGGGCCGGCGGTCCCGGAACGGCCGAACCGATCCGGAGACCGTCCGGCCGCCCGCGGAACCGGGGCGGCCGGAACGGCCGCGCTGGCCCCTGGCCCACGCTGCCCTGACCCACGATCGCACTCCCGGTCGTCGACGGCGTCAGTACTGGGCCTTGACCTCACGGCCGTGCATCGAGAGCGCGTAGATGATGAGGACGTCGACGGCGATCATGATCGTGGCCCAGATCGGGTACGCGGCCAGGAACGCCATGTTTGCCAGCGCGCTCATCACCGCGATGACGATGCCCAGCACGCGGGCCCACATCTGGCCGGCGAAGATGCCGACCCCGGCGGCCGCGGCGAGCAGCCCGAGGACCAGGTGGATCCAGCCCCACGTGGTGTAGTCCAGATCGATGATCAGCCCGTTGCGGGTGACCAGGTAGTACTCGTCGCGGATGATGGCGACGATGCCCTCCATGGCCTGGAACCCGCCGAGCATCACGAGCATCACCCCGGCGAAGATGACCAGGCCGACCCATCCGGTCGGCTCGTTCCGGCGGACGTCGGTGTACGGGGCGGGCGCGGCGCCCTCCTGGCGTTGCTGGGTGTCCGACATGGCGGTCCACCTTTCATTGTGTGTTGGTGACACGGGCCGATCGGGTCACGAGCCCGATCCGCGGATGTGCCGCCGGCGCCGGGGCGCGCGGGGCAGTTCTTTCAGGGCCGCGGTGAGGTAGGGGCCGACGAGCTCCATCCGGGCCGCGTCGACGGTCGCCACCTCGATCCGCGATCCGTCGGTGAGTTCGAGTTCGACGGCGACGGGCCGGTAGCCGCACCGCTTCACATCCAGGACCGTGAGCCGGTAGACGCCGTCGCGGCAGATCCGGCCCCGCAGCCGCACGGAGGTCAGGAGCACCGGACGGTTCCAGACGACGAGTTCGTCGCCCACCCACCGGGCCCGCAACCGGCAGCGCGACCACCGTTCCCGCAACCGCGGCAACTGCCGGTTGCAGCCGGCGGACAGCCTGACCTGGCACCGGAACGCGCCATCGGCGTGCACCACCCGACGCCACCGCAGGTACTGCGTCAGCGCGAGCGCGAGCAGCAGGAGGCACGCGATGGCGAACAGCAACCGCATCACCCGACTGCCTCTCTCCGTCAGATCCGTTTCCTACCGCTGCATGCTCGCCGAGCGGCCGACCCGGCCACGCCATCCCCGGCGGATGACCCGGGCGGTGCGGTGCCCATTCGCACGGCGTTCATCCGCACGGTGCGATGCCCGCGGACCGTCTCCGGGGTGAGGTGAGTCGTGACATCCGGAGTCCTCGCGGCCGTCGGTGCGGCGGTGTTCGCCTGGGGCGTGCTGTCCGCCCGGCTGCAACGGGCCGACCTGACCGCCCCGATCGTGTTCGTCGCCCTCGGTGTTTCGCTGTCCGCCGCGATCTCCACCGAGGGCGCGGAGGCGGAGAGCCTCAAGATCCTGGCCGAGACCACGCTGGTGTGGGTGCTGTTCTCCGACGCCGCCCGGGTCGGCGTGCGGGAGCTCCGGTCCGATGCCGGGCTCTACGTCCGCCTGCTCGCCGTGGCGCTGCCGATCACGGCGGTGGCGGGCTGGCTGTCGGCCTGGGCGCTGTTCGGCGGCCTCGGCCTGTGGCTCGCCCTGTTCGTGGGCGCGGCCCTGGCGCCGACCGACGCGGCGCTCGGCGCCGTCGTCATCACCCATCCCGCGGTGCCGGTGCGGATCCGGCGCGTCCTCAACGTCGAGAGCGGCCTCAACGACGGCATCATCACGCCGGTGGTGCTAGTGGCGCTGGCCGGTGCCGCGTCCGAGCACGGGCACGGCGGCGGCGCCGTGCACGCGCTGGTCCAGTTGGCGCTCGGCGTGGTCGTCGGCGTGGTCGTGGCCGGTGCCGGTGCCGGGGTGCTGCGGACGGCGCGCCGGCGCGGCTGGATCGACGAGGCGTTCGCCGGTCCGGCGGTGCTCGCGCTCGCGCTGGTGTGCTACACGCTGGCCGTCACGATCGACGCCAACGGTTTCATCGCCGCGTTCGTCGGTGGCATCGCGTTCGGCCACGTCGCGGGGCGGGGACATCCGGGCGCGGTGGTCTACGTCGAGCAGACCGCCGGCCTCACGTCGCTGCTGGTGTGGCTGATCGTGGGCGCGGTCGCCGTCCCGATCATCCTGGACCACCTGAGCTGGCAGGTCCTGCTGTACGCGGTGCTGAGCCTCACGGTCATGCGCATGGTCCCGGTGGCCGCGACGCTCGTCGGCGCCGGGCTGAAGCGGCCCGCCGTCCTGTTCATCGGGTGGTTCGGGCCGCGCGGCCTCGCCTCGGTGGTGTTCGCCCTGCTGGCGATCGAGGAAGTCGGTGACGCGGCGGGCGCGGC
>NZ_BOPG01000019.1 GCF_016863635.1 Virgisporangium aurantiacum | reverse complement strand
GCTGGCGATCGAGGAAGTCGGTGACGCGGCGGGCGCGGCCGTCGCGGTGGTGGTGACCACGGTGCTGCTGAGCGTCGTGGCACACGGTCTCACCGCGTCACCGCTGGCGGAGCGGTTCGGCGCCCGCATGGCGACCGGCGATGCCGCCGCGACGGACGCCCCGACCCCGAGATCCACGTCCCGCCTCGGCCGTCCGGTGCCGGGGGAACCACGGCACCCGGAGGCGGCCCATGGAGAACGTTGACGTCCTCACCGCCCGGCACCTGCCGCGGCTGCTCGGCATCGTGCTGCTCGACTGGGCGGCGCTGGGCGCCACGGTGTGGCTCGTGCCCGGGATCTCGGCCGACAGCGGGTGGACCGTGCTGGTGCTGGCCGCCGTTCTGGGCGCCCTGGCCGCGGTGCTGCGTCCGGCGCTCGTACGGCTGCTGACCCGGGTCGGCTGGGCCGGCGTCGGGCTCGGCTGGTTGCTGAGCCAGGCCCTGTTCGTCTACGTGGCGTTGTCGGTGACGCCGGGGGTGCGCGTCGACGACTTCTGGTCGGCGTTCTGGGCGTCCTGGTTGTACGGCGCGCTCGTCTCGCTGGTGCTGTGGTTCGTGACCGCCGGCGACCTGTCCGTCATGGCGCGGCACCTGACCAGGGTGAACCGGCGGTACCGGCGGGCGGCTCCGGCGACCACGGTGCCGGGCGTGCTCCTGATCCAGGTCGACGGGTTGTCGGCGCCGCTGGCCGAGTGGGCGGTGCGGTGCGGCAACCTGCCGACGCTCGGACGCTGGCTGCGTTCGGGCAGCCACGTCCTGACCGAGTGGCATGCCGAACTTCCCGCCACGACGCCGGCCAGCCAGGCGGGCCTTCTGCACGGCACCAGCGACCAGATACCGGCCTTCCGCTGGTACGAGAAGGACGCGGGTCGGCTCGTCGTGACCAACCGTCCCGCCGACAGCGCGATGGTCGAGGCGCGCATGTCGACCGGGCGCGGCCTGCTCGCCGACGGCGGGGTCAGCGTCAGCAACGTGTTCTCCGGCGACGCGCCGACCAGCCTGCTGACGATGAGCTCGGCCGGTCGCCGGGGCGGCCCCGGCCGCCCGGCCCGCTACCTCACCACGTTCCTGCTCGACCCGTTCGGGCTCACGCACGCGCTGGTGCTGACCGCCGGCGAGATGGTCAAGGAACTGCACCAGGCCCGCCGCCAGCGGGTGCGGAACGTCGAGCCGCGGACGCCCCGGCCGGCCGCGTACGTGGTGCTGCGCGGCGTCACCAACGTCCTGATGCGGCACATCAACCTGTCGATCATCGCCGAGCACCTGATGCGCGGCGCGCCCGCCGTCTACTGCGACTTCGTGGACTACGACGAGATCGCCCACCACGCGGGCCCGGCCCGGCCCGAGTCGCTCGCCGCGCTGGAGGGCCTCGACGGCGTGCTCGCGACCCTGGAGCTGGTCGCCGACGCGGCACCGCGTCCGTACCGGATCGTGGTGCTGTCCGACCACGGCCAGAGCCAGGGCGCCACGTTCCTGCAGCGGTACGGCGTCGGCCTGGACGGGCTCGTCCGAACCTTCACCCCGGAGCCGACGGTCGTGGTCGCCTCGGGCAACCTCGGCATGGTCTACCTGATCGACCGGCCGGGCCGGCTGACGATGGAGGACCTCGACGAGGCGCACCCGCGCCTGCTGCCGGGGCTCACCGGGCACCCGGGGATCGGCTGGGTCATGGTCCGCACCCGGGCCCGCGGGCCCGTCGTGCTGGGACCGTCGGGCCGGCACTTCCTCGCCACCGGCCTCGTCGAGGGTGTCGATCCGCTCGGTCCGTTCGGTCCGCGCGCGGCCGACGACGTGCGCCGGCACGACAGCCTGCCGCACGTCGGCGACGTCGTGGTCAACAGCGCACTCGACCCCGCCACCGACGAGGTCTACGCGTTCGAGGAGCTGATCGGGTCGCACGGCGGCCTCGGCGGCTGGCAGAACCGGCCGTTCCTGGTGCGTCCGGCCGGGTGGCCGGTCGAGGGGGACCTCGTCGGTGCCGACGCGGTCCACCGTCAACTGCTGGTGTGGATGGGCCGGCGGACGCCGGCCCCCGCTACCACCCCGACCGGTCCTGTTCCGGTTCCGGTTCCGGTTCCTGGTCCTGGTCCTGGTCCTGTTCCGGTTCCTGATCCTGATCCTGATCCTGGTCCTCGCCACCGGCCAGCCGCCGAACCTCAATGACCTCAAGGCCGAAGCCGTGGAGCCGGACGATGAGGCCGAACAGCGCGGACTGGTCGGGCAGCCATCCGTAGAGCACCGTCTCCGGCGGCTCGACGGTCACCGTGAGGTCGCTCAGTTCCTGCAGCAACTCGGCCGGGACCGCTCCGGCGATCCGCACCTGGTACGTTGCCTCACTCACGTCGCCCCCTGCTTCCCGGTGCGCCGGCTCAGCCGGCGAACCTGCCGTTGCGTCGGCGTTCTGCTTCCATCAACGCGATCTCGTCGGCACCGGACACCACGATCGTCGGGTCGGGGGCGAAATCCAGCTCGGAGCTCCGGTCCTTGTAGTCGACCGCGTTGAGGATCACCTTCATGGCGTTCAGCCTGGCCCGTTGCTTGTCGTTCGACCGCACGATCACCCACGGCGCGGCCCGGGTGCCCGTCCGGCGGAGCATGTCGTACTTGTACTGCGTGAAGTCGTCCCAGCGGTCCTGCGCCTGCAGGTCGACCTCGCTGAGCTTCCACTGCCGCAACGGATCCTCGCCGCGGCGGCCGAACCGGCGGGCCTGCTCCTCCCGCGTGACGCTGAAGTACAGCTTCACGAGGGTGGTGCCCTGCCGGACGAGGTCGCGCTCGAAACCGGTGACGCCGCGCATGAAATCGCGGTACTCGCGGGGCGTGCAGAATTCGAGGACGGGCTCGACCATCGCGCGGTTGTACCAACTGCGGTCGAAGAGCACCATCTCGCCGCCGGTCGGGAAGTGGGCGACGTAGCGCTGGAAGTACCACTGCGCCCGCTGCTCGTCCGTCGGTCTCCCGAGGGCGACCACCCGGTAGTGCTTGGCGTTCATGTACCGGGTGACGCGCCGGATCGCGCCACCCTTGCCGGAGGCGTCCCGCCCCTCGAAGAGGACGATCATGCGCATCCGGTTCGACTCCAGGTGCGCCTGGAGCTTGAGCAGCTCCACCTGCCACGGGCGCAGGCGTACCTCCCCGGCCATTTTGCGGGTCAGCGCCGTGTGCTCGCGCCGGACCGCCGCCAGTTCGCGTCGTACTGCTGCCAGTTCACGTAGTGGGTGGTCGTCGACGCCTCTTCGCGTCCGGTACGCCGGGCGGTGCGCCGGCAGCGGTATCAACGTCATCGCTGGCCTCCATCCCCGCCCGTAAGCCTGTCGTACACCGGCGGTTCAACTCCTCATCCCGCGCGGGTGACAGGCGTTCCGGGTCAGATGAGACCGATGGCCCGGGCCCGGCGGACGGCCTCGTTCCGCCGGGACGCGCACAGCTTGCGGAGGATGCTCCGCACGTGTGTCTTGACGGTGTTGACGGAGACGTACATCGATGCCGCGATCTCCTCGGTCGGCAGCATGGCCGCCATTCCGCCGAGAACCTCCATCTCGCGCTTGCTGAGCGGCTCCACGATGACGAGCTGGTTCGGATCCGCCGGTGCCGGACGGGCCCGCGCCGGTGTCGCGGCCGCCGTACCGCCGGCGAGCGCCCGGTACTGCTCGGCCAGCTCGTGGTCGTCGCGCAGCCCGCGGCGCAGCTGCGCCCAGACCTGGTACACCGAGCGCCGGTGGCTCTCGGGAGCGGCGAGCTGCAGGGCGCGCCGCAGGGCCGTCCGGGCCTGGCCCGGGTCGCCCGTCTGGACCGCCACGGTGGCCAGCACGAGCCACGCGTCGACGGCGACCGGCGTCCGGACACCGGTGGCCTCGGTGACCGGACCGACGGCCAGCGCCGCCTGCTCCGGCTCACCGCGCGCCAGCATCGCGGCCGCCCGCACCACGGCCGCGCCGGGGTGGCCCGGATCGGGCAGTCCGCGGACGATGGCGAGCCCCTCGTCGGGTATCCCCATCATGATCAGCAGCCGGGCCCGGGTGAGCGCGGTCTCCTCCGCCAGCCACACGGGCGGCGGCGGACCGTTCGTCAGCTCGGGGTCGCGCAGGGCGTGCATCGCGCCGCGCAGTTCGCCGCGCGACTGCAGCCGGCGCGACTTCGCCAGGGCGTACGCCACCGCGGCCGGCCCGCCGGCGGGGCCGCCGTTGCGCGGATCGGCGACGCGGAAGTGGTGCGCGGCCGCTTCGATGTCGTACCGCTCGACCGCCACCCACGCCAGGGTGACCGCCGCACCGACCGGCCGGCGGTCGGGGGCGAGCCCGCACCGGTCGGCGAGTTCGAGTGCCTGGTGTGCCAGCCGTTCGGCCTCCCGGAGGTGGCCCTCGTAGGCCCGGATGAGCGCGAGATGCTGCAGGCACGCGATCTTGACGGTCTCGCAGCCGCTGCCGGCCGACATGGCGGCCTCGGTGAGGGCCGCGGTGCCCGCGTCGACGTCGCCGATCCAGCTCTTGGCCATGCCCTTGGCCGCGAGCACGAGCACGTGGAGGTCCGGGTGCCGGCCGAGCCGGTCGGCCGGAACCGTGGCCAGCAGGGCCTCGGCCATCGAGGTCGCCCGCATGACCCGCGCCGGGTCCTGGCACGCCTCCGCCAGTCGCACCTCGACGAGGACGCGGGCCAGCGTCATCGCGTCGGTCGGTGCGGTCGCGTCGCCGGCGATGATCTTCTCGGCGCGGGACAGGTGCGCCACGCACAGGTCCGGGTTCCCGTCGGCCACCGCGAGCGCGGCGGTCACGATCGCGGCCTCCGGGTGGTCGAGGTCGTCGGGCATGCCGCGCAGCAGCACACCGAGCCGGCCGGTCCGCCCCTCGATGAGCAGCGTTCCGATCGACAGGTCGGCCACGATGGTCGCCGCCGCGGTGCCCCAGTCACCGGCCCGGACGGCATGGGTCACCGCGTCGACGACCTGGCCGTGCTCGGCGAACCACTGCGCCGCGCGGCGGTGCAGCCGCGGGATCCGGTCCGGGTCCGCGCCGGCCAGCCGGGCGCGCAGGAGTTCGGCGAACAGCCGGTGGTACCGGTAGGCCAGCGACCGCTCGCCCGTCGGCCGCACGAACGCGTTCTCCCGTTCCAGTTCGGCGAGGATCTGCGCGGCGTCGACGTGTCCGGTGAGCGCCTGCGCGAGATCGGGGGTGAACGTGTCGAGGATGCTGGTGTCGAGCAGGAAACCGCGCACCTCGGCGGGGAGCGTGCGCAGCACCTCGACGGTGAAGTACTCGGCGATCGTCGCCTCCTCGCCGGTGATCCGGTCGACGACGAGGTCGGCGTCGTTGCGGCCGCGCAGCGCGAGGGCGAACAGCCGGAGGCCGGCGGCCCATCCCTCGGTGTGCTCCATGAGCGACCCGAGCGCCGGCGGGCTGAGGTTGATGCCGTGCATGTCGAGGAGCTCCGCCGCCTCCTCCCGGGAGAACGCGAGGTCGGCGCTGCGGACCTCGGTCAGCGTCCCGTCGAGCCGGTACCGGTGCATCGGCAGGGGCGGGTCCCAGCGGCCGACGAGGACCAGGCGCAGGCCCGGGCCGGCGTGCCGGGCCACGAAGTCGAGGTCGGTGGCCCACTGCGGGTCGCTCAGCGCGGAGACCCCGTCGAGGACCAGCACCACCGAGCCGGGTACGTCGGCCAGACCGGCGGCCAACCGGACGAGGAACGACCGGTCGACCGACGTCGCCGGCACCGGCGTGGCGAGCGAGGAGAGGGCCAGCCCGGCCCGCCGGAGGCCCTCCACCACGTAGGTCCAGAACATGCGGGACGTGTTGTCCTCGTCCTCCATCGTGATCCAGACGACGTGGTCGGCCTTGCACGTGCCGAGCACCCAGGAGGCCACCAGCTGCGTCTTCCCGCCGCCGGCCGGACCGGTGACCACCGTGACGCGCTCGGAGTCGCCGGGCGAGAGCTGCCGCAGCAGCCGGGGCCGGGACACCATGAAACGGGGCGGCTCGGGCACCACGAACTTGGAGGCCAGAACGGGGTCGTCGTCATCCGGTGGTGGATGTTGTAGGGGCCTCCGGATTGCGACGTCTGTCATGAGGACCCCCGGGAATTGGGAAGCGGGTGGTTTAGGACGGAGCCTCCCGGGGTATCGATGGCGCCCACATCGCACGTATCGGATAGTTGACTCCGCGTGACGGTGAAATAATTGCTGCATATGAAACATATCGATCACGAGGCGCCCCTCACCAGCGTCGATTGAACGCGTGTGAGGGGCGCGGCCTGCGGCTTCTCCGCTACTCGGCGTCAGGCGGGCGTCCGCGCTCCGGTCCTGTTGCCCGAGACGTGGGACTTGAACAGCCCCATCCCGTACAGCCGTTCGAGGCGCCGCACCGTGAACGGGTGCGACCGCGGGAGCTGCGCCAGCCCCACCCAGAACCCCCGCAGCCGCCGGCCCTGCTGGACCAGTTCGTCGATGTCGACGTTGTTCTCCGTGTACCGGCCGGACGCCAGCAGCACCAGCCCGGTCGCCCCGTTCGGCGAGAGGTGCGCGCCGTGCCGGTCGCACGAGTACTCCCGCAGGCGGGACAGGCACGGCCCGAGCAGCGGGATCCGTTCCGAGTAGGCGACCGCGAGCTGGTACCACAGCGCGACGTGGTGCAGCCGGATGTGGCCCAGCTCGTGGCCGAGGATGAACCGCAGCCCTTCCCGGTTGCCGTTGTACAGGTTCACGAACAGCTCGTTCGCGAGGACCACGTAGTCGTGGCCGGTCGCCTGCGCCGCGAACGCGTTCAGCGTCCCGTTGCCGTTGGCCAGGAAGATCTGCGGACGGCGCCGCAGCCCCAGCCGGTGGGCGAACTCGTCGGCGGTCTGGTAGAGATCGCCGTACTGGCGCGGCGACAGTTCGACCGCGGTGCCGCGGGTCGCCGCCCGCTGCGTCTCGCGGATGATGACCAGCGTCGGAATCAGGAGCAGCAGGCCGATCAGCGCGCCGCGCACGGTGTTCGCCCAGCCGGTGTCGTGCAACCGCTCGGGGAGGAACGGCAGGGTGGCCGCGGCCTGCAGGATCAGGGCGATGATGATCACGTTGAGCACGACCATGAAGACGAAGAACGGCACCTCGGCCGGGTGCCGTAGCCGGCCGGCAGCGGGCGCGGGTCGCGTGGTCACGGCGTTCCTCCTGTTCCCCGCCGCGCGGCGGTGGACACCTTCTTGCTGTTACGGAAGACCGTCTCCGTCGGGGCGGAGCACCGCCTCATCCAGCCGGGGTGATGTCGCCATCGGTGCCCGGCGCGGAAGGTCATACCGGCAGGGGGAACCGGATCGCAGCAAGCGAAGGGAGCGTCACGATGCCCGACGCGGCGATTCATCCGTCGAACCCGGCACCGGTGCCACGGTCGACGCAACGGTGGCTGTCCCGACTCGCCTTCCTCGTGGCGGGTGCCGCGGCCCTGGTCCCACTGGCAGCCGCCGGTGTTCGGGGCAGCCTCCTGCTGATCGGTGCCGCCGTGGCCGCCGTCGCGGCGGCACTGGTCGCCACCTGGTGGTTTCTCACCCACCGCCGGATCATCCGCTGGCTCTCCGCCGTCACGGCCGTGGCGGCGCTGGTGGCCGTCGCGGTCCTGTTCGCACGCGCGGAAATGGTCTGGGTGGTCGTCGTCACCGCGACGCTCTGGGCGGGGGCGGCAGCGGCGGGACGGGCGGCGCTGGCCGACCGGTCCGCCGGTTCGACCGGGCAGCCGGAGTACGAGACCCCCGCGCCGCAGCGACCGTTCCTGATCATGAATCCGCGGTCCGGTGGCGGGAAGGTCGCCCGGTTCGACCTCGTCGACCGCGCCCGCGCGCTCGGCGCCGAGGTGGCGGTGCTGGAGGGCACGGTCGACATCGTCGCGCTCGCGCGGCAGGCGGTGCGCGACGGCGCGGACCTCCTCGGCGTCGCCGGCGGCGACGGCACGCAGGCCCTCGTGGCCGGCGTCGCGGCCGAGCACGGCGTGCCGTTCATGGTGATCTCCGCGGGCACCCGCAACCACTTCGCCCTCGACCTCGGGCTCGACCGCGACGACCCCGCGACGAACCTCGACGCCCTGTCCGACGGCGTCGAGATCCTGGTCGACCTCGGCCGGGTGGGGGACCGCACGTTCGTCAACAACGCGTCGTTCGGCGCGTACGCCGCCGTCGTGCAGAGCCCGACCTACCGTGACGCGAAGACCGCCACCACCCTCGATCTCCTGCCCGACCTGCTCAACGGGGCCGGCGGCGCGCGGCTCGTCGTGCACGCCGGTGAGCTGGACCTGGCCGGGCCGCGCGCCGTGCTGGTGAGCAACAACCCGTACACGTGGACGGACATGGCGGGGCTGGGCAGCCGGCCCCGGCTGGACGGGGGGATACTCGGCGTCGTGGCTGTGACGGTGCGCGGGGCCGGCGACGCGGCCCGCCTGGTCGGTGGCCGGCGGTCGCGGGCGTTCACCGAGATCACCGCCGACACCGTGGTGGTGGAGGCGGACGTGCCGGACCTTCCGGTGGGCGTCGACGGCGAGGCACTGCTCCTGCCGACCCCGGTGCGGTGCGAGGTGCGGCCGGCGGCGCTGCGGGTGCGCGTCCCCCGCCGGCGGCCCGGCGCGCCGGTGCCCCGCCCGCGCCTGGACTGGGCGGTGCTGGGCCGGATGGCCCTGGGCCGGCGAACGGTGTGACGGTGCCGATCGTCCCGCCGATCGTCATCGCGCACGTCTCCGACCTGCACCTCGGCGCCCACGACCCGGTCGCGGTCGACACGCTGCCGGCCGACGTCGCGGCGGCCCGGCCGACGCTTACGGTGGTCACCGGCGACATCACGATGCGGGCCCGGGCCGACGAGTTCTGCCTGGCCGTCGCGCTCCTCGCCCGGCTGCCGGAGCCGCAACTGGTGGTGCCGGGCAACCACGACGTTCCGCTGGGTCCGGTTCCGCGGCTCACCGAGCCGTACCGGCGGTACTCCGCGGCGCTGGGGGTCGATCCGAACCCGTCGGTGCTGTGGCCGTCGGCCCGGTCGGCCGGGACGGAGGCGCTCGGGCTGAACTCCATGCCGCGGTGGCGATGGAAGAGCGGCCGGGTGACCCGCCGGCAGGCCGCCGCGATCACCGCGAGTTTCGGCGCCGCGCCGGGAGCCGCGGCGGGATCGGACGCCGTGCCACCGGACGCCGTGCCACCGGACGCCGTGCCACCGGACGCCGTGCCACCGGACGCCGTGCCACCGGACGCCGTGCGCCTGGTCGCGTTGCACCATCCGCCGTTCGTCGGCGGGCTGGCCCGGCTGGGCGGCCGGGGTCGCCTGACCGCCGCCCTGGCCGGGGCGCGGGTAGACCTCGTGCTCGCGGGGCACACCCACGTTCCGGTCGCCCGGGAGGTGGAGCTGGTCCACGGCGGCCGGACGCACCGGGTCATCGAGGTCGTCGCCGGAACGGCGACCAGCCTGCGCACCCGCGACGGCGCCGGCCGGTCCTGGAGTTTGATCGTGATCGACGGATGCGCCGTCGAGGTCCGGGAGCGGCGTCAGACCGGCAGCGGCTGGCGGACCACCCGGACCGTGCGGTTCGACCGTCGATCCTGACCGGTCGCCGCGTTACCGCGTCCCGGAATCAGTCCCGGAATCAGTCCCGGAATCAGTCCCGGAATCAGTCCCGGAATCAGTCCCGGAATCACTGTGCCCGTCGGCCCATCCGCCGGACGGCCCGCCGGCCCGTGCGCCGGATCAACCTGCGTGATCTGAACATGGTCGTCTCCTTTCTCCCGCCGTCTCTCAGGCGGTGGTGCGGGCCTCGAGGAGGGTGTCGAGCTGCTCGGCCTCCTGCCTGGTCACCAGTCCGATGGCCACGAGGTCGACGGGGCTGATGAAGCCGTCGCCGAGGCGGAACCCGCCGGCGCGGGCGATGGCGTCCCGCAGCGGCACGGCCCAGTGGTGCTCGATCAGGAGCAGCGCGGCGGCGGTGTCGTTCGGGATGTCGGCCAGCACGTCCCACGCGTCCTCGTCACCGAACACCTCGACCCCGTTGGCGGCCGCCTGCGCACCGAGCACGGCGCCGGCCTCCAGTCCCTCCTCGCCGGCGATGCCGAGCCCGATCAGCGCGCCCACCTTGCTGCCGAGCTCCACCGCCTCCTCGGACGACAGGGTGCTCAGATGCTCGACCTCGATCTCACCGGCCGCGTCCTTGTAGACCGCGAGCGCGTCGATCACCCGGATCGTGTCGGACTGCCGTAGCCGTTCCAGTTCGGCGACGATCTCGCCGTGGAAGTCGGGACGGCGGAACCCCAGGACGATCAGCTGCACCGGTCCGATGGCCATCTGCGCCGCCCTTCGTGAGATGGACGACCGTCAGCCTCGCGCCGGAGCGGTCTGCGCCACATCCCCCTGCGTGGATGAGGGAGATCGACGACTATCAATCGGTGTCCGCCGGAGCCGTTCACCGGTGCGGGCGAGATGGATCAGCGTGACGCCGCGCGCGTCCAGCCGCTTCAGAAGTCGGCGCAGGTCACCGGGGGACAACTTGGCGCGGATGGTCGTCTGGGTCGGCACGACTTCATACCGCATGCCGTCGACCGCGGCGCGCAGCACCGGGCCGAGGTAGCCCAGAATCCGGATCTCGTATCTGCTGTCCATGGTGCCGTCACCCCTCCGCACGCCCCGGTTCGTGGTTCCAGGTTGCGCCGTTCCGGCGGTCCGCGATTCGTCCACGTTGGATGGTTGTTGCAGCAAGCTCCGAATCCGGCAGCCCGGGGTCACTCATAGGGGGTGATGTTCGGGCCCAGAGGTGGGACCATCCTTTGTCATGACCGGGGTCGATGCGCGACGGGCATGTTCAGATGACGGACGGAGAATGCGGACGAGCCAGACCGAGCATTGACGGTTGCGATTCGGCCCGGTGGCCGCGAAACACCGGGTGCACCGCTATGCGATGCCGACCCCGGCCCATGTTGCAGGGGACAGGGGGGCGACGTGAAGGGGCAGGACGGTTGGATACAAGCCGGTAATGGCCGTCGGCAGATGACGTTGGCCAGTCAGTTTCCCGTGACAGGATCTGCCGTGACGCCACAACGCGGTCATGCCGCCCGCCACTCGCGCCCCCGGTTGACCTCCGGGCTCGTGCTGCGACGCCGGTTGACCGACCACGTCGACGCGGGCGTGCACCGGCCGGTGACGCTGGTGTGCGCCGGTCCGGGCTGGGGGAAGACCGTGCTCGTCGCCTCGTGGGCCGCGACCAGCACCGACCGCGTGGCGTGGTTGACGCTGCGGCCCGAGGACAACGACCGCACGCTGTTCTGGACGCACGTCGTCGCGGCGCTCCGCGCGTCGGGCGCCACCGGTTCCGGCGGCCTGCTGGCGGAGCTGGAACCCGCCGGTGGCGTGACCGACGCGGTCCTGACCCAGATCCTCGACGAGCTCGACGCGCTCGCCACCCCCGTCGTTCTCGTCCTGGACGACTTCGACGAGCTCGAACCGGGCGCGGTGCTCGACGACCTGGACGAACTGCTGCGGTACCCGCCCGACCGGTTGCGGCTGGTGCTGCTCACCCGGACCGAACCCACCGTGCGGCTGCACCTGCTGCGGGCCGCCGGTGAGGTCACCGAGATCCGGACCCCCGACCTCACCTTCCGGTCCGACGAGGCGGCGGCGCTGCTGCACAGCCGCGACGTGCGGCTGACCGCCGACGAACTGTCGTTCATCCTGCACCAGACCGAGGGATGGGCGGCCGGTCTGCAGCTGGCCGCCGCGTTCCTCCGCCAGGGCCGGCGGATCGAGGAGTTCCCCACCGACCACGGCGTGACCGACTACCTGACCCGCGAGGTGCTGGCCGACCTGCCGGAGGACGTCCGGCAGTTCCTCGTACGCACGAGCGTCCTCGACGAGGTGTCGGCCGACCTGGCCACCGCGGTGACCGGGGAACGGTACAGCCAACGGATCCTGGAGATGCTGGAGCGCGCGAACGCGTTCGTCCACGGCCTCGGCTCGCACCCGCGGTGGTTCCGGTACCACCCCCTGCTCCGCGACGTGCTGCGCAACGAGCTGGCCGTGGAGTCACCGGACCTGGTACAGGAGCTGCACCGGACGGCCGCCCGCTGGTACGCCGACCAGAACACGGTGATCGAGTCGCTGCGGCACGCGGCCGCCGCTCGCGACTGGGTGTACCTCGCCCAGCAGGCGGTCTGCTGGGTTCCGCTGATGGTGTCGGCCGACCGGGCCGCGTTCGTGCACGTGCTGCAGCAGATCCCGGGCAGCGAGCTGTCGACCACCCCGGAACTGCTCCTGTCCGACGCGTTGCTGCTGTTCAACGCCGGCGACTACGCCACCGTGGCGGCCCGGATCACGGCGGCCCGGAAGCTGCGCGCCGAGCCCGTCGGCCGCGAGGGGCTCGCGTTGGACATCGCTCTGCTGACCATCGAGGCGGCGGTGGTGAGCCGGGTCCGCGGCGACATGCCCGGTCTGGTGGCGGCGACGACCGACGTCCTCGGGCGGCTGTCCGCCACCCGGTTCGCGGACCTGCCGGCGTTGTTCCAGTACCGGGCGATCGCGTTGAACAACAAGGGCGTGGGCCTGCTGTGGACCGGGCAGATCAGCCGGGCCGACCGCTACCTGTGGGCCGGCGTCACCGCGGCCCGGGCGGCCGGCCTGATCCTCGTCGAGATCAACGCGATCGGGCACCTGGCGCTGCTCGCGGTGCTCCGCGGATCGCTGCGCGAGGCGTACGAACACGCGACCCTCGCGGTCGAGCTCGCCGAGCGGCGCGGCGTGCGGAAGTCCCTGCAGTCGGTGGCCGGCCAGCTCGCCCTGGCGCTGGTCGAACTGGAGCACAACAACGTCGCCGAGGCCGACCGCGAATTCCGGCAGGCCGTCGACACGCACCGCGCCGACCCGGAGGCGGCCCAGGTTCTCGTCGCGTCGATCGTCGAGGCGCGGCTGTTCCTCGCGGCGGCCGACCTGGAGGCGGCCCGCGTGGCGCTCCGGCAGGCCCGGCGGGACGCGGACCCGTTGATGGTGGCGCCCGCCCTCGACCGGTGGCACCGGCTCACCGAGTCCGAGGTCGACCTGGCGTCCGGTCACGCCGAGACGGTGGTGGCGCGCTACCGCCGGCACACCGACAGCCTCCTGCCGGCCGAGACCGTGTGCCTGGCCCGGGCCGAGCTGGCCCTGGGCAACCTCGACCTGGCCGAGGCGCTCGCCGGCCGGGCCCGCTCGGCGTCGCCCGGCAAGCTGGTGGCGGTGTGGGCGTGGACGGTGACGGCGCTGGTGGCCGACGCGCAGGGGCACGGCAACCGCTCGGTCGACGCGCTGGCGAGCGCGGTGCGGATCGCGCAACGGGAGGGCATCCGCCGGCCGTTCGTCAGCCTCGGCGACCGGCGGGTGGCCACGCTGCTGGAACGGCAGCGCTGGCTGGTGCGGGACAACGCGAACTTCGTCGCCGACCTGCTCGCCGAGACCACCGTCACGAGGGCGGCCCCGGCCGCGTCCCCGGACACCGACCTCAGCGAACGCGAACTGGAGGTGCTGCGGTACCTGCCGACGGTGCTCACCGCCGCGGAGATCGCCGACGACCTGCACGTGTCGGTGAACACGGTCAAGGCACATCTCCGCTCGATCTACCGGAAGTTCGACGTCACGCGGCGCCGGGAGGCGGTCGTGTGGGCCCGCGAGCGCGGCCTGATCTGACCGGCGACCTCAGTGCAGGAGGGCCTTCAGTCCGATCAGCACGATCCCGAACATTCCGGCGACCGCCGTCACCCCGATGCGCTCGCCGGTGCTGAGCTGCCCGTTCCGTCCCATCTCCCAGCCCGCCAGGCAGAGCAGGAGCGTGCTGCTCGCCAACGCGATGAGGACCGCCGTGTCGATCGCGAAGCCGAGAAGGCGCGCCAGGATGAGGACCACCAGCGGGATGAACGAGGCGGTGACGATCTCCCAGCCGGAGGTGAGGTGGGCGACGACGCTCCGCACGTCCGGGCGGTGACCCTGGTGGATCCGTTCGGCGACGAGCCGGGCGAACCGTTCCGCCGACCAGTAGACGATCAGCGTGGCGAGCACGGCGAGGTCGACCGCGATGGCCGTGGTGGCGTGCGACGCCGCCATGACGGCGGCACTCACGATGACCCCGTAGATGCCCCCCGCGGTCTCCTCCTCCGACGCGCCGGTGGGCATGAAGTGTCGCCGACCGGTGCGGCGTGGCGACCACCCCACGGTCATCCCGCCGCGGAGGGCTGCGGCGTCGACGGCGGCGGCGCCGGGGGCGGTGCCGCCGGCAGTGCCGGCTGTGCGGGCCCGGCCCGCCGGGCCACCACCGTGACCAGCACCTCGAAGGCCGCCGCGACGACGATGATCACCAGCAACGACATCCAGGACGACAGGATCAGCGCGAACAGCGCGGCGACCACGACACCGCCGATGCGGACCGCGTCGAGGTGCCGGGCGATCCATCCCGGTCCACGGGCGGCCGCGACCCGGGAGCCGCGACCGAGTCCGCGACCGGTTGCCCGCGTGGCCGCGGCGATCCGTCCGCGCAGCCACACCGGTGCGCGGCCGGGGCCGATCAGGTACATCAGCACCGCAAGAACGGCGCCGATCCAGATCAGCTGGGTGCCCCGGGTCCGCAGGCCCGCGAAGACGGTCGTGAGCGTCGCGTCGACGCCGTTCCGGTAGGTGCCGTCCGGCACCTCCAGCAGCAGTTCGCCGCGGACGCGGCGGAGCACCGCCGTCACCGCGACGGCCGCCACCACGAGCCACAGCCCGAACTGGAGCAGCGTGCGGCGGCGACCCGGCGACACGAGCAGGGCCAGCAGCAGCAACGCGATCGTGGCGACCACGAACAGGATGAGGTCGCGCCGGGCGGTGGCGACGGCGTCCTGCACAGCGGCGAGCTTGCCCGAGTCGTAGACGGTGAACCGGGCGAAGTTCTGCGGCAGGGACACGCCGACGGCGTCCTCCACCCGGGTCCGCAGGTTGTCCGGTATCTCGCTGGTGCCGAGGTCGGGCAGGGAGATCTGTTTGCCGAACAGCGTGGGCAGGTTCGAGCTCAGCTCGCGGAGCACCTGGTTGATCAGGGGCAGCAGGTCGATCTCGATGCGGTCGTCGCGCACGATCACGAGCCCGTCGGTGTCGTTCAGGATGGCGAGCGCGCGGGTGTGCACCCGCCGGTTGGCCTCCACCCAGATCCGCTGGAACCGGTCGCTGACCAGCACGTCGTTGACCGTCTTGCGGACCACCTCGCGGATCTGGCCGGTCAACGGTCCGGCGACGAACGCGGCCCGGTCGGGCAGCACCTCGCGTAACCGGTTCTCGACGTCGAGCACGCGGAACAGTTCGGTCGTCGCGTACTCGGACATGGCCGCGGACACCTGCGGATCGCGCGGCAACGGGGCCACCGTCGCCACCCACCGGTCGGTGTCGAACGCGGTCCTCGCCGCCCACACCCCGACGGTGCTGAGCACCAGCGCGAACGCGCCGATCGCGACCAGCACGGCGGCGGTCACCCGGCGGATCGCGGGAACGACCGCGGCGCGGCGTTGGCGGGTGTCCAGCTTGGCCCGTAACGCGGACACCTCCAGGCGTAACCGGTCCAGTTCCTCGTCGGCGGTGCCGTCGGAGTCGACGTCGGTGGCCGGGGAGGTCATCGCGACACCTCGCGTCCGTGCACGACGAGCGCGTAGATGACGATGACGTCGAGACTGATGGCGATGACGCTCCAGAACGGGTAACTGGCCGCGAACGCGAAGTTGAGCAGGGCGTCGAACGCCAGCAGGACGACGGCGACCCAGCGGGCCCACATCCGTCCGCTCAGCAGTTCATAACCCGCGGCGGCGACGAACGCGCCGAACAGCAGCAGCGTCCAGCCCCAGACCTGGTAACTCACGTCGACCATCAGGTCGGACTGCGCGGCGTAGTAGTCCTCGTCGAGCAGCGCCACGAGGCCCTGGATCATGTTCAGCACGCCACCGGCGATCATGACGAGACCCGCGAACACGATCCAGCCGACCCAGGGCGTCAGGCGTGGGGCAGGGCGGCTGGTGGTCGGGGGCGTCATCACGGGTACGCGCGGGGAACGGGCCGCACCCGCGGCGTCGGCGGTTGGATGGCGGCCCGTGCGGTACCGGCCACCAGGGAACCGATCGCTGCTCCGATGACCAGGTTGAGGATGGACGTGCACACGCGCGACGCGGTCTCGGCCTCGACCATGAACGGCGCCAGCATGCCGGCGAGCGTCGCCAGGCCGATCGCCCAGGCGAAGAACAGCATCGGCCGCGGCGTGGTGAGCAGCAGCACGTGCATGAGTCCCGTCGCGACGAGGGCCGCGCAGGCCGCGCCGAACGCGTACCAGAACGTGTTGGCGCTGCCCCAGACGCCCTCACCCTTCGGCGCGAGGATGGGCACGTCGAACAGGCCCCGGGTGAGGAGGATGCCGACGACGGAGATCAGCCCCGCGACGAGGGCAGTGGCCAGGCCACCGGACCACAGCCGACCCGCGTTCACCGACGGGCGCTGTGGTGCCGCTTGGGGTTCGTACATGATGCGGTCCTCCTCCGTACGGCGTCCTGCCGACCCTCCGTGAGGCGCGGTGCCGGTGCCTCATCCGGGGTGGATGACCCCCGGGCTGGGCTCGACACCCACCTCCCGGGACGCGGTCAGGGTCATTCCCCCGGAGTGAGGTGGGCGGTGTCGGGGCCGTGGCTCACTGGGCGGGCGCCGTTCACCGTCTCCCCCGTGGCGGTGAACGGCGGCGCAACGCAGTCGCCGCCGCACGGTGGCGGTACCCCGGGATAAGCAACGAAGGGAAGTGCACGTCATGGCAACACTGGTCGCCATCGGGTATCCCGACGAGACCACCGCCACCGCCGCATCGCTGGAAGCGAGTCGGATGGCCAAGGACCTCATCATCCAGCCCGACGCGATCGCGGTGATCATCCGCGACAAGGAGGGCAAGTTCCACGTCACGACGACGCACCACGCGGTGGGCGCCGGCGCGACCTGGGGCATGTTCTGGGGCTTCCTGTTCGGCCTCCTGTTCTTCGTGCCGTTCTTCGGCATGGCGGTCGGTGCCGGCATGGGCGCGCTCATGGGCAAGATGACCAAGGGCGCGATCAACAAGGAGTTCCAGGACCAGGTGCGCGACCTGGTGCAGCCCGGCACGTCGGCGCTGTTCCTCGTCGTCGAGAAGGTCACCCCGGACAAGGCCGTCGAGGGCCTGGCCCGCTACGGCGGTACGGTGCTCAAGTCGTCGCTGTCCAAGGAGACCGAGGCCGAACTGCAGGCAGCCCTGCACGGCGAGAAGACCGCCGCCGACGCGTGACCGATCCGTACAGACGCCGCAGGCCGATCCGGTGTTCCGGACCGGCCTGCGGCGCGTTGCGCTCAGATGGTGTTCACCGCCTGCACCGCCTTGTTGGCGGCCGACGCGATCCGGGCGGAGCCGACCAGGGGAGCGAGCTCCACGAGAACGGCCCGGATCGTCGCCGGGTCGAGCCCGGCGTCCCCGGCGAGCCGGAGATGCACCACGTACGACCCGGTCGGCCCGTCGAGCGCGACGAGCGCGGCCAGCCTGACGAGCAGCGCCGTCCGCTCGTCGAGCCCTGACGCGGTGAGCGCGGTGGCGTTCAGGCGGGCCAGTTCCGCGGCCACCGGGCCGCCGTCGTCTTTGAGTGCCTGGAGCAGGTCCTCCAGGTCGGTCTTTGCCGTCGTCGGCGGTCTGGGCATCGCGGTCCTCCCTGTTGCGGCTGTCCACGTGGGTCCGACCTCGATCGGACGGACCAAGAGTCACCGGCGGCGACCGTGACGGGCTCATCCCGGACGGGCGATTCCGGTGCTCGTCCCTGCCGGGTGATGCGGGCGCGGGCCGCGCACCGAAGGATGGTCGCCATGCGTACCGACAAGGCCGGTCCGTGACCGCGGACACCTCGCGCCGCGCGGACGTGCGGCGCTGGATCCCCGGTCTCGACGCCGTGCTGACGTACAAGCCGGCCTGGCTGCCCCGCGACATCATCGCCGGGGTCGTGCTGACCGCGCTGCTCGTGCCGCAGGGCATGGCCTACGCGGAACTGGCCGGCCTGCCGGCGATCACGGGCCTGTACACCACGATCTTCTGCCTGCTGGGGTACGCGGTGTTCGGGCCGTCGCGGGTGCTGGTCCTCGGGCCGGACTCGTCGCTCGGGCCGATGATCGCCGCGGTGATCATCCCGATCGTCGGGTCGGGCGGCGATCCCGCCCGGGCGGTGGCGCTGGCCTCGATGCTGGCGTTGCTGGTCGGGCTGATGACGGTGCTCGCCGGCATCGGCCGGTTCGGTTTCATCGCCGACCTGCTGTCCCGGCCGACCCAGATCGGCTACATGAACGGGCTGGCGCTGACGATCCTGGTGGGCCAGCTGCCGAAGCTGTTCGGCTTCTCGGTCGACGGTGACGGCCTGATCGCCGAGGCGGCCGGGTTCGTCCGCGGGCTGGTCGACGGGGAGACGGTTCCGGCGGCGGTCACCATCGGCGCCGCCGGGATCGTCGTCATGCTCGCCCTGCAACGGTGGCTGCCGAAGGTGCCGGCCGTGCTGGTCGCCGTCGTCGCCTCGATCGCCGCGGCCGTCGTGTTCGACGTGAGCTCGCGCGGCGTCGACCTGGTGGGCGAGCTGCCGCGCGGCTTCCCGCCGTTCACGATCCCCTGGTTGTCCTGGTCGGACCTGCCGCTGCTGATCGTGGGCGCCGCGGGCATCACGCTGGTCTCGGTGACCGACACGATCTCGACCGCGTCGTCGTTCGCCGCCCGAGCCCACCAGGAGGTACGCGGCAACCAGGAGATGATCGGCATCGGCTCGGCGAACCTCGCGGTGTCGTTCTTCCAGGGCTTCCCGGTGAGCACCAGCGGATCGCGCACCGCGGTCGCGATGCGGTCCGGCGCGAAGACCCAGCTGACCGGCGTGGTGGGGGCGGCACTGATCCTGCTGATGCTGCTCCTCGTGCCCGGCCTGCTGCGGAACATGCCCCAGCCGACGCTGGCCGCCGTGGTGATCGTCGCGTCGCTGTCGCTGGCTGACCTGTCGGGTGTGAAGCGGCTGTGGCGGCAGCGGCGGGTGGAGTTCATCCTGTGCATGGCGGCGTTCCTCGGCGTGGCGCTGCTCGGCGTCCTGCCGGGCATCGGGGTGGCCGTCGCGCTGTCCGTCCTCAACGTCTTCCGCCGGGCGTGGTGGCCCTACCAGGCCGAACTCGGCCGGGCCGAGGGCGTCGCCGGCTATCACGACCTGCGGTCCTACCCCGACGCCGAACGCCTGCCCGGCCTGGTGCTGTTCCGCTTCGACGCGCCGCTGATCTTCGCCAACGCCCGATCGTTCCGGGAGGAGGTCAGCCGGCTTTCCCGCACCGATCCGCGACCGCGCTGGATCGTGGTGGCGGCCGAGCCGATCACCGACATCGACACCACCGCCGCGGACATGCTCGAGGACCTCGATGAGGACCTCAACGCCGAGGGGATCTCCCTGGTGTTCGCGGAACTGAAGGACCCGGTGCGGGAGAAGATCGACCGCTACAAGTTGACCCGCACGATCGATCCCGCGCACTTCTTCCCCACCATCGAGGATGCCGTCGCGACCTACCGGGCACAGACCGGTGCCGGGTGGGCCACCGACGACCCGCCGTCCAGGAGGTCACCATGACGCCGTTCACCAGTGACGACTACGCCGCGCGGATGGCGCGGGCGACCGGGGCGGCCCGGGAGGCGGGACTCGGCGGGGTGCTCGTGGCGCCCGGTCCGGACCTGGTCTGGCTCACCGGCTACCAGCCCACGGCGATCACCGAGCGGCTCACGCTGCTGGTCCTCGCGCCCGACCAGAAGCCGACGATCGTCGTGCCGGCGCTGGAACGCCCGGACGTCGAGGCCGCCGTCGGCGCCCCCGCACTGTCCATTGTGGACTGGCGGGACGGCGACGACCCGTACGGCACGGTCGGGCCGTTGCTCGGCCGGGGCGGCCGGTTCGGGGTCTCCGACTCCACCTGGGCCCTGCACCTGCTGGGCCTGCAGCGCCTCCGGGCCGACGCCGGCCTCAGCACCGGCTCGGATGCCGGCTTCGCCGCGCTGACCGACTGCATGCCGATGCTGCGGGCGATCAAGGACCGGCACGAACTCGAGCGGCTCACCGCCGCCGGCGCCGCGGCGGACTCCAGCTTCGAACGGATCGTCTCGGTGACGTTCGCCGGCCGCCGGGAACTCGACGTCGCCGCGGACCTGGCGGACCTGCTGCGCGAGTTCGGGCACGAGCAGGTCGACTTCACCGTCGTCGGATCCGGGCCGAACGGGGCCAACCCGCACCACGAGGCGGGCCCGCGGACGATCGAGCCCGGCGACACCGTCGTGCTCGACTTCGGCGGCCTGATGAACGGCTACGGCTCCGACACCACCCGCACGGTGAGCGTCGGCGAGCCCTCCGACGAGGTCCGCACGGTGCACTCGATCGTGCGGCGCGCGCAGCAGGCGGCGTTCGAGGCCGTCCGTCCCGGCGCCACCTGCCAGGACATCGACCGCGTGGCGCGCCGCGTGATCGCCGACGCGGGCTACGGCGAGCGGTTCATTCACCGCACCGGGCACGGCATCGGCGTCACGACGCACGAGCCGCCGTACATCGTGGAGGGCGAGGAGCAGCCGCTCGTGCCGGGCATGTGCTTCTCCATCGAGCCCGGCATCTACCTGCCGGGCCGGTTCGGCGTGCGCATCGAGGACATCGTCACGGTGACGCCGAACGGCGGGCAGCGGCTGAACAACACCAGCCGCGACCTGCACGTGGTGGCCTGACGGTCAGCTGATCTGGCGCCTGATGGTCAGCCGATCCACGGCCTGACGGTCAGCTGAGCCTGTCGCCGCAGGCCGCGGAGCGTGGCCGCCAGCGACCGGTAGAGCGGGTACCCGCACAGCACACCGAGCGCCACGGCCATCATCGACCCGATCATGCCGAGGAAGTCCTGCAGGCCGGTCGCGGCGTCCTCGCCCAGGTACTCGGCGATCCCGATCAGCCCGAGGGCGCCGGGAACGAGCAGCCAGAACGCGGGCAGGAACGACACCAGCGCCGGCGGCCCGGACGGCAGGCGGGCGACCAGGTACGCCGCCGGGGTCATCACGAGCGCGCCGACGAAGCCGCTCAGGTAGCCGCCCAACAGCAGGTCGCCGACGTACTGCCCGGCCCAGGCGACGTACAGCACCAGGCACAGCCAGGGCAGCGAGCGCGGCGGCGCCGAGTTGTAGAGGTAGCTGCCGATCCCGACGAGGAGCACCCCCACTCCGGGGGCCCACCAGCCGACCAGGTTCGTCTTGTCGTCGACCAGTTCGTCCGTCGCCGGCAGCCCCACCACCTGCGCCGCCGCGACGATCCCGAACGCGAGCAGCAGGAGCTGCAGGACGCCGGCGACCAGGCGGCTGGCACCGGTCACGAGCTGGGCGGCCGACAGCTCGACGACGGCCATCGTCAGCGTCGCTCCCGGCAGGAACGTCACCAGGGGCGCCACCATCGAGCGCACGTCGGCGTCGGCCCAGCCGCGGTGCGACAGGAAGAACGTGACCGCCGCGACGAAGAACGCGGCACCGACCGGCATGATCATCTGCGTGCTCGTCCAGCGCTGGCCGACCCGCTTGAGGAGTCCGACCAGAATGCCGAACAGCCCCGCCAGCGCGAGGTCGGCGGGGGTGGGCTGCAGGACCAGGCAGATGCCGACGGTCAGCACCAGGTGGCCGACGATCGTGGCGGCGAGGCCGAACCGCGGCGGGCTGTTGACGATGCGGCCGATCAGCCGGGTTCCCTCGCGGGGCGACAGGTCACCGCGCTCGGCCGACTTCAGCACCTGGAACACGGCCGAGGTCTGGTCGAGGCGCAGCCCGCCGCGCAACTGGCCGGTCGGTTCGAGCGTCACCGGGCGCCCGGGATCCAGCGCGACGACGATCGACGTCGGCAGCACGCCGAACCGCGCGTCCGGCGCGCCGTACGCGCGGGCGACCCGCCCCAGGTGGTCCTCGATCTCGTTGACCGCCTCACCGGAGGCGGTCAACGCGCTGCCGAGGTAGAGCAGGAACTGCTGGAGATCCTGCCGCTTCCGTTCCGTCGCCCGGATGGTCGTCCTGACGATCGCCCGGTGCGGACGCCGGGACGCCCGCACCGCGCGCACGCCGTCCTACCGTCCGTCGGCGTAGGTACGAAGGAACAACGCCTCGGTCAACGCCATCCCGGCGATCTCGGTGGGATCGACGCTCTCGTTCGGGGCGTGCATCAGGCACATCGGGTCCTCGACACCCATGAGGATGATCTCCGCATCGGGGTAGGTGTCGGCGAACACGGTGCACAGCGGGATGGAGCCGCCCTGCCCCAGCGAGGCCATCTCCCGGCCGTAGGCCTGGCGCATCGCGTCGGCGAGCGCCGCGTACGCCGGGCCGCCCGTCTGGGCCTGGAAGGGCTCGCCGAACCCCTCCCGCTCGACCGTGACCCGCACGCCCCACGGTGCGGCGGCGTGCAGGTGCGCGACGAGGGCGTCGGCCGCCTTGTGCGGATCGATGCCCGGCGGTACCCGCAGATTGAGCCGGGCCCGCGCCTCCGGTTGCACCGCCGACGCGGAGCCCACCACCGGCGGGCAGTCCATGCCGAGCACGGTGACGGCGGGACGCGCCCATATCATGTCCGGCACCGCGCCGTCACCGAGCAGCGAGACGCCGTCGAGGACGCCGGCGTCGGCGCGGAACCGGTCCGTCGGATAGTCCTCGCCGGACCACGTCAACGTCGAGTCGAGGCCGTCGATCGTGGTGTTGCCGGCCCGGTCGCGGAGCGACGCCAGCATGTGGATGAGCGCCGCGAGCGCGTCCGGCGCGGCGCCGCCGAACATGCCCGAGTGCACCTCCGACCGGAGCGCCCGCACCGTGACCACCACGTTGACGAGACCGCGCAGGCTCACCGTCACGGCCGGCACGCCGACGGCGGCGTTCCCGGTGTCGCACACCAGGATCGCGTCGGCGCGCAGGAGATCGGCGTTACGGGGGACGAAGTCCTCCAGGCCGCCGGTGCCCTGCTCCTCGCTGCCCTCGACGATCAGCTTGAGGTTCACGGGTACGTCGTCGCCGAGGGCGCGCAGCGCGGTGAGGTGCATGACGATGTTGCCCTTGCAGTCGGCCGCTCCCCGCCCGTACCAGCGCCCCCGCACCTCGGTCAGCTCGAACGGCGGCGTCCGCCACGCGTGCTCGTCCAGCGGTGGTTGGACGTCGTAGTGGGCGTACAGCAGCACGGTCGGCGCGTCCGGGGTGGCGCTCCGGCGCTCGCCGTACACCGCCGAACTGCCGTCGGCCGTCTCCACGAGGCGCACGTCGGTGAAGCCCACCTCGGTGAACCGGTCCACGACCCACCGCGCCGCCCGACCGCACTCCTCGGCGGGATACTGGCGCGGATCGGCCACCGACCGGTGCGCGACCAGTTCCGCCAGGTCCGTCCGGGCCCGGTCCATCAGCCCGGCGACCCGTTCCCGAAGCTCCACGGGGCTCACCCCTTCGCCACGTCTGCGGTCTTGAGGTCGTCGGCGAACTTCTGGAACTCCTCGATGTACTGGGGGCAGTAGACCTTGATGACCAGGAGCTGTCCCTTGAGGATGTTGTTGTCGGCGATGACCGGCCGGGTGCCGGGACCGCCGGCGCCGTTGGTCATCATCCCGTACACCGTCCCGCGGCCGAGTGCGCTCACCGGGTCGGCGCAGGTGGCGCCGCCGTCGTCACCGAGCACGGCGACGATCTGGTCCTTCGAGGGCGAGCGCAGCCCGGCCGAGTTCAGCTCGGTGATGAGCTGGTCTGCCTTGGCCTCCGCCTGTTGCTGGTCCCGGGACGAATCGAAGATCAGCAGTGCGGTTCCCG
Source organism: Virgisporangium aurantiacum (assembly GCF_016863635.1). Lineage (GTDB taxonomy): Bacteria > Actinomycetota > Actinomycetes > Mycobacteriales > Micromonosporaceae > Virgisporangium > Virgisporangium aurantiacum. The sequence goes on along the minus strand of NZ_BOPG01000019.1, from coordinate 128,178 downwards.
CCATGACGACGAAGATGAGTCCGAGCACCCAGTAGGTGATCTTCCTGTTTCGGTCGGAGTGGTCCACCCAGGCGGTCATGCCGTCACCTCCTCCGCTCCTTCGTCGACGGTCTTCCACGAGGGCTTGCGGGCCCGGTAGAAGAGGTAGGGGACCAGGAGGCCGAGGCCGAGGGCACCGCCCGCGACGACCGCCACGTAGATGCCGGCGTTGCCGGACTCGAACTGGGACGGCGGGATGAACCCGATCAGCAGGGCGGCCAGCGAGGCGGCGAAACCGATGCCGCAGAGGCCGACGAGCATCGGTGCCCGGTAGCCGCGCGGGTGGTCGGGGTGCTTGCGCCGCAGCTTCACCGCGGCCACGAACATCAGCAGGTACATGATCAGGTACACCTGGGTCGTGATCACCGAGAAGATCCAGTACGCGCTGGAGACGTCGGGGATGAACGCGTAGGCCATCGCGATGACGGTGGTGACGACACCCTGGGTCACCAGGATGTTCTGCTGCACGCCGTGCTTGTTGAGGCGCTGAAGGAAGGGAGGAAGGTAGCCCTCCTTGCGCGAGATCAGCAGCAGACCCCGGGACGGTCCGGCGAGCCAGGTCAGCATGCCGCCGAGCGAGGCCATCACCAGCATGATGCCGATGATCGGGGTCAACCACTGCGACCCGAACTCGGCGAAGATGGCGTCGAAGGCCTGCATGATCCCGGCCGTCAACGACAACTGCTCGGCCGGCACGATCCAGCTGATGGCCAGCGCCGGCAGGATGAAGATGACCAGCACCAGACCCATCGACATGAAGATGGCCCGCGGGAACTCCTTCGCCGGGTTGCGCAGCGACCCGACGTGCACCGCGTTCATCTCCATGCCCGAGTACGACAGGAAGTTGTTGACGATCAGCACGAGGCTCGCCAGGCCCGCCCACGCCGGCAGCAGGTGGTCGGCGCTCATCGGGGCGGCGGACTCGTTGCCCTGTCCCAGGAACGCCATGCCGAGGATCACCAGCAGGGCGCCCGGGATCAGGGTCCCGATGATGAGGCCGCCGCTCGCCAGGCCGGCGACGCCGCTGGTGCCGCGCGACGACACCCACACGCCCGTCCAGTAGCAGACCATGATGACGAGCGCGGTCCAGACGCCGCTCGCCGCGAGGTCGGGGTTGAAGACGTACGCCAGCGTGCTCGCGACGAACCCGAGCAGGCTGGGGTAGTAGAAGATCGTCATGGCGAACTGGCACCAGACGGCGAGGAAACCGGCCGGCTTGGAGATGCCCTCGCTGACCCAGTTGTAGACACCGCCGCTCCAGCCGGACGCCAGTTCGGCCGACACCAGCGAGGTCGGCAACAGGAACACCAGGGCCGGTATCAGGTAGAGGAAGATGCAGGCGAGGCCGTACACGGCCATGGTGGGAGACGGTCGCAGGCTCGCGACCGAACTCGTGGTCATCAGGGCCAGCGCCACCCACGAGATGTACCTGGTGGTGGTGGCGCGGGCGGGCCGGGCCGCGGCCTGCGCCTCGGCAGGTACGGATCCCGGTCGGGGGGCGGGAGTTTCCATCGCACTCATGCGATCGCCTCGCTCACGTCGCTTCCCTTCCGTTCGGGTGGTGCGGCTGATCGGCATCATGGGCGCGACGCGCGGGGCCAGGCATCATCCGGTGTGGATTAACCGGGCCGGCCAGGCTCGCCGTCGGCGACCGGATCGACGACCTGATCGGTCACCGGATCGGTCACCGCCGACGCGCGCCGCTCCAGGCCCACCCGGGTCGCGGTGGCGAGCTGGCGGATGCCGAAGCCGATGAAGATCATGTCGCCGATCATCTGACCGGTGACGAGCAGCCGGGCATCCTCGCTGTGCGGCGTGATGTCGCCGAAACCCGTCGTCGAGAACACGGTGACACTGAAATAGAGCGTGTCGGTGCGGCTCAGCGCCGAGCCGAAGTTGTCGGTCGACGAGCGGGCCATCAGGTAGTACGCCGCGGCGAACACCAGCAGGAACATGGGCGCCGCGAGCGCGAGCGTCTCGATCGCCCGCATCCGCGGGTAGTCCGACCTGATGATCGCCCGGACGTGCCAGGCGAGCACGACCCCCACGGTCGCCAGGCCGCCGACGAGCAGCATGACGGTGGCCACGTCGGACCGGTCGGACAGCGGCAGCCAGTAGTAGACGGCCACCGACAGGCCGACGGTGCCGAGCGGCCGGAGCACCATCCGCCGCACCGTGCGGCGGTGCAGGTCCCGGGGCCCGGTCGGTGCGGCGGCGGTCACCGGTCGTCAGTTCCAGCCGCCGCGCATCCGCTGCCGGGCGCCGGCGGCGAGGTGTGCGACGTCGAGCATCCCCGCGATGACGACCCAGAACCATTCCCAGCCGGTCAGGCCGACACCGGGTGTGTAGAAGAGGACGTACATCAGGGTCCCGAACGGAAGGAAGATGAGTCCCAGGAGCGGAAAGATCCAGGTGTCGAACGCGGCGTCCACGAACTTCGGCCGGACGATCCAGACCATGAAGAGGGCGAGCCGGGGGAAGACTCCGGCGAAGATCGCGAACAGACATCCCATGGTTCCGCCTCCGTTGCATCGGGTGTGACGAGAGTCGTTTCCGCGCGTCCCGTGGTCATCACCCGCCGAGGGTGAGCAGCGGCCGGTGCCGGTGAACCCGGCGCGGCGGCCGGCCGGGGTCACCCATCGCGGACGATGCCCCGTGCCCGGTGCCGGGCGACGATCGCCGGACCGATGGGCCGCACACCGCAGGGCTGGAGGCGTCGTTGACCGAGGTAGGGAAGGACCGTCCGGAGGCGGCGGTCGACCGGCGCCCGGCCGGCGGGCTGCTGCTCACCGCATGCCTGTCGACGCTCGTGGTCAACGCCAACACGTCGGCGGTGTCGATCCTGCTGCCGGCCATCAGCGAGGACGTCGGCTCGCCCATCTCCGTGCTGCAGTGGGCGGTCACCGGCTACTCGCTCGTCGGCGCGGCCGTCATCGTGACGTCGGGCGCGCTGGCCGACGTGTACGGCCGGCGGAAGGTCTTCATTCTCGGGCTCGTGCTGTTCGTGGCGTCGTGCGTCCTGATCGGGCTCTCGAACAACGCGGCGGGTGTGATCGGTGGGCGCCTGATCCAGGGCGCGGCCGGGTCCACGATCCTGGCGTGCGGGCTCAGCCTGCTGACCGTGGGATCCGCCGGTCAGGGACGGATGAGCGCGGTGTCGCTGTGGGGTGCGGCGTCCGCCGTGGGGGCGGCGGCCGGCCCGCTGGTCGGCGGCGTGCTCGTCGACTTCACCGGTTGGCAGGGGCTCTTCTGGATCGACGCGGTGGTGGCCGCCGCCTGCATCCCGGTGACGCTCCGCTCGGTGGGTGAGTCGCGGGACCCGAACCGGCCGCGCTCCATCGACTGGCTGGGCACGGTCCTGATCGCCGCGATCCTGGCACCGTTCATCCTCGCCGTGAGCCAGGGCTCCGCATGGGGCTGGACGTCGCCCGCGACGATCGGCTGCTTCGTCGTCACGGTCGCCGCGACGTACGGGTTCGTCGTCGCCGAGCGTCGGGTGTCCGCGCCGCTGGTCGACCTGGCCCTGCTGCGCAACAAGGTGCTCGTCACGGCGACCGTCGGCATCCTCATCGGCGCCGGCACGGTCAACGGGCTCGGCTTCCTGCTGAGCATCTACTTCCAGGACCCCGCCACGCTCGACATGTCGCCGCTCGCGGCCGGTCTGGCCACGCTGCCGCTCACCGCAGCGCTGGTCGCGACGGCGCCGCTGGTGGTGGGTCTCGCCCACAAGTTCGGCGTCCGCGCCGTCGTCGGTGCCGGCTTCGCGCTGAGCACCGCCGGCTTCCTCGTGCTGTGCTTCGTTGCAGGCTCGTGGACGTACCTGGCGTTTGTGGTGCCGATGGTGCTCGTGGCGGTCGGTCTGGGCCTGTCGAACGGGCCGTGCTCGTCGGTCGCGACGAGTGCCGTGCCGGCCGACGAGGTGGGCGCGGCCTCGGGCGTGTCGAACATGGCCCGCTACGTCGGCGCGGCCGTCCTGGTCGCCGTCGCGGCCGCCCTGTACGGTTCGGCCGGCGCCGCGGACGCCGACGCGCTCGCCGACGGCTTCTCGCGCGCGTCCCTGGCGCTCACCGTCGTGTCCGCCGTGGGTATCGTCGTCGCCCTGCTCGCCGCCCGGCACCGGATGCACCGGCCGCGGGCCGTCGACTACGCCGCCGCGGCCGCCACGACCACGCACACGGTGCACAAGGTTGACGAGGTGGCCGCCGCCCGGTGACATTGCGCTGTGTCGATCGCGGACCGCCGTTGGATGCTCGCCGTCGCGCTGCTGGGCTATCTGGTCACCGCCTGGGCGTGGGCGCTGGTGGACCCGCTGGTGCCGTTGCTGCGCGGGCCACTCGGGCTGAGTCCGTTGCAGCAGGCGCTCGTGGTGGCGGTCCCGGTGGTGGTGGGCACGCTGGGGCGGATCCCGGCCGGCGCGTTGGCCGACCGGTTCGGTGGTCGGGTCGTCTTCCTGCTGGTCGCGGCCGCGACGTTGGTTGCCCTGCTGGAGTTGGCGGTGTTCGGGCACCGGTCGGTGCCGGGGCTGATGACCGGAGCAGTGCTGGTAGGCGTCGCCGGTTCGACGTTCGCCGTCGCCGTGCCGTTCGTGAGCGCCTGGTTTCCGGGCCCGCATCGCGGCCTGGCCCTCGGCGTGCTCGGCACGGGGCTGTGCGGCAGCGCGATCGGCGGGCTGACCGCCGTGCGGCTGGCCGAGGCGCACGGCATGGTCGCGCCCTACCTCGTCACGGCCGTCCCCCTGGTGGCCTTCCTGGCACTGGCCGGTTCCGTCGTGCGGGACGCGCCGCGACCGGCCCGCCCGCCGGGCCAGCCGGGCCAGCCGGGGCAGCCGCCGGGCGTGCGGCGCCGGCTCGCCACCGCGCTGCGGTGGGGGACCACCTGGCACGCCGCCGCCTGGTACTCGGCGCTCGTCGCGCTGTTCGTCACGTTCTCCAACGCCCTCCCGCTGTACCTGGCCAACGCCTACGACCTCGCCGCCGCCCGGGCCGGCGACCTGATGGCCGCGTTCGTGCTCCTGGCTGTGTTCATGCGGCCCGTCGGCGGCCGGCTCGCGGACCGCCTGTCGCCGCCCCGGCCACTGGCCGTCGCCCTGGGCGCGGTGACCGTGGCCACCGCCGTGCAGGCCGGTACGCCGCCGGTGGCGGTCGTCGTGTTCGGCACGCTGCCGGTGCTCGCCGTGGGGCTGGGCATCGCCAGCACCGCCGTGCTGGCCCAGATCGGAGCCACGGTGCCGGCCGACATGGTGGGTCTCGTCGTCGGCGTGGTGACCGCCGTCGCCGGGGTGGCCGGTTTCGTGAGCCAGCTGCTGATGGCAGCGTCGTTCGACCGGTTCGCCAGCTACGGACCGGCCCTGTGCGTGCTCGCCGCCGGCGCGGCTCTCGCCACCGCGAGCGCGGTGCTCTCGGCTAGCCGACCGGCGGTTGGTGGTAGCGGTTCCGTTGGGGGGTCCGCCGCGGGTCGACGTGGTGGGGCGGGGTGAAGGTGGGGAGGCCGTCACCGGCGGTGTGGACGGTCCAGCCGCCGGGTTCGTGGATCAGGCCGTGGTGGAAGCCGCACAGCAACGTCAGATTGTCGAGCGACGTCGGCCCGCCGGCGGCCCAGGGCGTGACGTGGTGTGCCTCGGTCCATCGTGGACCGCGGTCGCAGCCGGGGAAGGCGCATCCGCCGTCCCTGAAGGTGAGGGCCTGCCGGAGGGTGCTGGTGACGAGGCGTCTGGTGCGGCCGACGTCGAGGGGTTGGCCCGGTCCGTCGAACACGATCGGGAGCAGGCGACTGTCGCACGCGAGGCGGCGGGCGGACTCCGGGGTGACCCGGTCGCCGTTGTCGAGCGTGCCGGCGCCGAGTTCCCGCTTGACCACGTTGTAGGGAATGGTGACCACGATCTGCGGGCGGTCGCCGCCGTTGCGGGGCAGCTCGGTGGTGTTCAGGGCGAGGCGGCCGACCTCGACGAGGGCGTCGGCCCGCCGCTGGGTGGCGGTGCGGCCGTCACGGGCGGGTTCGACGGGGTCGTGCTTCCGGGCGGGATCGCACAGCGGGTCGATCGCGGCGCGGAGGACGGCGGCGCCCTCGTTGGTGAGGCGGCCGGTGATCCGGTAGCCGAAGCCGTACGGGTCGGGGGTCATGGTGAACCCGCGGCCTTCGCGGGCCTTGGCTTCGGCGCGTTCGAGGGCCCGGCGGTCGGCTTCGTCGGCCGCGTCGGGTGCCACGATGTGCAGGATGCGTTGGCCGACGATGGTCAGGTGGTGGGGGTCGAGGTCGCCGGCCACCCGGACGAGTTCCTTGGCCGCCAGCGCGCGGACCTCGATGCCGAGGTCGCTGGGCAGGGCGTCGAGTGCCCGGATGATGGCTTCGGCCTGGTCGAGGTTGATGTCGGCGGTGGCGACGGCGTCCTGGACCGATGTGGCTGCGGTGTCGAGGGCGGCGGCGAGCCGGACGTAGCGTTGGGCCCTGGGCAGGGCCATCCGGTACCGGTTGCGGAGCCAGACGGCGGCCGAGGTGGCACCGTCGCGGCGGGCGATGCCCTGGCCGACGAGTTCGCGGACGCGGGCGAGGAGTGCCGCCTCGGCCTGGACGAGCCACGGCACGAGCAGGTCGAGGTCGGCGACGACGTCGTCGGGTGACAGTGCCCACGGGTGGGCGGTGAGTAGGGGTTCGAGTCGATCCTCCATGCCGAAATGTTCGCACGTATGTACGACAAGAATTCCTAAACCTACCTCAAACAAGCTGTCCATTGTGGACGAAGCACGGGCCGGCACGAACCTCGCAAGCGGGTCATCCGCGCGGGGTGAGGCGGTCGCTGTCGCGTCCGCGATCGTGGATACATGGCGACCCCGGACCAGCAGGTCCAGCGATATCTGACGATCCGGCAGGCGGCGTTCATCGGCGTCGGATCGATGGTCGGAGCGGGCATCTTCGCGTTGCTCGGTGCGGCGGGCTCGGTGGCCGGCGCGGCGGTGTGGTTGTCGTTCCTGATCGCGGGTGCGGTCGCGATACTGCAGGGCTACTCGTTCGCCAAGCTGGGCGCGCGCTACCCGACGGCCGGCGGGCTGCTGGAGTACGTCGCCAAGGGCTTCGGCGACGGCCACCTCACCGGCATCTCCGCCTGGCTCACCTACCTGGCGAACGCCATCGTGACGGCGATGGTCGCGGTGTCGTTCGGCGACTACGCCAGTGCCGTCTTCGCCGACGACAACGCGTCCTGGTCCAAGGCCTTCGCGGTTCTGATCATCCTCCTGATGACCGTGGTGAACATCGTCGGATCGACGCTGGTCGCCCGGGCGCAGACCGTGATCGTGTACGTGGTTCTCAGCATCCTGGTGGTCTTCGCCGTCGTCACGCTCGTGAACATGGACCCGTCGCTGCTGGCGCCGTCGGAGTATCCGCCGCTGCGCGACATCGTCTCCAGCGTGGCGCTGACGTTCTTCGCGTTCCTGGGGTTCGGGATCATCACGTTCACCGCCAAGGACCTGGAACGGCCGGCACACCAGCTGCCGCGGGCGATGTTCCTGGCGCTCGGCATCGCCACGACGATCTACGTCGCGATCGCGCTGGGTGTGTTCGGCGCGCTGCCCGCGAACGAGGTGGTCGACGCCGGCGCCACCGCGCTTGCCGTCGCCGCGCAGCCGTCCCTGGGCGACTTCGGCTACACGCTGATGGCCATCACCGCGCTGTTCGCGACCGCCGGTGCCACCAACGCCGGGCTGTACCCGGCCTCCGGGCTGTCCGAGCGGCTGGTCGTCACCGGGCACTTCCCGCCGGTGATGGCGCGCCGGCTCGGCGGCCGGGCGTCGGCGGGGCTGCTGGTGCAGACCGGCGTGTGCCTGGCGCTCGTGCTGCTGTTCCGGCTGACCGCGATCGCGTCCATCGGCAGCGCCGTGGCGCTGATGATCTTCATCCTGGTCACCGTGGCCCACCTCCGCGTGCGCGCCGACACCGGTGCCAACACCGCCATGCTCGTCCTCGCGATCGCCGCCGCCGGCGTGGTGCTGGTGACGTTCGTGTTCACCGATCTGATCCACTCGCCGACCTCGATGGCGGCCCTGCTGGGCATCATCGCGGTCAGCGCGGGGATCGACCTCGGCTGGAAACGACGTTCGGCGCGGACGCGGACCGTCAACGACACCAGTCGGGAGGAGTAAATGTCCAGGACCGGATCCGCGCCGCCGAGACAGGGGACCGCACCGGGGCTCGGGCTCCCGCAGGCGACCGCGCTCATTCTCGGCAGCATCATCGGGGTCGGCATCTTCAACCTGCCGTACTCGTTGGCGTCGATCGGACCCATCAGCATCGTCGCGATGGCGTTGACCACGGTCGGCGCCCTCGCGTTGGCGCTCATGTTCGCGGCGTTGTCGCGGCGGTTGCCCGCCGACGGCGGTCCGTACGCGTACGCCCGCGCCGCTTTCGGCAACGGCATCGGTTTCACCAACGCCTGGTCGTACTGGATCACCGCCTGGGCCGGCAACGCGGCGATCGTCACCGGGTGGGTCTTCTACGTGGAGAAGTTCCTCAACAAGGACCACGCCTCGATGTGGTCGATCCTCATCGCGCTCGTCGGGTTGTGGATCCCGGCGCTGGTCAACCTCACCGGCGTGAAGAACATGGGCGCGGTCCAGTTGTGGACGTCGGTGATCAAGTTCGTGCCGCTGGCCATCATGTCGACGGTCGGCCTGTTGGCGATCAGTTCGGGCAACTTCACGCCGTGGAACGTCAGCGGTGACTCCACCGTGTCGGCGATCGGCAGCGCGATGGCCATCTGTCTCTTCAGCTACCTCGGTGTGGAGACCGCGGCGGTCGCGGCGGCCAAGGTCCGCGACCCGGAGACGAACATCCCGAAGGCGACCGTCTTCGGGACGTTGGCGGCGGCGGTGGTGTATCTGCTGTCGATGATCGCCGTGTTCGGTTCGATGCCCACCACGGACCTGGCCAAGGACGAGAACAAGGCGTCGTATTCGGCGGCCGCCGACGCGATGGTGGGTGGCGGCTCCTGGGCCGGCACCGCGGTGGCGATCGCGGTCATCATCTCCGGGTTCGGCGCGCTGAACGGCTGGACGATGATCTGCGCCGAGATGCCGCTCGCGGCGGCGAAGGACGGCCTGTTCCCGGGGGTCTTCGGCCGGCTGTCCGGCCGCGGGGTACCGGCGGTCGGGATCGTGGCGTCCACCGTTCTGGCGAGCGTCGCGATGGCCGTGAGCTTCATGGGGACGAGCGGCGCGAGCGTGTTCAACACGCTGGTGCTGATGAGCGGCATCACCGCGGCGATCCCGTACGCGTTCTCGGCGCTCGCACAACTGAAATGGCGGTTGCGGGACCGGAAGGAGCTGCACACACCGAGGTTCGCGCGGGACGCCGGGGTGGCCGTCGTCGCGCTGATCTTCTCGATCCTGTTCATCTACTACTCCCGGAACACCGGCCAGGACAACTGGTACGAGGTCTGGGGCCCGTTCCTGATGGCCGGTGTGGCCCTGCTCATCGGCGTCCCGGTCTATCTCGCGATGCGCACCCGGATGGCCGAACCACCACCCGTCCCGCCCTACCGCTGAACGCCGTTTCCAGCAAAGGACTGATGACCGCGATGACATTCCATGTCGACTCCGAGGTCGGCCGGCTGCGACAGGTGATCCTGCACCAGCCGGGCCTCGAACTCAGCCGGCTGACCCCGGACAACGTCCGGGATCTGCTGTTCGACGACATCCTGTGGGCGAAGCGGGCCCGCGAGGAGCACTACGCGTTCGCACAGGCGCTCCGCGACCGCGGGGTGACCGTGCACTACTTCGCCGAACTGCTCGCCGAGGTGCTGAGCCAGCCGGACGGCCGCACCTGGGTGATCGAGCGGGTCATCACCGAGGACACGGTCGGACCGACCCTCGTCGATCCGCTGCATCGCATCGCCGACCAGGCCGACGCCGGCCGTCTCGCCGAGCTGATGATCGGCGGTGTCCTGAAGAGCGAACTGGCGCCGCTGGTGTCTCCGCGGAGCCTGCGGTGGGAGCTGATGGGCGCGGACGACTTCGTGCTGACGCCGTTGCCGAACCACCTGTTCCAGCGGGACAACTCGGCCTGGCTCTACAACGGGGTCAGCATCAACCCGATGGCGATGCCCGCGCGCATGCGGGAGTCGGTGCACAGCACGGCGATCTACCGGTACCACCCGATGTTCGCCAAGGGCGAGTTCCAGATCTGGTACGGCGACGACGACGCGTCGCACCAACCCGCCACGCTCGAGGGCGGCGACATGCACGTGCTCGGCCACGGCGCGGTGATGATCGGCCTGGGCGAGCGGAGCACGCCGATGGGCGTGGAGAACCTGGCCCGGTCCCTGTTCGCCCGGGGCGGCGCGACCAAGGTGATCGCGATCGAGCTGCCGCACTCGCACGCGATGATGCACCTCGACACGGTGATGACGATGATCGACCGCGAGACGTTCGTCATGTACCCGTACCTGAAGGACGACCTGCGGTCGTGGACCGTGCTGCCCGATGAGGCGGACGGGCTGCGGGTCGTGCAGAACGACGACCTGTTCGCGACGATCGCCGAGACGTTGGGTCTCGACCGGGTGACGGTGCTCCGCACCGACGAGGACGAGCGCGCCGCGCAACGCGAGCAGTGGGACGACGGCAGCAACTTCCTCGCTGTCGAGCCCGGCGTGATCTTCGGTTACGAGCGCAACGTCACGACCAACACGTTCCTCCGCAAGCACGGTATCGAGGTGGTGACGATCGCCGGCAGCGAACTCGGTCGCGGCCGCGGTGGTCCCCGCTGCATGAGTTGCCCCATCGAACGCGACGCAGCCTAGGAGATCGAACAGATGCCGTTCAACCTGCGCAACCGCAGCTTTCTCAAGGAACTCGACTTCACGCCCGCCGAATGGCGGTTCCTGCTCGATCTCGCGGCCGAGCTGAAGATCGCGAAGTACGCCGGCTCGGAGCAGCCCCGCCTGCGGGGAAAGAACATCGCCCTCATCTTCGAGAAGACCTCGACGCGCACCCGGTGCGCCTTCGAGGTGGCCGCCCACGACCAGGGCGCGCACGTGACGTTCCTCGACCCCGGCAGCACCCAACTCGGTCACAAGGAGTCGATCGCCGACACGGCACGGGTTCTCGGCCGCTTCTACGACGGCATCCAGTACCGCGGTTTCGGCCAGGAGAACGTCGAGACCCTCGCCCGCTACGCGGGTGTGCCGGTGTGGAACGGTCTCAGCACCGAGTGGCACCCGACCCAGACGCTCTGCGACATCCTGACGATGCGCGAGCACACCGACAAGCACGACTCGGAGGTCGCGTTCGCCTACCTCGGCGACGCCCGCAACAACATGGGCAACTCGCTGCTCGTCACCGGCGCGATGATGGGCATGGACGTCCGCATCGTGGCACCGAACACGCGCTGGAACGCCGACGACGTCGTCAAGGAGGCCCGCCAGCTCGCCGAGACCACCGGCGCGCGGATCACGTTGACCGACAACGTCGAGGAGGGCGTGCGCGGCGTCGACTTCCTCTACACCGACGTGTGGCTGTCGATGGGCGAGCCCAAAGACGCGTGGGACGAGCGCATCAAGCAACTGCACCCGTACCAGGTGAACATGGACATGATCCGGGCGACCGGGAATCCGCGGGTGAAGTTCATGCACTGCCTGCCGGCGTTCCACGACCGCCGCACCAAGGTCGGTGAGGAGATCTTCGAGCACACCGGGCTCGACGCGCTGGAGGTCACCGACGAGGTGTTCGAGTCGCCGTACTCGATCGTTTTCGACGAGGCCGAGAACCGCATGCACACGATCAAGGCCGTCATGGTCGCCACCCTCGGCGGGTGAACCGGCCATGCGGATCGTCATCGCGATAGGCGGTAACGCCCTGCTCGAACGCGGCCAGAAGCCGGAGGCCGCCACCCAACGGGCCAACGCGATGCGGGCGGTGGAGGCGCTCGCGCCGCTCGCGGCCCGGCACGAACTCGTCATCACCCACGGGAACGGGCCACAGGTCGGCATGCTCGCGCTGGAGAGCGCGGCCGACCCGGCCCTGGAACGGCCCTACCCGTTGGACGTGCTCGGCGCGCAGACGCAGGGAATGATCGGTTACTGGTTGCTGCAGGCGCTCCAGAACGCGCTTCCCGGCCGGCAGGTGACGGCCATCGTCAACCAGACGCTGGTGTCGGCCGCCGACCCCGCGTTCGAGAACCCGACGAAGTTCGTCGGCCCGGTCTACGACCAGGCGACCGCCGATCGGCTGGCGGCCGAGCGCGGCTGGCACGTGAAGGCCGACGGCGCGTACTGGCGCCGCGTCGTCCCGTCACCCGCGCCGAAACGGGTCGTCGAGACGCGCATCATCCGGCTCCTGCTCTCGTCGGGCGCCGTCGTGGTGTGCGCGGGCGGCGGCGGCGTGCCGGCGGTCCGCAACGAGGACGGCCACCTGGAGGGCGTCGAGGCGGTCGTCGACAAGGACCTCGCCACGTCGGTGCTCGCCGAGTCGCTGGAGGCGGACGCGCTGCTGCTGCTGACCGACGTTCCGGCCGTCATGCGGGGGTTCGGCACCCCCGAGGCCGAGCCGATCCTGCGCGCCACGCCGGCCGCACTCCGCCGGGAGCAGTTCCCGGCGGGCTCGATGGGCCCGAAGGTCGAAGCCGTGTGCCGGTTCGTCGAGATCACCGGCGACATGGCCGGCATCGGCGCGCTCGCCGACGCCGAACTGATCCTCACCGGCAAGGCGGGCACCGTGGTGACGCCCGCCGGCGACTACGGCGGCGCGAACGACCTGAAACCACCGCTGTGAGCCCGCGACAGGAGAACCGGAGGTTCCGATGAGCAACGAACGAGGCCCGCGCCCGGGTCCGGCCCGTGCCGTGCGCCTCCTCGGCGTCCTGCTGATCGTGGCCGGTGCCGTGCTGCTGGTGGCCGGCGTCGTCACCTGGATCACCGTGCAGAACCAGCTCGCCGACGAGAACATCACGGTGTCCGAGGACGCCGCGAACTTCGCCGGGGAGAAGGTCGACGGACCGCTGACCGCCTACGCGCAGGCCGAGGTCATCGAGAAGCACGCGCTCGAAGCCAGTGGCGGCAAGACCTACGCCGAACTCGACCGCACCGATCCGGCCCGGGCCACCGTGATGAACGCGTCGTTCCTGCGCGCGTCGCTGTTCACCTCCGTCGTCGCCTTCGGGATCGCGGCGATGGCGGCCGGCATCGGCGTGTTGATCGGCGTGATCGGCTACGCCCTGATGCTGGTGGCCCGGGGCCTGGCGGTTCCCGTGCCGAGGGCCGCGCCCGCCGGTGAAGGACCGTGATGTCGGTCGACCTGAAACCCGACGTCGCCGGCGCGGGCCGGGACCGGTGGTACGCGATGACCGTCGAGGAGGTGGCCCGGGCACTGTCGGTCGACCGGCTGCGCGGGCTGCCGCCCGACGAGGTGGCGGCCCGCCGGGCCCGGCACGGTCCGAACCGCCTGGTGTCGGCACCGCCGCCGCCGTGGTGGAAGCTGCTGCTGGCCCAGTTCACCGAGGGCCTGATCCTGGTGCTGCTGGGCGCGGCGGTGCTGTCGTTCGTGATCGGCGAGATCGAGGAGGCCGTGTTCATCACCGCGCTGCTCGTCTTCAACGGGCTGCTCGGTTTCTGGCAGGAGACGAAGGCGCAGCGGTCGCTCGCCGCGATCGAGGCGATGGTGGTGCCGCTGACCCGGGTGCGCCGCAACGGCATCACGCAGGAGGTGCCCGCCGAGGACCTGGTTCCGGGTGACATCGTGCTGCTCGAAGCCGGCGACACCGTCCCGGCCGACGGGCGGCTCGCCGCCGCCCACCGCCTGGCGATCGCCGAAGCGGCGCTGACCGGTGAGGCGGTACCGGTCGACAAGGGCACCGGGGCGGTTCCGGCCGACACCGTCCTCGCCGACCGGACGGGCATGGCGTTCACCCACACGGCGGTGACCGCGGGCCGCGCCGAACTGATCGTCACCGGTACCGGCATGTCCACCGAGATCGGCAAGCTCGCCACGCTCATGGGCGAGGTCGAGCCGGAACCGACGCCGTTGCAGCGCCAGACCACCAAACTCGGGCACCGCCTGGCGATGATCGCGGGCGCCGCCGTGGTGCTGCTGTTCGTGATCGGGCTGATCCGCGGCGAGGACGTGGAGGAGCTGATCGTCGGATCGATCGCGCTCGCCGTCGCGGCGATTCCGGAGGCGCTACCGGCGACGGTCACCGTCACCCTGGCGATCGGCATGGGCCGGCTGGCCCGGCGGCGGGCGGTCGTCAAGCGGCTGCACGCCGTGGAGACGCTCGGGTCCACGTCGGTGATCTGCAGCGACAAGACCGGAACGCTGACCCTTAACCAGATGACCGTGCGGTCGGTCGTCCGCGATGCGGAGGAGTACGCGGTCGAGGGGCAGGGGTACGCGGCCGAGGGACGCATCACGTCGCCCGACATCGACCGGGGTCCACCGGACCTGCGCCAGCTCGCGGCCGTGCTGCTGCTGTGCAACGACGCGGTCATCCGCGACGGCGCCTGCATCGGCGACCCCACCGAGGGCTCGCTGCTGGTGTTCGGCGCGAAGGCCGGCATCGACGTCGCCGGCGCCCGGGACCGGCTGCCCCGGGTCGGCGAGATCCCGTTCGACTCGGCCACCAAGTACATGGCCACCTTCCACGAGGACCGTCTCGGGCAGCATCCGGATCGGGTGCTGGTGTGCGTCAAGGGCGCGGTCGAGAGCGTGCTGCAGCGCGTCGACCACCTCGCCGACCGGGACGGTAACCGCGAGCCGCTCACCGACGAGGGCCGCGCCGCCATCCGGGCGGCCGTCGACCACCTCGCCGGCCAGGGCCAGCGCGTGCTCGCCGCCGCCGGCGACTGGGTACCGCGTTCCCGCGTCGAGCCGGCCGGAGGCCCCGGCGGAGACCCGGGCGGAGACCCGGGCGGGGACCTCGACGGAGGCCCGGCCGGAGACCTCGACGGCACCCTGGTCGAGGCCGCGACGGGCCTCACGTTCCTGGGCATCGTGGGGATCGTCGACCCGCCCCGCGAGGCGGCGAAGGACGCCATCGCGGCGGCCCACCGGTCCGGCATCGGGGTCAAGATGATCACCGGCGACCACCCGACGACCGCGCACGCGATCGCCGGCGCGCTGGGCATCACCGGTGACGTCGTCCGCGGCGTCGACCTGGAAACGATGGACGACGCGGAGCTGGCGTCGCGCGTCCGCGAGATCGGTGTCTTCGCCCGCGTCGCGCCCGAGCACAAGTTGCGCATCGTGCGCGCCCTGCAGGCGCTCGACCTCGTGGTCTCGATGACGGGCGACGGGGTCAACGACGCGCCGGCGCTGGAGAAGGCGGACATCGGCGTCGCCATGGGCATCACGGGCACCGAGGTGACCAAGGAAGCCGCCGACATGATCCTGCTGGACGACAACTTCGCGACGATCGTGTCGGCGGTCCGCGAGGGCCGCACGATCTACGAGAACATCGTGAAGTTCGTACGGTTCCAGCTCTCCACGAACCTCAGCGCGATCGGGACGGTGCTCGCCACCGTGCTGCTCGGCATGGCGGCGCCGTTCACGACGATCCAGATCCTGTGGGTGAACCTCATCTGTGACGGGCCACCCGCGCTGGCACTGGGCGTCGACCGGCCCCGTCCGCAGGCGATGGACGAGCCGCCGCGTCCGAAGAGCGCGCAGATCCTCTCCGGGACGCGGCTGCTGGTGCTGCTGTGGCTCGCCGGCATCATGGGCGCGTGCACGCTCGGCGTGGTCGCCTGGGCCGAGCACGCCTACGAC
Organism: Virgisporangium aurantiacum; assembly: GCF_016863635.1. Lineage (GTDB taxonomy): Bacteria > Actinomycetota > Actinomycetes > Mycobacteriales > Micromonosporaceae > Virgisporangium > Virgisporangium aurantiacum. Next base: position 112,393 of record NZ_BOPG01000019.1, on the reverse strand, counting down.
GCGGCGACGGCCGCCACGATGGGCTGGACGACGTTCGTGCTCGCCCAGTTGTTCAACGTCTTCAACGCGCGGAGCGAACGCACGTCCACGTTCCTTTCGGGCTTCTTCACCAACCGGTACCTGTGGATCTCGGTGCTCTCGGTCGCCGCCGCGCAACTGGCCATCGTGAAGGTCGAGTGGCTGCGCCACTTCTTCGAGGCCGCGTACCTGACCGGAGGCCAGTTCTGGCTGTGCGTCGCGGCCGGATCCGTCGTCCTCTGGCTGGAGGAGCTCCGCAAGGTGGTCGTTCGCCGGGGGTGAGGGGGGTGACGCGTGCCGGGCCGTCACGGGCCCGGCACGCGGACCACGACACCGGCCTACCGCACGGCCGGTCACACCCTGCAGATCACCCGACGGGGGCGAGGCGGCGGATGCGTTGTCTGTCGAGAGTGGGTCGATGGGAACATCGTCGAGCACAACTTCGGATACCGGTGCCGCACCGGTGCCACCGGCTCGCAGACGTGGCCCGTTGCCGATGTGGAGTCTGGCCGCTGCGGGGGCCGGCATCGCGCTCGTTTCGGGCTTGCTGGGTGGCGCGATCGTGCACTGGACGGCCGACAGCAAGGCGGCGGCCGGCGGCGCCGTGACCTCCTGCGCGGCCTCCACCGTCGCCGAGGACGTGCTGCCCGCGGTGGTCACATTGATGGTGTCCAACGGGTCGACCGGTGGTAACGGCAGCGGTTCGATCATCCGGTCCGGAGGACACATTCTGACCAACGACCACGTGATCTCCCCGGCGGGTTCGACCGGCACGATAGACGTGTTGTACAGCGGCGGGCAGACCGTACGCGCCACCGTGGTCGGGCGGGCGCCGCGCGTGGATCTCGCGGTGGTCAAGGCCGACCCGCCGAGGGGTGCGTCGACGATCACGATAGGTCGGTCCGCGCCGCTGCGGGTCGGCCAGCCGGTCGTCGCGCTCGGCTCACCGCTCGGCCTCAGCGGTACCGTGACCACCGGCATCGTCAGCGCGCTGGGGCGCGACGTGCCGGTTCCCGCCGACGGCGGGGAAACCGCGGTTCTGCCGGGCGCCATCCAGACCGACGCGGCGATCAACCCGGGCAACTCCGGCGGGGCGCTGGTCGACTGCGCCGGCGCGCTGGTCGGGGTGAACACCGCGATCGCCACGGTGCCCAGCGCGTCGGGGGATGCCGGCGGCGGCAGTGTGGGCATCGGCTTCGCGGTTCCGGTCGACGTGGCCATGATGGTCGCCGACCAGTTGATCGCCCAAGGCAGGTTCAGCCCGCCCTACGTCGGGGTGTCGGTGGCACCGATTCCCGCGGCCATCGCCGATCGGTTCGGCCTGACCCACGGACTCTTCGTGCAGGCGGTCACTCCTGCCGGTCCGGCGCAGCAGGCGGGTTTGCGCCCCGGCGACATCATCACCGCCGTCGAACGCCGGGCCGCGATCGGTTCGGACAGCCTGTTCCTGGCGACGCTCACCAAGCAGCCCGGTGACCGTGTCGCCGTCGAGTACACGCGGGCGGGAACCGCCGAGCAAACCACAATCACCCTCGGCAGTCCTCCCTGATGGCTGCGCACAAGCGTGGACACACACACTACAGACGTGTCGTATTCGGATTCGGGTCCGGTTCGGGGATCATCCGCAGCGGATGAGGATCCGGTTTCCGGTTGCTGACAGTGTCGTTCGATCAGCCGCGGATGGCCGAAGGTGATACGCCGCGGAACGGCGCCGAAATGGAGGTATCGACATGTCCGACTTGATAATTATCGGATACGACGACCACGACACCGCCAGGCAGTCGTACGAGCAGGTGATCGAGTTGCAGAAAGACCACATCGTCGAGCTGACGGGTCTCGCCGTGGTCACTGTGGACTCCGGTGGACATACTCATGTCGACACGCCTACCAAGATAGTGTCCGGGTCCGCCACGGGTGGGGCTTTGTGGGGGGCCGTGTTCGGTCTGCTGTTCCTGGTTCCCGTCGCCGGAGCGGTGCTCGGCGGCGCCCTGGGTGCGCTATTCGGCAAGTTGAGCCAATCGGGTATCGACAAGTCGTTCCGGGACCGTGTTCAGTCTCTGCTCGAACCGGGCAAGGCGGCCGTCGTGATCATGAGCCGGCAGCGTACCGAGGACAAGTTCACCGATGCACTCAAGCCGTTCGGCGGCAGGATTCTGAAGACGTCGCTGTCGAGCGAGCAGGAGCGGGAGCTGGCCGATGACATCGAAGCGGCGTAACCGGATCGGCCGACGATCGTCGAGGCCCCTGGTGAATGTCACGAAGGGACGCGTCATGGCGACAGCGGCGGGTCTGTTCGTGGTCGCGGGCACCGTCGGCGCCGCCATCTGGGTTCTGCTCGGCCGTAGGACCGATGAACCGGCCCGGCCGGACACCGTTCCCGCGTCCGAAGAGCAGGTCAATACGTAACCGCGGCGCAGACGAAAGGGAGACACGCCATGTCCGACAACCGCAGCCTCGGGGTGTATTCGGAGGTAGGCCGGCTGCGCAAGGTGCTGGTCTGCGCGCCCGGCCTGGCCCACCGGCGGCTCACCCCCACCAACAACGACGACCTGCTGTTCGACGACGTCATGTGGGTCGAGATGGCCCAGCGCGACCACGCCGACTTCGTCAACAAGCTACGCCACCGGGGCGTCGAGGTGGTCGAGCTGCACGACCTGCTCGCCGCCACGATGGCGATCCCACCGGCCCGGGACTGGCTGCTCGACCGGAAGGTCATCGCGAACGAGGTCGGCATCGGCCTGCTCGACGGCACCCGGTCGTTCCTCGAGACCCTCAAGCCGGCCGAACTCGCCGAGTTCCTGATCGGCGGGCTGGCCACCAGCGACCTGCCCGACGAATTCCGCTCCGGCTATGTCTCGCTCGCCCGGGAGAGCACCGGGATTCGCGAATACCTCATGCCGCCCCTGCCCAACACCCTCTACACCCGCGACACCACGTGCTGGCTCTACGGCGGGGTCACGATGAACCCGCTCTACTGGCCGGCCCGGCACGACGAGACCCTGCTGATGAAGGCCATCTACCAGTTCCATCCCGACTTCAACGACGCCACCGTCTGGTGGGGCGACCCGGAGCAGGAATGGGGCTTGTCCACCTTCGAGGGCGGCGACGTCATGCCGGTCGGCAACGGCGTCGTACTGGTGGGTATGAGCGAGCGCACCTCCCGGCAGGCCATCACCCAGGTGGCGGCGGCGCTGTTCGCCGCGCAGGCCGCCGAACGCGTCGTGGTGGCCGGGATGCCCAAGCTGCGGGCGGCCATGCACCTCGACACCGTCTTCACCTTCGCCGATCGCGACATCGTCACGCTCCACCCGGCGATCGTCGACGGCGTCCACACGTTCTCGCTGCGCCCCAGCGACCGCGCTCCCGGCGTGGAGGTGGTCGACGAGGGCGACCGCCGGTTCGTCGACGTGGTGGCCGAATCGCTCGGCCTCAAGCAACTGCGGGTCATCGAGACCGCCGGCGACGTGTACGCGTCCGAGCGGCAGCAGTGGGACAGCGGCAACAACGCCGTCGCCGTCGAGCCGGGCGTGGTCTTCACGTACGACCGCAACACGCAGACCAACACCCTGCTGCGCCGCGCCGGCGTGGAGGTCATCACGATCGTGGGCGCCGAGTTGGGCCGGGGCCGCGGCGGCGGCCACTGCATGACCTGCCCGCTGGTCCGCGACGCCGTCGATTTCTGAGAACGCGCTGGGGGACCTGGAGGCGTAATCATGACGAAGCACCAGGTCCCGACCACGAGGCGACCGTCGATGTTCGACGCCGTGCTCCCGCTGGTCGCGCTCGCCGGGCTGATCGCCAGTGCGCTGGCGCTGTTCGGTCTGGACGCCCTGGACGGGCCGATCCAGGTGGCTCTGGTGGTGTGTGCCGCGATCGCGGCGTTGATCGCGCTGAAGAACGGGCACAGCTGGGAAGAGGTGCAGAGCGCCGGCCAGGAGGCGATCGCCTCGGTGACCAGCGCCATGTTCATCCTGCTGGCGGTCGGCGCGCTGATCGGTACCTGGAACCTGTCCGGCACCATTCCGACGCTCGTCTACTACGGGATCCAGGTGCTGTCGCCGTCGTGGTTCTACGCGGCGACGGCGATCATCTGCGGGATCGTCGCGCTGAGTATCGGCAGTTCCTGGACCACCGCGGCCACGATCGGGGTCGGCCTGGTCGGTATCGGTGACCTGCTTGGCCTCTCGCCCGGGATCACGGCGGGTGCGGTGATCTCGGGGGCGTACCTCGGCGACAAGACCTCGCCGTTGTCGGAGACCACGGTTCTGACCGCTCAGATGGTCGGGGTCGATCCGCGCGAGCACATCAAGCGGCAGGTCTGGACGTCGGTGCCGGCGTTTCTGATCGCGCTGGTCGTCTTCTTCGTCCTGGGCTGGGTCAAGGCTCCGAACGTGGACGACGACGTGTCGACGGCCACCGAGCTGGCCGACCTGGACAAGCTGTTCTGGATCAGCCCGGTGAACCTGTTGCCGTTGCTGCTGCTGATCGTGCTGTCGGTGCGTAAGGCGCCGGCGTCGTTGGCCCTGCTCGGGTCGGCGCTGTTCGCCGGCGTGCTGGCGGCGTTCACCCAGCGCCAGGTCGTCGCGGACTTCGTCGCCGGGCAGGGCAACGCGGTGGTGGAGTCGATCAAGGCGACCTGGTTGACGATGGCGACCGGGTTCCATGCCGACACCGGCCTCGAAGAGATCGACCGGTTGGTCTCGCGCGGCGGCATGTCGAGCATGCTGTTCACGCTGTGGCTGATCTTCGGAGCGGTGACGTTCGGCGTCCTGCTGGAGAAGTTCGGGTTGATCTCGCGACTGGTCGACCCGATGGTCGCCGCCGCCAAGAGCACGGGGCGGCTGTTCCTCACCGTCTTCGCGTGTGCCTTCGGCCTGAACGTCGTCGCCGGCGACCAGTACATCGCCCTGGTACTGCCGGCGCGCGTCTTCCGGGCCGAGTTTGCCCGGCGCGGCCTGGCCCCGACGAACCTGTCCCGGCTGACCGCCGACAGCGGAACCGTCACCTCCCCGCTGGTCCCATGGAACTCGTGCGGCGCGTTCATGGGCGCCACGCTCGGCGTCTCCACGCTGCTGTACCTGCCGTACGCCGTCTTCTGCTATGCGAGTCCCGTACTGAGCGTGTTGTACGGCTTCACCGGATTCAAGATCGAGAAGGTCGAGCCGGTCGAGCTCGACCCGCCACCAGGACGGAGCGACTGACAATGGCAGACACAGTACCCACGACGGGCACCTCGGTCGCCGGCACCTCGGCCGTTCACGCCTCGCCCGTTCACACCTCGGTCGACGGCACGGCGGCCGCTCACAGCTCGCCCGACGGCGCTTCGGTCGCGGACTCCCCGGTCGTGACGCCGGGCAAGATGACCATGCCCACCCTCACCGCGATGGTGGTCGGCAGCATGGTCGGCGCCGGCGTGTTCTCGCTGCCGGCCCGCTTCGGTGTGGCTACCGGCATCCTGGGGTCGCTGATCGCGTGGGCGATCGCCGGGGCGGGGATGTTGATGCTCGCCTTCGTGTTCCAGAACCTCGCCGTCCGCAAACCCGATCTCGACTCGGGCGTGTTCATCTACGCCAAGGCGGGCTTCGGCGACTACGTCGGCTTCAACTCCGCGTTCGGTTTCTGGGCGAGCGCGATCGCCGGCAACGCGTTCTACTGGGTGTTCATCAACGCGACGCTCGGCGCGTTCTTTCCCGCCTTCGGCGACGGTGACACCGTCCTCGCGGTGGCGGTATCCACCGTGGGCGTCTGGCTGTTCCACTACCTCATCGCGCGGGGAGTCCGCGACGCGGCCGTCATCAACCGGATCGTGACCATCCTCAAGATCATTCCGATCCTGGTCTTCATCGTCGTGCTGTTCATCGCCTTCGACGCGGGCGTCTTCGCCGACAACTGGACCGCCTCCGGCTACGGCGACCTCGGCTCGATCAACGACCAGGTCCGCAACACCATGATCATCACGACGTTCGTGTTCCTCGGCATCGAGGGTGCGAGCGTCTACTCCCGCTACGCCAAGAGGCGCCAGGACGTCGGCCGGGCTACCGTCCTGGGCTTCCTGATGGTCCTGTCGATTTTCGCCCTGGTGACGTTGTCGAGCTACGCGGTGATGGCCCAGCCGGAGATCGCCGGGACGCGGCAGCCCTCGATGATCGGCGTGTTCGAGCACGTCGTCGGCGACTGGGGCCGCTGGTTCATCAGCGCCGGCGTCATCATCTCCGTCCTCGGCGCGTACCTCGCCTGGACCCTGATGGCCGCCGAGGTGATGTACATACCGGCCCACAACGAGGACTTCCCGGCCTTCCTCGGCAGGGAGAACGACAAAGCGACGCCGATCACCGCGCTGGTCGTCACCTCGCTGGCGGTCCAGGGACTCCTCGCCGCGACCCTCGTCCTGACCGACGCCCTGAACTTCATGCTCGACCTCTGCACCAGCCTCGCGCTGATCCCGTACTTCCTCGCCGCCGCGTACGCACTGAAGCTCGGCCTCACCGGCGAGTCCTACGAGGACGTGACCGGCCGGACCCGCCGCAAGGAGACGATCATCGCGGGTATCGCGACGGTCTACATACTGTTCCTGTTCGAGGCCGCCGGCCTGGAGTTCCTGCTGTTGTGCTCGATCATTCTCGCTCCGGGCACCCTGCTCTACGTAAAGGCCCGCAGCGAACGGGGCCGCAGGCTGTTCACGCCCACCGAGATCGCGCTCTGCGTCATCATCGTGGCCGCCGGAGTCACCGGAGTCGCCGGCCTGTGGGCCGGTTTCATCGCCATCTAGCGTGTCTTCCGCTGACCTGCCGGGTGGCCGGCCCAGCGGATCTCGCTGCCGAGCAGCACGCCGAGCGCGACGGCGACCATCGTCGCCGCGGTGGTGAGCAAGGTGTCGAGAGCGTCCAGCGGGTCGGCACCGAGGTACTTGGTCACTCCCAGCAGACCGAGCGCTCCCGGCACCAGCAGCCAGAAGGCGGGCAGGACGCTGACGGGCGCCGGTGGCCCGTTCGCCGCACGCGCGACCAGCCGGGCGACCGGGGTCATGAGCACCGCTCCGACGAAAGCCGACACGACCCCGCCAAGGAAGAACCCTCCGACGACCTGCCCCGCGTACGCGATGTAGAGCACCAGCAGCAGCCATCCGAGCGAGGCGAGGCGAGCGCAGTGGTGCAGCACGATACCCGTGCCGAAGAGAGCGACGCCGATCCAGGTCGTCCAGGTCGGCAACGGCTGTGCGCTGATCCCGACGACGGTACTGGCCGGGGCACCGACAAGCTCGGCCGCGCTGGTCATGCCGAGCGCCAGCAGGAACAGGCGCATGCTGCCGGACGCCAGCCGACCGGCTCCGGAAATCATCTGCCCGGTGGCCAGCTCGATCGCCGCCGTGGTCAGCAGCGCGCCGGGAAGAAACGTCACCAGCGGCGCGGCCAGCGGCGCCAACACACCCGTGCCCGGGACGAGCCGGGCGAGCAGGAAGGCCGCGGTCGCCACGCCGAAAGCGCACGCCGGTGGAAGAAACGGCTGCCACCGCGCCGGCGCCCGGTCCGTCGCCAGTTGCAGCAGGCCGACCCCCGCCCCGAGCAGCACAGCGGCCCACAGGCCGGTCCAATCGGCCCGCAGTACCAGGGCGAGCCCGGTCGTCAGCAGCGTGTAACCGGCCACCCGGACCGCCGGCCCGAACGCCGGCGGCAGTAGGCGGATCCGGTTGAGCTCGTCCAGCCCGTCAGCCGGCCGGACCTGACCGCGCTCCGCTGACCGGACGAGCCGGTGGAGGGCGTCCATCTGTTCCAGGCGGAGCTGCTCGGTGCCGGCGGGTGCGACCGCGGTCTGCACCGTACCCAGAGTGGGCGCGGTGACGAACAGCGCCGTCGCCAGGACGACGGCCTCCGCGTCCGGAACGCCGTTGACCGCCGCCACCCGGCCCAGGCTCTGCTGAACCGAGGACACCGGCTCGCCGCCGTCGATCAGCGCCTGTCCCAGCGCCACGAGGAACGGCACGAGCGACCCGGAGACACCCGGCTCCGGCGGTCGCGGGTCGCTCGTGCGGCGGGTGACACGCTCGGCCCGGCGGCCGATCGCGAGCACAACCGCGCCCGTGACCAGCAAGGCGCCCACGGCCGCGAGCAGCATGGACACCGTGATGCCGTACCGCATCACCGCAGGGGAACTCGTGGCCAACGGCGGCAGTACGGACGCTGCAGGCATCGGCGCCGGCTACGAGCCGGCGAGCCCCTCGACGAGTTCTCTCTCGTCCTCGTTGGACAGTGACGTCTGCAGTACCTCACCGCCGAACGGGCGCATGGCGTCGCTGAACTTGTCCTGCGTGATCCTCTTGGCCATGATGACGACGGCCCCACGGCCGGGAGCGAGCAACGTGTCGATCCGCTCGCGGAACGACGCGTTGATGCCGGACTTCGCCAGCCGGCCCATCAACGCGCCGATCGCGCCACCGACGATCATTCCGGCGAACGGAACCACGAAAAGAACACCGAATATCATGCCGAAGAGCGCACCGGACAATGCCGAGTCGGTGACCTGCTTTCCGGGAGTGTCCACGTGGCTCTTCCCGTCAGAATCGACGGTGACCACGGCCAGCCCCGCGAGTTCGACGATGTGCGTGCTCCGCAGCGACTGCACCTTCTCGTAGGCTCTCTCAGCGGTGTCGTGGTCGTCGTATCCGATGATGATCAGCTCTGACATGGCTCCTCCGCGAGAGATTCCGAGGAAGGGTGCGACGAATACTGTCGTGGTGCGGTCGCGTTGGTGTATCCCCCGCCGCGGATGATTGATTGATCCGCCCGCGTCGCACAATCACCTGTGGAGGAGGACGCACGGGAGACGTCGGCGGATCCACCGTGGAGGCGACGAGGGCCGGTCCGTCACGAGTGGCAGGAGCATCGCGTGGACGACACGACGCACGATGAGAACCGGGTCAGCGACGCCGTCCGGGAGCCCGCACCCGCCACCGGAGAGGCCCGGTCCGGGCCCGACGAAACACCGTCGGGCGGACGCTGGGGCCGGTTCCTCCGCCGGTGGCGGTACAGTTTCGTCGGGCTCGTCGTGGCCACCGTGTTCTTCTGCATATCGTTGACCCCCTCGCTGCTGCCGCGCGGAATCCTGTTCCAGGGCCTCATCAGCGGACTCCTGGCCGCGATCGGGTACGGCCTCGGAACCCTCGGGGTCTGGGTGGCCCGCCACCTGTCCGGGCGGCCCCAACCGTCGCCCGGTCCGATGGCGTGGAAGGTGTTCGCCGCGCTGGCGACGGTCGCGGCGGTGACGTTCCTCGTGCTGGGCGCCATGTGGCAACGCGAGATCCACCGTCTCATGGACGTCGACTCCCCACCGGGGTTCGCCTTCGTCCTCGTGCTGCCGATCGCCGTGGTGACCGCGGCCGGATTCGTCGGCCTGTTCCGGCTGCTACGGCGGGCGACCCGGAGCCTCGCCGGCCTGCTGGGCCGGTGGATCCCGGCGGCGGCCGCCCAGGTGATCGCGGCGACCGTCGTCGTGGTGCTGCTTCTCGGCGTGCTGAACGGCGTCGTCCTGGACGGGATGTTCGCCGTCGCGGACGGGGCGTTCCGCGCCGTCAACGGTGAGACGCGCCCCGACGTGGAGGCGCCCGACGACCCGATGCGCTCCGGCGGACCGGACTCGTTGGTCTCCTGGGAGTCGCTGGGCAACCAGGGCCGCATCTTCATCTCGGGCGGGCCACGCACCGATGCCCTGGAGGACTTCGGCGGGACGGGAGCGAAGCCACCCATCCGCGTCTACGTGGGCCTGGAGTCGGCGCCGACCTCCCGGGAGCGGGCCGCGTTGGCGGTGCGGGAACTGCAGCGCACCGGCGCGTTCCAGCGCCGGGTGCTGTGCGTGATCACCACCACCGGCACCGGTTGGGTCAACCGGCAGGCGGTCGAGCCGCTGGAGTACATGTACAACGGCGACACGGCTCTCGTCGCGACGCAGTACTCGTACCTGCCCAGCGCGATCTCGTTCCTGGTCGACCAGAGCCGGGCCCGGGAGGCCGGCCGGGACCTGTTCGACCAGGTGTACGGCGTGTGGTCGCGGCTTCCCCGCGATCAGCGTCCCAAGCTGCTCGTCTTCGGCGAGAGCCTCGGCTCGTTCGGCGCCGAGGCGGCGTTCAGCGGCCCGGACGACATCCGCAACCGCACCGACGGGATGCTGTTGATCGGGCCCCCCAACGGCAACCAGTTGTGGGGAGAACTCGTCACGGACCGCGACCCGGGCAGCTCCGAGGTTCTGCCGGTCTACGAGCGGGGCTCAACGGTGCGGTTCGCCGCCGTTCCGGCGGATCTCGACCGGCCGGACACGGTCTGGGAGAACCCACGGGTCGTCTACCTGCAGTACCCGTCCGATCCGATCACCTGGTGGTCGCCGCGGCTGATGGTGCGCCGTCCCGACTGGTTGGCCGAGCCCCGGGGATCGGACGTCCTGCCCAGCATGCGGTGGTTCCCGTTCGTGACGTTCTGGCAGGTGTCGGCGGACATGGCGTTCGCGAACGGGGTGCCCGCCGGCCACGGCCACAACTTCGGGTCGCTCCCGGTCGCGGCCTGGGCCAGGATCGCCCCGCCGGACGGTTGGACCGCTGACCGCACCACCGCACTCACCGAGCTGATGTCCTCCGACGGCTGATCGGTGACGGATTCCACGCCAGACCATCACGGGAAGCGCCACGGTATGAACGCACTTCTGAACTCGCTGACCGAGAACGAGCTGTCGCTGGTCCGGGAGACCGAGCGCGCGCGGCTTGCCGAGCTGGACGAGGACGGGCTGGTCGAGCTGCACACCCGCGTGCGGCGCGCCCGGGACAAGTACGTCAAGCTGTACCGCCGCCGGGCGGCGGCCCGCATCGAGGAGGTGGGCGGCCGGGGGAGGGCGTACCCGAAGAACACCCGCAACCGGACCAAGGCCGAGGTGTTCGAGGACGCGCTGGCCCGGGTCAGCGCCCGCCTCGCGGCGGCGGCCCGCGCCAGTGCTCGCGCGCTGCGCGCCGAACGGCTGGCCGAGGCGCGGAACGCCCGGAACACGGCGCCCCCAGCGGCGCCGGCCGCCGAAAGAACCGACGGGCGCGTCGCGCAGCGGCTCGACCGCCGGCCGGACCACCTGGGTCTGCCCAAGCGCCACGCCTCCACCCGGGCGGTGGGTGCGCGGCGTCAGGCCCGCCACGACAGCCGCTGATCGTGGCTCGGGCGGCTCACCGTGCCGTCATGCGTTCTCACCCGATCGGGATGAGGTGCGGGCGCGGGCGGAGACGGACCCTGTGGGGCGACCGTCGACGAGCACCGGGAGACGACCATGACTGACAGTCCGGCGACACCGGGTGCCGAGGCCCCGGCGGGCCTGCGCCCCAGCCTCGCCAGCCAGCAGGTGGTGATCCGCGATTCCGGCCTGTTCCCCTGGTGGTCCGTCGTCGGGCTGGGGATCGTGTCGGTGCTGCTCGGCATCGTCGTGGTGGGCTGGCCCACGGCGACGCTCAAGGTGATGGCGGCACTGGCCGGGCTCTGGCTGCTGCTCGGCGGGCTGGTGCGCATCTTCAGCGCGTTCGTCTCCGGCCGGGGTGTGGGGCGGCAGATGCTGTCCGGCATCGTGGGCGTCGTCCTCGTCATCGTCGGCGTGGCGTGCTTGCGCGACCTCGTCCGCACCGTGGAGCTGCTCGCGGTCGTGGTGGCCGTGACATGGTTGCTGAGCGGGATCGCCGAGGTGGTCATGGCCGCCGACGCGAAGCGCGGCGGGTCGCGGGTCGCGCTGCTCGCCACCGGTCTGATCTCGATCGTGCTCGGGCTGGTCTTCCTGTTCGTGCCGCGCTTCTCGCTGGGCGTGCTGGTCCTGATGACCGGCCTGGGTTTCATCCTGACCGGCGCGATGCAGGTGGTGGTCGGGCTCCAGCTCCGCCGGAGCGGTCCCGAATCCTGACGCCGTCATCGCCGCCGGGTGGACGTCGCGGCATCATCCCGTACGGACGATGCCGCCGGGCCCTGCGGTCTGGATGGTGGGCCTACACACGCCAACCGAAGGGTGGGGATCCCATGACCGACGACTCGCAGCAGACGACAAGCGCTCGGCTTCTCATCACCAGCTCGGCGCTCCTGGCCGCGGCCGCGGCGCTCGGGATGGCCGGGCTCGGGGTCGCCACCGTCGCCCTGGGGGTGATGGCACGGCGTCGGATCGACCACATGGAGGTGCCACCGACCGAACTCGCCAGACGGCAGTGGCGGCTGGCCAGGGCGGCCGTCAAGGCCGGTGCCGGCGCATGGCGCAACGGCGCCGACGTGTATGTCGTGACCACCGACCCAGCGGAGAGCCGGGAACCCGCCGCCACCTGACGAACCCGGTGACAGCGGGCGGAGTCAGGGGCGCCGGTCGGGTGGTGGCGCGGTTCGGGCGTCCCGGTCACCATCGGGCTGAGAGATCCGATCGACCGGGACGTCGGTGTAGCTACGGACCGGCACCCGGATGGTCACCAGGCCGGCGTCGCGGAACTGGAAAGTGACGACGACACTGGACCCGCCGCGCAGGGGCCGTCGCAGCCCGGACAGCTCCAGGTGCGGTCCGGTGACGTCGTGGAGAACGGCGGCGCCGCTGGCGGGTACGGCCATCTGCAGGGGCGACCGCGCAGCGGCGTCGCCGTCGCGGAGGACGACCTCCCGGGCGACGTCGGTGCTCGCCGCGGTGAGGACGTCCTCGGCCCCGCCGAAGTTCGCGATCGTCAGGAGCAGAGCGGCGCTGTTCCCCGCGACATGGATGCTGCCGCGCGGGCCCGGGGAGTCGACCGCCACGCGGAGCAGCCGAAGCGGGCCCACCTGCCCGTCCACGCTGTCGACCTGCTGAGATCCGGCCTGCGCCGAGCAGCCGGCGGACCCCAGCAGGGAGAGCAGGATCGCCGCGAAGACTCCGACACGATTCACGTCACACCCTCCAAGGCAACGTCTCACGGGCCCGGCACGCGCACCACGACCGTCCGGGCGAGCTTGTCGTGCACGCCCTGGCGGCGTCTGTCCACAAGGGACCAGACCGCGCCGATGGGCAGGTAGGCCAACAGGATCGCCCGGACGAGCGACGCGAACCACGACACCGGCCGGCCGTTCACCTGGATCACCCGGACGTCGAGCAGCGCCATGCCCGGTGTGCGTCCGGCGAGCCGCCAGAAAAGCATGCTGTAGAACGCGAGGAACGCGGGCATGAACAGCACGAGGTACCGCACCGCGACCCGGGCGGCGTCCCGTGCCCCCGCGAGGAGAGCGGTGCTCATGAGTTCGACGACGACGGCGATGCCACCGACGACGATGGCGACCAGCAGCACGTCGACCACGTAGGCGACCGTTCGGCTGACGGCTCCCGCGTACGCGCGGTCGGTGGGAACGGTCGCGACGCGGGCGACGGGAACGGTCACAACGCGGGCGACGGATCCGGCGCCGGCGGGGCGGCCGGCGGGGCAGTCGGCGGGGCAGCCGGCGCGGCCTGGGCGGCCGGCGCGGCCGAGCGCCGCAGGATCCGGGACGTCCACCGCTCGACGGTCGTGTCGCCGGCCAGTGCTCCGGCCCGCACGTGGCCGACGATCTCGTCGATCATGCTGTCGCGCTGCCCACGCACCAACGACCGCACCCGTTCCGGCTCCGCCTCCAGGCGCGCCAGCACGTCGTCGAGGACCGCCGCCACCACCGGCCGCAGCACCCGGTTGAGCTGGAGGTCGACGGCCCGGTTGACCATCGCCGAGGTGACGACCGTCGTGCTGGCGGCGTCGACGACGGTCACCGCGAACCGTTGGCCCCGCTGGCGCTGGACGGCGCCGCGGTCGGCCAGACCGGTGAGCCGCCGGCCGACCCGTTCGCCCAGGCGCGAGGCGTCCGAGCGGCTCGGCGTGCGTTGCGCCGCGGCCCGGCCGGCGGCCCCGAGCAGCGCGCCGATCGCGCCGACGGCACCCGCCGTGGCGCCGACGGCGACGTCGGGCAGGAACCACACCCGAATGGGCCCGGCCGCTGTCGGCCCGGATGCTGTCGGCCCGGCCGCCGTCGGCGGCTCCTGCGGGAGAGACGCCGGCGGCGGCTCCTGTTGGGGGATCGCCGGTCCGTTCGTCCGCTGTTCCGGTGATGCGATAACCATCGGAGTGCCAACCTTCCTTGACGTCAGCGCGGTTCGACCGCGAGCACATGGGCCGCCCACGGCGGCAGGTCGACGTACAGGCCGCCGGCGGCGAGATCGTCGCCGTCGCGGTCGAAGACCCGCCCGTCGAGGAGGTCGGTGAGCCGCCACTCGTCGCCACCCAACGCGTCCCACGGCAGCGCGACCAGGCCCTGCGCCGGGTGGTCGGACAGGTTCACCGTGACCACGTGGTGCGGCCGCCGGTCGTTGAGCCAGGCCCAGGCGAGCACGTCGCGGTTGGTCGGGTTGTCGGGCCAGCCGGCGACGTCGAGCAGCGTCCAGGTGCCCCGGCGCGCCTGGGCCGCCGCCGCGACCAGCCGGTGGTAGAAGCCGCGCAGGTCGTCGTCGAGCGGCTCGTCGGGGCGCCGGCCGAGGAACACCGGCAGCCGCGTCCGCCGGCCCTCGAACTGGCCGTCGTGCCACAGCGTCGCACCGGGCAGGGTCGCCACGGCGACGGCGGCGGCGCGGTCGCGACCGCTGGGCAGGGCCGCCGCGGCGCGCGGCTCGTCGTGGTTCTCGATGAAGCGGATCAGCTTGCGCTGGTAGTCCGCCCCGGCGCCGAGATGCGAGCGGACGGACGCGGCGTCCTCCCCGACGAGCCGGTCGTAGAGCCGCTTGTCGTAGCAGAGGTCGAAGCCCTGCCGCTGGAGCGTCCACTCCATGTCCCAGTACGCCTCGGCGATGAGCAGCGCGTCCGGGTGCCGCTGCCGCAGTGCCCCGATGACCGTCGGCCAGAACTCCTCGGCCGGCGCCGGCCCGGCCCACTCGCCCCAGGTCTTGCCGAAGATGTCGTTGGTGAGCAGCATCGCCATGTCGCACCGGACGCCGTCGGCCTGGTCGAGGATGCCGCCGAGCATGTCGACGGTGGCCCGGCGCAGCTTCGGCCGGAACGCGTTGACCTGCACCACGTCGGGCCACGGCGGGAAGTACGGGTCGCGGCCCCGGGCGATGATGTTCCCCCCGATCTCCAGCCAGCCGGCCGGATCACGGGCCAGGTCCTCCGGGCCGCCCCGCACGAACCACTTCGGGTGGTCGACGACGGCCGGGTGGTCGGGGGCGACGTGGTTGGGCACGTAGTCGAGGATCAGGCGCAGCCCGCGCCGGGCGAGTTCGGCCCGCGCGACGGCCAGCGCGGCCGGGCCGCCGAGGCGCTCGTCGACGACGTACCGGCGGACGCAGTACGGCGAACCGACCACGTCGCCGGGCGCGAGGTCGGGCAGGGCCGCGTGGAACGCGTCCTGGAGCCCGGCGTTCCGGTTGGCGATCTCGAGCCCGGCGGGGCTGCGCTCCCAGACGCCCATCAGCCAGACGGCGTCGGTGCCGGGCGGGGCGAGCCGGTCCCAGACGTCGGCGGGCAGGTCGCCCAGCGTCACCTGCTCGCCCAGCCGTTGCCGCTGGTCGGTCAACCAGGGCCAGGTGTCGACCTCGTACACCACAACGGTCATGCCCGCTCCTCCGCGGTCCGGGCCCGACGGACCCCGCCCAGCCCCCGCGCGAACAACTCGGGTGCCGTGAGCCCGGCGAACAGGTTCGGGAACACCGCCACGAGACCGGTCCACCCGGTCTGGTGGGTGGCACCGAGGCCCGCACCGTTGTCACCGTGAAAGTACTCGGAGAACGTGACCAGATCGCGCCAGTGCGCGTTTTCGGCGAAGATCGTCTGGCCGCCGTAGCAGGGGCGGCGACCCGCGGCGTCGGGCAGGAAGATGCGCGTGAGGCGGTCCGAGATCTCGCGGGCCACCTCGAACAGCGTCATCAGCCGTCCCGACCCGGTGGGGCACTCGACCGTGAGCCCGTCGCCGTAGCCGACGTAGAGGTTGAGCAGGGCCCGGATCACCAGCGCGTTCATCGGGAACCACACCGGGCCGCGCCAGTTGGAGTTGCCGCCGAACATCCCGCTGTCCGACTCGGCCGGCAGGTACGAGACCTCGTACCACCGGCCGTCCACCTCGAGGCCGTAGGGCTGGTCGGCGTGGTGGCGGGACAACGACCTGATCCCGTACGGGCCGAGGAACTCGTTCTCGTCGAGCAGGCGGGCCAGCATCCGGCGCAGGCGTTGCTCGTCGAAGAGGGCCAGCACGTGACGGCCCTCCTCGCCGCGGAACCAGCCCGGTGACAGCACCGACGCGACGCTCGGGTGACGGTCCACGAAGTCGCGGGCCGCGTCGAGGAGCTCGGGGTAGCGGCCGGTCACCTCGGGGGCCAGCACGGTCGCCGCGGCCAAGGGAAGCAGTCCCACCATCGAGCGGACGCGCATGCGGGTGGTGCTGCCGTCGGGCCGGCGCAGCAGGTCGTAGAAGAACCCGTCCTCCTCGTCCCACATGCTCTCGGTCTTGCCCGCCGTCCGGTTGACCGCGACGGCGATCCAGGCGAAGTGCTCGAAGTACGTCAGCGCCGGCTCGACGAAGCCGGGATCGTCGGCCGCCAGTTCCAGCGCGATCTGGAGCATGTTCTGGCAGTACAGTGCCATCCACGCGGTTCCGTCGGCCTGGTCGAGGCGGCCGCCGGTGGGCAGCGGGGCGCTGCGGTCGAAGACCCCGATGTTGTCCAGGCCCAGGAAACCGCCCTGGAAGACGTTGCGACCGTCGACGTCCTTGCGGTTGACCCACCACGCGAAGTTCGCGGCGAGCTTGTGGAACGCGGTCTCCAGCCAGGCCCGGTCGCCGTGTCCGGTGTTCGCCTTCTCCAGCTCGTACAGCAGGTACGTCGCCCAGGCGTGTACCGGCGGGTTGACGTCGCTGAAGTTCCACTCGTACGCCGGGATCTGCCCGTTGGGGTGCAGGAAGCGCCGGCTCAGCAACAGGTCGAGCTGCGCCTTGGCGAAGGCGATGTCGACCAGCCCCAGCACCACGGCGTGGAAGGCGAGGTCCCAGGCGGCGAACCAGGGGTACTCCCAGGTGTCCGGCATCGCGATGACGTCGTGGCTGACCAGGTGCGGCCAGTCGCCGTTGCGGACGCCGCCGGCGTCCAGCGGGTCGACGCCGTGCTCGGCGAGCCACTGCTCGACGTCGTACCCGAAGTACTGCTTGCTCCACAGCATTCCGGCGAGGGCCTGGCGCACGACGAGCCGCTCGTCGTCGCCGAGTTCCGGGGCGAACAGCGCCGCGTAGAACTCGTCGGCCTCCGCCCGGCGTCGGTCGACGATCTCGTCGAACGCCACGGCCGAGACCCGGTCGTCGCGGGCACCGGGTACGACCGGCACGTCGGTGAGCCGCAGCCGGACCGTGCCGGAGCCACCCGGTGGCAGCCAGAGCGGCACGTCGACGGACACCTTCGTGCCGGTTCCGGACCGGTTCACCGCGCCGGTCTCGCCGTGCACCACGTACCGGTCGACGGCGTCCTTGACGTACGGGGACGCGTTCGGCGTGCCGAAGAGCCGCTCGGTGTTCGTGTCGTTGCCGGTGAACAGCAGCCGGTCGGCGTTCGGGCACAGCAGCCAGCGCTCGCCGAGCCGTTCGTGCGTCGCCGCGACGACGGACGCGCCGGGCACGCCGGCCACCTCGCGGAGCCGCGGCCGGGCCGTGTCGGGTCCCGGGCCCGCGCTCCAGGTGTTCCGGAACCACAGCGTCGGCAGCAGGCGCAGTTCCGCCGTCTCCGGCCCCCGGTTGTGCACGGTGATCCGCAGCAGCACGTCCTCGGGCGTGGCCTTGGCGTACTCGACGACGACGTCGAAGTAGCGGTCCTCGTCGAAGACACCGGTGTCGAGCAGTTCGTACTCGAAGTCGGCCCGGCCGCGGGCCTGGTTGGTGGCGACGAGATCGGCGTAGGGGAACGCGCGCTGCGGGTACTTGTACAACATCCGCATGTAGGAGTGCGTCGGCGTGTTGTCGACGTAGAAGTAGTACTCCTTGACGTCCTCGCCGTGGTTGCCCTCGGCGTTCGTCACGCCGAAGAGGCGTTCCTTGATGATCGGGTCGCGCCCGTTCCACATGCCGACGGCCAGGCAGAGCGTCTGCTCGTCGTCGCTGATCCCGCCGATGCCGTCCTCGCCCCAGCGGTAGGCACGCGAGCGCGCCTGGTCGTGGGTGAAGTACGCCCAGGCGTCGCCGCCGGCGCTGTAGTCCTCGCGGACCGTGCCCCATTGCCGTTCGCTGAGGTAGGGCCCCCATCGTCGCCACGCGACTCCCGACCGGTCGCACTCGTCCAGGCGGGAACGCTCGGCACCGGAGGAGACGGTCATGCCGGGTCCCCACTTCGTGGTGACCCGCCCTGACCGGGAGGGCTCTGCTGAATGATTCCCTCGCACAAGTGCTCGGTCATGTCGTGATGCTCGCCGCGCCGTCCCCCCGCCGCGTCACCCGGAGCGAATGACCCGCGGGCGTCAGGCCGTGAACTTCGCGTGGCTCGCCTTCACCGCGGCGCCGAGATCGGTGACGAACTGGGCGCGCTCCTGGTCGGTCCAGCCCGCGCTGCTGATCTTCGACGCCGTCAGGTACGCCGACCAGCGCATGTTCGCCGCGCGCATCTCGAGCGTCAGGGCGACCGTGGTGGCCGCCTGCACGCCGCCCGTGCGGGTGGCGTACGCCTCGTCGCCGATGCCGTCGAGCGTCTTCGTGCCCGGGTCGTTGAGCTTGGCGTTGTCGAGGCCCAGCTTCTGCTGGTCGACGGCGAGCTTCGGGTCGGTGTAGACGGTGACGATCATCAGCAGCGACATGACCGCCGCCGTGCCCTTCTGCCGGCTGATCGTGCAGGTCATCGTCGAGACGATCGTGCTGAGCTGCCGGTTGACGGTGGGCGCCGTCGCCTGCGTGTCGAACTGGGTCGCCAGCCGGCCGAGGTCGACGCTCAGGCACAGGTTCTCGGGCAGCTTCGTCGCGTCGTACCGGGCCGACCCGCCGGACGCCGGCGTCGGCTGGCCGGTGCCGCCGGTCGGCGTGGTCGGGTTCGCGCCGGGCTTTCCGTCGTCCTTGTTGACCACGTACACCACACCGGCGACGCCGGAGGCGAGCACCACCAGCACCACGGCGACGATGGACAGCACCAGCGCCAGGCTGCCGCGCCGCGGCTCACCCGGCCGTCCGGGCGGCGTCATGCCCGGCGATCCCGTGCCCGGCGGTGCCGTACCGGGCGGGGCCGCGCCGCCGAACGGTGCCGGCCCGAACGGTGCCGGCCCGAATGCGCCGGACACCGGACCGGCCGGCCCGCTGACGCCCGACACCGGCGCGGCCGGGCCGAACGCACCCGACACCGGCGCGGCCGGTCCGCCCCAGGCGGTCGGCACCGGACCGGACATCCCGCCGGATACCGGACCGGAGAGGGGACCCGACACCGGCCCCGACGGAGGACCGGAGACCGGCCCCGTCGGCGGCGCGGACACCGGGTTCCCCGCGGCGACCTGAGCCGCACCGGCGTGCGAGGCACCGCCCGTGTGCGACGTGCCGCCCGCCGGCGGCAGGTGGAGGGCGCCCTCGGCCACCACCAGTTCCGGCTGCTCGATCACGATCGGTGGCACGCCCGTCGCCTCGGTGAGCATCGTCGCGACCAGGGGGATCCGGCTGGCGCCGCCGACCAGGACCACCGCCGCCGGGCCGGTGCCGGTGTCCCGGATCAGCGACCGGGTGAGCGCGACGGTCGGCCGCAGCACCGGCCCGATCAGCCCGTCGAACTGCTCGCGGCCGAGCGGCGCCTCCCGGCCCAGCGCCGGGATCGCGATGACCGTGCCGCTGGTGCGCGACAGCATCTCCTTGGCGTTGCGGACCTCGTCCCAGACCTGCCGTCGGGTCACCGCGTCGGTCCACAGCGTGCCGTACGTGGCCTCGAGGAACGCCACGATCGCCGCGTCGACGTCCAGCCCGCCGACGTCGTTGAGGCCGTCGGACGCGATCACGTCGAACCCGTGCGGCCGCCGGAGCAGCACGGTGACGTCGCACGTGCCGGCGCCCAGGTCGTAGACCACCACGCGGCTGCCGACCGGGACCGACCCGCTCATCGTGTGTGCGAAGTAGGTGGCGGCGGCGACCGGCTCGGGCACCAGCCGGGGCCGGCCCAGCCCGGCCCGCTCGGCGGCCTCGACCAGCAGCGCGCAGCGGCGCGCGCCCCACGCCGCCGGGTGGGTGATCGTCAGCTCGCCGAACCGCCCGGCCACCCGACCGGCCTCCTGCGCGACCCGCACCAGCACGGCGCCGAGCAGGTCCCGGACCGGCACCTCGGCGGGGCCGAGCAGGACCACGTCGTCGTCGATGCGCCGCTTCGGGTTGGGTTCGAGCCGTTCCGGGTTGCCGCGCCCGAGGTGGGCGGCGTCGCGGCCGGTGTGCAGCGTCCCGTCGGCACCGAAGAGGACGGCCGAGGACAGCAGCGGCGACCCGTCGAACAGCAGCGGCCGGATGCGTCCGTCGGGCCACTGCAGCATCGCGATCGTGGTCGACGTACCGAGATCGACCCCGAGTCGCGGCATAGTCACGGTCGCCGAGCATAGCCGTGACCGTGGTAGACCATGGATCGTGATCGTGACAGTGACCCTCAACGCCGCGCTCGACGTCACGTACGAGTTGGGTCGGGTGACGATCGGGGACACGAACCGGGTCGACCGGGTGCGCGAGTGCCCGGGCGGCAAGGGGCTCAACGTGGCCCGGACGCTCGACGCGCTCGGCGAGCCGGTGCTGGCGTGCGGCCTCCTGGGCGGTCGCACCGGTGAGGTCATCCGGACCGGGCTTGCGGCAACCGGTGTGCGCACCGTGTTCACGACGATCCGGGGCGAGTCCCGCCGCACGGTCGTGCTCGCCGAACCCGGCCGCACCACGGTGGTCAACGAACCCGGCCCCACCGTGACGTCCGATGAATGGCAGGCGTTCCGGGCCGGCTTCGCGGAGATCCTGGCCACCTCGGGGGCGGGCGTGGCGGTGCTGTCCGGCAGCCTGCCGCCGGGCGTGCCCGTCGACGCCTACGCGGAGCTGGGCCGGGCCTGCGCCGCGGCCGGCATCCGCGTGGTGCTGGACGCCGACGGCGAGCCGCTGCGGCACGGGCTGGCCGGCCGGCCCGCCGTCGTCAAGCCCAACGTCGACGAGCTGGCCCGCCTGCGCCTCGGGGACGGTGCGCCGCTCCTGGCGGCGGCCCAGGCGGTCCGCGCGGCGGGGGCCACGGCCGTCGTCGTGTCCCGCGGGCCCGACGGCCTGGTGGCGGTGACGCCCGACGGCGCCTGGGCCGCGGTTCCGCCGGTGGTCACCGGGAACCCCACCGGCGCCGGTGACGCGCTCGTGGCGGCGCTCGCCCGTGGGCTGGCCCACGGGTCGGCCTGGCCCGACCGGCTGCGCGACGGCGTGGCCCTGTCGGCGGCGACGGTTCAGGCCGAGGGCGCCGGATCGTTCGACATGTCCACCTACCGGGCGCTGCTGCCCCGGATCGAACTGAGCCCGCTCACCCTTCCGTGACTCCGGACAGCTTGAACAGCTCGGCGGCGTTGCGCCACGCGATCCGCTCCGCCGTGACGGGATCGGGTCGCGCGGCGGCGAGCACGCCGAACGTCGACGCCGGATCGATCAGCGTCGCGTCGGTGCCGAGCAGGAGCTGGCGGGAGTCCACCTCCCGGAGCACCTCGTCCATCCGGCCGGCCAGCCCGTGCGACCACGACGGCTCGAGGTAGAGCCGGTCGCACGACCGCGCCGCCGCGATGGCGTGGCGGTGTCCACCCGCGCCCATGTGCCCCGCGATGACCCGGAGGCCGGGAATCTCGACGCAGTGCCGGGCCAGGTCGAGCACGGACGCGTCCCAGGTGTGCACGAGGGCCGGACAGTCCAGCTCGGCGAGCATGAGCAGCGCGTCGCGCATCTGCGGCGAGTCGACGGGGCTACCGGTGTAGTCCGTGTGGATCTTGGCGCCCACGAACCGGCGCGTCGGCAGGAACTCCCGCAGGTCCCGTTCCGCCTGGTCGAGTCGTCGCGGGTGGACGGTGACGTAGCCCAGCAACCGGTCCGGCGCGGACCGCAGGAAGTCGGCGAGCGCGCGGTTGCCCGCGGCCGGGTCGTAGGTGACCGCCTCGGTCGAGGAGACGATCGCGACGTCGATGCCGTAGCGGTCCATCACGGTGAGGTTCGGCGTGCGCAGGCCGCTGAAGAACCACGGCCCCCAGTGCGCGTGGACGTCGACGATCACCGGTCGCCGTCCAGGAGCCGCCGCGCGTTCCCGCCGGCCACCATGACCTTCTCCGCCGCCGACAGGGAACTGGTGGCGAGCCGCAGCAACGGCACGTACGGCTCGTAGACCGGCGCCCGCGAGCCGAACAGCAGCCGGTCCGCGCCCACGTGTTCCGCCACCTGTTCGAGCCCGTCGGAAGAGGTGAGCAGGCGGGTCGACGTGTGGAAGCCGGGCTCGTCGGCGGCCACGAGGAGGAAGTCGCCGAGGTGGTAGAAGTGCGTGTCCAGGAACACCACGCCGGCGACCAGTCCGGCGAACGGCCGCCAGAACCGGCGCACGTCGCCGCCGGTCAGGATCACCAGGCCGGCGTCGGTGGCGAGCCGCGCCAGGTGCCGCACCGACGGGTAGTCGGGCTGGACGCCCTGCTCCTCGGGGAAGAACCGGACCGCCCGCACGCCGGCCGCGACGAGCCGTTCCAGCTCCGCCGCCGACCCGAGGGGATCGCGCAGGTCGAGCGTCCCCACCGCGACACCGTCCGGCACCGCCATGGCGTCGGCGTTGCCCGCGGTGACGTCGAACAGCGCGGCGCGCAGGCTGGCGACCGCCGCGCGGGCCACGCCGCGGTCGGCGAGCATCGCCATGACCGTGGTGGCGTCGCCGTCCGGGCCGGGGCGGTCGGGGAACCGTCCGATGAGGACGTCGATGTCGAGGGTGACCGTCAGCCCGCCGAGCAGCGGCTCGGGGTCGAAAACGTCGATCATGTCGTCACCGTGCTGGGAAGCATTGGGCACCTTCCGGGGCTGCTGGAATACTGGACATGACCGTAATCTGACGGCACGGTTTGCGCGAGGGAGGCGTCGATGGCGGTACAGGTCGGTGTGGTCGGTCCGCACGATCTGGTCGACGACGTGGCGGCGGTGTGCGAGGAGCAGTCCCGCGTCACGGCGTACCGCCTGAACTACGGCCACGAGTCCGAGGCGCCGGCGATCACCGCCGCACACGGGTCGTCGGTCGACGCGTGGCTCTTCACCGGCGTCGTCCCCTACACGTTGTGCCGCGAGGCGGAGACGCTCACCCGGCCGGCCGTCTTCGTCGACTACACGGGTGCGACCCTGCTGCAGGCGCTGGTCCGGCTGGTCCGCGAGGGCCACGACGTCTCCCGCATGTCCATCGACACCCTGCCGACGGCCGACGTCGTGGCCACGTTCACCGAGGCGGGCGTGCCGGTCGCCAACATCGCGACGCTGCCCTACCGCGGCGGGGTGACGTCGGCGCAGACGGAAACGTTCCACCGGCGGGCCCGGCGCGGTCCGCGCGGGAGCCAGGTCGCGCTCACCTGCCTGCGTTCGGTCTACGAGAGGCTGCGCGGGGAGATGCCGGTGCACCGGCTCGCGCCGTCGACCCACGCGGTGCGCAACGCGGTGCGCCAGTTGCTGCTGGAGACCGACAACCAGATGCGGGAGGACGCCCAGCTCGTGATCGGGCTGGCGGAGCTGTCCGGCGGCGACGAGGGTCTGCTCAAGGAGGTGGTGGGCGTCGGCGGCACGATGACGCCCCTCGCCGGCGGCATGCACCTGCTCATCTCCACCCGCGGCCCGCTCTACGCGGCCACCAACGGCTTCTCCGGCCTGCCGATGCTGCGCCGGCTCGCGGAGCTGCACGAGACCGTGCGGATCGGCTTCGGGTTGGGCCGGGGTGCCGCCGAGGCGGAGAACCTGGCCCGCCGGGCGCTGAGCCGGGCGCGGAAGTTCGGGCCGGTGGCGTCGGTGCTGTCGACGCGCGACAACGACCTGATCCTGGCGGCGGCCGGCCCGCCGGCCGATCCGGCCGGGGCCAACCTCGCGGTTGTGGCGCAACGGGTGGGGCTCAGCGTGGCGACGCTGCAACGCCTGCGCGAGGTGCGGGAGTCGGCCGGGTCGGCGCCGGTGAACACCCGCGACCTCGCCGACCGGCTCGGCGTCCAGCCGCGGACCGCGCGCCGGATGCTCAACCGGCTCGAACTGGCCGGGCTCGCGGAACGCACGGGCAGTCTGGCGTCCGGCAGCAGCGGCCGCCCGTCGACGCTCTACCGGATCACCATCTGAGCGTCCGTCAATTTGGGTCATGACCGGAATCCGCTCCCGCCGCCAACGGTGATCAGATCGTGACGGTCGGACAGGCGGGATCGAGCCGGATCCGGGCGAGGTCGCGGCCGATGAGGGCCCAGGCGTTCCACGACCCGGGTTCGAAGGCCAGTTGCGGGTTGGTGTACCACTCGTCGCCGAGCCCGGTGGCGACGAGCTTCGCCGTCGTGCCCAGCGCGTAGACGTTCCCGCCGCCGAAGTAGGTGGCGGTGAACACCGTGCCGTTGTGCACGTGGAGCTCCCCGTACCCGGGCAGCGGGCCCGAGTGCGTGATGGTCCGGGTCGCCAGGTTCATCCGGAACCAACTGGCGTTGCGCTTGTACACGCCGAAGAGGAGGCCGTCCTGCACCTTGAGGTCCTGGAACGTCTGGTAGCCGGCCACGGGCGTCACCTGCCAGCGCACGGTCCGCGTCCGGAGGTCGAAGGCCGCCACCGAGGCGGCCGTCCGGACCGGGGGAGTGCCGCCACCGCCGCGGACGTCACCGCCGAGGTAGACGATGCGCTTGGCCACGTCGAGGGAGAGGCTCATGAGGCTCTGGTCCGGGATGACGTTGACGTACACCTGCTTCGCGCCGGTGTCCGGGTCCACTATGGACAGTGCGCCCTGGAGACTGGCGCCGAGCGGCGCGGTGGCCACCAGAAGCTTGTCGGAGATCGGGTCGTACTCGAGGTCCCACGGGCGTTGCTGGCCGTGGCCGAGGTAGCCGAGGCTGCGCAGCGTCAACGACGTCCGGTCGATGGCGAGGATCTCGCCGCTCGGGTACATGGCGGCGAACATCGTGTCGCCCCGGCTGACGATCGCCTTCGGCTCGCCCGGAACCCAGATGCGCCGTTGCCGCATGGTCCGCAGGTCCCGGACGGTGACGGAGAAGTGGCCGGCGACCCACAGTTCGTCGGGTCCCTCCAGGCGGATCGCCTGTGGCCGCTCGGATCCCGGCGTGAGCCCCGCCGCGATCAGGTCGGTGAACTCGGTGGCGCCGGTCGCCGGGTCCATCGTCCACATGCCGCCGCTGCCGGAGAACCCGGTGAGGCGGTTGTTCTCGACGACGAGCCGCCGCGTCTCCTCGGCCTCCTTCGGGGTACCGAGCGGAGTCGGGGCCGGGTCGCCGGTGCGGTACCGGAGGACGGCGCCGGTCGGGCGGGCCGACAGGTACACGGTGCCGTCCGGCTCGACGAGCAGCATGTCGGAGGTCAGCTCGCCGAGGCCGACCGTCCGCAGGTCCGTGCCGTCGGGTCGGACGTCGTACAGGGTGGAGCCGCTGGTCGCGACGACCCGCCCGTTGCCGACGCCCACGGTCGCGAAGCCGCCGGTGCCGGTCGCCAACGTGGTCACCGCGCCCGTGGTCCGGTTGATGGCGACGAGTTTCGCCTTGTCCAGCAGTCCGGCGTAGACGTTGGTCGCGTCGGCGGCGACCGCCCGGACGTAGCGCTCGCCCGTGGCCAGGACACCGAAGTTGCGCACCGCTCCGGTGGCCGGGACGTACTCCCAGACCTTGCCGTCGGGGTACGTCCCGGCGTAGATCGTCCCGTCGGGAGCGGTGGTGAGGCTCCAGACGAAGCCGCCGTTCACCCCGAACGAGCGGATGTGGGTCACGGTTCCGGTCGCCGGGTCGAAGCGGTACAGGTCCGGAACCGGGTAGGTGCCGACATAGATCTGCCCACCGGAGACGGTGGTCGCCCACCCGCCCTCCGGTTCGCCGGCCAGCGGGCCGTCGGGCAGCGGGACCTGACGCACCACCCGTCTGGTCGCGAGGTCGATCTCGGCGAGGATCGGCGGCTTGAGCCCGCGGGTGACCACGTACGCGAACCCGTTGTGGGTCGTGGCGCCCACGATCGCGCCGGTAATGGAGGCGGGACCGAAAGTCTGGTAGGCGGGATCGGTGCAGGCCGCCCCGGTCGTGGGGCGCGCCGCGGTCGACGTCGTGGCCGGGCCAGCGGCGTTTGCCGCGGCCGGATACGGGACGGCGGCCAGCAGGGACGCGATGACGAGAATGGATCGGACGAGGCGCACGGATACCTCCTCGGGAATTTGGGGCTTGACCGTAATCCCCGCTCCCCGGAACGGTCAACGGCTCTCAGGCCGCCAGCACGACCTCGACGCCACGGGCCCGGATCGCGTCGAGCGCGGCGGAATCGGCCGACCGGTGGGTCACCAGCTCGTCGACGTCACCGAGAGGGCAGATGCGGGCGCTCCACGCCCGTCCGATCTTCGAGGCGTCGGCGACGACGATGACGCGCCGGGCCTGCCGGATCATCACCGCGTTGGTGGCCGCTTCGAGCCGGTCGTGCGTGGTGAGGCCGTGCGCGGCGGTGATCCCGTCGACGCCGACGACGGCGACGTCGAGGTCGAACCCGGCCAGCACCTGTTCGGCGATCGGGCCGACCAGCTCGAAGGACTGCGAACGCGTCAACCCGCCGGTCGTCAGCACCCGCGTCCGCGGCCGGGCCGACAGTTCCGCCGCGATGTTCAGGGCGTTGGTGACGACGGCCAGGTCGTACCGGTTGGCCAGCAACCGGGACACCATGTGGGTGGTGGTGCCGCCGGTCAGTCCGAGCATGAGCCGGCCGTGCGGCAACCGGGCCGCGGCCGCCTTCGCGATGGCCCGCTTCTGGTCCCGGCGCTGTCCGATCCGGTAGCGCACCGGCAGTTCGGCGCCGAGGTTCACGGCGACGGCGCCGCCATGGTTGCGCCGCAACAGGTTCTGGTCCTCCAGCGACTGCAGATCGCGCCGGATGGTGGCGGCGGAGACCGCGAACTCCGCGGCCAACGCGTCCACCTGAACCGAACCCTGCGAGCCCAGCCGGTCGACGATGGCGGTGACCCGGTCGGCGCGTCGCAACGTACCCGGCATCGTCGTCGGTCCTCCCCGAAGTGCGCATCCTGGAATGCTCGTTTGCCCGTCATCCGTGGACCGCTGGTCAGACGCGAGCATACGGTCGGCCGGTGACCGTGACGATGGACGAGATCCGCAGCCAGCCGACGACGTGGCGACGCGCGGTGGAGCACCTCGACACCGTCGCCGACGCGGTGACCGCACCGGGTGAGCGGGTGCTCGCGATCGGGTGCGGCACCTCGTGGTTCGTCGCGCAGTGCTTCGCCGCGCTGCGGGAGCGGGCCGGGTACGGGGAAACGGACGCGGCCTGCGCCGGCCAGCTCACCGGGGGACGTCGGTACGACCGGGTGGTCGCGTTCACCCGCTCCGGCACCACCACGGAGATCGTCGACGCGCTGGTGCGCCAGCCCGCCGGAACCCACCGGGTGGCCGTCGTCGCCAACGCGGCCACGCCGGTCGGCGCGGTCACCGACACGCAGGTCGTCTACCCGTACGCCGACGAGCGCAGCGTGGTGCAGACCCGGTTCCCGACCACGGTGCTCGCCGCCGTGCGCGCCGCGTTCGGCGCGGACCTCACCGAGGTGGTCGGCCAGGCGGAGCGGGCGTTGACGATGCCGCTGCCGGTCGACCCGGCAACCGTCGAGCAGACGGTGTTCCTGGGGTCCGGCTGGGCCGTCGGCATCGCCCACGAGGCGGCGCTGAAGGTGCGGGAGGCCGCGCAGTCGTGGGCGGAGTCCTACCCGGCGACCGAGTTCCGGCACGGCCCGATGGCCGTTCCCACGCACCGCAGCCTGGTGTGGCAGATCGGAACCGCACCCGACGGGATGGCCGAAACGGTCGCCGCCACCGGTGCCCGCCTGTACGTCAGCGGCCTCGACCCGCTCGCCGACCTGGTTCTCGCGCAACGGTTCGCCGTGGCGATGGCCGATCAGCGGGGCCTGGACCCGGACCGCCCGCGCCTGCTGCACCGCGCGGTGATTCTGGCCCCGTCGTGCTGACGCACACCCGCGAACTCGTCACGGCGGCGGCGGCCGCCGGCCACGCGGTGGGCGCCTTCAACGTCATCACGCTCGAGTACGTCGAAGCGGTGCTCGCCGGCGCCGAGTCCGTCGGCCGGCCGGTGATCCTCCAGATCAGCGAGAACGCGGTGACGTTCCACGGCGGCCGGCTCGCCCCGTTCGCCGCCGCGGCGACGGCGCTGGCCGCGACCTCCTCGGTGCCCGCCGCCCTCCACCTGGACCACGTCACCGACGTGACGCTGCTGCACCAGGCGCCGGCGTGCGGCTTCAGCTCGGTCATGTACGACGCGTCGGCGCTGGAGTACGACGACAACGTGGCGGCCACCGCTGCCGCCGCCGACTTCTGCCACCGGCACGGCCTGTGGCTGGAGGGGGAGCTCGGCGCGATCGGGGGCAAGGACGGCGCGCACGCGCCCGGCGTCCGGACCGACCCGGCCGAAGCGGCCCGGTTCGTCGCCGCCACCCGGCTCGACGCGCTCGCCGTCGCGGTGGGATCCAGCCACGCGATGACCACCCGCACCACGACCCTCGACCACGACCTCGTCGCGCGGCTGCGGGCCGCGGTGCCGGTGCCGCTGGTGCTGCACGGCGGGTCCGGCGTCGGCGAACCGGAACTGGCCGCGGCGATCGCGCACGGGCTCGTGAAAATCAACATCGGTACGGCGCTGAACGTCGCGCTGACCCGCGCGTTGCGTGGTGCGCTCGACGCCGGCGCCGGCATCGTCGATCCGCGCCGGTACCTCGCCCCCGCCCGCGACGCGGTCGCCCGCACCGTGGCCGAGACCCTGACGCGGCTGGATCCGGCACGGTCGGACTCGGCGCGGCCGGATCCGGCGCCGGTACCGGCATGACCGCCCCGGACGTCGTGATCGCGCTCGACGTCGGGGGAACGCAGATCAAGGGCGCGCTGGTCGACGCCGCGCGCACCGTCCACCACACGCGGCGCGTGGACACCGGTGCGCACCGCGGGCCCGCAGCGGTCGTCCGCACGATCGTCGACCTCGCGAAGCGCCTCGCCCGGACGGCCCGGGAGAGCGGGCTGACCGCGGTGGCGGTGGGGCTGGCCGCGCCGGGTGTGGTCGACGAGGCCGACGGGGTGGCGATCTGGTCGGCGAACCTGGGCCTGCGGTCCGTGCCGCTGCGCGACATCGTGGCGGCGGACCTCGGCCTGCCGGTGGCGCTCGGCCACGACGTGCGCGCCGGCGCCGTCGCCGAGGCCAGGTTCGGCGCCGGCCGGGGCGTGGGCACGGCCTGGTTCGTGGCCATCGGCACCGGCATCGCGGGCGCGTACGTCGTCGACGGCCGGACCGACCCCGGTTCCAGCGGCCGGTCCGGGGAGATCGGACACGTCGTGGTCCGGCCGGCCGGGCCGCCCTGCGGGTGCGGTGGTCTCGGCTGCCTGGAGGCGATCGCGTCGGCCACGGCGGTGGCGCGGCGGTACGAGCGGCGCTCCGGCCGGACGGCGACGGCCCGCACGGTCGCCATGCTCGCCGGCAGCGGCGACGACACGGCCCGCGCCGTGTGGGCGGAGACGGTCGCCGCGCTCGCCGACGGGCTCAGCATCGGCGTCACGCTGTACGACCCGGGCACGGTCGTGATCGGTGGCGGGCTGGCGCTGGCCGGCCCGCTGCTGTTCACGCCGCTGGTCGAGGCGCTCGACCGCCGGTTGACGCTCACGCCGGCACCCCCGGTCGTGCCGGCCGCGCTCGGCGACCAGGCCGGCTGTCGCGGCGCCGCCGAACTGGCGCTGGACATGATGACCCGGGTCTGAATTTCCCTGCGCATGTCACAGCCGGCCGGACTGTCTCGTCTCGGGTTCCGTAGACAGGACACGTACGGCGGAGGGTGCAGGTCATGCGGGTTTTCGTGGCGGGCGGGGCCGGGGTTCTCGGCCGGCGGTTGGTGCCGCGACTGGTGGCGCGCGGCCATCAGGTGACGGCCACCACCACGAGCGCGGCCAAGCTGGGCCTCGTGACGCGGTCCGGTGCCGAGGCCGTGGTGATGGACGGGCTGGACGCGGCGTCGGTCGGTGAGGCGGTGGCCACGGCCCGGCCGGACGTGATCGTCCACCAGATGACCGCCATCTCCGGTAAACCGGACATCAAGCACTTCGACCGCTGGTTCGCCACCACCAACCGGCTGCGCACCGAGGGGACCGACCACCTGCTGGCCGCCGCCGAGGCGGTCGGGGTGGCGCACGTCGTCGCGCAGAGCTACGGCAGTTGGAACGGCGTCCGCGAGGGCGGCTGGGTGAAGACCGAGGAGGACCCGCTCGACCCGACGAGCACGGGCAGGGGCGCGGCGGCGATCCGTCATCTGGAGGACGTGGTGCTGAAGGCGAACGGCGCGGTGCTGCGGTACGGCGCGTTCTACGGGCCGGGCGCCACCGACGACCAGGTCGAACTCGTCCGCAAGCGGCAGTACCCGGTGGTCGGGAACGGTGCCGGGCACAGCTCATGGGTGCATCTCGACGACGCGGCGGACGCCACCGTCCTGGTCGTGGAGCAACGGGCGCGAGGCGTGTTCAACATCGTCGACGACGAGCCGGCACCGGCGAACGAGTGGCTGCCCTACCTGGCGGAGTGCGCGGGAGCGAAGCCACCGATGCGGATACCGACGTGGCTGGCGCGGCCGCTGGCCGGCCCGGTGGCGGTGACGATGATGACCGAGGGGCGCGGCTTCTCCAACGCCAAGGCCAAGCGGGAGCTCGGCTGGCAGTTGCGCTACCCGTCCTGGCGCCAGGGCTTCAAGCAGGAGCTGGCGTGACGAAACTGGAGGAGTTCCAGGAGCTGCGCCCGTTGTTGTTCGCGATCGCCTACCGGCTTCTCGGCAGCGTGGGCGAGGCCGAGGACGCGGTCCAGGAGACCTGGCTGCGTTATTCCGCCGCAGCGACCCGGCCCGCGTCGACCAAGGCGTTCCTGTCGGCCACGGTGTCCCGAATCGCGATCGACGTGCTGCGCTCGGCGCGCGTGCGGCGGGAGGAGTATCCCGGGCCGTGGTTCCCCGAACCGCTGCTGACCGACCCGTACCAGGACCCCGAGCGCTCGGCGGAGCTGGCCGACTCGGTGTCGATGGCGGCGCTGCTGCTGCTGGAGCGGCTCAGCCCGCTCGAACGCGCGGTGTTCGTGCTGCGGGAGGTGTTCGGGTTCGGCTTCGGCGAGGTCGCGACGGCGGTCGGACGCTCGGAGGCGGCGTGCCGCCAGCTCGCGGTGCGCGCACGCCGTCACATGGACGAGGGACGGCCCCGGTTCGCGGCCGACCGGGCCGAGCGCACCGAACTCGCCGGCCGGTTCCTCGACGCCTTCCGCAACGGGAACGTCGACGGGCTGACCGCGATGCTCGCCGCCGACGTGCAACTCGTCGGTGACAGCGGCGGCAAGGCCCCGCTGTGGGCCGAGCGGTTCGTCGGCGCCGGGAACGTGACCCGGGTGCTCGCCGCGCTCGTCCCGCTGTTCGCCCGGGCCGGAGCGGCGCTGGAGCCGCGCGAGGTGAACGGCCAACCGGGCGCGATCTTCCGGGACGCCGACGGCAGGGTCCTCAACACCTGGACGTTCGAGATCCTCGACGGGCGGATCCAGACGATCCGTACGGTGAGCAACCCCGACAAGCTCGGACACGTGGGCCCGGTGGGCGACTCCTGGGCGGCCCTGCGCGCGGCCACCCGGCCGCTCCATCCGAAGGAAGGATAGTCATGCGCATCACCGTGTTCGGAGCCAACGGACCCACCGGCCGCCTGCTCACCGCCCAGGCGCTCGCCGCCGGGCACGAGGTCACCGCGGTCACCCGGCAGCCGCACTCGTTCCCGCTGCGGCACGACCGGCTCGACGTGGTCGGCGCCGACGTGCTCGATCCGACGGCTGTCGACACGGCGGTCGACACGGCCGTCGCGGGACGGGACGCGATCCTGTCGACGCTCGGGGTGCCCGCCGGGAAGGAACCGATCAGCACCTACTCGCGCGGGGTGGGGAACGTCGTCGCCGCGATGAAACGGCACGGGGTGCGTCGGCTCGCCGTGGTCAGTTCGACCGGCGTCGACCCGCACCCCTACTCCGACGGCGGGTTCCTGTTCAACCGGGTCCTGCTGCCCTACGTGACGCGCGTGCTGGGCAGAACGCTGTACGACGACATGCGCCGGATGGAGGCGCTGGTCCGCGCCAGCGACCTCGACTGGACCATCGTGCGCCCGAACGGGCTCTACCACCTGCCGTCGCCCACCGACTACACGGTTGTCGAGGGGCACGCCGACGGCCGGTTCACCGCGCGCACCGACCTGGCCGCGAGCCTGCTGGCCATGCTCGACGACGTCCGTTACCTCCGCACCACAGTCAGCGTGGTCACCACCGCCGACAACCCGACGCTGCTCCGGTGGATCCGCCGCGAGGCAATGGCAAAGGGCTGATCACCGTTCCGCTCACCGTTCCGCGACGAAGTCGGCCAGCAGCTCGGCGACGCGGGGTGCGGCCCGGCCCGCCGCATCGGGAAAGCGGGTGCGGTAGTACGGGATCGCGATGATCGTCAGGGACAGGGCCCAGCCGCGGGCGCGGGCCCAGGCGTGCTCGTCGACGTCGAGCGCGTCGCGGAAGGCGCGGCGCGAGTCGCCGCTGAACAGGTACCAGGCGGCCAGCAGGTCGCCCGCGGGGTCGGCGGCCCAGGCGGTGGCGAAATCGATGACCGCGGTGAGCCGGCCGTCGGCCACCAGCACGTTGCCCGGCATGAGGTCGCCGTGGATCCACCGGGGCGGCCCGTCCCACGGGCCTACCGCGAGCGACGCCTCCCACGCGTCGAGCAGGAGCCCCGCGTCGAAGTCGTCCCGGAGCTCGTCGACCGCCGCCCGGAACAGCTCGTCGCGCGGTGCCAGCGGCGTGCCGCGGCTGAACGGGTCGGCCGGCGGGGTCGGCGCGCCGGTCGGGTCGATCCGCTGCAGGCGGTTGACGAACGCGGCGAGGTCGCGGGCGGCGGCCGACGGATCGGCGAGCCGGTCGAACTGGAACGCCGTGCCGTCGAGCCAGCGGTAGACGCCCCAGGCGAGGGGGAACTCGTCGGTCGGCGACCCGAGGGCCAGCGGGTGCGGGACGGCCAGCGGAAGCTCGGGCGCCAGCCGGGGCAGCCACGCCAGGTCCTTCTCCACCTGGCCCTGGAACCGGGCGGTGCGCGGCAGGCGGACGGCGAGGTCGGCGCCCACCCGGAACGTCACGTTGTCGGTGCCCGACGAGGTGACCAGCCGGACCGGTTGCCCGGCCCAGGCCGGGAACTGCCCGGCCAGCAGGCGCGCCACGAGCGACGCGTCGATGTCGACTTCGTCGTCGTGCAGCTTGGTGACCGTCACGGACTCGGACACGGACACGGACTCGGACCCGGCGTCAGACACGCACGGAGCCTGCAACGGCCACCGGCTCCGCGTCCACCGAATTGACGCGTCCACAGAGGACGGTCGCGACCACGGCGGCTGGGATCATCGCGGCGGCGACGACGGTCGCCATGGCGACCGTGCCGGCGCCGAGGCCCGTTCCGAGCAGGCCGACCAGCGGGGCGGCCGCGCCACCGACGCCGAACTGCACGGCGCCGAGGAGAGCCGCGGCGGTGCCGGCGATCGCTCCGTGGCGGGACATCGCCAGGGCGGGCGTGTTGGGGAACGCGAGCCCGACCGTCGCGATCGTCAGCCAGAGCGGCACGAGGATGCCGGCGACGCCGCCGAAACCGGTCGTCGCGCACACCACCAGCACGACCGCCGTCGTGGCGCCCGTCAGCATCGCGCCGGCCAGGATCCGCTCCGGCGGGAAGTGACGCAGCAACCGGACGTTGAGCTGGGTCGCACCGACCAGGCCGATGGCCCCGGCGCCGAAGACGAAACCGAACTGCTGCTCGCTGAGGCCGTACTCCTCCTGGAACACGAACGACGAGCCGGCCACGTAGGCGAGCAGCGCGGCCATGGACAGGCCCGCCACGACCGCGCAGCCGACGAACGTGCGGTCGCGGGTGAGGGTACGGAACGCGTCGGTGGTGCTCGACAGGCGGGCGGGTCGGCGCCGGTCGGGCGGCAGCGTCTCGGGCAGCGCGACCACGACCACGGCGATCAGCACCACGACGGCGACGGCGAGCACCACGAACACGCCGCGCCACTGGGTCCACCGCAGGATCACGCCGCCGATCGTCGGCGCCACGATCGGTGCCGCCGTCGGGATGAGCAGCAGGCGCGACAGCAGGTGGGCGAACACGGAACCGCTGCACAGGTCGCGGAGCACGGCCGTCGCGATGACGCCGGCGGCGGCCACCGCGACGCCCTGCAGCACCCGCAGGGCCGCCAGCACGGTGACGTCCGTGGCGGCGGCGCACAGCACCGACGCCACGACGTGCACCAGCAGGCCCACCAGCAGCGGCCGGCGCCGGCCGAACAGGTCGGAGAGGGGACCGACCAGCAGGTTGCCGACGG
Source organism: Virgisporangium aurantiacum (assembly GCF_016863635.1). GTDB lineage: Bacteria > Actinomycetota > Actinomycetes > Mycobacteriales > Micromonosporaceae > Virgisporangium > Virgisporangium aurantiacum. The sequence continues at coordinate 77,763 of NZ_BOPG01000019.1, read as the reverse complement.
CCATCCCCACCATCGTCGCGGTGATCGTCAGCTGGACACCGGCGGCGGAGGTCGCCAGGTCGGCCCGGATGGCGGGCAGCGCCGGCAGGTAGAGGTCGATCGTCAGCGGCCCGATCGCGGTCAGTGCACCGAGCACCGCGACGATCCCGACGCGTCGGCGGTCCATGTCGTTCATCAGCGTGCTCCTCGTCCGTCCCCGAGCTTGTGGAGACATGACGTAGACCCGGCGCCGAATCGACAACACCGACCCGGATGTGACCTATGCCACTACGTCCACCATTCGAAGTTGTCGGCCGCGCGGGCGACCGGCTCGATGATCTCCCAGCCCTCGGCGATCAGCCCGTCGGCGCCGATCCGCCAGACGTCGACGACCGCGATCTCCGGCCCGCCGTCGGGAAGCCACCGCCGCGAGTGCAACGCGACCCGGTCGCCGTCGGCCAGCAGGTGGTGTATCTCGATCCGCATGCCGGCGAGCGCCACCATCGCGGTGCCGACGGCGGCGAGCCATTCGGCCTTGCTCCGCGTGGTCGGACCCGGCCGGTGATGGACGAAGTCGTCGCTCAGGAACGCACCCAGCGCCGCGACGTCGCCCGTCTCGACCAGCCCCGCCAACGCCTTCTGCACGATCGTCCTGTTGTCTTCCGCAGTCATGGACGCAGTGTTTCCGTGGCCCGGTCGGGTTGTCGATGACATGCGATTTCATTGCGCCCGTCGGTAGCCTCATGATCATGGACACGGTCGGCGAACTGTTGCGGCACTGGCGGCACCGGCGGGGGATCAGCCAGTTGGACCTCGCGATCGCCGCGGACGTCTCGGCCCGGCACGTCAGCCTGGTCGAGACCGGCAAATCCAACCCGAGCGCCGACATGGTGCTGCGCCTCGCGGAGCAGTTGAACGTGCCGCTGCGCGACCGCAACCGGCTCCTGCTCGCTGCCGGCTTCGCACCCCGGTACGCCGAGCGCCCGCTCGACCACACCGCCCTCGCGGCCGCCCACGACGCGGTGCGCCGGGTGCTCCGCGCGCACGAGCCGTTCCCGGCGCTGGTCTTCGACCGCCGGTGGAACATCGTGATGACCAACCGCGCCGTCGACCCGTTCCTCGCGCGGGTGGCACCTGAGCTGCTGCGGCCGCCGGTGAACCTGTTGCGGCTGGGCCTGGATCCGCGCGGGTTCGCCGGCATGGTGGTCAACCTGGCCGACGTGCGCGCGGTGTTCCGGGCCCGGGTCACCCGTCAACTGGCCGCCGCGCCGGATCCCGTTCTCACCGCGCTCTACGAGGAACTGCTGGCGCCCGGACCGGAACCGGACGGCGGCGCGGGCCGGCTGGCCGGACCCGACGTCGTGATCCCGATGGTCCTGCGCGTCGACGACCGCGAACTCCGGCTCTTCTCGACCATCACCACGTTCGGCACCCCGATGGACATCACGCTCGACGAGGTGGCGATCGAGTCGTACTACCCGGCCGACGCGGAGAGCGCCGCCTATTTCACGCGGCCGTAGTGGGAGGCTGGGGTTCATGTCGTCACCGTTGCCGCCGGACAGTCACGTGCACAGCGAATGGTCCTGGGACGCCCTCGCCGGCTCGATGGAGGACTCCTGCGCCCGGGCGGTCGCGTTGGGGTTGCCGGCGATCGCGTTCACCGAGCATCTCGACCACACCGCCTGGACGGTCGAGCCGCCCGACGACTTTCCCCCGTCCATCGTCTCGCCGGACGGGGTGCTGACGCCGCCGGCGTTCGACGCGGTGGGCTACCTGGCGGCGGTCGACCGGTGCCGGCAACGGTTCCCGGGCCTGCGGATCCTCAGCGGCGTCGAGGTCGGTGAACCGCACCGGCACGCCGACGCCGTCACGGCGGTGCTCGCCGTCGGCACCTTCGACCGCGTGCTGGGTTCGCTGCACTGCCTGCCGATCGACGGCGGCTTCACGGAACCGCCGGGGCTGTACCGCCGGCACGCCGCGGCCGAGGTCGTGCGCCGGTACCTGGCCGAGATCGCCCGGATGGTCGACGAGAGCGATCTGTTCTCCGTGCTGGCGCACGTCGACTACCCGCTCCGGTACTGGCCGGCGGGAGCCGGTCCCGTCGACGTGTCGAGGTTCGAAGCGGAGTTCCGCCATGCCCTGCGGGCCACCGCGGGGGCGGGCCGGGTGTTGGAAATCAACACCCGGATACCGTCCATTCAAACGACTCTGCTGCGCTGGTGGTGCGACGAAGGGGGCGCCGCCGTCACGTTCGGCAGCGACGCCCACCGGGCCGAGGAGGTCGCCGAGAATTTCCGGGAGGCCGCCGAGTTGGCTTCCGCACACGGTTTCCGTCCCACGGCGAATCCGTACGAACCCTGGATCCGTTGACCGCTCGCCGGTCGCCGTTCGCTACGGGGCGATGGACCAGAGCTGACAGGTGTTGTTGAGCCACATCCACATCTGGACGCGCGTGCCGTTGGCCGTGCCGCAGTTCTGGTCGTCGAGCACCATGCCGCTGTTCTCGACCACGAGTTCGTAGCGGCCGTTCCCGGCCGGGATCACGGCCCACTGCTGGCACGTGTTGCCGAGCGACTGCCACAGGTTCGTGGCCGTGCCGAGCGCCAGGCCGCAGCCGACGGCGTCGAGCACCCTGTTCGCGTTGACGTTGGTGAACGTCCACTTGTTCGGGCCGACGTTGGTGAAGCGCCACTGCTGGCAGGTGTTGCCCAGCGACTGCCACACGTCGATCTGCGTGCCGTTGGCCGTGCCGCAGTTGACCGCGTCGAGCACCTTGCCGGCGGCGAGATTCGTGAGCCGGTACGTGGCGCCGTTCACCGGGAACGTGACGCTCTTGCTGTAGCCGACGGAGACGATGTTCGCCTGCACGGCGTTCTCGGTGGCGTCGCTCGGGTAGCCGCTCGTCATGACACCCTCGAAGAAGGACCCGACGGAGCCGTTGCTGTTGTCGCCGCCGATACCGAGAATGATGGCGCCCTGCTTCGTCATCGGCCGGTAGCCGGCCTGGGTCGGCAGCGGCCCGTCGTACCGCGTCGCGAGGCCGCCGGACTGCGCGTTGCCGTCCTTGATGGCGTACGTCGACGTGCCGTTGTTCTTCAGCACGGCGGTGACGAATGCGGTGCTGCGGCCGGTGTTCGACGTCCACGAGCCGTTGCCGCCGGCGAACAGGCCGTTCTCGAGGTCGGCCGCGACCCGGGGCCCGCCCGCGCACGGCGAGAACCAGCACAGCGTGCCGAAGTAGATCGCGTCCATGTCACCGTTGCCGGTGTCCAGGTTGTTCGTCTCGGCGTTTCCGTAGTCGAAGCAGCAACGGTTGTTGACGTGCGTCCCCTCCGTCACCATGTACATTCCCTCCGGCTGGCTGCCGGTGGCGACGCCGTTCGTCGCGTTGTTGCGGTAGCCGTTGCCGGCGGAGATGTAGACGCCGTACACCTTGTGGCCGCCCGCCGTCACGGGCAACGCGGCCGCGTTCGCGCCCTGGTCGGGCGTCGGGTTCGCGCCACCGCCGGGCGCGATCGTCAGGTCGTTGTGCCGGCTGGTCTGGTCGTAGATGCGGACGATCGTGCAGTACGTTCCGGAGCAGAAGTTGTCCTGCGTCGCCGCGTTGGCGTACCCGCCGGCGCCGAGGACGCCGACGTTGGTGGTGGCACCGTCCGACCAGCGCCGCACCTGGTACAGCGCGCCGTTGTAGGACCCGAAGAGCGCGCGGGTGGTGCTGTGGGCGGCGACGCACGGCGTGCCCCCGCTGGCGTAGATGTCGCACGACAGCGTTCCGGCTGCCTGCGCCGTGCCGTTCGTGGCGACGACCGCCGCGGTGGCGGCGAGCACGGCGGTGGCGCCGGCGGCGAGGACGGTTCGCCATGAGAGTGGTGGGAGACCCATGGTGTGCGCCTTTCGATGAGGCGGGCGAGCGGTTGATCCGACGGCGGCCCGTTGTTATCGTTAACAACCTGCTCTTCCGATGCGGTTCACGGCGCGGTCGCGGTGCGGCGGGCAGCGGTCCGGACTGCCACCGTCTCATCGAAGTCCATCATTTGTCCAGGGGTTATCCGAAGGATTGTCAAAAGCCCTCGTCGCGGCGTACCTCGGCGTCGATCTTGCAGTTGTGGTGCCCACCAAAGCGGGCAATCCAACCGTGATCCGGCACCACAACCGCAAGATCGACCGACGCCGGAACCGTGACCTCTTGATCAACTTTGCGGAGGAGGGAACTGTTCAGGTGGTGCGTGTGCGTGCCCGCTGATGCGTCGTTGTCTCGGCCCGGGTGCCGGAGGCGGCACTGGCGCGCTTACGGGTGCGGTTGTGGTCGCTCTGGTGCGAAAACTGAACCCGTAACAGCAGCGGCCACCCGCGCCGCCCCGGGGGCGCACTCGTTCCGAGCCGATGAGGCCAACCCGCACGCCATCCACAACCACCACGTGATGAACAGTTGCCGGAGGAGTAACTATTCAGGTAGTGGGTCCACAGTGGACCCAACGTCGCTGATCTTGCAGTTGTGTTCGGTTCGGAGCGGGGCAAATCGGCCCGAATGGGCGGGCACACCTGCAAGATCGAGAACCGAGAGCCACCCGTCGGCGTCGATCTTGCGGTTGTGGTGCCTTGTTTGCCCGTTTTTGCTACCCTTTGTGGCCCATCACAACTGCAAGATCGACTCGTGTCGCCGGTGGCCGGGTGCCGGCGGCCAACGGGCTTGGCGGGCGAAGGCCGAAACCTCCGGCGCCATGCTGTGCCCGGCCGATCATCGGAGTTGATGGTCCGGCTGGGCGTGACGCGCGTTCGATGTGTCGTTCGGAAGCACGCGGGCTCGCCGGACAAGCCTTCAAGATCGTGGGACGTTGCGACGTTGTCGCTGGTTTATGTCTGATTTGTCCGTGAGAACGTCGCAACGTCGCAACGTCTCAGGGGTCACGCGGCCGGGTCGGCTCCGCAGCGCACCCACATCACGCCAGAGCGGGCTGGTGCGGGTCAGGGCGCGACGACTCCGCCCACTCCGGTGCGGCCGGCGGGGGTGGCGACGAGTTCGACCGTCACCCCGGCCCGGACGCGTTCTCCGAACACCTCGACAACGGCGTCCGTGACCGCCGTGCCGAGGCGGGCGACGATCTCGTCGGCGTCGGGACGGGCGAACGCGGCCTCCCGGATGCCGAACGTGACGCTGGGCGACGGTGCCTGCGCCGGCGTGCCGCCGATGCCCCAGCGGTGCGGCGGCAGGCCGATCAGCCGCACGTCGGCGATGGCCCGGGCCCACTCCCCGTAGACGGCGACGACCGCGTCGGTCAGCGCCCGGATCAGTGCGGTTTCGCGGCCGGCCAGGTCGCTCTCCAGCGCGTGGACGCTCAGGTGGGGCATACCATCCTCCGGAACAGGAACAGGTTTGACCGCAAACCATCTTTGTAAGCAAAGGTATTTGGGGGACCGGCGGAATGTCAACGGACGACACGGTCCGGGAGCTGCTCCTGGTGATGCCGAGGCTGGTCGGCAGGGTCAAGCGGCTGCCGGTGCCGGCGCAGCTCCGGTCGTTCGAGCTGGCGCCGAGGCACCTGTCGATGCTGTCCCTGCTGCTGCTCGACGGTCCGCTGACGGTCTCGCAACTGGCCGGCATGCTGGGGGTGGCACCGACCACGGTGAGCCTTATCGTCAGCGACCTGAGCCGCAAGGGCGTCCTGGAGCGGCGCGAGGACGACGCCGACCGCCGCCGCCGCATCGTCGACATCAGCCCCGACAGCCGGCCCGCCATCGCCGAATGGCTGTCTCCGGGCGCCCGCGCGTGGCGACGCGCCCTCGCACCGCTGAGCCCGGCGCAGCAACGGATGTTCGTCGACACCATGCTCCGCTACGAGGAAGCCGTTCAGGGGAACGACTAAACGAGCGTGTTCTGGTCGTGCAGGAGCAGCCATTCCCCGTCGTGGCGGGCGAAGACCATGGCCAGCCGGTACCGGCGGTGATAGGGCGCGCCCCCGTCGTCGGCGTCGTGGTAGTCGACGAGGAACACCGCCACCTCCGTGTCGCCGGCGCTCACGCGGCGCTCCGTCGCCAGGTCCATGCGCCAGGTGTCGGAGCCGAACCACCCGCGGTGGAAGTCGACCACCTCGTCGCGGCCGCACACGAGCGTGCCGTTGGGCAGCACCAGGGTCACGTCCTCGTGCACGGTCGCCGCGAAGGCGTCGAGGTCGCGCCGCCGGATCGCGTCGAGGTGGGTCTCCAGGGCCGCGTCGAAATCCATGCGGGGGAGCATGGCACACGGCGAGCTAACCGATGCGACGCAGCACCGACCACTGCTGGTACGGCACGAAGCCGAGGCTCGCCTTCATCTCCGCCTGGCCCTTGCCGCCGATCACCAGCGGGCGGCCGGACTCGACGGCCCGGCGGATCAGGCGGTCGAGGTGGTCGAACCACAGGCCGCTGCGGCGGCCGGGGCCGGGTGGACGCGCACCCCACGGCCCGAGCACCGGCGCGACGGGGTGGTCGAACACGAGGCTGGCGGCGATGAGGCCGCCCGCCGGGTCGGTGTACCGGATGACGTCGACCCCCGGCAGCGCCAGCACGGCGGCGAACATCTCCCGCCGCCAGTAGTGCATCGGCAGCCAGCGGTTCCGGTGGTTGCGCCGCACGGTCGCCCGGTTCAGCCGGAACATCGTGTCGACGTCGAGGTCCGCGTCCCGCGCCGGGCCGAGCCACACCGAGGTCTCCGGGTCGGCGTCGACGAGGCGGGCCAGGCGCCGCTGGTCGACGCGGCGGGACTTGCGCAGCGTCCGCAGGTAGGCGTCGTGGTCGGCGAACCCGTTGCGCAGGACCGCCACGGGCGCGCCCTCGCGGGTCACCGTCGCGCCGCGCAGGACGACCGGCAGCTCGGCCCGGTAGAGCTGGCGGTAGACGATCGCCCGGAGCCACCGCCCGCACTCGCGACGCAGCGCCGATTCGAAGGCGTGCAGGGCCGCCGCGAGGAGATCGGGGCCGGTGCCGCTGGGGTGCAAGGTCGTCGACACCGCGCCGGGCAGGGCGATTCCCGGCAGCGAGGTGGTGCCCGGACAGTCGACGTCGACCAGGCCGGCGAGGCGCCCCACGCCGTGGAGCCGGGCGGCGCCGAGGCCGATCACGCGGTCGCCGTCGCGGAACATCCCGGCGAGCATCCGCCCGCGCCCGGGCCCTTGGTTGCGGGCCCGCACGACCGACCAGCTCCACGCGTCGTGGAGCCCGGCATTGTGCATGCCGTCCGACCAGCCGCGCGGCGCCTCCCCGGCCGACACGTCGCACAGCTCGAAGTGGAGATCACCGATCATGAAACGAACATACCGACGACCTCATCAAAGTGGCAAAGAATGCAAATGCGACTATGCGTTTCCCTTTAAGGCGCATCGAAGCTCACCCCTGTATTTATGTTGACGGTCACGTATGATCCCAAATATCGGACGTCGGCGGCGGCGCATTCCGATGCATCGGCAAATGCACCCCGACCGCGTAACCACGCGGGCGGTTCGGCGCGCCTGAAACCCTACCGGGAGAAGCGTTTCATGAACCAGGCACTGCGCCGCAACGCGGCGTTCCTCGTCCTGTTGGCACTCGCCGCGGGTTGCGCGGCGGTGGTGTGGTTCGGACTGCCGCACGACCGCGAGGTCAAGTCGTTGTGGATTTTCCTGTTCAAGCTGGTGCCGTTCGTTTTCGCCGTGGAGGCGGTGGCCCGACTCGACGTCGAGCTCGCCCGGCGGCTGCATCTGGTGCGGATTCTCCTACCCGCGGCGTTCGTCGTTTATTTCCTGTATTTCGTTCCCAAGATTTTCTTCTACCTCGACGATTTCCCGACCGTCTATTACCACATCCTCGTCCTGACGCCGGTCATCATCGTCTCGCTCGTCCTCGCCTACCGGCTCGGCGGCGGCACGCCCGGCAACGTGCGGCGCGTCGGGTACGCGTTGCTCCTCATCATGGTCTCCGGCCTGGAGGACCTGGCATTCCTGACGGTCAACAACCACACGGAACCGCCCTACAACGAGATTCCCGCGGTCTGGACCTGGGCGTCACACATGACCGTGTTCATCGGGCACCCACCCACCCGGAACGAGGCCTTCGCGTTCATCGCCGTGCACGTCGTGCTCGTCGTGTTCCTGCTGGCCGCGCCCACGCGGTGGTTCGAGAAGCTGCGCCCGCGCGGCCGCGACCGCGGCGCGCCGGTAGGCGAGACCGAGTCGATCGAGACCGCGCGAACCTGAGAACCGTCTCGCCGAAATCCCCAGAAGGGAAGCTTTTCAGAAGGGAAGCGACGACGATGTTGACCTCATTGGTGACCGGCGGAGCGGGGTTCATCGGCTCCAATCTGGCCCGGTGCCTGCTCGCCGAGGGGCACCGGGTGATCGTGCTCGACGATCTCAGCGGCGGCTCGCACAGCAATGTCCCCGAGGGCGCCGAGTTCCGCCTCGGCAGCGTGTGCGACGCACCGGCCGTCAACGCGCTCTTCGCGGAGTTCCGGTTCGACTACGTGTTCCATCTCGCCGCCTACGCCGCCGAGGGGTTGAGCCATTTCATCAAACGGTTCAACTACACCAACAACGTGATCGGCAGCGTCGTGCTCCTCAATGCCGCGGTCAACGCCGGCACCGTGCGCTGCTTCGTCTTCACGTCGTCGATCGCGGTGTACGGCAGCAACCAGGTGCCGATGAGCGAGGACCTGCCACCCGCGCCGGAGGACCCCTACGGCATCGCGAAGCTCGCGGTCGAGCAGGAACTGCGGGTCACCTACGAGATGTTCGGGTTGCCCTACATCGTCTTCCGGCCACACAACGTCTACGGTGAATGTCAGAACATCGGTGACCGGTACCGCAATGTCATCGGCATCTTCATGAACCAGGCACTGCGCGGCGAGCCGTTCACCATCTTCGGCGACGGCGAACAGGTGCGCGCGTTCAGCCACATCAGCGACGTGGCACCGGTGATCGCCCGGTCGGTCACGAACGAGGCCGCGTTCAACGAGACGTTCAACATCGGCGGCGACACCGTCAGCTCGCTGAACGAACTCGCCCGGATGACCGCCGACGCCATGGGTGTGCCGTTGCGCACCGCCCATCTGTCGGCCCGCAACGAGGTGCGGGAGGCGTACGCCAACCACGAGAAGGTGCGCAAGGTCTTCGGCATCACCGGCGAGGAGATGCCGCTGCGCGACGGGCTCGCGGCGATGGCCGCCTGGGTCCGCGGGCAGGGTCCGCGCGAGCCCTCGGTGTTCGACGCGATAGAGGTGACGCGCAACCTGCCGCCGTCGTGGTTGGCCGCGTTCACCGAGAGCCGGTCATGAGCGAGGCGTCCCCGCCGTCGGTCACCGCGTTCATCCCCTGCTACAACGAGGTCGACCAGGTCGACGACGTCTACGCCGCGATCGACGCCGCCCTGTCCGGCTATCCCGACCTGGAGATCCTGTTCGTCGACGACGGCTCGACCGACGGCACCCTCGCCAAGGTGAAGGCTTTGTGCGACAAGGATTCCCGCGTCCGCTACCTGTCCTTCTCGCGGAACTTCGGTCTGGAGGCGGCGCACGGCGCGGGTTTCCGCTACGCGAGCCGCACCTGGGTCGTGCAGCTCGACGCCGATCAGCAGTCGCCGCCGGCCGAGGCGCCGAAGCTGATCGCCAAGGCGCTCGAAGGCTACGACGTGGTCTACGGCATCCGGCGTGAGCGGCACGACCCGCTGTTCCGCCGGCTCGGCTCGGCGGTGCAGCAACGGATGGCGCAGACGCTGTTCGGCGTGCACCTCGTCTACGGCTCGTCGGTGTTCCGCGTGGTGCGGGCGAGTGTCGCGCGCCGGGCCGTCGACCTGCGGCTCGCCACGCCCTACTTCGTCGCCACGATGCCGTTGCTCGGTGCCCGCTTCGCGACCGTCGACGTCGCGCACCGCCGGCGCCGGAACGGCGGGTCCCGCTGGGCGGTGTGGCGGTTGTTCGCCCACAGTGGCGAGCTGTTCTTCGGCTTCTCGCTACGGCCGCTGGTCTGGATCTACCTGGCCGTCGCCGGCGTGCTGCCGGCGGTGGTGCTCGCCGGGACGGTCGGCGCCCGCGCGGGCGAGGCGGTGCTGCTGGCCGCGGTCGCGGTGCTGGCCGCCTACGTGCACCGGCTGGTCCGCGGATCGGTGCGGCCCCGGTTGTACTACGTCCGCGAGGCCAACATCCCGATAGCGCCGGAGGACTCGCTCTTCGCCGAACCCGTGAACCTGGAGTCGGCCCGATGATGCTGATTCTCGGCGCGAGCGAGGACCAGCTGCCGGTCTACCTGGAGGCGCGCCGCCGCGGCATCCCCACGATCGGCGTCGACGTGCGCGGCGACCGTCCCGCGCTGGCGCACGCCGACGAGTGGCTGCCGGTCAGCACCAGGGACTCCGACGGCATCGTCGCCGCGCTCGGCGGCCGCCGGCCCACGTCGGTGGTCGCCGCCGCGAGCGACGCGGGCCTGTGGACCTGGCACGAGCTGTGCCGCCGGTACGGGACGCCGTACCGCTACCCGGCCGGCGCGGTGCGCGCGTCGGTGGACAAGGCCGTCTTCCACGAGGTGGTCCGCGCCGCCGGCGTGCCGGTATACCGCTGGCGCCAGAGCGCCGATCGCGCGGTGCTCACCCGGGCCGCGCACGAGTTCGGCTTTCCCGTGGTGGTCAAGCCGCCGGACACGTCCGGCAGCAAGGGCGTCAGCCTCGTCGAGCGGCCGGCCGACCTGCCGGCGGCGCTGGCGTACGCCGGCAGGTTCACCGCCGCGGGCGGCCCGCTGCTCGTCGAGGAGTTCCTCGCCGGGCGCAACCTCACGGTCGACGTGTTCATGTGCGACGGCGCCGCGGCGTTCACCGGCATCACCGAGAAGCGGATGATGCCGGGCCCGCACTTCGTCATCGGTGGCCACCTCTGCCCGGCGCCCCTCGCCGACGCCACCCGGGCCGCCCTCGCCGAATCCGCCGAACGGTTGTGCCGGGCCATCGACCTCGTCGACGGGTCGGCCAACCTCGACGTCGTCCTGCGCGACGACGGCACGTTCGCGGTCATCGAGGCCAACGCGCGGCTGTGCGGCAACTCCGTCCCGTTGCTGATGCGGCACGTGTACGGGGTCGACACGGTGGCCGCGCTCGTCTCCCTCGCGACGGGCGAGCCGTTCGCCGATCTCCTCACGCCGACCCGCCGGGACACGGGCATCATCCACGTGCTGGCCTCGCCGCTGGCCACCGACGGCGTGCTGTCCGCCGTCTCCGGCGTTCAGGAGGCGCGGGCGCTGCCGGGTGTCGTGTGCTGCGAGGTGTACGCCGAGCCCGGCGACCCGGTCCGGCCGTTCGACCAGTCTGCCAGCAAGGTCGGCTACCTCGTGGTCACCGGGCCCGACCCGGCCGCCGCGCGGGCGCGGCTGGCCGCGGCGCTCGACGTCCTGGTGCTGGACTTCGAGGGCGCCCGTGTCACCGCGTGAGCCGTGACCGAGCGCGTGACCGACCGGCGTTACCGGCGGGTGGTGCGGCGGGCGTTCCGCGAGGTCACCTTCTACCGGTCGCAGTGCGCGGCGGCCGGCCGCCTGCTCGACGAGCCGGTGCCCACGCCGACGGCGGCGGTGCCGGATCCGCCGTACGAGCTGTGCCCGTTCCGGCGACCGTGGCGGCCGGACCGCGACCTTCCACTGTGGACTCCGGACCCGCGTCAACTGGTGGGCGCGCTGCGGATCGCCGGGCTGCTGCCCGCCGCCGGCACCGTCGTCGAGGTCCGCCGCGCGCTCGTCGACCTCCCGCGCCTGACCCGCCGGGTCCGCTACGCCGTTCTGCTCGGCGCCGACGCGGTGGCCGCCGACCGGTGCGGCACGAACGCCGCCACGCTCGATGCGGTGCGGGCGCCGGTGCTCCTGGTCGGCCCGGTCGACTGGCCGGACCCGGTGACGGTGCCGCGCGTCGACCTCGCGCGCGTGGCCGACGGCTCGGCGCCGCCCGGCCCGCTGCTGCTGCACGACCCGACGCTCGGCTACCTCGGCGCCCGCCACCCGGACTGCGGCGGGCTGCATCTGGACATCAACGTCGTCCACGCTGCGGAGCGGGACGGCCGGCTGGCGTTCTCGCTGCTACGGAGGCGCCGGCCGACCCTGCTGGCGATGGTCCCGCCCGGTGCGGGGAACCTGCGCCTGGCGACATGCGCGCGGCACCGGACGCCGGTGCTCGAACCGGTCAGCCCATCCGATTCGCCGCCCGGTTGACCGCCACGGCCGGCGCGTACTCGCTGACCACCACCTGGGCCTTGCCGGCGCCCGTGAGCGGCACCCGGTCACCGATGCGCATCTCCAGCGGCAGCTCGACGCCGGTTTCGCGGAGCAGCGTCCGCTCGGTGTTGGCCAGCACGGCGTCGGCGGGGAGGGAACCGTCGGGCACGACGAACACCCGGACGGTGCCGGCGGCGTCCTGACGCACGTACAGCTCCGCGACGCCGGGCTCGACCATCGCGACGCTGGTGAAGATGTCGCCGAAGACCTTCGTCCCGTCGGGGAGCACGACGGAGTCGTTCATCCGGCCGCTGGTGAGCGTCATCGTCCGGAACCGTCGACCGCACCGGCACGGCGTCGGCGAGATCCGGCCGATGTCGCCGATGAGGTAGCGCACCAGCGGCATCGCGCGTTCGTGGAACGCCGTCACCACCAACTGCCCCTCCGTGCCGTCGGGCAGCACGGTCCCGTCGTCGTCGACCACCTCGACGTAGACGCGGTCCTCGGCGATGTGCCGGCCGCCGTGGTGGCACTCGAAGTAGATGTTCAGCGTCTCGAACGACGAGTACTCGTCGCGGACCGGCACCCTGAAGCCCCGTTCGAGCGCGGCGCGGTTCGCCGGCACCAGCAGTTCCGACTCGGTCAGCAGGAGCCGCAGGTGCTTCGTCAGTTGCGTCCGCTCGTCGTCGGTCATCGTGCGGAGCAGTTCCCGGAGATGCACCGGATAGCCGATGAGGACGCGGGGCCGGTACGCGAGCAGGCGCGCGACCCAGGTGGCCGGCGGGTCGGTCGACAGGATGAGGTAACGCCGGAACAGGCCCACCTTCTCGATGACGCGCGGGGGCATCGGGTTCGGCTTGATGTGGGCCAGCCGATCCGTCGGCAGGTAGCGGCGGGTCGCGAAGAACCGGCGGACGCAGGCGGCCATGTGGTAGTCGTGGGCGTTCATGTCGTGCCAGCCGGTCACCCGCATGCCGGTGGTGCCGCTGCTCGACCACGCCAGGCAGTCGTCGGTGTCCACCCCGTCGGCGACGAACTCCCGGTTCGGCGTGCTCCGCATGATCGACTTGGTCACCATCGGCAGCCGGGCCAGGTCGGCGAGGGAGTCCAGCCGGGGGAGGGTGCCGCGGTAGTAGGGGACGTTCGCGTCCGCGTGGGCGAGCATGCGGTTCAGCCGGCGCAACTGGTACCGGCGCAGGCCCGCCCGGCCGCCGTACTGGCGCACGAGCGTCAGCGGCACGTACGCGATCTCACGCAGCAACATGGACGTCCTCCTTGACCGGTGCCGGACGGGTCAGCTTGATCCGGAGCGTGGCGGCCTGCACGATCCCGGCGGTCGCGAACGCGATGAGCACGCCGACCCCGCCGGCCAGCGGCACCGCCACCAGGCCGGCGGCGGTGGCGGCGAGCAGGCCCATGGCCGTCGCCAGCGCGGTGATCCGGGTGGACGGCGCGTCGGAGTTCTCCACCAGGTAACCGGCGAGGATCAGGGCGACCAGCATCGGGGTCTGCGCGGCGAACAGGACGCCCCACACGATCACGGGGTTGCCGGTCGCGTCGAACACGTCCGTCGCGGCCAGCAATGTCACGCCGGCCGCGACGTAGGCCAGGTCGCCGGCGATCACCCAGGCGGCGATGCGCCGGGCGGCGTGCCGGGCGGCGGCTCCGCGCGCACCGATCAGCCGCACCGACACCCAGGGCGTGTAGACCCGCAACGCGTAGATCAGGAAGTTGACGCCCGCGGACCACACGATGTCGACCGCGACGAACGGGCCGACCTGGTCGTGGAACGAGGACGCGGACAGCAGCGCCACGAGCACGCCGGTGCTCAGGTAGAGGCACACGTCGGGGCTGCCCATCAGCACCACCGTGCACCAGATCCGGCGGACGAACGCGGGCCGGGCCCGGATGGCCAGCGACGGCCGGCCCAGCCGGGTCAGCAGCACCACGCACAGCGCGGTCTGCACGGCGACCATGCCGGCGACGTACCCGAGCGGGCCGAGCCCGAGGGCCGCCAGGCCGAGCAGGCCGACCTGCGCCACGGTGAGGAGCAGGAAGGCGCGCGCGTCGTACCAGGGCCGGCCGACCGCCCGGTGCAGGCCGACCAGGAGCAGCAGCACGCCGGTGGTGGTGGACATCGCCGCCACCCCGAGGTAGACGGCCACCGGGCCGTGCGGGGCGAGCGCCGCGGCGGTCGCGAACGCCGCCAGCGCCGGCACCGGCAGCACCCACAGCAGCGCGCCGGCCGCGTGGATGATGAGCGGACCCGTGCGCGGCGCCCGCGGCAGCAGCTTCAGCACCGTCTTCTCCGGGCCGGCCACCAGCAGCGCGATGATCCACGAGAAGATCGCGACGGCGCCGGCGTAGGTCCCGTAGCGGTCGGCGCCCCACAGCGGCAGCAGCGCCACCGTCGACACCAGCGCCGCCAGGCGGTACGCGCCCCGCCCGAAGATCAGCGCGGCGAACGTGGGCAGCCGGATGCGCGCCGGCGCGGTCACGGAGATGCCTCGGCCCGGTCGCGCAGCGGACGCGCACCGCTGCGCAGGTACTCGTCGAGCGCCGCCGCGATCGTTTCGTCGCCGAACACCTGGCGCAGGCCGCGCAGCCCGGGTCCGCCGTCGACGCCGAACAGCGCGCGCCGCGCCGCCCGTGCCGTGTCCGCGGTCGGCTCGGCACCGGCGCGGATCGCCGCGAGGGCGTCGCGGACCGGGCCGGGGTCGGCCGGATCGCGTGGCGGGCCGAGGATCCAGCAGCGGTCCGGCGCGTACCGGTACAGCCAGGCGCGCGCGTGGCCGGCCCGCTCGCGCAGCCCCGGCCGGCCGGCCGCGTCCGGGTAGGCCGCGTCGAGGTCGTACGCCGCGGCGTGCAGCGCGCCGACGACGGTGGAGAACGGCGGGAGATCGGACGCGGTGGTCTCGTCCCAGGCCCGGTAGAGCTGGTAGACGACGGCCCGGTCGAGCCGGGTGGGCGCGGTGCCGCCGTGCCGGCGCACGACCCACTCCGCCATGTCCGGGGGCATGATCGCGACGAGCGGATCCGCGGGTGCCGTCGCGGGCGGCGCGTTCGCGGGCGGCGTGATGCCCGGCGGCGTGATGCCCGGCGGCGCGTTTGCCGGCGGCGGCGCCGCGTTCACCGGGCGGTCGACGACGGCCGACGCGGGCATCGAGGCACCGCAGCGGCCGCACCAGCAGGACGGCCGGCGCCACCGGCGGCGGACCGTGGTGAGCCGGCCGGCCGTGCCGCACTGCGGACAGGTCAGCGCCACCCGGCCAGCCCCCACAGCGGCACCGGCTCGGCACCGTACCGGGCCTTGATGCCGGCCATTCCCTTGCCCAGCACCAGGTTCCGCCGCCCGTCGCGGATCATCCACTCGACCAGCCGCAGGTACTGGTCGAAGTAGAGGTCGCGGCGCCCGCCGTCGGTGTCGCGCCGCGCGCCCCACAGGATCAGCAGGAGCCGCTCGCCGTCGTCGTGGACCAGCGAGTACCCCAGCAGCCGCCCGGCGGCGTTGCGGTAGGCCAGCACGCTGACGTCCGGGCGGTCCATCAACAGGTCCAGATACCGGGCCGGCACCGGCGGGCGCGCCCACCGTCCGGCGTACCGCGCCCGGACGGTCTCCAGCAGCCAGGCGGCCTCGGCGGCGTCGACGCGGGCCTCGACCGCGCAGCGGACGTCGGGGTCGGCGGCGACGGTGCGCCGGATCTTCGCCAGCTGCGAGCGCCACTTGGGGTTGAGCGACCGCAGGTACCCGTCGACGTCGCCCCACCCGTTGGCGATGCTCATCCGCGGCGCCAGCGGCCGGCGCAACCGCCGGCCACCACCCAGGACGGGCACGTCCCCGGCGGTCACCTCGCGGTACGCGATCGGCAGACCACGACCCAGCGCACGCTCGAACGCGCGCACCGCCGCGATCTTCTCCTCCGTCGACAGGCCGGCCGCGAACGCCGCACCGGCGCCGTTGGTGCTCGCCGCGAGCCGGCAGATCGCCACGACCCGCCGCCCGACCGGTGCCGGCCGGGCGAAGCGACCCCGCCGCACGGCGGGATGCTCCGCGTGGAAGAGCGCGATCGGCGCCGCGTCGCCGTACCCCGTGCTCCTGCGGCGCACCAGGACCATCGACGCCCGGCCCGCACCGCACCAGTCGGCGGCGGCGAGCACCTCGGACCGCCACATCGGCAGCAACCGTTCGCGTTCCGCGAAGTCGTTCCACGCGGCCGGAACCGGCATCGACAGTGGATCGACAACCGTCGCGGTGAGATCCATCCCGTCCAGTCTGCATACCACCCACGCGGCTGTCCATGTGCCGATAGGGCAACGACCTGCGGCGGCTTCCGCCGGGAATCACGGATCGGCCTGACCGAGCAGCTGGTGGGTGACGGTCGCCGCCTCGATCCGGCTCGACACGCCGAGTTTGCGCATGATGTGAGTGACGTGCACGCTGGCTGTCTTGGCGCTGATGGTGAGTTCGGCGGCGATCTGGCGGTTGGTGTAGCCACGGGTCAGCAGCCGCGCCACCTCGCATTCGCGCGCGGTGAGGCCGAGGACGTGTGCGGCCGGCGGCTGTGGCGTCCCCGCCAACCCGGCGAGATCGAGCCGGCCGCGTTGGGCGAGCAGTTCCAGTTCGCGCTGGAGTGGCCGGGCGCCGAGCCGGACCGCCATCCGGTGGGCCTGGCGCGCGGGCGGGTTGGCGGCTTCCGGCGCACCGCCCGCCAGGAGTGCCTGGGCGTACCGCCAGCGGCAGTAGGCGGCGAGGTAGGGGCGATCGAGGGCGTCCCAGGCATCCATCGCGGCGTGCCATCCATCCGACGTCGTCCCGCTGTCGATCTGGCCATGCTCGGCTTCCGCGATCGCCCGCCAGCCGGTGGCGTCGGGGGTCACGGCGGCGGCCGCCGCTGTGGCGTCGCGTGCCTCGCACAGCAGTCGATCCGCGTGCCGGCGCATCGTCCGGGCGGACCGGCGGTCCTGACGCACGTCGGCGAGCGCCGCCGTCTGGGCCGCCGCCCGTAGGCCGAGTGCGCTCAGGCGCAGCCGGTGGACGCCCACCGCCTCGCGGAGCCCGTCGTCGACGGCGGTCAGCGCCGCCTCGGGCCGGCATTCCCACAAGGCCAGTTCGGTGACCAGGCGCCAGTATCTGGCGGCCGACGAGGGCTCCCGGGCACCCTGCACGCCCGACTCCAGATGCTCCCGGGCCGCGTCCAGGTCACCCCGCCCGATCGCCAGTTGCGCCCGCAACAGTCGCGGATAGTGGCTCCAGAACGTCGTTCCGTCCCGCGTGGCGGCGTCGAGCAACCCGTCGCTGCGCGCCCAGTCACCGGTCTCCAGGAGGGCCTCCGCGGCGTAGGCGGCGAGCAACGCGCCGAAGGTGCGTCCGACGCCCAGCCGACGGGCCGTCTCCAGCCCGTCCAGGGCCACCCGGCCCGCCTCGTGGAACCGGCCGCAGGTCACCAACACCTCGCAGTGGTACGCGAAACCGTGGACGACGTCGCGGGGCGTGCCGTGCAGCGCGGCCCGCCGCCGGGCCTCCGCCACGTGTGCCAGGCCGTCGTCGGGCCGGCCGAGGTAGCACAGGTCGACGCCGAGGCAGCCACGGGCGCGCAGCGCCGGCCCGTCGTCGTGGGCCGCCGCGGCGGCGCTCAGCGCCTCCTCGCACACCAGCCGCGAGTCGGCGTGTCGCCAGGACAGCTGGAGGGCGTTCCCGAGAGTGGTGAGGACGCGGGCCCGTTCGACCGATGGCGGCGCCGGCGGAACGAGGCCCACCGCACGTTCGCAGGCGGCCAGGCCGGCGGAGCGGTCCCCGATTGGCAGCAGATAGCTGCCGAGCCGCTCGTACAGCAGGCCGACACGCGTCGGCTCGGCGCGCTCGTCCAGCAGGCCGATCGCCTCGCGGGCAAGCTGCGCCGCACGTGGCCCGCCACCGGTCAGGTCGACCAGCTCGGCCGCCCGGGTGAGCAGGCCGGCCCGCGACAGGCCGGTCAGGTCCGCCGCGCCGGGGACCCGGTGCCACAGGTCGATCGCGCGTTCCAGGTACCGGGCCGCTTCCGCGAGGCCACACACCGCCTCCGCGTGCCGCGCCGCCTCGATCGAGGCGACCAGCGCTTCGGCCGGGCGGTCGGCCGCCGCCCAGTGCTGAGCCAACTCACCGGCGACCGCGACCCGGCCGAGCAGTCCTGGATCAGCGGCGATCGCGCCGGCCAACCGGGCGTGCAGTTCCTCGCGTTCGCCCGGGATCAGCGTCGAATACACCGCCTCCGCCAGCAACGCGTGCCGGAAGCGGAAGGTACCGGCCGACTGGTCGGGCACGAGCACGGCGTGCTCGACGGCCGCCCGCAGGGCGTCGAGCAGGTCCGCCGGTGGCCGCGGGACGGTCGCGACCAACAGCCGGTACGGCACGTCCCGGCCGACCGCCGCGGCGACCTGGAGCACGCCGGAGTCCAGGCCCGCGACCCGCAGCAGCAGCGCGTCGCGGAGCAGGCGTGGCAGCGCCGGTTCACCGCGCACCGACGCGGCGAACAGTTCCTCGGCGAAGAACGGGTTGCCGGCGGAGCGTCGGCAGATGGCGCCGGTCAGCGCGTCGGGAAGGGCCGTTCCGGCGGCCTCGTGCAGCAGGATCCGGATCTCGTCGTCGTGCAACGGACCGAGTTCGACCAGGTCGGCCGCCCGGGCCCGCAACAGTCCACCTGTCTGGCGTCCCAGCGGCCCGTTCGAATGCGGGTCGTCGACGCGGAAGGTGCCGACGAGCAGCACCGCGAGGTCGCGGATCGCATATGCCAGGAACGACACCAGGTCGAGAGTGGACGCGTCCGCCCAATGCAGGTCTTCGAGCACCACGAGCACCGGGCCGGCGTGCGCCAGGCGTTCCAGGACGGCGCGTACCTCCTCGAACAGGCGCGCCGGGTGCTCCGGGCCGGGTGCCCGGACGCCGGGGACCGGCAGGCCGCGCAGCGCCTCGGCCACCGCCATGTACGGCATGCCCGGCCCGATCAGGTCGATGCAACGCCCGATCAGCACCGTGGCGCCACCCCGGCGGGTCCGCTCGGCGAACTCGGTGACCAGACGGGTCTTGCCGATGCCGGCCTCACCCGCCACGAACACCGCCGAGCCGCTCCCGGACCCGGCGCCCGCCAACGCCGCGTCCAGGCGGGCCAGTTCCGCGCCGCGCCCGACGAGGTACACGCCCGGCATCATCGCCTTCCGCCACACGGCCGCACCAGCCGTGTGTAAGGACACCGACGGCGGCGCATAAGTCGCTGCTCCCGATGTGTCCGGCCCGCCTTATGCCGCACGGTTGCTGAGCCTGACCGGACCCATCCCGAGGAGGGAAACATGCGGAAGATCTGGCTCGTCATGCTGATCACGGCGGGGTCACTGGCGACACCGACGACGCCCGCGCGGGCCGCGCCGGCGACCTGCAACGGCCTGGCGGCGACCATTGTGGGCACCGCCGGAAACGACGTGATCACCGGCACCGCCGGAAACGATGTCATCGCGGCTTTCGGCGGCAACGACACGGTTTCGGGCCTGGGCGGTAACGACACGGCCTGCCTGGGCCAGGGCAACGACTTCTTCGACGGCGGAACCCTCAACGACACCTTCGTCGCCGAAGCCGGTGCGGCGGACGGCACCGACAGTTTCGTCGGCGGCGCGGGAACCGACCGGGTGTCCTACGGCGCCCGAACCGGCGGTGTGACCGTCACGTTGGACGGCGTCGCCAACGACGGGACGCTCTTCGAGAACGACAACAACAACATCGATGTGGAGGAGGTCATCGGCGGCGCCGGTCCCGACAAGATCCTCGGCAACGCCGCCACCGGCTTTGTCGACGGCAACGCCGGCGACGACATCATCGACTGTTCCGCCGGCACCCGTGCCGCCATCCTCGTCGGTCGCGACGGCCACGACACCATCACCGGCGGCACCCAGGCGGACAGCATCCTCGGCTTCGCCGGAAACGACGTCCTGACCGGCGGCGGAGGCAGGGACAGCATCTGGGGGCATGCGGGAACGGATCGGCTGCTCGGCGGTGGTGACGACGACATCCTGTCCGGTGGCGACGGCAATGACGCTCTCCTCGGCAACGACGGCGACGACGAGCTCCTGGGCGACGATGGCAACGACACACTGGCCGGCCAGGCGGACGACGACGTGTTGCGCGGCGGGGACGGTGACGACACCGGGATCGCCTCGGCCTCGGCCGTGGACGGCACCGACAGCTTCTCCGGCGGGGCCGGCGTCGACCTGGCGAACTACAGCGCGCGCACCGATGCCCTCACCATCAGCCTGGACGGGCTCGCCGACGACGGGGTACCGGGCGAAGGCGACAACAACGGCGCCGACGTGGAGGATGCGATCGGCGGTAGCCGGGGCGACGTGCTCACCGGAAACGCGTTGTCCAACCACCTCAACGGCAACACCGGTGACGACACCATCAACACGGTCGGCGATGCCGCCGTCGACGTCGCCGAGGGCAGCTTCGGCTACGACACGTGCAACACCGACTTCGCCGACACGGAGCTCGGCTGCGAGGTCTGATCACCGACACCGCGGACGGCGCCGGTCTTGACATGCGCATCGACCGTCATAGCATTGACCGGCGTCGTTCACTGTGCGGGAGGGGGCGCCCGTCGACATGGGTGGCCGAAGGATCAGGTTCGTCGTGTCCGCTCTGGTGGGCGTCACCGCTGGTTTTTCTTTTGTCCCTCAGCCCGGTTCCGCCGCGCCGCCGCGGTACTCCTATGCCGACGCGGTACGGGAGAGCGTGCAGGTGCAGACGCCGCTCGACAACGACGCCGACGGGCAACCCGACCGGGTGACGGTCGACATCGTGCGGCCGCGCGAGGCCGCGGCCCGGGGGATCCGGGTTCCGGTCGTGATGGTGGCCTCGCCGTACTACCAGTGCTGCGGCCGCGGCCTGGAGAACGAGCGCAAGGAGTACGCCGCCGACGGCACCGTCACCAAGTTCCCGCTGTTCTACGACAACTACTTCGTCCCCCGCGGGTACGCGTTCGCCGCCGTCGACGCGGCCGGCACCAGCCGGTCCACCGGATGTGCCGACGTCGGTGGTCGCGAGGAGATCCTCGCGGTCAAGGCGGCCATCGACTGGCTGAACGGGCGGGCCGCGGGTTTCCACGCCGACGGCACGGGTGCGACGGCGGGGTGGAGCACCGGCCGGGTCGGAATGATCGGCAAGTCCTGGGACGGCTCGATCGCCAACGGCGTGGCCGCCACCGGCGTGCCCGGCCTCGCCACGATCGTGCCGATCTCGGCGATCTCGAGCTGGTACGACTACAGCCGGTTCGGCGGCGTCGTCCGGTCGCGGCGGCACCACGTGTTCCTGCACAACCTGATCACCGGCCGGCCGGCCGCCGCCTGCGCACCGGTGGTCGCCGGGATCACCGCCGGCACCGACGACGCGACCGGCAACCGCAACGCCTACTGGGACGAGCGCGACTTCCGGCCGGACGCCGGCCGGGTGCGGGCGAGCGTGCTGATCGCGCACGGCCTCAACGACACCAACGTGACCACCACGCAGTTCGGAGCGTGGTGGACGGCGCTCGCCCGGCAGCGCGTCCCCCGGAAGATCTGGCTGTACCAGCAGGCGCACACCGACCCGTTCGACGTCCGCCGCGCCGAGTGGGTGCGCACGCTGGACCGGTGGTTCGAGTACTGGCTCAAGGGCGTGAACAACGGCATCATGCGCGAGCCGCAGGCCACGATCGAACGCGCGCCGGGGCAGTGGGTCGACGAGCCGACGTGGCCCGCGCCGTCGCTGCCGGTCCCGCTGCGGTTGGGCGAGGGGACGCTCGGGCTGCGGCCGGTCGCCGGAACGCTGTCGTTCACCGACAACCCGACCCTGCGCGAGCGCGAACTCGTCGCCGATCCCGGCACGCCCGTGGGCGGGCGGCTGACGTTCCTCTCCGCGCCGGTGCCGGCGTCGCTGCGCGTGTCGGGCACGGCGTCGGTGACGCTGCGGGTCAGCGTGGACCGGCCGACGACCAACCTCACCGTCCGGCTGGTCGACTACGGCACCGCGAACCGGGTGAACTACGCCAACTCGTCGGGCGGCATCGTCCGGCAGACCACGGAGTCGTGCTGGGGCGAGTCGACCGCGGCCGACGACGCGTGCTACTTCGACACGGTCGAGGACGTCGTCGCCACCGACCACGCGGTGCTCACGCGGGGTTGGCTGGAGGCGTCGCACTTCGGGTCGTTGAGCAGTCCCACGCCGCTGGAGCCGGGCACCTGGTACACGATGACCGTGCGGTTCCAGCCGCACGACTTCGTGCTCGCGACCGGGCACGTGCTCGGGCTCGTGGTGAGCCAGAGCGACCGCGACTACACGTCGGCCACGTCGAGCGGCGCGACCGTCCAGGTGGATCTCGCCGGCAGCCGGCTCACGCTCCCGTTCGCCGGACCCGTCCGGCTCGACTCACCCGACCGCGCACCGGCGGTGACGACCGCGCCGGCACCCGACCCGCCGGCCATCGAGGTGATCCCGTAGGTCACTCCGGAAGCAGGTGCTCGACCGTGACGCCGTGCCGCTCGGTCAACCGCCGGGCGATCAGCGACCGGTGGCAGGCCTCGGGGTCGCGCTCGACACAGAGCAGCGCCGCTGTTCCGCTCCGCGGCACGATCCCGGCGAGGTCGGCGTGGTCGAGGATCTCGGTGGTGTAGCGGCGGGCGTACCCGTCGGCGAGTTCGAGGCGCGAGCGCTTGCCGACGCCCCGGCGGTCGTCCTCGGCGTACTGGAGCCGGCGTAGCTCGGTGGTCGGCGCGAGCTCCGGGTGGTGCTCGTAGGTGATGCCGGCTCCGGCGAGCGCGGCCTGCAGCCGCTGCGAGTTCGCCCACGCGTACTCGGGTCCGCGCACACCGCGGCGCTGACGCACGTCCAACAAGGTTTTGACCTTTGCCCGCTCCAGCCTTCGCAGGAAGGATTCGGCGTCGAAGCCGTAGACGCCGATCGTCACCATTCCGCTCATCGGAAATCACCCCTGGCGGTAAGCGCATCACGCGACGGCGGTTCCCTCAAGTTCGATCAGCTGACCGGGTACCGCCAGCCGGGTGACCCCGAGCATCGTGGTGGCCGGTGCCACGCCGGCGGCGCCCAGCCGTGCCGCCAGCACGCCGTAGTGCGGGAACAGCTGGTCGACGTCGGTGGTGTAGACGGTGAGCCGGACGAGGTTCGCCAGCGACATGCCGGCCCCGTCGAGCACCGCCGCCAGGTTGTCGAGGCTCAGCGCCAGCTGTGCGGCCATGTCACCGTCGTGCTGGGGCCGGCCGTCGGCGTCCATCGCGGTCTGTCCGGAGCAGTACAGGGTGCGGGTGTGCCCGGAGACGAGCTCACCCTGGTTGAATCCCAGCTCCTTCGACCACGCCACCGGGTTGACCGCCGTTCGTTCCACTGCCACATCAGCTCCGTTCGTTCTCGATCTCCCTCGGGACTCTCGCAACAAATCACGACATCCTCTGTCATGTATTCCGTTAGAGTTTCCGGATGCGTGCCGACCGGCTGGTCTCGCTGGTTCTGCTGCTGCGCCAGCGCGGCCGGCTGACCGCCGACACGCTGGCCCGCGAGCTGGAGGTGTCCACCCGCACGGTGCTGCGCGACATCGAGGCGCTGTCGGCGGCCGGCGTCCCGGTCCACGCCGACCGTGGCCGGCACGGCGGCTTCGCCCTGCTGCCCGGATTCCGCACCGAGCTCACCGGGCTGAACCACGACGAGGCCCTCGCTCTGCTGACCGCCGGTTTCTTCGGCCTCCGCCCGGCACTCGCCTCGGCCATGCGCAAGGTGGTCGACGCGTTGCCGGAAAGCCACCGAGCCACCGCGAGCGACGCCGCCAGCCGGTTCCTCGTCGAGCCGGAGACCGACCTGCTGTCCCGCAAGGTGGTCACCGAGGAGGTGCCTCGCGAGACGATGGTCGAGGTCCGGCGCGCGGTGCTCGCCGGGCACAAACTGCGCATCCACTACGCGGCCACGAACCAGCCGCCGCAGTGGCGCACGGTGGACCCGATCGGCCTCGTGACGGTCCGCGACCGCGGCTACCTGCTGGCGACGAGGTCCGGCGCCGACCGCACCTACCGGCTGTCGCGGGTGCTGGCCGCCGAGGCACTCCCCGAACCCGCGCAGCGCCCGAGCCGCGTCGACCTCGACCGCATCTGGCGGGACCGCCGCGACCGGTTCCTGTCCGACGGCCATCTCACGGTGCTGGTGCGGGTGAGCCCGGCCCGCCGCGAGGACCTGCTCGACGCCGCTGTGGCCGTCCGCGCCGAACAACCCGAGGCGGACGGCTGGCTGCGGCTGGAGGTCACGTTCCAGGACTCGCGGCACGCGGAGTGGGCGCTGTGGCAGCTGAGCATGGGCGCGGAGGCGCTCGCGCCGGAGTCGTTGCGCGACGCCCTACGGGACCGGGCGAGCGCGTTCGCCGACCGGTACGCGTGTCGGCATGAAGGCCACTGATGCTCCCGGAGCGTCACATGGCGGACACTGGGGGTACGCCGTGGCCGGCATCGACCATTGTGACTGGTGCCCGGCAACGGCAAGGAGCCCCCGACCATGCCCACCTTCGACGAAGACGTCACGATCGAGCGGCACGACCTCATTCTCGACGACGCGGCCGGCAACGAGACCGCTCGCCTTGACCGCACCGGAAATCTGTCGATACACGGGGAGGCCGACGGCCGCCGCACCGAGGTCCTGAAGTTCCGCGCCGGGACCGCCAGGCTGACCGTCGGCGCACCCGGCGTCCCCTTCGAGGTGGACGTTCCCGGCCCGGGAGGCGGCGTGGGGTGGCTGCCGGGACGTCCCGGGAGTGTCCACGTCATGGGCGACGGGGAGGACGAGACCATCCTGCTGCGCGGCTCCGACGCGACGGTCCACGCCGGCGTGGAGGGCAACGGCGGCCACGTCGTCGTCCGTGACGGCGCCGGAACCGACGTGTTCCACCTGAACAGCGACAACGCGACGCTGTACGTCGGCGCCGACGGCAGCGGGGGCGACGTCGTCGTCAACGACACGAACGGACGTGCCGCCTTCCACCTGAACGGGCAGAGCGCGACCCTGGACGTCGGCACCATCGGCAACGAGGGTGAGATCGTCGTGCGTCACGGCCACGGCGGGGGATCCATCGTTCTCAACGGTGACGACGCGACGGTGACGGTCGGCGGGGCGGACCGGGCCGGCCGGTTCTTCCTCCGCGACGTCGACGACAACGCCACCGTCTGGGCCAGCGCGACCGACGCGACGTTGACCGTCGGCGCGGTGGACAAGGAAGGCGACCTCCGCGTCCGCGATCTCGGCGGACGCGACGTGTTCTACATGAACGGCGGCTCCGCCACGCTGACCGTCGGCGGGGAGGGCAACGCGGGTGACATCCAGGTCCGCGACGACACCGGTGCGGACCGGATCCTTCTCGACGGGAGTGCCGGCGACATCAAGCTCATGGGCGCCGACGTCGCCGAGGACTTCGACACCGCGGCACCGGTGGCGCCCGGCGCGGTGGTGGTGGCCGTCGGACCCGACCGGGTGGCACCCGCCGCGGCCGCGCTCGACAGGCGGGTCGTCGGGGTCGCCTCGGGTGCCGGTGACTTCCAGCCCGCGCTGCGCCTGGCGTCCAGACCCGGTGGACAACGCGTACCCGTGGCGATTGCCGGCCGGGTGTACTGCCGGGCCGACGCCGGTCACGGCCCGATCGGAATCGGTGACCTGCTCACCACGTCGACGACCGAGGGGCACGCGATGCGGGCCGACGATCCCGTGAAGGCGATCGGCGCGATCATCGGCAAGGCCCTCGCGCCGCTGGACACCGGCACCGGGCTGATCCCCGTGCTGCTGATGCTGGGCTGAGACCGTCATGACGACGCTGTCGCTGCGGGAGATCGCCGAACGCCACCTGGACAAGACCGGTGACCTGTCCGTCAACGCAGACGTGTACGGCTACATCCACCGCGACGACGACGCCCGCCTGTTCGGAGAGCTGGCCTGGTCCGACGTCCTGCCCGGATCCGGCACCGCCGTCGCGCCGACCACCCGGTCGCTGCGGCGGCACCTGGAGACCGTGTCCGGACCGTCGGTCGACCTCGTCGTGTTCCTGGTCGGGCACGAGCCCGACTTCTCCGGCGTGGTCGACGTGGACCAGGTGGCGAAGCTGCAGTACGCGCTGCAACTGGTGCGCGACCTGTACGCGCAGGTCGACCTCGGGGTCCGACGCATCGAGTGGGGCCGGATTCCGGTCGCCGACGCGGCCGGCTTCGCGGACATCACCAGCCTCACCGGAGCGGTCTCGCTCACCGTGCACTTCAGCGGCCGCCCGGGCGCCGTCGACCTCTTCGTGGTGCAGACCATGGGCGCGTTGGCGGGCCGATCACCCAGCCCCGGACCGTGCAGCAAGGATTCGCTGGTCAACATGTCGGGCACCGTGGTGGAACTATCGTGGACCCCGCAGTTCACCGGCGTCCTGATCGCCCACGAACTGGGTCATTACCTGAGCCTGGACCACGTGTCGGACGAGGGCAACCTGATGTGCGGCCCGTCGGGGGTGTGGCCCTTCCGCACGTCCTGCGAACCCTCGCAGGACAACACCGAAATCACCACCGCGCAGGGCGCGGAAATGAAGACCCACTGCATGATCAATCCGGGCGGTTGAGCCCCCGCGACGTCGGTCAGACGACCCGCGGCAGGTCCCGCATCGCCGCCGCCCCCGGGCCGTGGGGGAGCGGTGTGCGCGGCTCGCGGACGTGGGCACCGCCGTCACCGTCGTCGTCATCGGGACGTTCCCAGTCCGGCCAGGGATGTTCCGACGGGTGGTGGTAGCGAAGTTCGCGGGCGACCCGCGTCCTCTTTCCCATGTCCGCTCCCTCCCCGGCCCGGGCGGGGGTTCGTCACGTGACCTTCCGCGAAGACTACGCCCGTGGGACCGCCCGTTCGGCGGCTGCGTCGCGGAACAGGCGGGTGGTGACCTGGAGGTCGGGGGCGGCGCGTCGGAGGTGGCCCACCAGATCGTCGGCGGCTGCGGTCAGCGCATGGTCCGTCAGGGGCGCGAGGGCGTCCAGGATGAACAGCGCCGTGGTGGTGTCGGCCGTGAGCTGGGTACGGCGTCCCTGGCGCCAGTTCCAGCGCCGGCAGGTGACGCCGGCGTCGTCGCACCACACGACCTCGCCCGGGTCGGGGTGCTCGACCACCACCGTCCCGTCGGCGACGGTGTTGAAGGGCTCGCTGCCGGTGGCGCGCAGGAGTCGCGGGCTGCCGTGGTAGCCGGCCAGGTCCTCGCCGCCGAGCGGGACCTGGTGCAGCACCGAGACGGCGTTGTAGACGTCGGTGAGCCGGTTGACGCGGGGCAGGCCGGTCGCGGTCCGGCGGGTCAGCGCCTCCAGGCTGTTGCGGGTGCGCTGCGGCTTGGCTCCGAACGCGCGGTAGGCGTCCCGCCAGGCGGCGATGTGGGGCAGTTTGTCGACGGCGGTGCCGGCGAGCAGCTTTCCGGCCGCGGACTCGGCCTGCCGCAGGAGTGCCTCGCTGTCGGCGTCGCCGGGACCCGGGATCAGCCCGTCCACGGCGATCAACAGCGCCCGGTAGTCCGGACGCAGGGCGAACACGTCCGGCGCGACCTCGGCGTCGTCGAGGACATCGCGAAGGTCAGCCACGGCGGTTCCCCCTCGATCCCACATCGGGCTGGAACACGGCCAGCGAGAACCGTGCCGGCACCGGGCCGGTGTTGGCGTAGGAGTGGGCGACGGTGCCGGGGAACGCGAGCGCGTCACCCGGATCGAGGACGACCGGGTCGCCGGCCACCTCCATGGTGACGGCGCCGTCCCGGACCTGGATCAGCTCCCTGGTACCGGCCGAGTGGGGTTCGCTGGCGTGCCGGTCGCCCGGCGCGAGCGTCCAGTCCCACAGTTCGACCACGTCGGGCGGCCCGGTCCCGGCCACCAGCACGCCGCGACCGCCGGCGTCGCTGGTCCACAGCGCGACGCCGGCACCGTTGCGGGTGACCCTGAGCGCCGCCGGCTCCGGCGGCTCGACCAGCGCCGGCAGGCCGATGCCCAGGGCGTCACTGAGCCGCAGCAACGTCCCGACGCTGGGGTTGGTCACCCCCTGCTCGACGTTGACCAGCATCCGCCGGCTGACGCCCGCCGCGTCCGCCAGCTGGTCCAGCGTCCAGGTCCGCGACAGCCGTTCCTGGCGGACCCGGGCGCCGATCACGCCCGCCAACGCCGCCGTACTCTCGTCCACGAGGTGCAATATAGTGCATGATCGAGTGCAGTCAACTGGTGGCGGCGATCGCCTGCCGCAGGTCGGCGATCAGCTCGTCCGCGCCCTCGAGGCCGACCGACAGGCGCAGCATCCCCGGCGGGATGCCGGCGTCCGCGCGCTGCTGCGGCGTCATATTGAAATGGGACGAATTGAAGGGGACGCTCGCCAGCGTCTCCACGCCGCCCAGGCTGGTGGCCTCGACCGCCACCCGCAGGCGCCGCAGCACCCGCAGGACGCGCTCGTCACCGCCGGCGAACACGAGGCTGAGCATCGCGCCCCTCGCACCGGGCATCACCGCGTCGACGACGGCGCCGGCGTCCGGGTGGTCGAGCCGGCTCGGGTGGCGGACGTGCTCGATGTCCGGCTCCTCCGCCAGCTTGGTCGCGATGATCTCGGCCGACCGGCACGCCTCGGCCAGCCGGACGCCGAACGTCCGCATCCCGCGCCACGCCAGGAACGCCGCGTGCGGGTCCAGGCAGCCGCCGAACGTGATCAGGCGCCGCTGCACCTCCTCGGCGAGCGCCTCGTCGTCGACGGTCACGGCGCCCGCGACGACGTCGGAGTGGCCGGCCAGGAACTTGGTCGCGGACTCGACGACGACGTCGGCGCCGAGCGCGAGCGGACGCGTGCAGAACGGCGTCGCGAACGTGTTGTCCACGACCAGGCGCGCTCCGGCCGCGTGCGCGATGTCCGCGACGGCGGGAATGTTCATGAGACGCAGCTGCGGGTTCGACAGCGTCTCGCCGTAGAGGACCGTCGGCCGGTGCTCGGCGACGGCGCGTTCCCACCCGTCGGTGTCGAAGGCGTCGACGCGTATCACCGTGATGCCGAGCGCCGGCAGGTCGCGCGTCAACAGGTCGTCGGTGTCGCCGTACACCTGCTTAGACGCCACCACCGTGTCGCCGCTGCGCAGGAGCGTCACCAGCGTCGTCGCGACGGCCGCCATGCCGCTGGCCGTCATCAGCGACCGGGCGGCGCCGTGCAGCCGGGCGACCTCGGCCGCCGCGGCGTCGACGGTGGGGTTGCCGAAGCGCGAGTACCACGTCTCGTGCAGCCCGCCGGTCCCCTGGATGTCGGCGTAGGAGGTGTCGTCGAGCTCGAACGTGGTCGTCTGGTAGATCGGCGGGACGACGGGAAACGTGCGGGACGTGTGGTCGCGGCCGGGCCGGTACGTGTTCACCAGGGTTTCCTACCCCCTCACCGGGCAGGTCCGGAAGCCTTCCTGCCCGGGGCGACCGGGACGCGGCTGTCGTGCGCGTCGAGCACGTAGTGCGCCACCGCCCGGGCCCGGTAGAGCCGGAAGCCGGCCGGTTCGACGACGTCCGCCGCCCGGTAGGGCCTGCCGCCCCGGGCGACCGACCGGGCCGAGAAGACCGCTACCGCCCGTTCGACCTCGGCGGCCGGTACCTCCCCTGCCACCGCCTCCACGTACACGGCCTGGCCCTGGTTGATCGGCACGGTCGAGTCGAAGACGACGATCCCGACGTCCGGGCGGGCGGCGATGTTGGTCGAGTGCCGGGTGGTCGGCCGGGAGAGCCAGATGAAGTCGGTGTACTCGTCCGCGGCGAACCAGACGGGCGTGGCCCACGGCTTGCCGTCGGCGTCGGCCGTGGCGAGCGTCAGGTAGCTGTTGGCGTCGATGATCGTCCGCGCCGTCTCGTCAGTCATGGGTCGTTTGTAGACCGGCGGCAGCGTCCGCACCGAGAGATTCGGCCTAGGCTGAATCCGTGATCCGCTACCGCTTCGGCCAGGACGACCTGTTGCGGACCCGGTTCGCCGTAGCGCCGCTGATGGAGCTGATCGGCGCCTTCTACGTGCTGCGGCGGCCGGACCGGTACGCGGTGCACCGGCGCTGGTCGGAGTGGGCGGCGCCGCGAACGCGCGGCCTCGACCTGTCGCTGCTCGACGCCGCGACCCCGTTCGGCGGACCGTACTGGCCGGTCTTCGTCAGCCCGCCGCCGCGCGAGCCGCACCCGACCGTCGAGACCGAGCTGGACCGGGTCGCCGCGACGTCACCGGAGCAGGTCGTCGCCGAGATCACGCACCGCTACGCCGACGGCCTGCCGGTCGGCGCCCGCCCGTTCGTCGAGGATCCGGCCGGGGCGCTCGGCGCGCTGGTGGGGGAGATGCGGGCGCTCTGGGACTCGGTCCTGGCGCCCCGGTGGACCAGGATCTCGGCACTGCTCGAAGCGGAGCTCACCGCCCGCGCCCGGAGCCTGGTCGCGGTCGGGTCGCGGGCGGCGTTCGCCGACCTGCACCCGTCGGTGCGGTGGGAGGCCGACCGGCTCACCGTCCGGCCGGCGGTGCGGACGGTCGACGTCGACCTCGCCGGCCGCGGCCTGCTCCTCATCCCGTCGGCGTTCACCTGGCCACTGGTCTGGCCACGGACCGACCCGCCCTGGGACCCGGCCCTCGTCTACCCACCGCGGGGAATCGGGGACCTGTGGGAGCCGGCCGACGTCCACGACGGGGCCCTGGAGTCGCTGATCGGCCACCGCCGGGCCCGCATCCTGCGGGAGCTCGAACGTCCGACCGCCACCCTCGACCTCGCCGGCCGGATGAGCGTCAGCGCCGGCGGAATCAGCGACCACCTGACGGTCCTGCGCCGGGCCGGACTTGTCACCCGCCGGCGGGAGGGCCGCCGGGTCGTCTACGCCCGGACGCTGGCGGGCGACACTCTCTGCCGTCCCGTCGCCGATTAGTTTGGCCGGCACGCGGAGTCTCAGACAGCACAACGAAACCTGCGGAAGGACAATCCGATGACCGAGCTGAACGCTGACCGCGCCCGCCGGGCGATCGTCGAATACACCGGACGACTGGCGGAATCGGCCGCCGCGGCCGGACCCGACGCCGCCGTGCCGACAACCCCGGGGTGGACCGTCACCGAGCTGGTCGAGCACGTCGGCCAGACCCAGCACTGGGTCGCGGAGATCATCGAGCGGCGCATCACCGACCCCGCACAGCTGCCCACCGAGGTGGCCGTGCTCCCCACCGACCCGGGCGAGTGGACGGCGTGGCTGTCGGAGTCGGCGCGGCGGGTCGCAGCCGCCTGCTCCGACGACGCGCTCGACGCGCCGGTGTTCAACGCCGCCGCGGACGGGCGGACCGGTGGGCAGTTCTGGCTGACCAGCTCCGTCAACGAGGCGGTCGTCCACGGCTTCGACGCGGCCAACGCGGCGGGCCGGCCGGCCGACATCGCCCCCGACGTCGCGGCCGCGCTCATCAGCAACCACTTCGCGATGCTCACCTCGCCCACGTGGGAGCTGCGCCGGTCCGAGTCCGCCCACGCCATCCGCGGCACCGGCCAGACCCTGCAGTGGCAGGCCACCGACACGGGGGCCTGGTTCATCGAGCGGCGGCCCGACGGCGCGAGGTGGCAGCCCGGAACGCGGCCGGCCGATGTCACGGTGACCGGCCCGGCGCAGTCACTGTTGCTGACCCTGACCCGCCGACTCCCGCTCACCGACGTCACCGTCGTCGGCGACGCCGACCTCGCCCGACACTGGCTCGACAGCACCGCCCACGACGCCGGCTGACCCGTCCCGGTAGATCCGGAGCGCGTCGGCGAGGCGCCGGCGCGTCTCCGCGGTGTACGGCTGGCACTGGACCATCACATGCCGCACGCCGAGGTCCTCGTAACCGCGCAGCGCGGCCGCGATCTCCGTGGCCGTGCCGGTCAACGGATCGGGGAAGAAGGCCGGTTTCTCGGCGTTGAGGTCCGGGAACCAGAGGCCGATGAGGGCCGTGACGCCGAGCGTCGCCGGGTCGCGACCGACCTGCCGGCACGCCGCTTCGATCCGCGCGATCGGCGCCAGCATCGTGTCGGGAGTGCCCATGTAGCCGGTGTTCCACAGGTCCGCGTGCCGCGCGACGAGCCCGAGCATGCGCGGACCCTCGCCGCCCACCAGCAACGGCGGCCCGGCCGGCCGCGGACCGCGCGGCACGTCGTCGCAGTCGCGCGCCTGGTAGTACCGTCCGGCGAAGTCGACGTGCCCGTCGCGCAGGAGCGGCGTGAGAACCTGCAGGGCTTCCTCGAACCGGTCGACGCGGTGGTCGAACGGGAACCCGAACGCCCGATACTCCGGCTCGTTCCACCCCGCACCGACGCCGAGGATCAGGCGACCGTCGCTCACCTCGTCGGCGGCGGTCGCCATCTTGGCGAGGAGGGCCGGATTCCGGAAAGAATTGCACAGGACGAGGGTGCCGATCTCGATCCGCTGAGTCGCCTCGGCCAGCGCGGCCAGCATCGTCCAGCATTCCCACACGCCCCTGGTGGGCGTATCGGGCTTGCGATAGAGGAAGTGGTCGGGGAGCCAGACGCTGTCGAAGCCGTCCGCCTCCGCCTGCCGCACCACCGCGCGGATCGTCTCGTAGGGACGCGCGGTGTTGCCCGCGCTCTCATTGGCCAGGAACACCATCATGCCGACCTTCACACGCCGGAACGCTACGACCGATCCCTGACACGTACTGTCAGTGGCCGGCGAAGTCAGGCCACGTGACGCGCCGGGCGGAGCAGGGTCAGGGCGCGCAGTGCCTCGGCGCGGGAGATGGGCTGGTCGTCCTCGGCCTCGACGGCCAGCGCCATCTCGATGGCCTGCCGGATCCAGCTGGTCTTCGGGATTCCCGCCGCCTTGGCGGCGACAGCGGCGGCCTGGTCGAGCTCGAGCGGCAGGCGAAGCGAGCGGACGACCATGACAGCCGAGCCCGCGGGCGGCAACGAGTCCAGCAGCGCCGCCTCGTCCTGCGGGCCGGTCGAGGGTTCGAACGCGAGACCGTCCAGGAACGCGGTCACGTCTTCGGGCGTCTGCGGCATCTCACTCATGGTGTCTCCTCCCACCGACCGAACTCGCTCAGCTCCTCGTCGGTCATGTCGCGTGCCCCGATGATCTTCCACGTGCGGCCGGCCCGGTGATAGACGGCGACGATGAGCGGCCGCCCCGTCGCAGTCCGCCCCCACACGGTCAGGACGGCGACGCCGGTAGCGCTGGTCGCGCGTCGCGGCCAGCGCCGCTTGGCCTCGAGCACCTGCCGCACTTCGTCCGATTCGATACTGAAGAGGGCGGCAAGTGCCCAATCGTCCCACTCGTAGGGCACCTGTTCAGCGTACTACGCACGTGATACGAACGGCAGTGCCGGCGGCCTGCTCGTCTTGCAGCGGGGCGGGCGACAGTGACCCTTATCGTGGCGGCTGTGACCGTGCGGGTGATGGTGGTCGACGACCACCCGATGTGGCGTGACGGGGTGGCCCGGGATCTGACCGACGCCGGTTACGAGGTCACCGCCGTCATCGGTGAGGGTGCCCAGGCGCTGCGGGTGGCTCCCGCGGCCCGGCCCGACGTGGTCGTACTCGACCTGCAGCTCGCCGACCTGTCCGGCGTCGAGGTGATCCGCGGCCTGCTCGACGTCGTGCCGACCGTCCGCATCCTCATGCTGTCCGCCAGCGGGGAGCAGCGGGACGTCCTCGACGCGTTGAAGGCCGGCGCCACCGGCTATCTGGTGAAATCGGCCGGCCGGCGGGAGTTCCTCGACGCGGTGCGGCGCACGGCCGACGGCGAGGCTGTCTTCACCGCCGGACTGGCCGGCCTCGTGCTCGGCGAGTACCGGAAGCTGGCCACCGCCCCGACGGGACGGCCCCGGCTCACCGCCCGGGAGACCGAGGTGCTGCGACTGGTCGCCAAGGGCCTGTCGTACAAGGACGTGGCGGAGGAACTGGCGGTCTCGGTCCGCACGGTGCAGAACCACGTGCAGAACACGCTCGGCAAGCTCCAGTTGCACAACCGCAGCGCGCTGGTGCGCTACGCGCTCGAGAACGGTCTCGAGTAGTAGGTAGTTCTACTCATGCCCGCCGGGGTCGCGTCGGGGATCTTCGCTGCATGGCCCTGTACCGATCGAGGCGGCGTGACGCGATTTACCGCGCTGTCACGCGTCTGCTCGCATTTGCACTGGCGCCCGTGGCCGTGGCCGTGACTCCCGGACGGGCCCGGCACACCGCCTGCCAGTGGGCGCTGGCGCTGCGCTTCCCGGCCGAGAACCTGGCCGGTCTCACGCCCGCGACACGCGCGGCGTTCGAGGCGGCCCGCGCGGAAGCCCTGTGGCGGCACGGAGAACTGCTCGGGCTGACGTCCGGTCACCGCGACTTCGCCACCCAGGCCGCGCTGTTCGCCGCGGCGGTCGAACGCGCCGGCTCCGTGGCAGCGGCCCGGCGACGGGCGCTACCGCCGCACGAGTCGCGGCACGTCGCGGGTCTGGCTCTCGACGTCCGGCCGACGGAAGGCGCGCGGTGGCTGGAGGTGCACGGCGCGACGTACGGCCTCTACCGGCGCTACGACAACGAATGGTGGCATTTCGAGTACTGCGCGGACGGCCGCCCGGCCCGCTTGGCCCACCCGGACGATATCCGCACGGCGCATCAATCAGTATCAGTGGCATGAGCGAACGGGTGGCGCGGTGGTCGACGGTCCTGGCCGGAGTCGGCGGCTGTCTGCTCATCGCGGCGGTGCAGTCCACCTCGCGCGGGGGATTCTCGCCCCCGCTCTACGTGGTCGGATTCAGCCGCTTCATGGAATTTATTCCGTTCACCGCGCTGATCCCGGCCCTGGCGACCGTGCTGGCGCTCTGCCTGCTGCGGTGGTGGCCGTACCTGTTGGCGGCGGGTGGGCTGCTGTGCGTTCCGGTGGCGCTGGACTCCGCGCTGGGGATGTGGTTCTCCGACGCGTTCCGCGCGGCGTTCCCGCTGCTCGTCGTCGGGACGCTCGCCGCCGCGCAGAGTCTGTGGGTGACCGGTGCGCCGGGAGCGGGCGCGGCCGTGGCGGGGCTGGCCATCGGTGCGGGGCTCTTCGGCCACGTCGTGCCCGATCTCCGGCGCCCCTATCTCGAGCCGGCGCTGTCGACCTGGCGCGTCGTGCTCGTCGTGGCCGGTGTCGCCGCGGTCGCATCGGTCGTCTGGTGGTGGCGGGGCGACCCCGCCGCCATCGGGCCGCGCGACATGCGGATGTGGGAGTGGAAGCGGTTCCGGCTGGTCGTCGCGGGTGGACTGGTGGCGCTGGCCCCGGTGCCGTTCGCGACGCTGCCGCCCGATCAACTCGCCGATCTGCTGGACGTCTGGCCGGGCACCCTGTTCATCTACCCGGAACTGATGCTGGCCATCACCGGCGGGATGACGCTGGCCGCCGCGCTCCTCGTGTCGATCGTGATCGGGCTGTGGCCGTTGGCCGGATCGTTGACCGCGGCGATCACGCAGATCGCCGTCGCCGTGCCGATGTTCGTCGCCCTGCGCGCGGCCGAGGACGCGGGTCCGGCCCGCTGGTTCGGCGCCGGCCTGGGGGTGGCGATCGGAGCGGCCGCCGTCGTGAACAGATGGCGGACCGTGGCCGCGGTCACCCTGACCGTGGGCGCGGCGATCTGCGTATTCGTCGCACACACCGCGACGAGCGGCGTTCCGGAGAAACTCGCCTTTCAGCATCGCGTCACCCCGGCGGTTCTGATGCTCGGACTGAGCGTGGCGGCCGCGACCGCGGTCGTCGGCGCGACCACGCCGGTGCTCGCCCCGCGCGGTGCCGTCCCCGCGGTCCTCGGTCCGATCACCGCGGTGATCGTGGCGGCCGGCGTGCAGACGGTCCCGGTGGCCCAGCAGCGCAAGCCGTATGCGGTGGAATCGCTCGGCAGGTATGTCCATCTCGACAATGCGGCGACGATGCTGCTGGTCGGTGCGGCGGCGATCGGTGGCCTGGGCCTCGCGCACGTCCTGTTCCAGCGCTGGGCCGACCGCAAACGGGCCGAGCTGATCCGGCAGGAGGCGGCCGCCGCCGAACGGGACCGGCTGGCCCGCCCGATCCACGACGGTGTGCTCCAGGTGCTCGCGCTCGTTCAGCGGGAGGGCTCGGAACTGGGCGGGTCCGGCGCGCAACTGGCGGCTCTGGCCGGCGAGCAGGAGGCGGCGCTGCGCACCCTGCTCAGCGGAGAACGCACCACCACCCCCGGTGCGGCCGCCGAAGCGGACCTGCGGGCCACGCTCACCGGGCTGTCGTCGCCCGCGATCGAGGTCTCCGCACCGGCCGACCCGGTGATCCTGCCGGCCGGTCCCGCGGCCGAGCTCACCGCGGCGGTCCAGGCCGCGCTGGACAACGTCCGGCAACACGCGGGCCCGGGCGCCCGGGCGTGGATCCTGTTGGAGGACGAGGGTGACGGCGTCCGCGTGACGGTCCGCGACAACGGTGTCGGCTTCGAATCCCGGCGGCTCGACGAAGCGGCCCGCGCCGGACGCCTCGGGGTGGAGCAGTCGATCCGCGGCCGGATCCGGGACCTCGGCGGAACCACGACCATCAGGAGCCGCCCCGGCAAGGGCACGGAGATCGAGCTCTGGATTCCCCGCCGGAGCTGATCGTCAGGGCGTCGTGGGCGGTCACCCTGCGTTCCGACGAACGAAGTCGATCCGGACGGAATCGCTCTCGCGGAGAACGTACACGTGCCGCGGGCCGGTCGCCCACTCGTCGGTCACGACCAGGAACCGGTCACCGGAGCGCTGCAGCAGGTGCAGGTCCTCGTACCGGAAGTGGTATGCGGCTTCCGGCGAGTCGATCCTGGTGGGGGTGACTCCGTCGATCGACAGGTCCTTCTCGCTGTGGACGATCACGCCCACCAGCTGGCTCGGGTCGGCCAGGATCGACTCGGCATACGCGTGTCCCATGACGCGCGCCAGGCGCTCGGAATCCCAGAAGGCCACGAGGGCCAGCAGCGCGAGCAGAAGGACCCGAACGCGTCGGCTCGTGTCCTGGGGCGGCACGAGAACGGAGCCGTACAGGGCGCACATGAGCGAGAGCGTGATGCCGATCGGCAGCTCCGACCCGCCCATCGGCATCCCCCCTGCCATCAGTGCGACGGCCAGGCCGACCCAGCCGACGAACGAGTACTTCAACGCGGTGGCGAGCCGGCGGAGCAGCTGCTTGTCGCGGCGGACGATCCACCGATGCAGGGCGTGGATCGCCAGCGCGAGCACGCAGACGAGCACGAGCGGGATGTACAGGACGTTGACGGTCTTCAAGACATAGTCCTGGATCGACATGTCGATGACGGAGACGTCGTACCCGAGATCCTCCGCCTGAACGTTCATGCGCACCCAGCCGTAGTACACGAGCAGGGCGGTGACGACGGCGATCGGCGAGGCGATACTCGAAATCGCAGCGAGCCTGTCGGTGTGGCCGAGCGTCGGCGGGGTCGGTTCCCGGACGGGCACCGTCCTCGGCCGGAACCGGCGCGACCGAACGCGGACGAGACGCAGCCGACGTGCCCGGGTAGTGGTGTTCACCGCGGTCGTCCGTCGAACACGAAGGTCGCGTAGACACCCTCGATCCGTGGCGCGTCGGCGATCTTCAGGGTCACGGACGTCACGGATCCTTCGTACCGCGGCATCGTGAACGACAAGCGCCCGCCCGTGGTGCTGGCGGAGACGGTGATGTCTTCGCCGGTGACGAAGATGAGGTTCATGGATCTGGGGAGATTGCTGCCCTCGACCTCCACCTGATAGCCGCCCGATCGGGAGCCGTGATCCGGAGACAGGCCGGACAGTTGCGGGCACTCGGACCGACCACTGCCGCCGGTCCTGCTGAATCGGACCTCCGGATCGTCTCGGTACGCCTCGACCAGCGCCGTGAATATCCGGTACACCGACCGGTGCCAGCACGACATCCCGCTCGTGTCGACCTTGCCGTGCCTGGCGAGCGCGACGGACCACATGTCGCGCCGCTGGTGAAAGGCGGCCAGGCAGGCGGCGGCCGCGCCTTCGTAGAGGGTCCGGAGCGCCTCGTCCATCGTCCCGAGTTCACCGTCCCGGTTACGGGCGATGGACAGGGTCGTCTCGCAATCGCCCTTCATGAACCAGATGTAGGCCGCCTCCTCGTAGCCGCCGCCGCCACCGGTCGGCGTGAATTCCTTGATCCACTCGACGAGCGCCGACGACTTGCGCGTTCGCGTCGTCGTCTTCGACGTCGGTGTTGTGGTGGTTCCCGACGTGGGCGCGGCTGTGGGATCGACCGGCCCGGGAGGACCCTGGCCCTGCGGTGCATCGGAAGCGCCGTCGGTTGTACATCCACCGGCGGTGAGGCTGAGGACGAGGACGATGATCGCGAATTGCTTGCGGGAGTACATGTTGGCCGCCTTGGCTGGTTGGCCGCCGCTCGTACGTGAGGTCTCACCCTACGAGCAGGGGGCGTGAGGGCAGGACGCTGGTCCGCCGGCGCCAGAACGGTGCCGCGTCCCAGCGCCGTTCCGCGCCGTAGTACAGCGCCCGCTCGTGCAGGTACGTGGTGCATTCGCGGTCGCGTTCGGCTTCGTACGCGGCGAGCGCCGACGGTTCGGTGCCGTCCAGCATGGCGAGCACCGCCTCGGCGGCCGCCCGTGAGGTCCGCAGCGCCCGGACGACGCCGCTGCCCGAGATCGGGTCGACGGCGAGTGCGGCGTCGCCGACGGCGAGCCACGGGGCGTCGCACGCCACGCGGTGCAGGCGCTGGCTCGGTGCCGGGAACACCCGCGGCCCCCACTGTGGTCGGGTCGCCGCCAGCCGGGCGGCCGTGACGGGTGCCCCGGCGAGCAGGGCCTGCCACCGGTCCGGCGCGACGGCCGGGCGGCACAGGTCGCCGTCGGTCATCAGCATGGCCAACGCGTGTCCGGGCGGGGTCGGTGCCGAGTACCACCATCCGTCCGGCACGGTCTCGACGAGGACGTAGCCGTCGGCGTCCCCCTCGAACATCGCCGCGATCGCGACGAGCCGGTCGAACACGATCCGCCGCCCGCCCAACCGGCGTCCGATGCTGGCGGCGCGTCCGGTGGCGTCCACCAGGATCCGGGCGCGGAGTCGGCCGCCGCCGGTGGACAGTGACCAGCCGGCGTCGTCGCGTTCGACCCGCCGGCAGGCGACGCCGAGCCGCAATTCGACGCCGGCCGACACCGCGGCGGACGCGAGCATCCGGTCGAAGGCCAACCGGTCGACGTGCCAGCCGCAGCCGTACGGGTTCACGAGGTGCGAGTTGCTGGCCGGCACCGGCCCGCCCCAGACACTGCGGGTGCCGTGCGAGGGCACCGGTGCCAGCGCGGTGAAGTCCTGCCACACACCCAGTTCCCGCAACAGGCCGTTGGTGGCCGGGGCGAGTGACTCGCCGACGCGCGGCGCGTCGAAGCGCGACCGTTCCAGCAGGACGACCCGCTGGCCCGCGCGGGCGAGCCAGCGGGCGGTGGCCGAGCCGGCTGGACCCGCCCCGACCACCGCGACGTCGTAACCGGACACGACTAGCCCCGGCAGAATTCGGCCAGGCACTTGCGGGCAGCGTCCAGGTTGAGCCCGAGCGCTCGAAGACGCTTCTCGAACTCGGGCGTGATCGCGCCGTCGCGCCGCAACAGGCAGGTGAGCAACTTGCAGAGTTGCTCGTGCGCACCGTCCCCTGTGGACGGTGACGGCGGGGTCTGGTCGCCGCCCCGCCACACCGCCGCGGTCAGCGTCTTCTCCCGGGCGAACGCCTCCCCGCCCGGCGTGGTGCCCCGCGCCCGAACCCGGATCCGGTACACCCCGACGCCAGTGGTGTCGAACCGCCCGGTGAACCGGCCGCTTTCGCTCTCCGCGAGCGGGACCGTCGACGTGGATCCGCCGGGCGCGGTGACCTCGGCCCACACCTGCGCGTCGCCGGCCGCCGGGATACCCGACCGGGCGAGCGTCGCGTGCAGGAACACCCGCGCCCCCGGCACGAAGCTGTGCTGTTCGGCCTGCGCTTCCATGGTGAGGTTCGAGTAGGCGTGCACGACGACGCTGTACGGCACCGTCCGGAAGCCGTGCTCGCCGATCGGGCCGCCGGCGAGCGACGGCTGCTCGGCCGCGAGGATGCTCGCCCGCTGGGCACGGGCGAAGCGGGAGGGCGCGGTCACGATGCGCGGCGGTTGCGCCGCCACCGGTTGGCGGTGGCGGATCGACGGGTCGGTGCCGTCGCGGCTGTCGCTGCGTTCGATCCGGGGCCGGCCGACGGTGAGCAACGCCTGCCAGGTGCCGCCCGCGTCGAACCGGTCCGCCATGAACTCGAACGGCAGCGCGATCCGGTAGTAGCTCACCCCGTCGGAGCGCACGAACCGCATCCCCGGCTCGGACTGCGCCCGCCACGGCTCGATGAGCTGACCACTCGGCGTCTCCACGCGGAAGTCGACGATATCCGTGTTGGGCGTCAACAGGATCACGTCGACGCCCGCGTCACCGGCGGTCAACTGGAACGGCACGCGCTCCACGCGTCCCGGGACCAGGTGGCCGTCGGGGTCGAGCACGATCTCGGCGTTGCTGATGCCGGCGAGGATCTGCAGGAAGTACTTCTGCAACAGGAACCGGTTGTCGGTGCCGATCGCGCCGGTCACCAGCAGGTAGCCGCCGTTGTTGCCGGAGATGGTCTGCAACGCCGGGACGCTGATGTTCTGCGGCTGGCCGAGGCCCACCGCGTAGGTGAACTCGTTGATGTCGCCGGCCACGTCGGCGATGGACCGCAGGCTGGTTTCGACGCCGTCGGTCAGCACCACCAGCGACTTCACGTCGAACGGCGTCGTGGTGGCGTTGAGAATCCCACGGCCTTCGAAGATGCCGTCGCCGATCGAGGTCAGGCCGTTGGGGTCGAGGCCGTTGCCGTTGATGATGTCCTTGATGGCGCTGCGGTTGATGTCGGACAGTCCGCCCGCGCCCAGTGGTAGCACCGACTTCAGGACCTGCGCGTCCTGGTTGAACCGCACGACACCGACGCCGTCGCCTTCGAGCATCACGTCGACGAACGTGTTCGCCGCCTGTTGCAGCGAGGCGTGCTTGCTCTGGCCGTCGCCCCGGTCCTCGGCCATGCTGGTCGACCGGTCGAGCACCAGGGCCGCGGCGGCGGTCCTGCGGGCCACCGTGTCGCCGATGATGGTGACCGTCCACGTGCGGGTACCGCCGGCCTCCTGCACGGTGACCGTTTGTGGGGGCAACTCGTCGCCGGGGTTGCTCGTGCGGTAGATGACCCACAAACGCGCGGTGGCGACGGCGTTGGCGGTCGGGCCGACCGTGACCGAGGCGTTGAACGGCACCAGTTGCGGATGGTTCGGTGCCCCGCCCGGCGCGTACTCCAACGTCAGCGCCGACGACGGCGAACTCACCTCGAACGTGATGGCCAGTGCCGTCTCGCGAACCATGCCCATCGGGCCCTGCGGCACGTGCTGGAAATTCAGCAACGGCGTGAGCAGGTTGACGCCCGCGAGGTCGCACCGGTCGACCTCGATCAGATCCGTGCCCTGGCGTACCACGAAGCCGAGCTTGTGCCAGTTGTCCACCATGGACTGTCCACTGTTGACAACGCCACTGATGAAGCTCTGCTGGGCGACGCCGCCCCGCGTGACGTAGTTCGGGCGCGGCACCGGCCACCAGTTGTCGGCGCACTGGAAGAAGTCGTTCTGCCACGGCAACGCCATGACGTAGGTGAGGGCTCCGGGGTCCAGCGCCGAGTGGTCGAGCCGGAACGGTTCGGCGTACTTCGACGGGTCGATGATCGGCCGGTTCACCAGGGGAGGGGTGCCGGGTAGGCCGCCGGTCTCGATGCCCGGTAGGAACGCGCCGCCGACACACGCCTGGAGCGCGGCCCGGTCGAGGCCGTCGGGTGTGATGTCGGCCTGCGGCGGCGGGACGCCCGTCCAGTCGTTGGCGTAGTTGTCGTTCTTCCAGCGTTCCATGTGCGCGTACTGCGTGAGTGTGAGCCGGTTGTCGTTGGTGCCGGAGTTGTTGAGCGACGGCATGTTGCCGCCGCCCCCGGCGGGATCGGCGAGCTTGTTGAAGATGGCGTTGCGCAATGGATCGGAGGTGACCGGGTCGGTCCACGTGTGCGAGCCGAACGTGCGGTCGACCGAATTCGTGTCGCGGGCGCGTTGCAGGATCGGATAGACGTCGTGTGTGTACGAGGTGGTGGTCGGCGCGGGGATCATGCCGGCGTCGACCATCGCCTGGAAGACACGGTCGTACATCGTGATGACGCTGTTCTGGTCGGGTGCGAAGTTCGGCGGCGCCACGATCACCCATGCCCCGACAACCGCCGGGGTGGAGTTGTCGGAGCGCAGTTTCACGGTCGCTGTCACCGGACCGTCGGACACGTCGTCGTACCAGTCGTCGCTGGCCCAGAAGTAGCCGTCAAGCGCGGTTCCGCCGGGCGAGGCGGACGTGCCGGAGCCGCCGAGCACGACGAGGTAGTTCTCCGGCGTGCTGCGGATCTCGCCGAGCGGCACCGTTGTGAGCGGCGCGTTGTCGAAGTCGATCGTGCCGGTGTCGAACTTCTGCCGCTCATTCGGGCCGTTCAGGGTGCGCGCACCGGGCTCGATCGCCAGCTTGGCAGGGTCTTCGCTGTTGCCCCGCCCGGGGTTGGCCGCCTTCGTGTTGGCGAGGTTGACCGTCCACGTGATCTCGGCCTCGGCATCGGTGATCTCGTCGACCGTGCCGTCGTCATTGTGGGCGAACACCCGGAATCGTGCGGCCTGGCGCTTGACGCGACACTGGTCGTCCTTGAATCCGCCGGGCGGCTCGGGCGGCTGGCCGATGCGCTCCGGGCCGACGAAGAAGTCGTCGGGGCTGTTGCCGACCCGGGCGATGCCGATGGCCGGATGAATCTTGTAGACGGTTGCCACGAACTGCCTCCTTCATCGGTTCCCGCAGCGCGGGCACGCACCAGTTGTGAGCCACCGCGATACCGTGGAAATACACCGTCACCGGCGCGTCGGCCGGGTCGGTCCTCCTGCCGGGTGAATGGGCGTGTCCGTGATCCGACGCTCGTCCAGGTCCGTTGGGCGTCTTCCGCGGACCCTTTCCAGGTGCAACCCCGTGCCCCGCAGGGAGGACTCGCCATGGGAACCGACACCGAAGGCGAAACCAGACGTTCGAAGGAGATTCTCGAACGCTGGCGAAACAGCGCGCATCAACTGGACGACACGGCAAAGGCGACGGCCAGCGGCGACCTGGCCGCTGCGAATTCCAGCTCCGAACTCGGCAATCGCCGGCAGCGACTGATGCGTCGCGGTCTCGACCTCGACGGCATCGTGAACAAGGACGACTCCCTCTGGGTGAGTTTCCTGTCCTGCGGGCTGGCCGCCGCCCGGGCCGTCGGCCGCGTCGTCACCGCCCCGTCCCGGGCCCATCCCAGTCTGGCGGTGGGCACCGGAGCCCTGATCGGGCCGAGCCTGTTCATCACGAACAATCACGTGATCTGGTCGGCGGACGACGCGTCGGCGATGGGTGTGCAGTTCGGCTACGAGTTCGCCGACGATGGCACGGAGTCCCAACCCCGGTACTGCGCTTTCGTACCGGAACGCTTCTTCTGCACGGATGTGGAACTCGACTTCACCGTCGTCGCCGTCGCCGATCTGGACGGTGCCCCGCCCGGCGAGGCGTACG
Source organism: Virgisporangium aurantiacum (assembly GCF_016863635.1). Classification (GTDB taxonomy): domain Bacteria; phylum Actinomycetota; class Actinomycetes; order Mycobacteriales; family Micromonosporaceae; genus Virgisporangium; species Virgisporangium aurantiacum. Next base: position 33,929 of record NZ_BOPG01000019.1, on the reverse strand, counting down.
CGACGGTGCCGCTGATCGGCCGCACCGGCAAGGCCGTCAGAGCCGAGTTCCTCAACGTCATCCACCATCCGGGCGGTGACCGCAAGCGGATCAGCATCCGGGAGAACCAGATGGTCGCCGAGGACGATCTGTGGCTGCGCTATCGCAGCGACGCCCGTCGCGGATCGTCGGGTGCGCCCGTCTTCAACGACCAGTGGGAAATGGTCGCGCTGCACCACGGCGGCGTTCCCATGCGGGATGAGAGCGGTGCCGATCTCGACGTGAACGGGGCCCGCTGGACGCCGGACATGGGCGAGGAAACCAAGGCGTACACCGCGAACGAAGGCGCACGGGTGAGCCGGATCGTGCGCCGGCTCAGGGAGGCGGAGCTCGCGGACGCGGCACGCCAATTGATCGACGACGCACTCGGTGAGGAGTGAACGATGAGCGCGACCATCGTGTTCGTGCACGGACGCGGCCAGGAAGGTAAGGACCCGGTCAAGCTGGAGCGCAACTGGCTGGCCGGCCTCGCCGCCGGCCTGGCCAGAGCCGGCGAACCACCGATCGACGGGGTGCGGTCAGTGTTCCCGTTCTACGGCGACCTGCTCTACCGGATCACCGCCGAACTGGCTCGCCGCGGCGAGGAGGTCGACCTGGAATCGCTGCCGCTACACCCCGACCTGCCCGACGACACCACCGCGGTCGAGAACGAAATGCTGACCGAGATGGTGGCGGCCACGGGTCGCGTCGACGAGGAGCGCCTCTCGGACCTGCTCTCCGCCAAGGCCGTCCGCAGGACGCTGGAGATTCTCGCCCGCCGGACCCGCCTCGACCAGGAGATCATCAAGGCGCATCTGAGAGACGTCGCCGTGTACCTCACCCAGGCCCGCGACCCGGTGCTGGCCGCCGTCAAGGCCGCGATTCCCGACACCGTCCCGATCGTGCTGGTGTCGCACAGCCTCGGCACCGTCGTCGCCCGTGACCTGCTCAGCGACCAGCGGTTGCGGGAGCGCACCCGGTTGTGGGTCACCGCCGGCTCCCCGCTCGGCCTGGACTCCGTGCAGCGCAACCTGCTCACCAAGGGCACGGTCAACCCCGGGATACCGTGGCTGACCTGTTGGGACGTCAACGACGTCGTCGCGCTCGGCCATCCGCTGCGCCCGACCTGGAAGGAGCCCCTGGAGGAGATCGAGGTGGAGAACTCGGACGCACCGCACTCCATCGAGCGGTACCTCGGCCACGCCCGGGTCGCGCGGGTCATCGGCGCGGCCGCTCTGAGGAGCTGACCGGTGGCGGAGAAGGGAAGCGTCAACGACCTCCAGTGGGCGCGACCGGCGCATCTGACCCGACCGACGGTGGGACTCGACGAACTGCTTCAGGGGCTCGCGCTGCTGGGCGAGGAGAGCGAACGGGCCACGGCGGCCGCCGGCGGATGGAACGACAAGACGCCGCCGTCGATGCAGGTGATCAAGTCGGGCGCCACGGCCGTCACGCGCTGGTGGTCGAAGTGGATCGCGGCCGTGGGCGGCCTGGCCGGTGCGATCCCGGTCGTCACCGGCTTCTTCACGACCTTCATCGGCGACGTCGGTGAGGCGGTGACCGTGGCGTTGATCGCCGGCGGCGCGGTCGTCTTCTCCGCCACCGCGATCGCCCTGGCCCTGTTCGTCAGCGGGGACCTGCGGGCCCGCGGCCACGCGTCGGCGGCGCGACAGGCCGCCCGGGGCGTGGTCACGGCCGCGTTCCTCCACGCGACTGCCCGCCTGCCCGCCCCGGGTAGCCCCATGGTCCTCGCGGAGCCGGGACCGGTCACCACGCCGACCGGAAACCCCCAGGCGGCGTACCAGTTCCGGCTGGGCGACCTCATCGTCAGGGTGGACCGCAAACCCGGCTGAACCGCATCGGGTTGCTCGGGTCGGCTGGTTGTGGAGGGCCGCTCGCCTAGAGTCAGCCCGTGTACTTCGTGTGTCGGTGGCGGTATGAATCGCCGTTCAGCAAACGGGTGGTGACGAGGCCAGGATTGACGGTGCTCGACTGGTTCCGCCACGGCTGGGACCACGCCCATGACACCGATCCATACGAGTGGGTCGACCGTGAGTTGGGTGGCAACGTCTACGGCCTGGACTCGATCTTTGACGCGGTGCGCAAGCGGAACCTGCCCCGGCCGCACACCATCGACGACCTCCGCGACCTGCTGCACGAACATCTGTATGTCGAGGCCGATGACAAGGCCGACTACATCCGGCTCGGCGAGCGCGGCCTGCGTGTGCGTACCGATGACGACGAGGTCGACCTGGCCTACTACTTCATCGACGACGGCGCCGTGGTCGACCTGCCCGACCGGCTGGCCTTCCTGGTCCACGACACCTGGCCGCTGCCCGGCAACGCCGCCGCGGCTGGCGCGTCGTTCAGCCACGGTGTGCCGGTGCGGACAGTACAGCTGGGGGCGGCCGGTCCGGATTGCGTCTTCTCGGTCCGGCTCGGCTGGGACGCACCCGACACCTACCGGAATCTGGACCTGGCCGGTGCTGTCGCCCTTCCCGGCCTGACCCTGCCGGATCTCGCCGCCCACCTGGGCGGTGTCGACACCTCCGACGTCGACGGCTGGCCCCATGAGCTCCGCCTGCTCCGCGACCTGATCACGCCCGGCGATGATGACCTCACCCCGGCGCTCCACCGCTACGCCCGCCTTCCCGGCTATCACCCGTCGCCCGCCGGCATCAGCAACACGCCGGAGCACGACGGGAGCCGCCCGCACCCGCCCACCAGGTCGCTGGTGCGTGTGGACACGCACATCGCCCAGGTCGCCCGGCACATCGATGACTTCTTCGGATTCGACCAGTGGTTCCTCTTCGACACCCGATGGGCCGCCGCACACCCCGACCTCGCGCGCTCGCTACTGCGCTACACGGCCCACTGGGACCCCTTCCAGACATAGCCGTGATGAACCCTCGGGGTACACGTCCGGACGCTGATGCCGTCTCGGATGCGCGACTGTCGCGTGCCGGTGATGCGGCTGGCCGAGCCGGTGCCGGGATCATGAACCGGATGTTCAGCGTGCCCGAGGGGGCTCACCGCGACCCCAAAGACCCCCTGGTTGACCTCCGAGACGATTTAAGGCCGTTCCCGACACCGGGAACGGCCCTATTTCTGCTGGTGGGCGATACTGGGTTTGAACCAGTGACCTCTTCCGTGTCAAGGAAGCGCGCTCCCACTGCGCCAATCGCCCGAAGCACCCGCTTGTGACGGGTTCGAGGTGGAGACGGGATTTGAACCCGTGTACACGGCTTTGCAGGCCGTTGCCTCGCCTCTCGGCCACTCCACCGAGGCTGGCCTCCGAGCGGACGACGGGACTCGAACCCGCGACCCTCACCTTGGCAAGGTGATGCGCTACCAACTGCGCTACGTCCGCATTGCCATCCGGTACACCCGGTGACGGATGGAAACTCTAGCCTAGCCCTCCACCCCATGCCAAACCGGTTACCCCTTTGGCGCGTCGGATCGCCACGAAACGCCTCGAACCCCGCGAACCCGGCACGCAAACAAGGCCGCGACGGGGAAGGATCAACCCGGACCCGCCGCCAGCCCCGCGCATCCGCGCAACCCGGCGAACCGGTTCTTCACCCGCTCCGCCGCCGCCCCCGTCAATTGAACCGGCTGCCCGGACGCCGACACCACCGCCGGCACCAGCTCCCACCCGGTCACGTCGCGGCCGCGCACCGTCAGCATCAGGACACCGGTCTCGGTGGACCGCGACGTGCCGTACCACACGAAGTTTCCCATTCCGTAGGACACGAACGTGCGTCCCGACCAGCCGACGCCCTGCAGCACGTGGGCGTGCGCGCCCAGCACGATGTCGACACCCGACTGGACCAGCACCGCCAGGAAGTCCTTCTGGCGTTGGCTGGGGCAGTCGTCGCCCTCGGGTCCCCAGTGGTTGAACGCGATCACGACATCGGCTGCCGCACGGGCGGCCGCCACCGCGGCACGGACGCGGGCGAGGTCGAAGGACAGGGCGACGCCCGGGCGGTCGTCGCGGGCGCCCCACGTCTCCGCGAGCGTGGTGATCTGGCTGAAGCCCAGGATCGCCAGGCGCGTTCCGCGCACCGTCGTGAGCCACGGCGCAAAAGCCGCGGACGCGTTGCGGCCCGCGCCGAACACCGGCATTCCGGACTGCGCGGCGGCGTCCAGCGTGTCGGCCAGCCCGACCTGTCCGTAGTCGAGCACGTGGTTGTTCGCCAGCGACACGGCGTCGACGCCGGCGGCCCGCACGGCGGCGTAGGCGGTCGCGGGCGCGCGGAAGTGGAACTCCTTGGGCTCCGGCGTGCCGCGTTCGGTCACGGCGGTCTCCAGGTTGAGCAGCGCCAGGTCGGCGCCCTGCAGCACCGGCGCGATCGGACCGAACGCGGTCGCCGGGTCGCGCAGCAGCGGGGCCGTGCGCCCGGTGAAGTGGACATCGCCGGCGACGGCCAACGTGAAAGGCTGCGGCGGCGGGGCGGAGGACGGCGGCGTGGAGGGTGGTGGCGCTGATCGCGCCGGTTCCGGCTTCGGGGGACGCGTGACAGAGCAACCGGACGCACACAGCACGGCGACCAGCACCAGCGCCGCCAACCGGGTCATGCCGGCTCCCCACTTCGTGGTGAGCCGCCCTGACCGGGCGGGCTCTGCTTGATGGTTCCCTCGCACAAGTGCTCGGTCACGGCTCCACCGTAGCGGCGTCAGCCCAGGCCTGCCTCGCCCCGGCTCCGCAGGATGCAGAACTCGTTGCCCTCCGGGTCGGCCAGCACCACCCAGCCGGTTCCGTCGGGGTTGCGCAGGTCCTCGACCTGCGTGGCGCCCAGCCCGAGCAGGCGGGCGAGTTCGTCGTCCCGCGAGCCCTCGACCGGGCGCAGGTCGAAGTGGACGCGGTTGCGGAGCTGCTTCTTGTCCGGGACCTCGATGAAGAGGACGTGGTGCCGCCCGTCCCGGGAGCTGATCAGGCACTCCTCGTGGCCGGGCTCGTTCGGGTCGTCGGGGTCCTCGACGTAGTCGAGCACCCGCTGCCACCAGCGGGACTGGGTGTACGCGTCGAGGGCGTTCACGGTGGTGTGCGAGATGAACGAGGTCATTTCGGCATCATGGCAGGACGGCCCGCGCCAGTTCACCGAGTATCGCGCCGATGCGGGCGGGATCGTGGCCCAGTTTCTCCCGCTGGTACCGGTACAGGTCGGGGGCCAGCGGTGCCAGGAGGACGTCGGTGAGGGCGTCCGGATCGGGTGCGCCAGCCTGGTGGGCCAGCGCCCGCACGTGGGTGCGCCAGAAGCCGTACGCGCCGGTCGCGTACCGGGAACTCCCGACCTCCGTGGCCAGGGCGAGGTGTCCGTGCGTCTCCAGCAGGTCGACCATCGCCGCGTAGAAGGCGGCCAGGCGGTCGGCCGGGGGAGCGCCGGGACCGAGCGGCGGGTCGCCCCGGATCATCCGTTCCTGGAGGGCGCGTTCGTGCTCGTCGAGGAGCGCGACGGCGATCGAGGCCCGGTCGGGGTAGCGGCGGTAGAGCGTCGCCCGGCCCACTCCGGCGGCCTTGGCGATGTCGTCCATCGTGGTGCTCTCGGCGCCCTTCTCCGCGAACAGGCGGGCGGCCGCGTCGAGCACGCGGGTGCGGTTGCGCGCGGCGTCGGCCCGTTCCATCCCGACAATCTAGATGTAGGCTAAGTGGACATGTTGTCCACTTAGGGGTTGAAGAATGTCCGTCGCGCTCCTCTCCGCCGCGCTCGTGATCGGCTGCCTGCTCGCCGTGCAGGCGTCGGTGAACATCCAGCTCGGCACCGCCCTCGGCACGCCGTACGGCGCGTCGACGGCGCAACTGATGGTCGCCACCACGATCCTCGCCCTGCTCGCGCTGACCGCCGGCGCGCTCGGGGCGCTCGGCGCGCTGCCCGACGCCACGTGGTGGCATCTCGTCGGCGGACTGGCCAGCCCGCTCTACATCACCAGCGGCATCCTGCTGTTCCCGCGCGTGGGCGCGGTGCTGTCGGTGGGGCTGTTCGTCACCGGGCAGGTCTTCGCGTCGCTCGCGCTCGACGGCGGCGGCCTGCTCGACGTGCCGCGCCGGCCGCTGACGGCGGCCACGGTCGCCGGTGCGGTCGCCGTGCTCGCCGGGATCTCCACGATCGTCGTGGGCCAGCGGGCCGGCGGGATTCCGATGGCCCGGGCGGGCTGGCTCGGCCTCGGCCTGGTGGCCGGCGCGGCGCTACCGGTGCAGGGCGCGATCAACGCGCGGCTGCGGGCGGACCTCGGCGAGCCGTTGGCCGTCGGGCTGGTCAGTTTCGCCGTCGCGACGCTGACGATCGTCGTGGTGCTGCTCGTGCTGCTGGCCCTCAAGGGGACGGCGCGGCCGCGCGTCGGCGCGCTCGGCACGGTGCCGTGGTGGGGCTGGCTCGGCGGCGCCTGCGCGGCCGCGTACGTCACCGCGACGTTCCTGTTGATCCCGCGCATCGGCGCCGCCACGACGATCGCCCTCACGGTGACCGGGCAGCAGCTCGCCTCGGCGCTGATCGACCACTACGGGCTGTTCCGGCTCCCGCGCCGTCCGCTCACGGTCACCCGGCTGGGCGGCCTCGGCCTGCTCGTGGCGGGCTGCCTGCTGGTGCAGTTCGGCTAATAACGCTCGGCCAGGTGTTCGCGGCCCTGCGGAGGCTCATACGGGTCGGGCCAGTAATCGGTGACGCGGGTGATGCGCCCGTCCTCCGACAGCTCGAGCCACACGCAGGCGTCCTGGCGCTCGTCGCCCACGCGGGTGTCGAGCCACAGGGCCGCGAACCGCCCGTCGGCGACCACGCGCCGCACCACGAGGTGCCAGTCGCCGGGGTACTCGGTGTTGAACCGCATGAACGCCGCCCGGCCCCGGATCAGCTCCCGGGTCTGCGGCATGTCGTACACGACGTTCTCGTCGAGCAGTTCGGTGACGCCCGGCCAGTCCCGGCGCTCCAACCGTTCCACGTACTCCGTCGCGATGCGCCGCGTCTCGGTCGTCCCATCCACTGTCCCGTCCACGACCGCACCCTACATAAGTCCTGAATAAAGGCTGACAGGCCAACCACAGGCTTTTCGAAGACGGCACCGAGCACGGCCACAGGCTCCTCTGTGGCTGTGCGCGGAACATCCGGCGGATGATGATGCCGCGTCTGCTGATGTCGGTGGTCGCCGGGGCCGCCGCGATGGCGGGGCTCGTCGGTTCGGTGGCGCCGCCGGTGCCGGCGCGGGCGCTGCGCACGCCGGTGTCCACAGTGGAGATCGCGGCGCCGCGCTGGATCGGCGAGCCGGTGGCGCGGGCGCGGGAGGCCGTTCGGCAGGAGTTGGAGCAGCAGCAGCGGGAGGCGGCCCTGACCGCCCGGCTCGCCCAGCTCGACGGCGGATCCGTCGACCTCGCCGTCGCGGTTCTGGACCGCCGCACCGGCCGCGCCTACAGCTACGCCGCCACGAAACAGTTCCGCACGGCGAGCATCGTCAAGGTCGACATCCTGGCGACGTTGCTGCTGCAGGCGAACCGCGCCGGCCGGTCCCTCACGAGCGCCGAGAAGTCGCTCGCCGCCACGATGATCAGGAACAGCGACAACGACGCCGCGTCGGCGTTGTGGCGCCGCACCGGCGGCATCTCCGCGACCCTGTCGACGTTCGGCCTCACCTCGACCCGGCAGGGCTCCGACGGCGACTGGGGCGAGACGACGACCACGGCCGAGGACCAGCTCCGGTTGCTGGCCCAGCTGGCCGACCCGGCCGGCGCCGTGCCCGGCGGGAGCTACGTTCTCGACCTCATGTCGGCCGTCGTCGCCGACCAGGACTGGGGGGTGTCGGCCGCGGCGCACGCGGGCGAGCGGACCGCGGTGAAGAACGGCTGGTACCCCGTCTCCGGCGGCTGGATCCTCAACAGCCTGGGCCGCATCACCGACGCCGACAGCGATCTGCTCGTCGTCGTCCTCTCCCGCGGCCATTCCGCGTACGCGTCGGGCATCCGCACCGTGGAGCAGGTTGCCGCGCTCGTCCGCGAAACGGTCGGCGGATGAGCACGGCCCCTGACTACCTCTCAGCTGAACGGGTTGTCGTACGTGAAACAGCGCTCCGGAAACTTCACCGGATTGGTGAACAGCACGCCCTGCAGGCAGATCGTGATGGTGTAGATGGTCCCGCCGTACGAGAAGTCACCGTCGAGGGTGCCGTTCGCCGGGTAACCGGGGTATCCCGCGCACACCTGCGGCCGCGCGTTGTTCTCGTTCACGTACAGGTACTGGTTGGCGCCGTTGACCAGCACCCGGAAGTTGGGGAACGAGTAGCTGCCCTGCCGGCACACCGTCACCGACAACCGGTACCACGTGTTGCTGTCGTCGAACGCCAGCGAGCCGACCGCGCTGCCGACCAGCACGGTGTTGTTGCTGGAGTCCCGGCCCGACAACTGGATGCTGATCGGACTGGCCGGGCTCAACGTGGCCTGTGCCGGTGTGGCGGCGAGGGCGGTCGTTCCGAGCACGACGCACCCGAGGGCGGCGATCCGGCGCCACCAACTCGTTTTCATCGGCAAGCTCCCTTCGGCGGGGTGAAATTGCCGGAAGCGTGACCGGTGGCACTGAACACCCACTGAACACCGACTGATTCGGCCCGCGTGCTGGGACCCGTTACCGAGAATTGACGCCGTTCAGCGCGGGCAGGCGCCGACGTGCGTCGGCCCGGAACGGACCAGCAACCGGGTCGCCAGCACCTCACCGGCCACCCCGCGGCCCAGCGCCAGACCCGCCTGGTTGCTGAACTCGAAGTGCTGCCCGCCGTACACCCGCGACCGGCCCGCCTCGGTGGCGGCCGCCGCGAACCCCGCGTAGTCGCGCGGCGTGCCGCCCGGCGCGGAGTCGGTGGCGTGGCTGAACGGGATCGCGTCGGCGCAGAAGAAGCCGGCGAGCGTCGCGGCTCCGGCCGCGCTGTAGGAGCTGTGACCCGACACGTACTCCGGCGTGCCACCGACCGAACCGGCGCGGGCGCTCCACAGGGGATCGGCGGTCGTCACCGGGTTGCCGTCGGTGTCGGCCTCGCGGATCGCCGTCGTCGGTCGCCAGTGCCGGTAGGTGTACTTCGTGGTGACGGTCGCGACCGTAGTGTCGGCGAGCGCCATCGTCAGCAGCGCGGTGAGCCGGGCCTGGTCGGCCAGCGGCAGGTGCCGTGCGCCGGCCACGTCCAGCCCGATCCGCAGCCACTCACCGGGCGGCTGGCTCGATCCGGCCGGCAACGACCAGAACTGGTACGTGGCAAGCAGTTCCGGATCCGGCAGCGCGGCCGAGCCGAGCACCGCCACCTCCGCGAACGCCGCCGCGTAGGGCACGCCGGTCAACGCCGGCGGCGGCCCGGGCACGTACCGGCCGGCGTCGGCGACCGCGAACGGCCGCACGGCGCGGTACTGCGTGCCCGACCACGCGGCCCGGAACACGCCGGGTCCGGTGCCGGCCGGCTGGCTCTCCACGGGCGTCGAGCCGTCACCGGTCCGTGCGGCGATCACCCCGGCGCCGACGTGCCGGCCCCACGCGGCTCCGCGCGCGACGGCCGGGCCGCCGCGCAGGGCCGCGAGATCGGCGTCGCGACGCGCGTCGTAGTCGGTGGTCCTGGCCGGATCGAGGTGGACGAGCACCGCGTGTGCCGCGGTCACCGCGGCCGCCTGCGGGTCGGCGTCCCGTGGCCCCGGCCCCGGCACCAGCGCGTGCGCCCGGGCCGGCCGGCTGCCGGCGACGCCGTTCACGGCGTCGTACACGGCGACGTTGAGCATCGCGTAGAGCCGGGCGGCGTCGGCGTCGGTGGCCCGCGTGGTGCGCACCGCGTCCAGCGCCAGCCCGTTCCAGCCCCGCACCGCGTCGACGTCGGGCCGGGTGGATCCCGCCCGCACCGGGGCGGCGGCTCCGGTACCCAGCAGGGCGAGAACGGCCACGATCACGAGCTTCCTCATCTGAACCGCCTCCCGGCGTTGGGTCCGACGCGCTCGTCCGGTCGTACCCTGCCCGATCGGGCGGAGCGGAGGTCGATTCAGTCCGTGATCGGACTCTTGCCGTCATCGATGCGGTGGCGGAGCCAGCGGGCGGCGGCCGCGCCCAGGCGGCGCTTGGCGGCCGCGATGGGTTCCAGGCCGGGCGGCATCGTCGCCAGCCCGCCGGAGACGAGGAAGCCGGCGTGCGCGGCGAGCACCGCGTCGACGTCACCCGGCGGGACGCCGGCGGCTCCCGAATCGGCGCGGCGGCGCAGCGCCGCTTCGGGGTCGAGGCCGTCGGCGGCGGCGCTCGACAGGACGGTCACCAGGTCGACGACGGGCGCACCGAGCCGGGCGTGCGGCCAGTCGACGACGACCACCCGGTCGGGCGTCAGCAGGATGTTGTGCGGATACAGGTCGCCGTGGACGAGCGAGTCGCCGCAGGCCGTGTCGAGGCCGGCGCGTTCGAGGTCGGTGAGCCGCTTCAGGTTCGCCGCCGCCCACGGGTCGTGCGGCGCGAGGCGGTCGGCCGTCAGCGTGGCCCAGCCGCCGAGCCGGGGATGGTCGCGGTCGAGCGGCACCGCGGGCCGGCCGAGGTCGGCGGTGGCGGCGAGCACACGGCCGAGCGCGTCGGGCGTCCACGGCTCCGGGGTGACGCCGTCGACGTCCTCGAACGCGAGCACGATCCACCGCTCGTCGTCGAGCGCGCCGCGGAACCGGGGCGCGGGCGCACCATTCGGCAGAGCCGCGTTGACGCGTGCCTCGGCCCGGTACGCGGCGACCTCGTGCGGCCACCGCCGGGCGTCGATCGCCTTGACGAAGACCCGCCCGCCGTCGGCGAGCGTGAGGCGGGACGCGAACCCCGGCGAGAACCCGCCCGCGCAGGATCGGGCGTCGACGACCCGACCACCGGCCAGTCGCTCGATTTCCGTGCGGAGGGCGGGCCTCAACGCGTCCCATAAGGGTCTTGCCATCTAGGCGGGCGGCCGTTCCATCACCCAGACCTGGAGCGGGCCGGCCGTGAGTTCGCCCACGACCTCGAAACCGGCGCGGCGGTAGATGTCGACGTTGCCCGGGTTGCTCGTTTCCAGCACGGCGGGCAGGCCGTCGTCGGCGGCGCGGCGCAGGCCGTCGGCGATCAGGGCGCGGCCCCAGCGACGGCCCTTGTGGTCGGGGTGGGTGCCGAGCACGCCGAGGTACCAGAACGGGTGGTCGGGGAGTCCATTGTGGACGGTGTGGTCGTAGGCGTCGATCCGGGCGCGCGCGTCGGCGGGCAGGTCGTCGAGCGGGTCGCCGCCGGGCGGTTCCGCCGCGCCGTTCGCCGGTGTGTCCCACATCGCGACCGACAGACCCGGACCGATGGTCCAGACGGTGCGCGCGGCGACGCGCTTGTCGAAGAGGCGCCCGAAGAACGCGGTGGCGTACCGCGGGTAGGTGTCGTCGTCGGGGAAGAGGTGGCGCAGAACGGGATCGGCCGCGAAGGCCGCCACGAGCGAGTCCAGCACCCGCTTGCGGTCGGCCGGCCCGGCCAGGCTGATCGTGTCGGTCACCTCCCGACCCTATCCACGTGACCCCAGTACAGGCGGGTGGGGTTGTCGACGAGGAGCTTGTGGCGCGACTCCTCCGACGGCGCGATGCGGGGCACCAGGTCGAGCAGCAGCCCGTCGTCGGGCATGTGGCTCTTCATGTTGGGGTGCGGCCAGTCGGTGCCCCACAGCACCCGGTCGGGGAACCGTTCCACCACCGTGCGGGCGAACGGCAGCACGTCGGCGTACTCCGGCGGCCCGCTGACGGTCAGCCGTTCCGGGCAGCCCACCTTGCTCCAGACGTTGTCGTGTTCGGCCATGAATCGGAGGAAGAGGTCGAACTCGGCCGGTTTGGTGACGTCGGGGCGGCCCATGTGGTCGACCACCACCGGGCATGGGAACGACGTGAACAGGTCCCGGTTCGGCGCGAGGTCGGCGGCCTCGAAGTAGATGACGACGTGCCAGCCGAACTCCGCGACGCGGTCGACGAGTTCGCGGTAGTACGCGGCGGGCTTCGGGTCCACCAGTCGACGCACGAAGTTGAACCGGATGCCGCGCACGCCCGCGTCGTGCAGGTCGGCCAGTTCCGCGCGGGAGACGCCGGGCCGGATCGTCGCCACCCCGCGGGCCCGGTCGCCCGCCGCCCGTAGCGCGTCGACCAGGGCCGCGTTGTCGGCGCCGTGGCACGTCGCCTGCACGATGACCTGGCGGTCGAAGCCGAGGAAGTCGCGCAGTGCGAACAGGTCGCTCTTGCCGGCGTCGGTGGGCGTGTACTTGCGCTCGGGCGCGTACGGGAACGCGTCGCCGGGTCCGAACACGTGGCAGTGCGCGTCGACCGCGCCGGGCGGCGGCGTGTACGCCGGCTTCGACGGGGACGGGTGGTAGGGCAGCCACCCGGCGTCGGGCGTGAAGGTCATCGTCCCCTCGCTTTTAGGTGGGCGTCGAGTCGGGGATAGACGCGCCGGGCGTTGCCGCTGAACACTTTCGCGCGGTCGGCGTCGGCCAGGGCGAGCGCGTCGACGTAGCGTTTGGTGTCGTCGAAATGGTGACCCGTCGTCGGGTCGACGCCGCGCACCGCGCCGACCATCTCCGACCCGAACAGGATGTTGTCGACGTCGATCACCGTGGCCAGCAGGTCGATCCCGGGCTGGTGGTAGACGCAGGTGTCGAAGAAGACGTTGCGCATCACGTGCGTGTCGAGCGGTGGCTTGCGCAGCATGTCGGCGAGGCCGCGGTACCGCCCCCAGTGGTACGGAACGGCACCGCCGCCGTGCGGGATCACCAGCCGCAGGCCGGGGAAGTCGGCGAACAGGTCGCCCTGGATCAGTTGCATGAACGCGGTGGTGTCGGCGTTGATGTAGTGCGCGCCGGTGGCGTGGAACACCGGGTTGCAGCTCGCCGAGACGTGCACCATCGCCGGCACGTCGTGCGTCACCATCGCCTCGTACATGGGGTACCAGTAGCGGTCGGTCAGCGGGGGAGAGGTCCACCGGCCGCCGCTGGGGTCGGGGTTCAGGTTGAGACCCACGAACCCCATCGACACACATCGTTCGAGCTCGGCGATCGCGGCGTCGAGCGGCGCGCCGGCGACCTGCGGCAGTTGGCAGACCCCGACGAACGTGTCGGGGAACAGGTGCACCACGCGGGCGATCAGGTCGTTGCACGCCCGGGCCCACGCGATGCCGGTGGCGAGGTCGCCCTCGTGGTGGGCCATCGCCGACGCCCGCGGCGAGAAAATGGTCATGTCGGCGCCGCGCTCGGTGAGCAGCCGCAACTGGTTCGTCTCGATGGACTCGCGGATCTCGTCGTCGGGGATGTGCGGGTAGTCCGGCGGCTCGGAGCTGTTCAGCAGGCGCGCCCGCCATTCGGTGTGCGCGGCGGGCGCCGTCGTGTAGTGGCCGTGGCAGTCGATGATCATTCGGGCTCCTCCATCGCCGCCCGCACGGCGTCGATCATCGCGAACGTCGCGTTCGCGTCGGCCGCATCCGGGAAGCGGGCGGCCCACGCCTGGCGCGCGGCGGTCGCGGTCGACATCAACGGTTCCACGCCGGCCTCCGCGACGGTCGCCGCGGCCTCGGTCATCTCCTCGGCGCGGCGCCGGCCGTGCTGCAGCGAGCGCGACACGAAGTACCCGGCGATCGCCTCCCAGTCGGCCGGTGGCAACAGGTCCGACAGCGACGCGAGCACCTCGCGCTCGACGCCGTAGCTCCGGGCGGCGAGCAGCGACTCGGTGAACAACGCCTCCAGACCCTTGGTGAGCACCGACCGGCACAGCTTGGTCGCGGCCGCGCGGCCGACGGTGTCGGACGCGACGCTCACCCCCGAGAGCCCCCACGCTTCCGCCACCGCGGCGAAGTCGGCGGCATGCGGGCCACCGAGGAGAAATGGTGACGCCAATCGGCGCGGCCCGATCGGCGACATCAGTGCCGCTTCCACGTAGCGGCCACCCGCACCGTCGATGACCCGTGCCGCCTCGGTCTTGTGACCGGGCGAACTGGAGTTCAGATCGAAGTACCAGGCACCGCCGCGGATCCCGGCCGCCACCGCGACCGCGGCGTCGACGCAGTTGGCCGCGGTGACCGCGCTGATGACGAGGTCGGCGCCGCCGACAGCGTCCGGCGCGGAGGCGGCGACGGTGATCCCGAGCTCGGCGGCGTTCCGGGACGCCGCGCTGTCGGGCCGGTCGAACGCGGTGTCCCATGTGGACAGTTCACATCCGTGTAGGTCCTCGGCGAAGGTTCGGCCGACCTCGCCGAGCCCGACGAGCGTGACGCGACTCACGGCCCCTCCCACACCGACGACGGAACCATGACCTCGCCGCGCATCAGGAGCCGCGCCGTGCGCAGCAACGCCGCCCGCCGCACGGTCGGCCCGTCGGTTCCGGCGGTCACGTCGAGCGTCACGGTGAAGAACCCGGTCGGATGCTCGACCTCGACGTCCACGCCGCCGCCTTGTGCCGCGACGCCAGCCGCGACGCCAGCCGCGATGCCGGCGGCGATGCCGGTTGCGATGTCGGCCGCGACCGATCCCGGCAGCAGGCACGCGGTCGCGACAGACACGGCGCCGAGCACGCCGATCGCCTCGTGCACCCGGTGCGGGATCAGCGTGCGCGTGCCGATAGCGCCACCGGCGACCGGCGGCGACAGCAGGCTCATCTTCGGCACGGTCCGGTCGGTCACGTCGCCGAGGTTCATCAGCGGGCCGGCCGCGAGCCGGATCGCCTCGACGCGCGCCAGCACGTCGGCGCGCGCCTCGATCTGGGCCGGCGACTCGGCACCCGTGAGCCCGACGTCCGCGGCCGCGAGGCACACCACCGGCATCCCGTTGTCGACACAGGTGACCCGCACGCCCTCGACGACGTCGACGACGTTGCCGGTCGGCAGCAGCGCGCCGCACGACGATCCGGCGATGTCGGCGAACTCCACCGGGATCGGCGCGTGGCTGCCGGGCACCCCGTCGATGCGCGCGGTGCCCTCGTAGGAGACCGAACCGCCGGGCGTCGAGACGACGGCGGTGGCGAGCGTCGACGTGTTGCGCATCCAGATGCGCACCGGCGTGACGCCGTCGCCGGCCTCGACCATGCCGTGCTCGATCGCGAACGGCCCGACCGCGGCGAGCATGTTGCCGCAGTTCTGGTTGTCGGAGACCTCCGGCCGGTCCGGCCACACCTGGAGGAACAGGTACTCCACGTCGGCGTCGGGCCGGTCGGACGGCGAGACCACCGCGACCTTCGACGTGAGCGGGTGCGCGCCGCCCAGGCCGTCGATCTCGCGCGGGTCGGGCGAGCCCATCGCCGCGAGGAGCACCGCGTCGCGGGTGGCCCGGTCGGCGGGCAGGTCGCGTTCGCGAAACACCAGCCCCTTCGACGTGCCACCCCGCATGACGTCACACGGAACACCGGTCATATGTACCGCAACCCTTTCGCGGCAAGCCTTTCGCGCATCCCGTAGATGTCGAGGCCGAGTTCGCCGGCCGCGAGCCGGGCCCGCGTCGACGCCTCCTTCTCCTCGCGCCGGCGGCCGGCGTCGAGGACGGTCTCCGCGTCGGCGCAGGGGACCGCGACCACGCCGTCGTCGTCGGCCACGATCACGTCGCCGGGCCGGATCGGCACGCCCGCGCACACGATCGGCGTCCCCACGTCGCCGGGCGTCTCCTTGACCGTGCCCTGCGCGCAGATCGCCTTCGCCCACACCGGGAAGCGCATCTCGGTGAGCGCGGCGACGTCGCGCACGCCGGCGTCGATCACCAGCCCGCGGACGCCGTGCGTGCGCAGGCTGAGCGCGAGCAGGTCGCCGAGGTAACCGTCGTCGCACGGGCTGGTCGGCGTCACCACCAGGACGTCGCCGGGCCGCGCCTGTTCGACCGCCACGTGGATCGTCCAGTTGTCGCCGGGCGCGACGGTGCACGTCAGCGCGTTGCCGGCGACGGCGGCCGGCCGGTAGATCGGGCGCAACCGGTGGTGCAGCAGGCCGGTGCGGCCCTGCGCCTCGTGGACGGTCGCGGTGCCGAGAGCGCCCAGCGCGTCGACGACGGAGAGATCGGTGCGGGGCGTGTTGCGGACGACGACAGGCATGGAACACCTCCAGCTCAGAGGATCTTAGATGACGCACACCCGGTGCAAGATCGGGTACCGTCACTCCCGTGCTGGTGGAACTGGCGATCGGTGACGCGTACGGTGCCGGCTTCGAGTACGCGCCCGAGCAGGTCGTGCGGGCGCACAACGACCTGTCCGGGTACATCGAGCACCCGACGCACGAGATTCCCGCCGGTCACTACACCGACGACACCCAGATGAGCCTCGCGATCGCCGAGGCGCTCGTCGACGGGCTGGACTGGACCCCGCGCGTCCTCGCCGCGAAGTTCGTCGAGGTGTTCCGGCGCGATCCGCGGTCCGGCTACGCCGGCGGCTTCCAGCGCTTCCTGGAGAGCGTCGCCGACGGTGACGAGTTCCTGGCCCGCATCCGCCCGCACAGCGACAAGAGCGGGGCGGCGATGCGCGCCTGCCCGGTGGGCGTCCTCCCCGATCTCGACGAGGTGCTCGCCCGTACGCGCGTGCAGGCGGCGATCACCCACGACACGCCCGCCGGCATCGCCGCCGCCTGCGCCGCCGCGCTGATGCCGCACTACTTCCGCTACGACCTGGGCCCGCGCGCCGACCTCGGCCGGTTCCTGACCGAGCACGTGCCGGATGCCGGATCTGCCCGGAATTGGGCGACGCCGTGGACCGGCGCCGTCGGCGCGCCGGGCTGGATGAGCGTGCGGGCGGCGGTGACGGCCGTGACCGCCGGCAGCAGCATGAGCGACGTGCTGCGGCGCTGCGTCGACTTCACCGGTGACGTCGACACCGTCGCCACGATCGCGCTGGCCGCCGGGTCGTGCGCGGCCGACCTGCCGCAGGACCTCCCCGACCACCTGCTCGCCGGCCTGGAGACGGGCACCTACGGGCGCGGATACCTCGAGGCGCTCGACGCGCGTCTGCGCGCTCTCTGAGCGTCACCTCGCGGTCGTCAAGATTGCGAAACGATTGCGAAACAAGCAGAGACGATTGCTTTTGATGTTCCTCTACGACTCCAATTTGTCTGCTGCCCCAACTTTTTAACGTTCTAGCGGCGTCCCCGCCGCCCGCTCCGCTGGAGGTTCGGATGTCACGCTGGCTCCGTCACCGGTCCCCGTCGCCGTCCGAGGTCGGCTTTCCGCTGGGCCGCCGGGCCCTGCTGCGTGGTGCCGGCGCGATGGGCGCCCTCGCCGCGGTTCCGACGTTGGCCGCCTGCGGTGACGACGACGACGGCGGCGCCGACGAGGGCTCGGGCGCCGGTGAGGTCACGTTCGGGTCCAACGAGGTCGGGTCGACGTTCGCCAAGCAGCGCAAGGCCGCCGTCGACGACTTCCAGAGCAAGAACTCCGGGATCACGGTCAAGCTGAACGAGATCGACCACAACTCGTTCCAGGAGAACATCAACAACTACCTGCAGGGCAACCCGGACGACGTGTTCAGCTGGTTCGCCGGGTACCGCATGCAGTTCTTCGCTCGCCGCAAGCTCATCGGCGACGTCAGCGACGTCTGGCCGCTGGAAGGCGTCTCCGACGCGTTCAAGACCGCGTCGACCGGCGAGGACGGCAAGCAGTACTTCGTGCCGCAGTCGTACTACCCGTGGGCGGTCTTCTACCGCAAGAGCCTGTTCGCCGAGCGCAACTACGCCATCCCGAAGACGCTCGACGAGCTGTACGCCCTCGCCGACAAGATGAAGAAGGACGGCCTGACGCCGTTCGCGTTCGCCGACAAGGACGGCTGGCCCGCGATGGGCACGTTCGACATCCTCAACATGCGCATCAACGGCTACCAGTTCCACATCGACCTGATGGCCGGCAAGAAGTCGTGGGAGGGCGCGGAGGTCAAGAAGGTCTTCCAGACCTGGAAGACGCTGCTGGAGTACCACCAGCCCGACTCGCTGGGCCGCACCTGGCAGGAGGCCGCGCAGGGCCTGCACCAGAAGAAGAGCGGCATGTACATGTTCGGCACGTTCATCATCGACCAGATCCCGCAGGCCGACCGCGAGGACATCGACCTGTTCAACTTCCCGGAGATCGACTCGAAGATCGGCGCCAGCGCGATCGACGCGCCGATCGACGGCTTCTGCATGGCCGCCAAGCCGAAGAACAAGGCCGGCGCCAAGAAGTTCCTGAAGTACCTGGCGAGCACCGACGCGTCCCAGCAGGCCAGCAACCTCGGCGAGCCGTTCATCGCGTCGAACTCGAAGGCCGACACGGCGAAGTACACGACGCTGCAGAAGAAGTCGGCCGAGCTGGTGAGCCAGGCCAAGAACATCGCCCAGTTCCTCGACCGCGACACCCGGCCCGACTTCGCGTCGACCGTGATGATCCCGGCGCTCCAGGAGTTCATCAAGTCGCCCGGCAACGCCGACTCGATCCTGAAGAGCATCGAGAGCCAGAAGAAGACGATCTTCGTCGACTAGACCATGGCTGAGATCCTCCCCGAACCGGCGCCGGGTAAGAACCGGCGCCGGCTTCGCAAGCTGACCGGGGGCGACCGCGTCGTCGTCTCGTTCATGGTCGGCGTCCCGTTGACGTTCGTCGTTTTGCTGGTGTGGCTGCCGGCGCTCGCGTCGGTGATCCTGTCGTTCTCCCGCTGGGAGGGGTTCGGCGGCCTCGACGAGATCGACTGGATCGGCGTCGAGAACTACAAGAACATCGCCACCAACTACCCGCCGTTCTGGCCGGCGATGTGGCACAACCTGATCTGGGTCGGGTTCCTGTTCCTGTTCCCGACGCCGCTGGGCATGTTCCTGGCCGTGCTCGTCGACCGGCAGATGCGCTTCTCGCGGTTCTACCAGACGGCGTTCTACCTGCCGGTCATCCTGTCGCTGGCGCTGACCGGCTTCATCTGGCAGCTCATCTACTCGCGCGACCAGGGCCTGCTGAACGCCGTGCTGGGTACCGAGATCGACTGGTACGGCGACCCGGACGTGAACCTGTGGGCGGTGCTGGTCGCCACCTCGTGGAAGCACACCGGCTACATCATGCTGATCTACCTGGCCGGGCTGAAGGCCGTCGACCCCGTGCTGCGGGAAGCGGCCACAGTGGACGGTGCCAGCGAGGGACGCGCGTTCTTCTCGGTCATCTTCCCGGTGCTGCGCCCGATCAACCTGATCGTGCTGGTGATCACGATCATCGAGTCGCTGCGGGCGTTCGACATCGTGTGGATCGTCAACAAGGGGCGCAACGGGTTGGAGGTCATCGCGGCGCTCGTCGTGCAGAACATCGTCGGTGAGGCCAGCCGCGTCGGGTTCGGGTCGGCGCTGGCGACGATCATGCTCGTCATCTCGTCGGCGTACGTGGTGATCCACCTGCGGGCAACCATGAAAGGGGACCGCGGGTGAACCGGAAACCCACCCGGCCGCAGCGGATCGTGCTGCACGTCTTTCTCGCGTCGATGGCGATCCTGTGGCTGATGCCGTTGCTGTGGGGCGCGTTCAACTCGTTCCGCGACTACGAGTACACCGCCGAGCACGGCTACTTCTCGTTCGGCGGGTTCTCGCTCGACAACTACTCCGACGCGTGGGAGCGGGCCGAGTTCGGCGAGAAGTTCCTCAACTCCGTCTACATCACGGTTCCCGCCGTGCTGCTGACGCTGTTCCTGTCGGCGTGCGTGGCGTTCGTGCTGGCGCGGTTCAGCTTCAAACTGAACATCCCGCTGCTCGGCGTGTTCGTGGCGGCGAACCTGCTGCCGCCGCAGGCGCTGCTGATCCCGGTGTACAAGGCGTTCAACGAGATTCCGCTGCCGGAATGGCTGAACTCCGACGGGGAGCTGCTGAACAGCTACCTCGGGCTGATCCTGGTGAACACCGCGTTCCAGATCGGTTTCTGCGCGCTGGTGCTGAGCAACTACATGAAGACGATTCCGCACGAGCTCTACGAGTCGGCGGCCGTCGACGGTGCGAGCGTCGCCCGCCAGTTCTTCCAGCTGACGCTGCCGCTGATCCGGCCGGCACTCGCCGCGCTGGGCACGTTGCAGGTCACCTGGATCTACAACGAGTTCTTCTGGGCCACCGCCCTGCTGAGCGACGGCGACAAGTTCCCGATCACCAGTTCGCTGAACAACCTGCGGGGCCAGTTCTTCACGGACTACAACCTGCTGTCGGCCGGGTCCATCATCGTGGCGCTGCCGACGCTGCTGGTGTTCCTGATCCTGCAACGCCAGTTCGTGGCCGGCCTGACCCTGGGTTCCACCAAGGGCTAGGAACATCGACCGGCACCGTTACCGCTCCGCGGAAACAACCAAAGGGCGATCGACCGACGTGTCAACCACCGCCTCCGGCGGTCGACGGGTCAGGTGTACGCGCCGCCCGCCGACCGTGTCGACCGCCTGGAGGACCCCCCATGACCAGGTACACCGTCCCGCACGCCGATCCCCGTCGGCGCGCCGACGTGCTGACCGCCGAGGGGGCGCCGGAGGCCCCGACGGCGTCGCGGTGGTCGCCGGCCGAGCTGTTGCCGCCGGGATGCCCGCGGTCGCCGGTGATCGTCCCGGCGGCGGACCGTGGCATACCGGTGGTGTCGATCATCCGGGGTGCCGCCAGCGACCGGTGATGACAGTGAGTCCCACTCCCTGTGACGGGCGGGGCGGATGAAACTCGCGTGACCGGCAACCGTCCCGCGCCGGCCGGCGTCGAAGGCACGTGGACACATTGCTGGGCGTGCTGGTGTTGCTCGTGGTGGCGCTGCTCGGATACGTCACGGGCCGTCGCTTCCCGCATCCGGGCGGATGGATCAGCGGCCGGCGCGGTCGTTTCCGCGCGGCCGTGGTCCGGCCGCCGGGACCGTGGCGCTGGCGGTCACGGCTGTTGTTCGTGGTCGGCGCGCTCGCCGCCACGGCGCCGGTGTGGCCGATCGTCCAGCCGGGCGATCCCGTCGCGGACGAGCTGCTGGAGCCGGCCGAGGTCGCCGTGATCGTCCCCGTGGTCCTGGTGTTCCCGGTCGCCTGGGCCCTGCTGGGCCGGTCCAGGCCGTTTGCCTGGCGCGTGGCCGTCGTGGTCGCCGCGTGTGTCGCCGGGTGGTCGTTGTGGACGGTGATGTCCGGGAGTTACGGCACCCCGCCCACCATCGACGACGGGCTGCGCTGGTACCTGGTGGGGACGGGCGTCGTCGTCGGGTCCGCCACCGCGGTCGAGTCGTGGCGCCGGCCGCGGGAACTGCCGACCACGCGCCGGGTGGCGGGCGCGCTCGTGTGGACGATCGGCGTGGCCGCCGCCGTGGCGGTACCGGTCGTCGGCGACGAACGGCTGCCGCCGCGCGACGCGATCCTGCCGCTGCCACCGGCCACCACGGTCGTCCAGGAGGAGGCGCGGTGCGCCCTGCCCGAGAACTTCGGCTTCGGCCCCCGCACCTGTTTCCGCCAGTTCACGGTTGCCGCCACCGACGCGGCGGACGTGCGGGAGCTGGCCCGGCGGCTCGGTGACCATCTGCGGCGCGCCAAGGGCTGGCCGGCCACCGGGTACGACGCGTCCACCGCCGGATTTCCCTGCCGGCGGACCGGCTGGCTCAACCCCTACGAACTGTGCCTGGAACTACGGTCCGACGAGTCGACCGGGACGGTGACGCTCCGGCTCGCGTACTACAACGGACGGGATCGCGTCATCTATTGACGCCGTTCCCGGCGGAATCGGCTGCCCGGGCGACCTGCTCGATCGTCGCGCGTCGTGCCGCCCAGAAGTCCGCGTCGTGCCGCTTCCGGGCCATGCTCTCCGCGTCCGCCCCCACGGCTCCGTCGACCTCCTCGCGGAGGATGTCCGCGTGGCCGGCGTGCCGGCTGGTCTCGGCGAGCATGTGGACCAGGACGTCGAACAGCTTCACCTCGGGATCCGGCCACCACTCCACGTGGCCGGGAGCATCGAGGGCAAGGGCGTCGATCGTCGCGTCGCTGTGCTCCCGCACCCGCCGGTACCGGTCGATGACGTCCGCGCGGGACTCGTGCTCGGTCGCCCACATGGTGGCCAGGCGCTCGGATTCGACGTCCCAGCGGGGCAGCGGCTCGGGGAAGGGACGGTCGAAGACCGCGCCGAAGTACCTGGCTTCCCAGATCGCCAGGTGCTTGATCAGGCCCAGCAGGTTGGTTCCGGTCATCGTCAGCGGGCGGCGGGCGTCGTATTCGGAGAGCCCGTCGACCTTGGCGAGCACGGCCTGGCGTACATCCTTCAGGTAGTCGTGCAGATACGTCTTCATGAAGTCGTCTGCCATGGGAGAGGACCCTGCCACACGCGGCTGGTGGCATCAACAGCGATGATTCACATCATGGAAGCGGAGTTGAGCCCCGCCCGGGCCGCGGACTACGACGAGATCGTCGCCGTCGTCGACGACTGGTGGGGACGCGCGGTCGCCGGCCTGTTGCCCCGCCTCTTCCTCGACCATTTCCACCGCACCAGCCTGGTGGCGCGCGACGACGACGGCGCGCTCGCCGGCTTCCTCATCGGCATGCTCTCGCCGTCGCAACCCGGCCGCGCCTACATCCACTTCGTCGGCGTCACGCCCGCCGCTCGTGGCCGCGGGCTCGGCCGCCGCCTCTACGAGGAGTTCTTCGCGCTGGCCCGCGCGGCCGGGTCCAGCGGGGTCGGTGCGATCACCGCACCGGTGAACGCCGGTTCGATCGCCTTTCACCGGAGCATGGGGTTCTCGGTGACGGGGCCGGTCGTGGGGTACGACGGGCCCGGCAAGGACATGATGGTCTTCGACCGGGCCCTCTGAGCGGATTGTCCTCACACGATTTCGACAAGGTTCGGGTGTTGAGTGCGGCGATGCGTAGGGGAGTCGCACTGGGTCTCGTGGGCGTGCTGGTGCTGGCCGTCGGTGCGTGCGGGCGCGACCGCGCGCCGGACCCGACGCCGTCGAACGGAGCCGCGGGCAGGGTCGCGGAGTACACGGTGACCGTCGACGGGCGGGACCGGCACTACCGGGCCTACACGCCGGCCGGTGATACCGCGGGCAGACCGGTGGTCGTCTTCCTGCACGGCGGGGGCGGGACCGGCGAACTGTTCGAGCGGGTCTCGCACCTGGACCGCGTCGCCGACGAGGGCGGCTTCGTGGTCGTCTACCCGGACGGGAGCGGCCGCCTCGGGGACAAGCTTCTCACCTGGAATGCCGGCGACTGCTGCGCCTACGCGAAGGACCGGAACATCGACGACGTCGCGTTCGTGGGCGCGCTCATCGACGACGTGACGGCGCGCCTCGGTACGGGCGCGGTGTTCGTCACCGGATTCTCCAACGGCGCCATGATGACGTACCGCCTCGGCTGCGAACTCGCCGACCGGATCGCGGCGATCGCGGTGGTCTCCGGTGCGATGAACCTCGACACGTGCCGGCCCGAGCGGAAGCTCCCGGTGCTCATCATGCACGGCACCGCCGACACGGCCGTCCCCTACGACGGCGGACCGAGCAGCGACGAGTTCCCCACCGCCGGCACCTGGACCAACCGGTCGGTGCGGTACGCGGTCGACTTCTGGACGGCGCACAACGCCTGCGCGGGGCCGCCGGTGGAGACGAAGGACCAGGAGGTGACGCGGACCGCGTACACGTGCGAGAAGGCCGTGATCCTCTACACGATCGAGGGTGGCGGCCACGGCTGGCCGGGCGGCGCGAAGGCCCGCCCCAACGCCGTCGAGCCGACCCCGCCGCGCCCCGACGCGAGCCGCGTCGTCTGGGACTTCTTCAAGGCACAGCTCTAAGCGGACTCGCGCACCACGAGTTCGGTCGGCAGGATCACCGCGGCCGGAGCCTCACCGTCGATCTGGGCGAGCAGCAGGCGCACCATCTCGGCGCTGATGCGCTCCAGCGGATGGCGGATCGTCGTGATCGACGGCTGTGACGTGACCGCGATTCCCGAGTCGTCGAAGCCGCCGAGGGCGACGTCGTCGGGGACCCGGCGGCCGGCCTGCCGCAGCGCCGACAACGCACCGGCGGCCATCAGGTCGGACGCGGCGAACACGGCGTCGACGTCGGGGGCCTGTGCCAGCAGCGCGGTCATGGCGTCGGCGCCGGCCGCCCGCGTGTAGTCGCCCTGTGCGACGAGCGTCTCGTCGAAGGAGGAGCCGAGGACGTCGCGGTAGCCGGCCAGCCGGTCGACGCCGCCGGACGTGTCGAGCGGGCCGGTGATGATGCCGATCCGCCGGCGTCCGATCGATCGCAGGTATCCGACCATCTGCCGGGCGCCGTCGCGGTCGTCGGCCGCGACATACGCGATGTCGCGTTCGAATCCGAGCGGACGCCCGCAGGCGACCAGCGGCAGCCCGCGCGCCCGCAGCTCGGCCAGCAGCGGGTTGCCCGAGTGGGTCGACACCAGCAGCGCGCCGTCGACGTGCCCGGCGGACAGGTAGCGGCCGACGCGCTTGCGGTCGTCGTCGGTGCCGGCGAGCGCCAGCAGCAACGTGATGTCGTGCTTCGCCAGCGCCCGCGCGCAGAAGTGCAGCAGTACGTTGAAGTTCGGGTCTTCGAACAGCCGTTCCTGCGGCTCGGTGAGGATGAACGCCACCGACTGCGAGCGCTGCGTGCGCAGGCTGCGGGCGTGCTGGTTGGCGACGTAGCCGGTCTTGGCCACGGCCCGCCGCACCGCCTCGGCGGCCGAGACGCTCACGTTGTGGCCGCCGTTCAGCGCCCGCGAGACGGTGCCGCGGGACACGCCCGCGGCCGCCGCCACGTCGTCGATGGTCGGGCGGGGACGGATACCTCTGGGCACCCCGTCATTCTCCATGAGGACTCAGCTTTTCACCGAGCCGGAGATCAGGTCGACCCGCCAGTACCGCTGCAACGCCAGGAACAGCGCCACCAACGGGACGATCGACAGCAGCGCGCCGGCGATCACCTGCGAGTAGAGCACGGGCTGGTCGGCGCCCTGCGACAGCAACAGGTGCAGCCCCACCGTCAGCGGGAACTTCGTGTCGTCGCTCAGCATCACGAACGGCAGCATGAAGTTGTTCCAGATCGCCACGAACTGGAACAGGAACACCGTCACCAGACCCGGCCGCATGACGGGCAGCGCGACCGACCAGAAGACCCGGAACTCCGTGGCGCCGTCGGTGCGGGCGGCCTCGACGAGCGAGTCCGGTACGGCCGCGTCGGCGTACACGCGGGAGAGGTAGATGCCGTACGGGCTGATGATGCTGGGCAGCAGCACCGACCAGTAGGTGCCGGCGAGGCCGAGCTTGGCGAGCAGGAGGTACTGCGGGATCGCGAGCACGATCGCCGGCATCAGCACGCCGGCCAGCAGCGTGTTGAACACGATCGCCTTGCCGGGGAACCGGAACTTCGACAGCGTGTACCCGCTCAGCCCGGAGACGAACGCCGACACCGCCGCGCCCACGCCGGCGTACAGCGCGGTGTTGGCCATCCAGCGCCAGAACAGGCCGTCGCGGTACGCCGAGAGGTCGGCGATGTTCTCGAACAGCGACCAGCCCGGCGCGAACGTGAACGTGTCGAACAGGTCGTTCTTGTTCTTGGTCGCGGCGACGAGCACCCAGGCGACCGGCACCAGACAGTAGACGGCGCCCAGCAGCAGCACCGCCGTGGGCACCAGTCCGATGCGCCGCGGTCCCGACGTCCGGCGCACCGCGTCCACAGTGGACGCGGTGTCGGACCGGGAGAGGAGCGCGGTCACCGCTCACCCCCGAACGCCCGCCGGCCGAACAGCCGCAGGAACGTGAACGACAGCAGCAGCGTCGCGAGGGCGAGCACCAGCGACGTGGCGGCGGCGCTGTAGTGGTCGCCGATCACGAACGCGTCCCGGTAGATCTTCATCAGCGGCGTCCACGTCGACGGGATGGAGTTGGTGAGCGGTTTGAGGATCATCGGCTCGGCGAACACCTGGATGGTCGCGATGATGGAGAAGAAGCCGGTCATCACGAGCGCCGGCGTCAGCATCGGAATCTTGATGCGCAGCGCGAGACGCAGTTCCGTGCACCCGTCGATCCGCGCGGACTCGTAGATCTCGGGCGGCACCGCGCGCAGCGCCGTGTAGAGGACCATCATGTTGAACCCGGTGCCGCCCCAGACCGCCACGTTGGCGACCGAGAACAGCAGGACGTTGCCGCCCAGCAGATCCAGGTCGCCCAACGGGAACGGGCTGACCGACGGGAGATACAGGAACCCCCACAACATCCCGCCGATCAGCGCCGGCACCGCGAACGGCAGGAAGATGGAGACGCGCGCGAAGCGCCGCATCCGGGCCGACGGCGTGTCGAGCAGCAGCGCGAACAGCAGCGCCAGCCCGAGCATCACCGGCACGACGACCGCGCCGTACCCGAGCACCCGCAGCAGGCTCCCGCTGAACTCGGGATCGCTCAGGGCGTCCCGGAAGTTCCGCCACCCCGCGAAGACCTCGTGCCGCGCGTCGGCGCCCAACCCGAGCCCCTCCACCTTTACCTGGCGGAAGCTCAAATAGGCGGTGTACCCGATCGGCACGACGATGAACGCGGTGAACAGGACGATCGCGGGGGACAGGAACAGGTACGGCGTGGTCGTCGTTCTCTTCATGGGTATCAGCCGGCCAGCTTGAAGCCGCTCTTGCGCATGTCGGCGACGGTCGCCTCCTGCATCGCGTCGACGGCCGGGCCGAACGGCGACTTCGCGGCGGCGGCCTTGCCGAACGCGTCCTTGTAGGTCGAGTACGTCACGTTGACGTTCGGACCCCACACGAACGGCGCCGCGGTCTCGGCGATCGCCTTGGCGTCGACGTAGAACGACTCCTGCTGCGCGAAGAACGCGGGCGGCTGCTTCAGCGCCGGACCGTTCTGCGCGTCGCGCGCCGCCGGGTAGATGCCGCTCTCCTTGACGAGCGTGGTGGTGGCCGCCGGGTCGGTGTTCATCCAGACGGCGAACTTCGCCGCCTCCGCCTTGTGCTTGGAGCTCCGGGTGACGCCGGTGGACGACCCGCCCCAGTTGCCGGTGCGGTTCTCGCCGGCCGACCACTGCGGCAGCGGGGCCATCGTCCACAGTCCCTTGGTGCCGGGGGCGTTGCCGGTGAGCACGCCGGGCGCCCAGATCGCGCTGGGCCAGGCGAGCAGGGTGCCGTCGCTGAGCGCCTTGTTCCACTCGGGCGTGTACATCGGCTTGTTGTCGACCACGCCGCGGGCCACCAGGTCGCTCCAGTAGCCGGCCACCTTCTTCGTGGCGGCGTCGTTCACGGTGACCGACCACGTGTCGCCGCTGTAGCCCCACCACTTGCCGCCGGCCTGTTGGGTGAGACCGGTGAACCAGCCCGGGTCGTTGGCGGAGAACGTGGTGAGGTACTTCGACGGGTCCTTCGCGCGCAGCGCGGCGGCGGTGGCGGCGAACTCGTCCCAGGTCTTCGGCACGGTGAGGCCGTACTTGGCGAACAGGTCGTGGCGGTAGTAGAGCATCATCGGACCGGAGTCCTGCGGGACGGCGTACACGAGGTTGCCGCCCAGCGTCACCTGGCCCCAGACGCCGTCGGCGAACTTGCTCTTGGCGTCACCGACGTACTTCGAGATGTCGGTGAGCACGTTGTTGCTGACGAGCGTCGGCAGCACCTGGTACTCGGCCTGCGCCAGGTCGGGCGCCTCGTTCGCCTTCGCGGCCGTGAGCAGCTTGGTGAGCATCTCGTCGCCGCCGGCCTGCTTGTTGAACGTCACCTTGATGTCGGGGTTGGCGGCGTTCCACTGGTCGACGACCTTCTCGATGTTGGGTGCCCAGGACCAGAACGTGAGTTCGACCGGGCCCTTGGCGCCGTCGTCGTCGTCGCCGCAGGCGGCGGTTCCGGTGAGTAAGAAGAGGCAGAAAACGGACGCAAGCAGGCGCGATCGCTTCATCGGTGCACTCCGTGGTGTGGGTGGCGGTGGAAGACGGGAGTGGCCGGACTGTGAACGTTTCCAGTCTTAAAATGCGCCGATCGTTGTGTCAATACCTTGCGCTCCGTCGATATGTGACCGCATCATCGGGAGCAGGACTGGGAACGCTCACAGCGGGAGTGATCAATGGGGCGGATCGCCTTCGGCGGGGACTACAACCCGGAGCAGTGGCCGGAGACGGTGTGGGCCGAGGACGTCGCGCTCATGCGCGAGGCCGGGGTCAACCTCGTCACCGTGGGTGTCTTCGCCTGGTCCCACCTCGAACCCCGGCCGGGCGAGTTCACGTTCGACTGGCTCGACCGCGTCCTCGACCTGTTGCACGGCGGCGGCGTCCGGGTCGATCTCGCGACGCCCACCGCCGCCCCGCCGCCGTGGCTCCTGCACCGCCACCCGGAGGCCCGTCCGGTGACGCGTACCGGAACCGTGCTCGGCGGCGGGGCCCGGCAGAGCTTCTGCCCGAGTTCCCCCGCGTACGCCACGGCCGTCAACCGGATCACCGGCGCGCTCGCCGACCGGTACGGCCGCCACCCGGCGGTGGCCATGTGGCACGTCAACAACGAGTACGGCAACGGCGTCGACGCCTGCTACTGCGACGGGTGCGCCGCGGCGTTCCGCACGTGGCTGCGCGCCCGGCACGGCGACGTCGACGCGTTGAACACCGCCTGGGGGACGTCGTTCTGGAGCCAGCGGTACACCTCCTTCGAGGAGATCACGCCGCCCCGGGCGAGCACGGCCGTGATCAACCCGGCGCAGGAACTCGACTACGCGCGCTTCGCGAGCGACCGGCACCTCGCCAACTACCGGCGGGAACGGGAGATCCTGCGGCGGCGGGCGCCGGACACGCCCGTCACCACGAACTTCATGCTCGCCAACTGCAAGTCGATCGACTACTGGAAGTGGGCCCGCGAGGTCGACGTGGTGGCCAACGACCACTACCTGCAGGCCGAACGCCCCGACAACCACATCGAACTGGCGATGTGCGCCGACCTGACGCGCGCGGTCGCCGGCGGTGCGCCGTGGATCCTCATGGAGCACTCGACGGGCGCGGTGAACTGGCAGCCGCGCAACATCGCCAAGCGCCCCGGCGAGCTGGCCCGCAACAGCCTGGCGCACCTCGCCCGGGGTGCCGACGCGCTGCTGTACTTCCAGTGGCGGGCGTCGCGGTTCGGCGCGGAGAAGTTCCACTCGGCGATGGTTCCGCACCAGGGCACCGACAGCCGGATCTGGCGCGAGGTGACGGCTCTCGGCGCCGATCTGTCCACACTGGACGAGCTGGTCGGCAGCCGGGTGCTCGCCGACGTCGCGGTGGTGTGGGACTGGGAGTCGTGGTGGGCGCTGGAACTCGACTCGCGCCCGTCGACCGACGTGCGGTACCGCGACCGGGTCGAGGCGTACTACGAGCGGCTGTGGCGGGCGCACCACACCGTCGACTTCACGCACCCGGAGGGCGACCTCGGCCGCTACCGCCTCGTGGTGGTGCCGAGCCTGTACCTCACCACGACAGCGGCGGCGAAGAACCTCGCCGACTTCGTCGCCGGCGGCGGCACGCTCGTCGTCTCGTACTTCTCCGGGATCGTCGACGCGACCGACACCGTGCACCCGGGCGGCCATCCCGGCGCGCTGCGTGACGTGCTCGGCGTGCGGGTGGAGGAGTTCCTGCCGCTGCGTTCCGGCGAGACCGTCCACGTCGGACAGTACACATCGGACATCTGGACGGAGGACCTCCGGCTGAACGGTGCCGAGGCAGTGCTGTCCTATGTGGACGGACCGGCGGCGCTGCAGCCGGCCGTCACCCGGCACCCGTACGGCGACGGGCACGCCTGGTACGTGTCCACCCGGCTCGACGCGGACGGCCTCGACGCCGTGCTCACCCTGGCGCTCGCCGACGCCGGGATCCCGCCGGTCACCGACATTCCCGACGGCGTCGAGGTGGTGCGCCGCACCGGCGAGCGCGGGTCGTACCTCGTCGCGATCAACCACGGCTCCGAGCCGGTGCGCCTGCCCGCGCCGGCCGGCCACGAACTGTTCACCGACCTCCCCTGCCCGGACGGGCTGCCGCTGCCCGGCGGCGCCGTTCGGGTACTGCGCGTGCTCTAGCTTTCCGTCGAAGGGATCCATGATGCGCAGACGAACGCTCCTCGCCTCGACGGCCGCAGCCGCCACTGCGGTCACCGCTTTCGGAACGCCAGCTGAGGCGGGTCCTCGCCGGTCGGGTAGGCGCCTCGCGTTGCGTGGCGCCGACATCTCGACGCTGAAGAAGAACCTCGACAAGGGCGCCGTCTACCGCGACGCGCGTGGGCGCCGCGCCGATCCGTTCGCGCTGCTCGCCGCCGGCGGCATGAACGCGGCCCGGCTGAAGGTCTGGGTGAACCCGGCCGACGGCTACAACTCCAAGGCGACCGTCCTCACGATGGCCCGGCGGGTGAAGGCCGCCGGCATGAAGCTGTTCATCGACTTCCACTACTCCGACGCGTGGGCCGACCCGGGCAAGCAGAACAAGCCCGCCGCGTGGGCGAACCTGCCGTTCCCGCAACTGCGCGACGCCGTGTACCGGCACACCGCCGACGTGCTCGGCGCGCTCAGGGCGCAGGGCACGCCGGCTGACCTCGTGCAGATCGGCAACGAGATCAACGGTGGAATGCTGTGGCCGGACGGCCGTTGGGACAACTGGCCGAACCTCGCCGCGTTGCTCACCGCCGGCAGCACCGCCGCGCGTTCGGCGTCGCCGCGCACGCGGGTGGTGCTGCATCTGGCCGAGGGCGGCAACAACGCGGGGCACCGGTGGTGGTTCGACAACGCCGTCTCGTACGGGGTGCCGTTCGACGTGATCGCGGTGTCGCACTACCTGTACTGGCACGGCACCGCGGACTCGCTCGCCGCCAACCTGAACGACCTTTCGGCGCGGTACGGCCGCGACATCATGGTCGCCGAGACCGCGTACGGGTTCACCACCGCCGAGGACGACTTCGAACCGCAGATCTTCACCGCGTCGTTGGCCGCGACGGCGGGCATTCCGGCGACGCCGGCCGGGCAGGTGACGGCGTTCCGCACGATCTGCGACATCGTGGCCGCGGTGCCGAACGGGCGCGGCATCGGCGTCTTCTACTGGGAGCCCACCTGGACGGCCGTGACCGGCGCCGGGTGGGACCCGGCGGACCCGGCCTCGGGCGACGGCTGGGAGAATCAGGCGTGGTTCGACTTCAACGACCGGGCGCTCCCGGCGCTGCAGGTGTACAACGCGTACCGCTGATCGTCCGCTCCGGCGACGTTCTCGACGGCGGGGCTGCCGGCTGGCTCGAGGGGCACGACGTGCTCGCGGTCGACGGTCGCGTCGTCGAGGTCGGTCGTGGACTGCGCGCTCCCGACGACGCGATCGTCCTGGACGCGCGCGGGCTGCGCGTCGTGCCCGGGCTGATCGACTGCCACGTGCACGTCAACGCCGCCACCGCCGACCTGGCATCGTTGAGCCGGTGGCCGGCGAGCTACACCACGGCGCACGCCGCGCGGCTCATGCGCGACATGCTGCACCGCGGCTTCACCACCGTGCGCGACACGGGTGGCGCCGACTTCGGGCTCGCCCGGGCACAGGCCGAGGGTCTGCTCGACGGGCCGCGGATCGTGTTCGGTGGCAAGGCGTTGAGCCAGACCGGCGGCCACGGCGACGGCCGCTCGTCCGGCGAGCAGGCGTACGAGGACCCGTGCCACCACCTCGGGTTGGGCCGCGTGGTCGACGGGGTCGACGCGGTGCGCGTCGCCGCCCGCGACGAACTGCGCAAGGGAGCTCACCACATCAAGGTGATGGCCGGCGGCGGAGTGGCGTCACCGACCGACCGCATCGACTCCACCCAGTACTCGATGGACGAACTGCGGGCGATCGTCGACGAGGCGCACGCCGCGAACCGGTACGTGGCCGCGCACGCCTACACCGCCCGCTCGGTGAACCGCGCGCTGGAGGCCGGGGTGCGCACCATCGAGCACGGCAACCTGATCGACGACCGCAGCGTGTCGCTCCTGCTGTCGTCCGGCGCCTTCCTGGTGCCGACGCTCGTGACGTACTGGGCGCTGCAGGACGAGGGCCGCACGTTCGGCCTGCCCGAGGACAGCTGGCGCAAGGTCGCCGAGGTGCTCGACGCCGGCCTCGGCGCGCTGGAGCGCGCGTTCCGCGCCGGCGTGCGCATCGCCTACGGTTCCGACCTGCTGGGCGGCATGCAGCGGCACCAGTCGCGGGAGTTCCGCATCCGGGCCGAGGTGCAGCCGCCCGCCGAGGTGCTGCGGTCGGCGACCACGGTGGCGGCGGATCTCCTCGGCATGGCCGGCGAGATCGGCGTCATCGCGCCGGGCGCGCACGCGGATCTGCTGCTGGTGGACGGCGATCCGCTGACCGACGCCGGTCCACTGTCCACACCGGACACCCACGTCCGCACGGTGGTACAGGCCGGCACGATCGTCGAACGCTAGGCAGAGGGCCGGAAGTCGTGTCCGTAACGCGCCTCCGCAACCCCGAGCCGCCGGATCGTGGAGGATGATCAGGCCCCCAACACTGATCATCCTCCACGATCTCGCGCCAGCTTGGATTACCACGCCAAAGCCAGGCAAACCCTGCGGCCTGCAGTTGTGGACAGAACCATCGATCGGGCGCTCAGGCAACCGAGGCGATTCCGGCCGGTTCGGGGCGGCGGCTTCCCCGCCCCGGACGCAGCGGCAGCCCGCGGACGAGGAGCAGCGCTCCGAACGTCAGCTCGAAAAGGCCGCCGGGTACGGACAGCGCGACCCCGACGGCATATCCCAGAATCTCCGCCACCGCACCGAGCGCGAGCACCGCGTACCCGACGAGTCCCCACATCGCGAGCCAGTACGGCACCAACCCGCCGCGCCGTAACGCCACGCAGAAGGGGATGCTGCCGATGCCCAGCGAGAGCATCGCCACCTGGTACGAGTAGTCGACCGCGGCGTCGGTGACCGGTGCCCGCAGCAGCACGAACACGACCCCGACGGCGAGCAGCAGCGCCTCACCGACGCGGCCGACCAGATACGGGACGGCGTCGGTGCCGAGCATGCGCAGCGCCAGCACGCCGATGGTGGCCACCGCGACGCAGTTGGCGACCATCAGCACCGCGCCGGCCTCGACCGTGGACGCCGATCCGGCCAACGCCGCGCCGCCCCCGTAGAGGACGAACGCGCTCAGGAACAACATGCCGATGACCCGCCCGATGGTTCTCGTGGACATGCCGACCCCCTCGTCCCGTACTTAGTACGGCAGGAGGTTACCGTACTAAGTACGGCGATTGCTAGAGTGATCGGCGACATGCCGAAACGTGACCCGTTGACCCGCGACCGTGTGCTGCGCGGCGCCGTCACGCTCGCCGACGCCCGCGGCATCGCCGCGCTCACCATCCGCTCGCTCGCCGACGGGCTCGGGGTCAAGCCGATGGCGGTCTACCACCACGTGGCGAGCAAGGAGGAGATCCTCGACGGCATCGTCGACCTGGTGTTCGGCGAGATCGGGGCCGGGATCGAACCGCCGGCGCCCGCCGACGGATGGCGGGACCAGGTGCGGCGCCGGGCGGCGTCGGCGCGGGACGTGCTGCGGCGCCACCCCTGGGCCGTCCCGTTGCTCGAATCGCGCACGGCGCCCGGCGCCGCGACGCTGCGGCACCACGACACGACGCTCGCCGTGCTGCGGCGGGCGGGGTTCCCGGTGGCACTGGCCGCGAACGCGTACGCGCTGCTCGACAGCTACGTGTACGGGTTCGTCATCCAGGAGGCGGCGTTGCCCTCCGACGATCCGGGCGGGGCGACGGCCGACATCATGGGATCGTTCCGGCCGGACGAGTACCCGCACCTCGTCGAGATGGCCGTGGAGCACATCATGAAACCCGGCTACACGTTCGGTGCCGGGTTCCACTTCGGTCTCGACCTGATTCTCGACGGACTGGAGCAGGCGCTCAAACGCGTTGCCCCGCCTTGACCGTCCGCCTACCGTGAGGCGGTGAATCGCGTCAACGAGCGGCTCTTCAACTGGGCCAGCATCATCGAGCCGGAGACCCTCAAGCAGGCGGAGGCGACGTCGTCGCTTCCGTT
>NZ_BOPG01000018.1 GCF_016863635.1 Virgisporangium aurantiacum | reverse complement strand
TTCCCGCACATGGCGTTGATGCCCGACGCCCACCTGGGCAAGGGTGCGACGGTCGGTTCGGTGATCCCCACGGTGGGCGCGATCATCCCGGCGGCCGTGGGCGTCGACATCGGGTGCGGCATGGCGGCCGTGCGCACCCGGTACCACCGCGAGGATCTGAAGGCGAACCTGCCCGCGCTGCGCGAGGCGATCGAGCGCGCCATCCCGCTGTCGGCCGGCGTCTACAACACCACGATGACCGAGACGGCGACCCGGCGCGTCGAGACGCTGACGAAGGCGGCGGAGAAGGCCGGCTTCGACCCGGTGAAGTATGCCGGGAACTGGGCGCTGCAGTTGGGCACGCTCGGTTCCGGCAACCACTTCATCGAGGTGACCGCCGACGAGAAGGGCGCCGTCTGGCTGTTCCTGCACTCGGGTTCGCGGGGCGTCGGCAACAAGATCGCCACCCACCACATCAAGGTGGCGCAGGCCGCGATGAAGCGGTGGTGGATCAGCCTGCCCGATCCCGACCTCGCGTACCTCGTCGAGGGTACCGACGAGTTCTGGACCTACATCCGGGAACTGCGCTGGGCGCAGGAGTTCGCGCTGCTCAACCGCGACGAGATGATGGACCGCGTGATCGCGTGCTTCGGCGAGTGGATCGGTGGCGACGTCGAGGAGCTCGAGCGGGTGCAGTGCCACCACAACTACACGACGCAGGAGAAGCACTTCGGCAAGGACGTGTGGCTGAGCCGCAAGGGCGCCATCGACGCGTCCAAGGGGACGCCGGGGCTGATCCCGGGTTCGATGGGCGACGCGTCGTACGTCGTGGTGGGCAAGGGGAACAAGCTCGCGCTCGACTCGTCGCCGCACGGCGCGGGGCGCAACTACTCGCGGTCGAAGGCGCGAAAGACGTTCACCCGCGAGCAGCTGCGCACGGCGATGAAGGGCATCGAGTACCGCGACACCGACGCGTTCATCGACGAGATCCCGCAGGCGTACAAGCCGATCGACGTCGTGATGGAGGACGCGGCCGAGCTGGTCGAGATCCGACACACGCTACGGCAGATCGTGAACGTCAAGGGAGACTGACGGTGTGAACGCTGCCCGGTGGCTCGGCGAACTGGTCTGGGACAAGGTCGAGGGGATCTTCGCCCGGGCCGGGCGCTGGGTCGCCGGGCTGCCGACGCGGGTGGCGCGGCTCCTCGTCGGGCTGTGGGTCGGGCTGCGGAGCGTCCGGCCCTGGTCGGCGGAGTGGTGGCGGTCGCTCGGGCGCGCGGCCACGTGGCGCGCGGTCGGGCGCTGGCTGGGCTACCGGCTGGTCGACGTCCTGGAGATCCTCGCGATCGGTGAGATCTACGAGACGATCGTCGACCTGGTGAAGGTCAACACGCGGCGGCTCACCGAGGAGGAGATCCGCGACGCCAGCACGGTGTTCGGCAGTTCGGTGAACCTGCGGCTGGTGCGGCTCGACATGCGGGCCCTGCTCGGACCGGCCCGCACCAAGCGCGACTACACCAGCTTCCACACGATCAACTGCTGGCGGGAGCACCGCCGCGACGTGCTGATCCACGAGCTGACGCACGTGTGGCAGTACGAGCACGCCGGCGCCATCT
Organism: Virgisporangium aurantiacum; assembly: GCF_016863635.1. Lineage (GTDB taxonomy): Bacteria > Actinomycetota > Actinomycetes > Mycobacteriales > Micromonosporaceae > Virgisporangium > Virgisporangium aurantiacum. Next base: position 17,370 of record NZ_BOPG01000018.1, on the reverse strand, counting down.
ACATGCCGCAGGCGTTGCACGCGCAGTTCCGCGGCGCCGGCTACCACTACGGCGGGGCGGCGGGGTTGCGGGCCGCGGAGTGCGGGTTCGACGGCTTCAACCGCGAGCAGCAGGCCCAGATCGTCCAGGACTTCTACCGCCTGCGCCGCGGGCACCCGGACATCGAGGTGTACGCGTCCTTCGTCCAGAATGTTTCCACCCTGACCCCGGCGCAGCTGATCGCCGGCCGCCCGGCCTAGGCGCCGTCTCCCAGCGCGATCAGCAGATCGCGCAACGCGGCGCTCGCGGCTTCGGCCAGCTTCGGGGGGACCGCGTGGAGCAGCGCCGACTGCGCCGCGCCGGCCGCGAGCACGGCCTTCTCGGCGACCGCGACCCCGTCGACGGACAGCCGCACCCAGGAACTGCGGGCATCCGACGCGTCGGCCTCCCGCTCGACGAGGCCCGCGTCGCCGAGGCGGCGCAGCAGGTTGCTGGTGCCGCCGGAGGAGAGCAGGAGCCGCCCGCCGATGTCGGACGGGCGCAGCCGGTACGGCGCGCCGGCCGCCCGCAGCACGGCCAGGATCTCGTACTCCGCCTTGGTGAGGCCGAGCTTGGCCAGTTCGGCGTTGACGCGCTCGGAGAACATCGCCGACAACCGCGCCGCGCGCTTCGACAGCTCGAACGGCATGCCGCTGACCGGTGCCAGCTCCTGGGCCCACACCGCCGAGATCGTGTCGACGACGTCCTTCCGCACGTGGTGATCGTACGTCCACCCGATCCTTGCGCCGGGAAAGCTTTCGAGATAGCTTTCTGAAAAGCTTTCAGCTGAGGGGTTGGCATGGAACTGATCATCAGGGGTGGCCACATCGTGCCGGGCGGCGACCGGCCCGAGCTCCCGCGCGGCGACATCCTCGTGCGCGACGGGGTGATCGCGGCGGTCGGCAGCGGCATCGCGACGCCCGCCGGGTGCGCGGTCGTCGAGGCGGCGGGCCACGTCGTCACGCCGGGTTTCGTCGACGCGCACCGGCACGTCTGGCAGGCACCGCTGCGCGGGCTCGGTGCGGACATGCCGATGTCCCGGTACTTCCCGGAGATCCTCGGCACGGCGCTTCACTCGTACACGCCCGCCGACGCGCGCCTGGCCACGCTGCTCGGCGCGGTCGAGGCGCTCGACGCGGGCGTCACCACGATCTTCGACTGGAGCAACGCCACGCTGACCCCGGAACACACCGACGCCGTCGTCGACGGGTTCGGCGCCGCCGGTGGCCGCGCGGTGGTCGCGCACGCGGCGTCCCCGAGCGAGGACGCGCGGCGCCTGGCGGTGACCGGCGCCGCCAGGGTGACCGGCGGCCGGGTGACCGGCGCGCTCGCCGTGCTCGGCGGTGAGTACGGGGACTGGGACGAGTTCCTGGCCCAGTTACGGTTCGGCCGGGACCTCGGCCTCGTGGTCTCGATGCACGCCGGCGGCCCGATCGTCCGGCGGATGCACGACGCCGGCCTGCTCGGCCCGGACGTCCAGCTGGTGCACCTGAACCGGGTCACCGCCGAGGACGCGGAACTGCTCGCCGCCACCGGCACCCCGGTGGTGGTGACGCCGACCGTCGAGGCCGTGATGGGCCACGGCGCCAACCCGTACGGGCGGCTCGTGGCGGCCGGCGTGCGGCCGGCGCTCGGCGTCGACGTGGTCATCACCACCGCGCCCGACCTGTTCGAGCCGATGCGCGACACCCTGCGCACGCAACGCCTGTCCACCGGTTCCGCCGACCGACCGCCGGCCGGGAGCATCCTCGCCGCGGCGACGGTCGACGCGGCGCGGGCGGTCGGCCTGGCCGACCGGATCGGCTCGATCGAGGTGGGCAAGCGGGCCGACCTCCTCCTGCTCGACGGGCTCTCCCACCTGACCGGGGGCGGGCGCGACCTGGCCGGTGCCGTGGTGTCCTGCCTGACCCCGTCGAACGTCCGCACGGTGCTGGTGGACGGCGAGATCGTCAAGCGCGACGGCCACCTCGTCACCCACGACCTGGCCGCGCTCCGCGCCGAGGCCGCGGCGATCTGTTCCCCGGCCCGCGCCGGGCGATTTATAGTGGAGGAAATCTCCGTCGGGTGATGGAGGTCATGTCATGACCAGTACAGCGCGGGCCCTCGAATGGATGCGCGAGGGCGAGTCCTGCGAGCAGCAGCACAAGACGTCGGCGGCGATCCGGGCCTTCGAGCACGCCGCACAGTCTCCCGATCCGAAGACCGCGGCCGACGCGTGCTACCACCTCGGGCTGCTGCACGAGCAGCAGCACCACATCACGGCGGCGGTGCGGGCGTTCCGCGACGCCACCCGGAGCGGCGACGCCGACACGCAGTCCTCGGCCTACTACCACCTGGGCCGGATCCACGAGCACAAGCACCTGCTCTCCGACGCGTACGCGGCATACCTGCACTCGGCGCGGCTGGGTGGCAAGGACTCGGCGCGGGCGCAGGACGCGATCCACCGCCTCTGGCCGGAGGCCACGTAGCGCCGACCGGACAGTAGGCCTCGTCACACCTGAGCGTAAAAGCCCTTGAGTTCGAGTGCACTCAAGCACATACCGTCGTCCCGTACCGGAAAACTTCTGGAGGGACGGATGTGTGATGACCGGGTTGCCCGAGGCGAACCTGTTGTGGCGCATGGAAAACATGGATGCGCGTACCCGCCGGCACGCCGACGAGCGCGCCGGCTTGCTCGCCCACATGCTGCGGCGGGGGGTGGGTAGCGGCGCCGGCGAGCGGCGCGGTGCGCAGCGGCGTCGCCGCACGGCACCAGCTGTCGGCTGAGCTACACACAACACGGCGCGTCCTCTGAACGGGGGCGCGCCGTGTTCATGTTTCACCGGCGTTCGTCCGGTTTGTGTGCAGGAAACGCACAGGAGTTCTGCGGAACCGGCCAGGTGGGGCTGCGAGCGTCACCGGCATGGATGTGCGGATCGAGGCGCGTGGCCTCACCAAGCGGTACGGATCGACCGTCGCTGTCGACGATCTGACCTTCACCGTCGAGCCGGGACGGGTCACCGGGTTCCTCGGCCCGAACGGGGCCGGCAAGACCACCACGATGCGGATGGTGCTCGGGCTCGACCTTCCCACGTCGGGAACGGTGACCGTCGGCGGCCGCCGGTACGCCGACCTGCCCGCGCCGCTGCGCACCGTCGGCGCGCTGCTCGACGCGCGGGCGCTGCACCCGGGCCGCACCGGGTACCACCACCTGCTCGCGCTGGCGCAGAGCAACCGCATCGCCCGCGCGCGCGTCGACGAGGTGCTCGACGCGGTGGGCCTGTCGTCCGCGGCGCGCCGGCGGACCCGGGCGTACTCGCTGGGCATGAGCCAGCGGCTGGGCGTCGCCGCGGCGCTGCTCGGTGATCCACCGGTGTTGATGTTCGACGAACCCGTCAACGGGCTGGATCCGGAGGGGATCCGGTGGATCCGGGACCTGATGCGCGGCTACGCCGCCGAGGGCCGGACGGTGCTGGTGTCGAGCCACCTGATGAGCGAGATGGCGCTGACCGCCGACCATCTCGTGGTGATCGGCAGGGGACGGCTGATCGCCGACGCGCCCCTCGACGACGTGCTCCGCCGCAACTCCCGGCACGAGTTGCTCGTGCGCACCGACGAACCGGCGCGCCTGGGCGCGTTGCTGACCGGCGCCGGCGGACACGTCGTCGCCCGGCCCGACGACGGGCTCGTGGTGTCCTCTTTGGACGGTGCGGCGATCGGCAGGGTGGCCGCCGCGCACGGGATCGCCCTGTCGGAACTGACACCGCGGCGGGACTCGCTGGAGCAGGTCTTCATGGACCTCACCGCCGCCAGCGTCGAGTACGCGGCCGCCGGGGGTGCGCGATGAACGGCATCGTCCGGTCCGAGTGGACGAAGGTGCGCAGCCTGCGGTCGGTGCTGCTGACGGTCGCCCTCACCGTCGTGTGCGCGGTCGTCTTCGGCGTGCTCATCAGCTCCGGGCAGGCGCGCGAGTACGGGACGCTGTCCGCGGCCGACCGGGCCGCCTTCGACCCCACGTACGTCAGCCTCATCGGCTCGTTCGTGTTCGCCCAGTTGGCGATCGGCGCGCTCGGCGTGCTCAGCGTGACGTCGGAGTACGCCACCGGCACGATCCGGCCGACGCTCGCGGCGGTGCCGTACCGGGGCCGGCTGCTGGGTGCGAAGGCGATCGTGCTCGGCGCGGCCGCGTTCGGCGTGGCCAACGTCGCGGTGTTCGCGGCCTACCTGTCCGGGCAGCCGACCCTGTCCGGCCTGGACGCCCCATCGTCCACATTGGACGATCCGCACGTGCTCCGGGCCGTGCTCGGCGCCGGCTGGTGGCTGACCGCCGTGGCCCTGCTCGGTGTGGGCGTCGGGATGATCGTGCGGTCGACCGCGGGGGCGTTCACCGTCGTGGTGGCGAGCACGCTGCTGATCCCGCTCATCGGCGGCCTCCTGCCGGCCTGGTTCGCACGGTGGTGGCCGACGAGCGCGGGCCAGCAGATCATGCGCGTCATGCGGGATCCGGAGGCGCTGTCGCCGTGGGCCGGCATCACGTGGATGTACGTCGCCGTGGCGGGCGTGCTGCTGCTCGGCTACGTGTCGCTCCGGTTCCGGGACGCGTGATGCGCGGCCCGTTCCGGTCCACTGTGGAGGGTGTGGCGATCGGCGCGGCGGCGGCCGGTGCCATGGCGGTTGTCGCGGTGCTGGGCGTCGCGATGTTGGTGCCCGGCGCCGGCACCGGTGCGCGGGTCCGCGCGGGTGCGGCGGTGGTGGCGCTCGCGGTCGGCGCACCGGTCGACCTGACGGTGAGCGGTACCGCTGTCCCCGGCAGCGAACGGTTGCCGGTGCGCGGTGGGTTGCCGGTCACGCTGGACGGCACCGTGGACGTGATGCCGCTGGGCGTGACGCTCACGGGCGTCGCCGTGCTGGTGCTGCTGTTCGTGTGGCGGCGACGGACGCTGCCCGGCCTGATAGCGGCGTTCCTCGCGTTTGTCGTGGGGATCTGGATTCTGGCGTGGCTCGGGCGGGGTGGGCCGGTCGACGTGGAACGGGTTGCCTCCGACGGCATCGGCGTGGCGTTCCGGGCCGGGGTCGGGTCGGCCGTGTCCGGTGCCGCGCTGCTCGCGGGGCTCGCGCTCGGCGGCTTCCTGCTGCCGGCGGTCTGGCGTCGTCCGATCGCGGCGGTGGCCGTCGTGTTCGGTGGGGTGGCGTTGCTGGGAACCGTGGTGGGGCTCGTGCTCGGCGCGGTCCACGGCGGCACGCGGGTGGCCGGTGCGGCGCTGCTCGCCGGGGCGGACGTGCTCGGGTTGCTGCCGTGGTCGCTCGGCGTTCCGTGGTCGCTCGACGTCGACGGGCCGATCGCCTACGCGCTGCGCGACCGGATCGACGATCCGCTGGGCGGGGGGACGGTGCGGTGGCGATCGGCGTTCATCGTGATGTTCGCGACGGGCGTCATATTGATGAGAATCCTCACGCCGGAGCGTGGCTGGCCCGGGGCCGCGCGGCTTGGTGTGGCGCTGGCCGCCGGATCCGCGGCGGTGACGGCCGCGACGGCCGCGACTGCCACGGCGACCGCGACCGTGTTCGTGATCCAGCTTCCCGCGGCCGGAATCGCCCTGCGGGGCAACGTGTTCGTGGCGGTCCTCGTCGGCGCGGCGGTGGGAACGCTCGCCGGTCTCGTTCCGGTTCCGCCTAGAGTGAGGACGCATGGAGTCCCTCCTCGTCGTCGATGACGAGCCGACCGTGCGGGAACTGCTGTCGGCGACGCTGCGGTTCGCCGGGTTCACGGTGACGTCGGCGGCCACCGGCCGGGCGGCCGTCGACGCGGCGCGCCGCGAACCGCCCGATCTCGTGCTGCTCGACGTGATGCTGCCCGACATGGACGGCTTCGACGTCGTGCGGCGGCTGCGCGACGGCGGGGCGCGGGTTCCGGTGCTGTTCCTCACCGCCCGCGACGCGCCCGCCGACAAGGTGCAGGGGTTGACGCTCGGCGGCGACGACTACGTCACCAAGCCGTTCGACCTCGAGGAGCTGATCGCCCGCATCCGCGCGATCCTGCGCCGCACCGGGGGATCCGCGGTCGACACGATCGTGGTCGGCGACCTGTCGGTGGATCCGGCGGGTCGCCTGGTTCACCTCGCCGGGCGGCCGGTGCGGCTGTCGCCGACGGAGTTCCGGTTGCTGCTCTTCCTGATCCGTAGTCCGGGCACCGTCGTGGGCAAGGCCGAGATCCTGGACCGCGTGTGGAACTACGATTTCGGCGGCGACCACAGCATCGTCGACACGTACATCAGCTACCTCCGCCGCAAGCTCGACCCGCGGCTGATCCGCACGGTGCACGGCGTGGGGTACGTCCTGGACCGGGTGCGGCCATGAGCCGGTTGTCTTTGCGCGCCCGGCTTCTGCTGGCGTGCATGGTGCTGCTGACGATCGGCGTGGCGGTCACCGACACCGTCGCGGTGACGATGCTGCGGCGGCATCTCGTCGACCGGGTCGACAGCCAGCTCCGGTTGCTGGGCGCCGTCCTGACGCGCGTGCCGATCCAGGTGGCCGACCAGCTTCCGGCGGAGTTCCGCACCTCGCTCGACATGATCAGCGACGTGTACGTGGCGGAACTCGCGACCGACGGCTCGGTCGTACGCTCCGCCCGGACGCCGGGCGCGTCGTCGGTTCCGCGCCTGCCCGCCGGTGTCCTGTCGCGGCAGGGCGAGCCGTTCGACGTCCCCGGTTGGCGGGTCATCGTCGGCGAACGCCCCGACGACGGCACCGCGGTCGCCGTCGCGGCCCGGCTCTCGGCCGTCGACTCGACGGTCCGTCGCATGTGGACGGTCAGCACGCTGACGTTCCTCGCGGTGCTCGTGGTGCTCGCGCTGCTGGGGTGGTTCGCGATGCGCGCCGGGCTGAAACCGTTGCGCCGCATGGAGGAGACGGCCGCCGCGATCGCCGGCGGTGACCTGACCCACCGCGTGCCCGAGGTCGCCCCACCCCGAACCGAGGTGGGCCGGTTGGCGTCGTCCCTGAACGGGATGCTGGCGCAGATCGAGCGCGCGTTCGCCGCGCGCGAACGGTCGGAGGCGCGGATGCGGGCGCTGCTCAGCGACGTCAGCCACGAGCTGCGGACGCCGCTGTTCGGCATCAAGGGCTTCACCGAGCTGTACCGGATGGGCGGCCTCCCGTCCCGCGACGACGTCGACCGCACGATGAACCACATCGAACGCGAGGCCACCCGGTTGGCCTCGCTGGCCGAGGACCTGCTGCTGCTGGCCACGGTCGACGAGCAACCCGACGTGCTCGCCCTCACCCCGATGGACCTGCGCACGATCGCGGCGGACATGCGGGGCGACCTGCGGGCGCTCGACCCGTCGCGACCGGTCACGGTGACGGGTTCGGGCGGCGCCGGTCCACCCGGGCGGGCACCCGTTCTCGGTGACGAGGCGCGGCTCCGGCAGGTGGCGACGAACCTCGTCGGCAACGTGATCGCCCACACGCCTCCCGGCACGCCGGTGCGGATCGGGGTGGGAACGGTGGCCGGCGAGGCGATCCTCGAACTGGCCGACTCCGGGCCGGGGATGGACGCGGAGGCGGCGGCCCGGGTGTTCGACCGCTTCTTCCGGGCCGACACGTCGCGCAGCCGGGCGGCGGGCAGCGGCGCGGGGCTGGGCCTGACGATCGTCCGGTCACTGGTGACGGCGCACGGCGGTCGGGTGGACGTGCGGACCGCCCCGGGCGAGGGCGCGACGTTCCGGCTGCGCCTCCCCGAGGCCTGACCGCCGCGCGTGGTTGTCCCGGGTCGCGAGGATTACGCCCGCGGTGAAACGGGGGCCTGCCGCGCGGGGGCGCCGTTATGGTTTGGCGATGGCGGACCTGGTGTTCCTCGACCCGCGGCGGCGGCCCCGGCCGCTGTTGCGCTCGCTCGTCGGCGGCGTGCTGCGCCGCCACCGGCAGCGGCAGCGGCGCACCCTGGCCGACGTGGCCCGGGCGGCCCGGGTGTCGATGCCGTACCTGTCGGAGGTCGAGCGGGGGCGCAAGGAGGCGAGCTCCGAGGTGCTTGCCGCGGTCTGCGCGGCGCTGGGGATCGACCTGTCCGACCTGCTCGCGGAGGTGTGGCAGGACCTCGCGGCGGAACCCGCGGCGGGGCGCGGCGAGCTGAGCCGCCGTGAGCTGAGCCGCGGTGAGCAGGGCCGCGGCGAGCCGAGCCGTCGCGAGCCGGCTCCGGCGTGGCGTCGTCCCGCGGTCGGGCCGGTACCGGGCCCCGGCCGCCCCGTGCGTCGTTCCGGTGACGTGGTTCTCCTGGCGGCATGACCGACAGCGGTGCGACGTCCTGCTGTTTCGCGAACAGCGGAAACGTCGCACCGTCAACGATCAACCGGCGCGGGCGAGGGCCACCTTGCGGCTGCTGATCACGCGGTCGGCCAGGCCGTAGTCGACCGCTTCCTGGGCCGACAGGGTCATGCTGCGATCGGTGTCCGCGCGGACCTTCGACGTCGAGTGTCCGGTGTGGACACTCAGGATCTCGTCCATCTCGGCGCGCACCCGGGCCACCTCCTTCGCCTCCACGGCCAGGTCGGGCAGGGTGCCCCGGGCCTGGCTGGTGGGCTGGTGCAGCGTCACCTTGGCGTGTCGCAGCACCGACCGCCGGCCCGGCGTGCCGGCCGCGAGCAGGGCGGCGGCCGCGGAGGCGGCCTGCCCCACGCAGAACGTGGCGATCGGTGACCGGATGAAGGTCATCGTGTCGTAGATGGCGGTCAGCGCGCTGAACGAGCCGCCCGGGGAGTTGATGTAGAGGCCGATCTCCTGCTCGTTCACGGAGTCCAGGTAGATCAGCTGCGCGATCACCACGTTGGCCACGCCATCGTCGATGGGGGTGCCGAGGAAGATGATGCGCTCGGACAGCAGCCGCGAGTAGATGTCGAACGCGCGCTCGCCGGAGGGCGTCTTCTCGACGACCGTCGGAATCAGGTAGTTGCTCATGCTCTGCCTCCGAAATCCCGCACAGGAGCGGCGCATGAACGCCTCCGCTTCGCTCCGGCGCTCATGCGCCGACTCCGACCCCGACCGGACGACGGGAGATGGTCGGGCGCACGTCGTCGACCCGTTCCAGGATGTGGTCGATGAAGCCGTACTCCTTGGCCTCCGCCGCGTTGAACCAGCGGTCGCGCCGGCTGTCCTGCTCGACGGTCTCCACGGACTGGCCGGTGTGCTCGGCGATGAGCCGGGTCAGCGTGATGCCGATGCGTTCGAGTTGGCCCGCGTAGATCTCGACGTCGGCCGCGGTGCCGCCGAAGCCGGCCGAGCCCTGGTGCATGAGGATCTGCGCGTGCGGGAGGCTGAACCGCTTGCCGCGGGTGCCGGCCGACAGCAGGAACTGGCCCATGCTGCCGGCGAGGCCCATCGCCAGCGTGCTGACGTCGTTGGGGATCAGGCGCATCGTGTCGTAGATGGCCAGCCCCGCGCTCACCGAGCCGCCCGGCGAGTTGATGTACAGGCTGATGTCGCTGCGTGGGTCCTCCGCCGCCAGCAGCAGCAACTGGCCGCACAGCCGGTTGGCGATCGGGTCGTCGACCTCGGAACCCAGCACGATGATGCGTTGATGCAGGAGCCGGGCGGCCACCTGGTCGTCGATCGACCCGGTGAGCCCGGCCATGGTCTGTGTCGTCATACGACCACGATGGAACCGGGAAGCCTTGCGCACCAAAGGAATCTGCTGAGAGCAGAGGACGGCGGGGTGCTCCTGCCCGGCGTGCACCCCGCCGTCCGGCCTGTTACGGAGTCGGATACTCCACGATGTACACCGGGACACCGATCTTCGTCGTGTCGGCCGCGTCGCCCACGCCGTTGACGACGTGGTCGATGGTGCCGGCGCTGAGGTTGACCGTCATGATGTGGTGCAGTTGCACACCCGGACGGTTCGGCACCTCGAACCCGTTCTCCGTGTGGATCGACGGGTTGTTCTGGTTGAACACGTAGACCCCGGCGCCCCACAGGGTGTGGGTGCGTACGCGGTTGCCGACCTTGTAGCCGGCGTAGCCCTCGACGTCGCCGTTCATCCAGTCGGCCTGCGTGGGCGGGTCGTACGGCAGTTCGTTCTGGTAAAGGATCGTCGTGCCGTCGTCGCCGTTCCACACCGTGTTATACCGCTGGAAGTGCTCGACGAACAGGCCGGTGGCCGTCACGTGGTCGCCGTTGATGACCGCGCCGTACCGGCCGGTGTTGATGTTCCAGCGCTGGGTGTCGGTGAAGCCCTCGACGCCGTGGTCGCCGCGCCACACCCAGGTGTGGTCGATGAGGACGTTGTCGCTGTTGACCTCCAGCGCGGTGTCGGCCTTGCCGACGTGCGGCCCGCCGACGCGGAAGTACACATCGGACAGTGTGGTCGGGTTGCGCGGGTCGCTGTGGCCGCGGCCGTGCCGGCTGCCCACCTGGAGAAGAACCTTGGACTCGCGCAGGCCCGCGTCGATCGTCACGCCGGCCACGACGACGCCGGGAACGTCGGCCACACTGAGCGGCGTCGCGCCGTTCACGGCGGTGAGCGTGGCATGCCCGATGCCGAGCACCACGGTGTTCGACCGCTTCACTTCGATGCTGCGGGCGATGTCGTACACGCCCGGGGTCAGCAGCAGGTTCTTGCCGCGGGCGAGCGCGTTGTTGATGCTCTGCACGGAGTCGCCCGGTCGGGCGACGTAGAAGTCGTCGAGCGCGATCGAGCGTCCCGGCGTCATTCCGTTGGCCCACGACACACCGCGGGTGTTGCGACGGGCGTCCGGAACGCGAACCTGGTATTTGCCGCGGGAATCCACGTACAGGTAGGGCTTTTCGCGGCTGACCGGCGTGGTGTCGAGCGTGGTGTACGGCGGGTTCGGGAACGCCGCGTCGTCCGGTGCGCCGACCACGCCGGCGAACACCTGGTTCCACACGCCGTTCGACCAGCCGGCGACCTCGCTGTTGCGGGTCAGCCACTGCTGCTGCGAGCCGTTGGTGGTGGCGGGCAGCCGCGAGTCGGCGATGAACCCGCCGCTGGCGTACTGCGGGCCGGCGGTGCAGTAGTCCATGAGGGACAGTCCGCCGCCGGTGATGTTCAGCCGCCGCATCGACACGGCCTGCGAGACCGCCCAGAAGTTCGCCGACGCGCGGCAGCCGTCGGTGCCCGTCTGATTGATGTTGATCGACAGGTTGGAGATGGTGCGCCAGAAGTTCACCAGCGCCAGGCAGTTCGCGGTGCCACCCTCGGTGAGGCAGCGGTTGTAGACCTCGACCTTGCCGTTGATGACCACGTCGGTGGGCGAGCCGCCGAGACCGGCGACCTCGGTGTAGTAGCCGACCTTGAACTGCAGCGGGTGCTCGGTGGTGCCGTAGGTGCCGGGCTTGAACAGGAACGCCCGGCGCGCGGTGCCCATCTCGTCGTCGACGGAGGCGGCGTGGGCGGCGTCGAGCGTCGCCTGGATCTGGGTGAGGGGCATGCTCGGATCGAAAATCGTGACATTGGACCCGAAGGTGGGCGCGCCGGGCCGGTCCGGGTGGGCCGAGGCGGCGGGCGCGGTGACGGCGATCGCCGTGACGGTCGCCAGCGCGATCACGAGGGTCCGCCCGCGGCGTCGGCCGGGAGGATCCTCGACGGTGGGGGTCATGCGATATGTCCTTTCTCCGGTGGCGGTCGCATTCCGGATTGATCTCGGAGAGCGCTCTCTCGGACGGTCGAGGGGAGACGGATCAGAGGTGACGGTGGATGCGATGTTTCTACCCTGTGAACCGCCCGAGCGCCATGGTCCGACGGTTGTTTCCTATAGGTCGTAGCCTGGGGTGATGGTCGCAATCGTGGGCAGACTGATCGTCGCGGCAGCGGGCGCGCTGGTGGGCGCCGCCGTCGCCAAGGAACTCGACAAGCCGTCCGAGCAGCGCGAATGGCACGGCGAAGTGGGTGGCGTCCCGTACGACTTCCGCCGCCCGAGCGTCGACAAGCTGCGCCGGTCGGCGTGGGACCCCGACAACCCCCGCGTCATCGTCGCACCGGCGTTCGGCGTCGGCTGGGGCGTCAACTTCGCCCGGGTGGCGGAGTGGATCCAGCCCCCGGCGGCGCAGGTCACGGAGCCCGCACCGGCGGCACTGGCCACGGCACCGGCCGCGCCGGCCCTGCCCGCGGCAGAGCCGGCGGCCCCGGCAGCGGCTCCGGCAGCGGCTCCGGCCGTGGACAAGCCGGCGGCGCCGCCGGCCGCGACGGCGTCCGCAGCGGCTCCGGCGGCTCCGGCCGTGGTCCTGCCGTCCGTGGACACGCCGGCGACGCCCACTGTGGACACGCCGGCGACCCCCGCCGTCCCCGCACCCGCCACGCCCGGCACGGCCACTCCCGCCACGCCGGCCGCCACCGTGGCTCCGCCGGCCGCGACGTCCGCCGCGGATACGCCGGCCAAGCCGGCCGCCGCCGTGACTCCGCCGGCAACTCCGGCGACGCCGGCCACGGCCGCTGACACGCCGGCCACGCCCGCCGGGCCGACGGACGCCACCGGCGACTCCCAGGGCTGACCGGGCCGACAACGCCGACAGGGCTGACCGGCGGGTCAGCCGATCCGGGGATGGGCGGCGAAGAACGCCCAGATCACCTCGCCGGCCGTGAACGGCGCGTCGGGCCAGGACAGTGGTCCGCCCGACGCGCCGGGCCAGACGTGGCCCATGCCGGTGACCCGGTGCACGTCGACCGTGCTGCCGTCGGCGCAGGTCGCCACGGTGCGGGTGTCCGCCAGGCTCAATGCCGGGGCGGACGAGGGTGGGCACTTCAGGCGGTCCTGCCAGGCGGTGATCCCGACGTTGTACGAGCCGAAGCTCGGGTCGATGGTTCCGATGATCGTCAGCACCGAGATCGGATCGCGTGGGACGAACCCGGCGTCGTCGGCGCGGGTGCCGATGTAGCCGCCGCTGATCGCGGCGATCGCGGCGAACACGCCCTGGCTCTCGACGGCGGCCCGGAAACTCATGTCGCCGCCGTTCGATATTCCGGTCAGGAATACCCGCCGGGCGTCGACGCCCCACGTCGCCACGAGGTGGCGGGCCAGTTCACGGAGGAACGTGACGTCGTCGGCGTCGCCGCAGCAGGTCATTCCGTTGAACGTGCCGCTCACGCCGTCGGGGTAGGCGACCAGGAAGCCGTGCTTGTCGGCCGTCGCGTCGAGGCCGCTCAGCCCCCGGAAGAAGGACGCGTTGCACGGGCGGCAGTGCAGGCCGATCACCAGCGGCACCGGCGTGCCGGGCACGTAGCCCTCGGGCGCGTGGAGCATGAACGTCCGTCGGACGCCGTTGACGTACAGCGCCTGGGTGTGCGTCCCGGGCGCGGGTGACTGCGGTGCGGCCGACACCGACGGCGGCGCGGAAGAGGGCGGCACCGACGGTGCTGGCGGGGAGGATCCGCAACCCGCCAGCGCGGCGACCGCCACACACAGCACGACAAGACCGATCCGCACAGTTCCCCCTTCGGCCCGTCGACCGTGCGAGCACGATCGGCGAAGAAGCCGGCACCGGTCAACCCCTTCGGCGGAGGCCGAAAAGCGTGCGACCATCGGGGATGCTCCGCGTGAAGCTGACATCCGCCGACCTGGCGCGGGTGCGGATCGTGTCCGGTCCCCATCCGGTCGGCACGGCCGTGCTCGCCAGCCAGGCGTTGCGGGAGCCCGCGGTGGCGGCCGCCGCACCGGCGCTGGCGGCGCGGTTCCGGCGGGCGGCACCCGGCCTCGGTCCGCTGCTGCACCTGCTGCCGGCGCACGGCGTCCTGCCCGATTTTCTCACCCCGCGGGGCAGCCTCGACTCGATCGAGGACGGTCTCGCGACGGTCCGGGCCACGCCCGCCCGCCGGATCCGGTCGGAGGTCGGCGCGACGTGCACCCACCTGCGCCCCACCGCGTCGCGCCGCCGGTTCGCGAGCGCGGATCCGGAACTGCTCGACGCGCTCGTGGCGTCGCTGCGGCACCTCTTCCACGAGGTGCTCGCGCCGGACTGGCCGACCCTGCGAAGGGCGCACCACCGCGACGTCGCCGAACTCGGCCACCGGTACGCACTGTCCGGAGTGGACGGTGTGCTCGCCGGCCTGCACCCGGCGGTCCGGTGGCGGTCGCCGGTGCTGGAGATCGACACACATCGACATCATGCCGAGGTGCGCGCCGGCGGCCACGGCCTGCTGCTGTGCCCGTCACCGTTCGCCGGGCCGCGGCCGCGCGTGCAGATCGAGCCGGGGCGGGCGACGCTCGTCGTGGTCCAGGCCGCGGCGCCGGTCTGGGCCGCGGGCGATCCGGTGGCAAATCTTATGGGACGCACGAGAGCGGCCGTCCTGCGTGCCGCGGCCCGACCGGGACGCCATACCACGTCGACGCTCGCCCGCGACGTCGATGTCAGCCTGTCGTCGGCGTCGGAGCACCTGACCGCGTTGCGGACGGCCGGTCTGGTGGCGAGCGTCCGGACCGGGGGAGCCGTGGTGCACCGCGTCACCGCGTTGGGGCACGGCCTGACGGGCGGATCAGACGAGGCGTTCCACGAGCGGCAGCGCGTCATCGACGTCACCGAGCATGAACGACGTGACGCCCAGCCGCTCGCGTAGCTCGTGCACCTTGGCGACCAACCCGTCGACCGAGCCGATCCACACGTGCGGCGACTCCAGGATGTCGATGGCGCTCAGCTCGACGCCGGTCGCCTGGCGGAGCCGGTCGGCGCGCTCCTGGGCGAGCGGCTTCGCGTTGTCGGTGATCACCAGCGGACCGCCGCTGGGGTAGACGTTCAGTTCCAGCGACGCGAACCGGTCGCCGGCCGCCTCGCGGACCCAGGCCACCTTCTCCTCGGCCGACGCGATGGTGAAGCTGTGTGCGTCGGGTGGCGGCATGCCGTGGGTGGCGGGCCGGATGCGCGGCGCCAGCCCGACGATGTCGGCCTCGCGGGCGGCGAGCGTGAGCGTGCGGCGCCCGCCGCCACCGATGAACAGCGGCGGATGCGGCATCTGCACGGGCTTCGGGAAGCCGTTGTGCCCGTCGAGCGTGAAGAACTCGCCGCGGTACGAGAACGGCAGGTCGGCGAAGCAGCCCTTCAGGACGGAGACCGTCTCCTCCAGCCGCCGCGTCCGGACGGCGGGCGGGTCGAACGGCAGCCCGATCGCGTCGTGCTCCGCCTTGTTCCACCCGGCGCCGATGCCGATCTCCAGGCGACCGCCGGAGAGCACGTCGATCGTGGCGAGGTCCTGTGCCAGCACGGCCGGGTGGCGCAGGCCGCTGTTGAGCACGAACGGCATCACCCGCAGCCGCTCGGTGACGGCGGCGATCGTCGCCAGCACCGGGATCGGCGCGTGCTGTTCGATGAGATGGTCGGGCAGGACGAGACCGGCGAAGCCGGCCGCCTCCGCCCTCTTCGCGGTGGCGACGAGCGTGCGCGCGTCGACGGTCGAGTCGGCGGCGACTCCGAAGAACCTGTACATCGAGCCAGTATCCCCGCTCCGGGTGGCGTCGGCGGCACCACCCGGAGCGGGGAAGCCCTATTTGTAGACCCTCACGTAGTCGACGAGCATCCGGGCGGGGAACGGCGTGGTGCCGTCGACCGGTCCGGGGAAGTCGCCGCCGACGGCGAGGTTCAGGATGAGGTAGAACGGGTGGTCGAACACCCACGGACCGCGGGTCGACTCGACGGTCTCCTTGCTGGCGTAGAACACCTCGACGCCGTCGACCCGGAACCGGATGCCGCGGCTGTCCCACTCGGCCGACCACACGTGGAACCCGCCCGAGAAGTCGGCGCCGCCCGGTGCGGCGTACCTCTGGCCGTACCCGCCGCCGCCGTTGTACTGCGGGGCGTGCAGCGTCGAGTAGCCCTCCAACGTGTTGCGGCCGAGGACCTCCATGATGTCGATCTCGCCGTTGTACGGCCACGGGCGTCCGGTGAGGAAGTCGGCGCCCATCATCCAGAAGGCCGGCCAGAGGCCATTGCCCTTCGGCACGCGGATCCGCGCCTCGATCCGTCCATACTGGACGGTGAACTTCGTGCCGGTGTTCATCCGGTGCGACGTGTACTCGCGTCCACCCGCCGCTTCGCGGCGTGCCTCGATCACGAGCGAGCCGGCGCCGTCCATGTTCGCGTTGTTGTTGTTCGTGTAGTACTGCAGTTCGTTGTTCTGGCCGGTGCCCGGGTCGATCGTCCACTTCGTACCATCGGGCTTGCTGCCGGCGGCGCCGTTGAACTCGTCGCTCCACACCAGGTTCGTGGCCGGGAACACGGGATCCGGCGGCATCGCCGGTGGGGCGACGGGTGCTCCGCCCGTCCCGTAGATCCGGAACTCGTAGAGCGAGTAACCGTACGGCCCCGACCGGGCCGTGCCGTACATGCGTACGTAGCGGCCGGTGCCCGAGGCGTTGATGGTCTCCTTGAAGCCGCGGCCGGTGGTGGTCGAGTAGATCGTGGTCCACGTGCTGGCGTTCGCCGACACCTGGATCTGGTACGCCGTCGCGTACGCCGGATCCCACTGCAGCACCACCTGGGTGATGTTCGCGGTCGCGCCGAGATCGACGGAGATCCATCCCGGGTCGACCCAGCCGGTGGTCGCGCTGGTCGCCCAGCGGGTGGCGGGGTCGTTGTCGAACGCCTTGTCCGGCGTGCATTCCCAGCAGGCGCCGTCGTTCTGGCTCGTCGACGCCGTACCCGGCTTGGCGTACGAGAGCTGGCCGTTGGTCGGCGGGTTGCTGGTGCCGGTGTCACCGTAGACCTGGAACTCCCACAGCGAGACGCCCCACTGGGTGGCCCGCTGCGTCGTGTTCACCCGCACGTACCGCGCGGTGCCGGTCACCGTGAGATTCTGCGTTCCGCCGGTGCCGGTCGTGGTGCTGTAGGCGGTGGCCCAGGTGCTCGCGTTCGTCGACGTCTGCACGGTGAACGCCCGGGCGTAGGCCGTCTCCCAGGTGAGGACCACGCGGGTGAGCGTCGCGGCGACGCCGAGGTCGACCTGGATCCACTGTGGATCGCTGAAGGCGCTCGACCACCGGGTGCCGGCGTTGCCGTCGACGGCGGCGGTCGCGGGGAAGGCGGCGTTCTCGGTGGACGACGCGGTGGCCGGCTTGCCCTGGGAGAGCAGCACCTCGGCGGCGGCGGCCGGCGGCGCGGCGGCGACCAGGTAGGTGGCGACGGCGAGCAGGAGGGTGGCGGCGAGCGCGGGCAGTCGTCTCCGGGGGGATGGGCGGGTCATCGGCACTCCTTCGGGGGGTGATCGCGTGCCGTGTCGGGGGTGCGGGGTGTGGGGCGGTGCTGCGTGCGGCGGTGCGGCGGGCGGTGCTGCGTGCGGCGAGGCGGGGCGGTGCAGCGGTGCGGTGCGGCAGTGCGGTGCGGTGCGGCAGTGCGGTGCGGTGCGGCAGTGCGGTGCGGTGCGGCAGTGCGGTGCGGTGCGGC
>NZ_BOPG01000017.1 GCF_016863635.1 Virgisporangium aurantiacum | reverse complement strand
GGTGCGGCAGTGCGGTGCGGTGCGGCAGTGCGGTGCGGTGCGGCAGTGCGGTGCGGTGCGGCAGTGCGGTGCGGTGCGGCAGTGCGGAGGGGCGGGGCGTCGTACGGAACCGGCCGGCCGCCGGGCGGGACGGCCGGCCGGAGGTGCGCGGCCCGTGATCTGGAGAGCGCTCTCAGGTGCTCAGCGTGGCGCTTTCGTCGAAAGATGTCAATGTCTCTTCGCTTCGGTCGAAACTTCGTGGCCCAATTCCGGATCTTGGACGGTTCGAGGGCCTGTAGGCCCGTCGGGAGTCCAAGATCCGGGGGTGTGGCGGGCGGGCGTTGCGCCCGGGGGGTCGCCGGGCTGGGCTAGCATGGCGCGGGTCCAGGTGACGGGTGAAGCGAGGCGATATGCGGTGGTTCCGGCGGGGGTCGGCCGACAATCAGGTCGTACTCGACCCGGGGCGCCAGCAGGCCCTCATCCAGGAGATCCGGCAGCGGTTCAACCCGAACGCGCGGGCGCGGTTCGACGAGCAGGCGGCGGCGATGGCGCCGATGCTGGGCACCGACGACAACGCCCTGGCGGTGGCCGTCCGCATTGTCCGGGACACCGCGGAGGAAGCGTACGCCGACGTGTTTGCGCAGGTCAGCGACGTGAGCCGGCGTAGCGGGCACCAGTACGCCGTCGACCGGCGCAACTACCGCGCGTTGTGGCGGCATTTCGGACCGCACCTGCGTACGCCGCTGTTCAACCTGCCCTGCGGGTTCCACCCGTACATCCACGTGGCGGCGGCGGTCACCGTGATCGGCGTCCACCCGGCCCGCGTCGTGGCGCTGCCCGGCTCGAACGCGCTGCTGCCACACATGCTCGAGGTGCTCGACCTCACCACGGCGGGCTGGGAGTTCGGCAGCGTGCCGGTGGGCTCCGACGCCGCCCACCTGGCGAACCGGCTGATCTCGGTGTCGCGTCAGGTCATCGACACCATGGACGAGCCGCCGCCGCTGCCGCCGCCGGTGCGCGAGACGATGCGGCGCAACAACACCACCAACGTCATCGACCCGAACGGCGCCGTGATCGGCGGCATCAACCTCGGCGCCGAAATGCGCCGCATCTTCCTCACCTGACCCGTCGATCTTGCAGTTGTGGTGCCCCACAAACCCGACCACAGCAGGGCGATCCTGGCACCACAACTGCAAGATCGACTCGTAGAGGGGGTCAGGCGTGGCCGTTGAGCAACGCTAGGGCCTGGTGGACTTTGCCGTCGGCGGCTTCCAGGGCTTCGCGGGCGCGTTCCGTGCTTGCGGCGGCGACCAGGGTCAGGACGGCCACGCGGGCGTCGCCGTCGGCCTTGCGGAGGGCGTCGCGGCAGGCGGCCACGTCGGCGCCCGTGGCCTCGGCGACGATGCGCAACTGGCGCGCCCGCAGCTTGTCGTTGCTGGCGAGCATGTCGGTCATCAGGTTCGAGTAGGTGCGGCCCAACCGGACCATCGTCGCGGTCGAGAACGCGTTCAGCACGAGCTTCTGCGCCGTTCCCGCCTTCATCCGGGTGGACCCGGTGAGCACCTCCGGACCCGTGTCCGGCGCGATGTGGATGTCCACAATGGACGCGATCGGCGACGACGGGTTCGCCGACACGAACACCGTCGCGGCGCCCCGGGACCGGGCCACCGAGAGAGCGGCGCGCACGAACGGCGTCCGTCCGCTCGCACTGAGCCCGACCACCAGATCGCCCGCGACGACCGCGGCCACCGCGGCGACGCCGGCCGCCTCGTCGTCCTCCGCGCCCTCCGACGGGTTGGTCAACGCGCGCGGGCCGCCCGCGATGTGCGCGACCACGCGGCCCGGCTCGACGCCGAACGTCGGGATCAGCTCGGCCGCGTCGAGCACCGCGATGCGGCCCGACGTTCCGGCGCCGACGTAGTGCACCCGGTGCCCCGACTCCAGCGCGGTGACCGCGAGGTCGACCGCCGCGGCGATCTCGGGCAGGACCCGGCTCACCGCGTCGGCCACGGTGCGGTCCTCGTCGTTGATCAGCCGCAGCAGCTCGAGGGTCGGCATCCGGTCGATCGACTCGCTACGCGGGTTGCGCTGCTCGGTGCGCGACAGCGGCACCGGTTCGACGCCGCCGATCATGCCTGCCGCCGGTCGGTGGCCACCCGCCGGCCGCTGACCGCCTCGTACGTGACATCGAGCGCCATCCGGGTCTCCGCGTAGGTTCGTTGCGCCACCCCGACGAAGACGCAGTCGATGACGGTGAGCTGGGCGAGCCGGCTCGCCATCGCGCCGGACCGGAACGTGGTTTCCCGCGCCGCGGTGGTGAGCACGTGATCGGCCGCCTTGGTGATCGGTGACTTCGGGAAGTTGGTCAACGCGACGGTACGCGCGCCGTGCCGACCCGCCTCGGTGAACGCCTCGATCGTGTCCATCGTGGTGCCCGTGTGCGAGATGCCGAACGCGACGTCGCGCTCGTCGAGCAGCGCCGCGCTGGTGAGGGCGAGGTGCATGTCGCTCCACGCGTACGCGATGCGCCCGATCCGGTGCAGCTTCTGCTGGAAGTCCAGCGCCACGAACGCGCTCGCGCCGACGCCGTAGATGTCGACCCGCCGCGCCGCGACGACGAGATCGACCACCTGCTCCAGGACCTCGATGTCGATCTGCACGGCGGTGTCCTCGACCGCCCGCGCGTCGGCGAACGCGATCTTCTTCACCACCTGGGCGAGGTCGTCGGTCTCGCTGATGTCACCGACCGGTTCGTCGTTGCCGGCGCTGTCGTGCGCGCGTCCGGCCTCGGCGGCGAGCGTGAGCCGCAGCTCCGAGTACCCGCCGAAGCCCATCGCGCGGCAGAACCGGATCACCGTGGTCTCCGAGGACGCGGCGCGCTCGGCGAGGTCGCTGATCGTCAGGTGCGCGGCGGTGGCCGCCTCGTCGATGATCACCTGCGCCACGCGGCGCTCGGCCGGGGACAGGCTGGGCAACAGGCCGCGCGCCCGCACCGTCGTGGGCGAGCGGTCGGCGAACCTGCGGTCCGCCGGTTCTGTTGCGGGGGGACGCGGCGCGCTGCGCCTCCGGCCTGTCATGTAGGAAACTTTCCTTTGCCTCGGTTGCACGGTCAATCGGTGCCACGCCCTAGCCGTGGAACCGGTACGGTCAGCGGATTATGAGCCGAACGTTGGTGGTGGGTGTCGACGCGGGCGGCACGTCGACACGATGCGTGGTGGCGGCGCTCGACGGCACGGTCGTGGGCCGGGGTCGCGCCGGTGGCGCGAACAAGAACAGCAGCGGCGGGCGGCTCGCCGAGACGCTCGGCGCCGCGCTCGGCCCGGCTCTGTCCACAGTGGACGCCGATGCGGTGGCCCTGGGCGTCCTCGGCGCCGCCGGTGCGGCCGGCCGGGGCGGGCCGGTGTTCCGGGCCGCCGCCACCGAGGCGTGGGCGCGGGCCGGCCTGGGCGGCGAGGTCGTCACGGTCACCGACCTCGAGGTGGCCTTCGCCGCGGGTACCGCCGCGCCGGCCGGCACGCTGCTGATCGCCGGCACCGGCGCGGTCGCGGTGCGGTTCGCCGGCGGCGTGCCGGTGCACCGGGCCGACGGGTACGGCTGGCTGCTGGGCGACGAGGGCTCGGCGGTGTGGATCGGCGTCCACGCGCTGCGGGCGGTGCTCGCCGCGCTCGACGGCCGCGGCGAACCGAGCGCGCTCGTCGAGCCGGCGTGCGCGTGGCTGGGCGTCGCCCCGCCGGCCGACTGGTCGCGGGCGGCCCGCGAGGAGTGCGCGCAGGGCGTGCTCGCCGAGGGGTTCGCCCGGCAGCCGGCCGAGCTCGGCCAGTTCGCCCGCGAGGTCAGCGCGATCGCCGACGGGGGAGACGAGGTGGCGGAGCGGATCTGCCACGCCGCCGCCGACCGGTTGCTGAACACGCTGTCGACGGTGGAACCCCCGCCGGGCGCGCCGGTGGTTCTCGGCGGCTCGGTGCTGCTCTCGCCCGGGCCGGTGGCCCGCGAGGTGCGCGAGGGGATCTCCGCCGGGCTGGGCATCGAGCCGCGCGAGGCCGTCGACGGCGCGGCGGGCGCGGCCGCGCTGGCGATCGCCCGCCTCACCGGAGAACCGGTTCCGGCCGACGTCCACAAGCGACTGACCGGTTCCGGCTGACGCAACGCCCTGGACCGCGCCGGTGCTGACCCCACCGGCGCGGTCCAGGACTGGGACCGAGCCTGATGCGCGCGCCTCCGCGCGCGCGGGCCCCAGCGCCTCTGAGGCGCCGCCTTCCCTCGTCGCTCCGGTCGCTGCGCTCCCTGCACTCCTCAGTCCAGGCGGCGCCGGCGCCGAGGCCATCCGGGCCGTGAACAGGTCGGGCATCGCGAGCACGATGTTCATGACCCGAGCCGAGAGTAGATCAGATACTTCCTGCGCCGGGCGTCGAACGCGGCAAGTTCAGCCGACCAGGCGCCGACGACCTCGTCGGTGGGCGCGCCGGCGTCGATCATCGTGCGCATGCGGGTCGACCCGGTGAGCAGGTCGATCCAGTACGGCCGGCTGGTGTTGTCGACCCGCCACTGGAACGCGGCGAACTTGCGGGCCTCGACGAGCATCGCCACGCCGGTGCGGATCGGGTCGAACGCGGCCTGGTCGGTGACCTTGACCTCGATGCCGGCGCACATCTGGTTGGCGAACTTGTTGAACGTGGGCGTGAAGTACGCCTCGCGGAACTCCACGCCGGGCAGGTTCTGCGCGACGACGGCGTCGCACCAGTGGTAGTCCCACGCCGGCCCGCCGATCAGCTCGAACGGACGGGTGGTGCCGCGGCCCTCCGACAGCGACGCCACGCCCTCGAACATCCCGGTGCCCGGGTACACCACCGCCGTGTCGGGGGTGGGCATGTTGGGGCTGGGCAGCACCCACGGCAGGTCGGTGTCGCCGGCCCGCAGGCGGCCGAACCAGCCCTGACAGGTGACGACCTCCAGGTCGACCGAACGGCCCGCCTCGGCCGGCAGGAACTCGCCGTTGTAGAACTTCGCCAGCTCGCCGACCGTCATGCCGTGCTGCTGCACGATCTCCTTGCGTCCCACGCCGGACGTGTAGCCCGCGGTCATCATCGGGCCGTACGCGCGTCCACCGATGGGGTTCGGTCGATCGAGCACGATGTAGCGCAACCCCAATCGCGCGGCCGCGACCATCGAGTCGTAGAGCGTGTAGATGTAGGTGTAGAAGCGGACCCCGACGTCCTGGATGTCGAACACCACGACCTCCGCGCCCGACGCGGTGAGCATCTGCGCCCACTTTGCCTGGCTGGCGACGTAGGCGTCGTAGACGGTCAGGCCGGTGCGGGCGTCGATGCCCGTCCCCTCGCTGCCGCCCGCCTGGGCCGAGCCTCGGAACCCGTGCTCCGGGCCGAAGACGCCGCCGATGGTGATGCCGTCGGCGTGCATGCGGTCGACCAGGTGCCGGTACTCGCGGTCGACGCCGGTGGGGTTGGAGACGACGCCGACCCGCTTGCCGCGCAGCTCGCCCCAGTTCTTGGCGGCCAGCCGGTCCATTCCGGTCTTCACCGGGATGCGCGGGATCAGCCCGGGCCGGGCGGCCGCCGGCGCGACACCACCCAGCCCGCCGGCGGCCACCCCCGCGACGCCCACCGCACTCGTTTGCAGCAGGCGCCGCCTGTCGAGACCCGAACTCATGAAGTCCTCCAACTGAGACCATGGCCGAACGGGTACAGCTCGGTGCCCGGATCACCCGCGACGGGGATCGGGACCGGAAGCCTTCCGTGCGGCGCCGTGACACCGAGCAGGACCTTGGCCAACGATTCCATCGCGACCGCGGTGAAGCTGTACGTCGAAAGATAGGTGGTGACGCCCGGCAGGTGGGCGATGTCGTAGGGATCGCGCACCGCGACCACCACAACCGGGCGTCCCGTCGCCACCAGCGCCCGAATCAGCGCCTGCTGGCGTCCACCCGGATCCGCCGTCGTCGTGTCCCACGCCCGGGAGGTGAGGACGACGGTCAGATCCGTCGTGCCGGCGGCTGTGACCGCCGCGGTGATCTGTGCGTCGGTCGGCAAATTGGTGACGAGTGCCGACGCGCTGGCCCCCCGTGCGGCCAGCGAGCCGGCGAGTGCCGGCACGTTGTTGTAGACGGAGGAGTTCCATCCGGTGACGAGCACCGATTTTCCGGTGCCCGGGTAAGGCAGCAGACCCGCGTCGTTGCGGATCGCCGTGACCGTGCGGTCGGTGACGCCTTGCGCCGCGCGCTGGTGCGCCGGTTGCCCGACGGTGCGCTCGGCGGCTCCCGGGTCGAGCGGCGTCCACGACAACCGGCCGCGCTTCTGTTTGAGCGTGAGGATCCGGCGCACCGACTCGTCGATGCGGGCCTCGGTGAGTTCGCCGTCGGCGACGGCCGTGAGGACGGCGTTGTAGGCGACGTCCAGGTTCGGCGGCATCAGCAGCTGGTCGACACCGGCCTTCAGCGCCAGGACGGGCACCCGGTCGTCGCCGTACTTCTGCCGCACGCCCTCCATCGCGAGCGAGTCGGTGACGACGACGCCCCGGTAGCCGAGTTCGCCGCGCAGCAGGCCGGTGACGATCGGCCGCGACAGCGTCGCCGGATCGCCGGACGGGTCGAGCGCCGGCACCACGATGTGCGCGGTCATGATGGCGTCGACCCCGGCGGTGACGGCCGCGCGGAACGGCGGCGCGTCGACGCGGTTCCACTCCGCGCGGGTGTGGTTGATGACCGGCAGGCCGGTGTGGCTGTCGACGTTGGTGTCGCCGTGCCCGGGGAAGTGCTTGGCGGCGGCCGAGGTGTTCGCGCCGAGCTGGAGCCCGAGCACCTGGCTCGCGGTGAGGCCCGCGGTGAGGATCGGGTCGCTGCTGAACGAGCGCACCCCGATCACCGGGTTGGCCGCGTTCACGTTCACGTCGGCGACCGGTGCCCACGCCTGCCCGATGCCCACCGCGCGCAGTTCCCGCCCGGTGATCTGCGCGGCGGTGAAGGCGTCGAGCACGTTCCTACCGGCGCCCAGCGCCATGTTGCCGGGGAACTGGGTGGCCGGCGCCGGCAGGCGCGACACGACCCCGCTCTCCTGGTCGGTGGAGATCATCAACGGGACGCCGCCGGCAGCCGCCTGCAGCCCGTTGCTCAGCGCCGTGACCTGGCGCGGGTTCTGCAGGCTGTTGGTCCACGCGAAGTAGATGACCCCGCCGAGGTGGTACTTGGACACCACCTGCGCTGGCGTGTCGACGCCGTAGAGGCGACGGTTGGTCGCGGCGTCGGCGGCGGCCGGCGCGTCCGCGTCGGCACCGTAGGCGTAGACGGTGAAGAGCTGGCCGACCTTCTGCGGCAACGTCATGCCGGAGAGAAGACGGTCGATGGGGGACGCGATGGGGCCGGCCGCCGGTGTCGTGCGGTCGGCGACCGGCACAGGGGTGCCGGCCGCCGCTGGGGGCGGCGAACCGGCACCCGCCAACGCGACGGCGAGGGTGAGAACTGCGACCGATCGCGTCCGCATGGCAGCAGAACGTACTAGGGTCACCGTTCGATGGCAATAACCTTCGACCCACTTGAAACTCACGAAGGAAACATTCATCCTGGCCATCGACATGTGGAGAGGTGTTGATGATGCGTCGATGGTCGGTACCGTTGTGCGTGCTCGCTTGCCTCACCGTCGGCGTCACCGCCGCGGGCCCGGCCGGCGCCACCCCGATTCGCGAACCCGTGGGGCCTGACGTGGCCGCCGGGTTTGCCGGACCGGAGGCGGCCGCGCTCGCGGAAGGGCCGCCGACGGTCACCCCCGACGAGATCCGGTTCCGGCGCGACACGCTGCGTCCCGGCACCGCGAGAGACGCCGGCCTGCTGGCCGAGCCGGTCAACGCGCTGCGCGGCATCGCGGAGTCGTACCTGCAGCCCACGCCCGACCACCAGAACTGGCCGACCTACGCCGGCGCCGTGGTGCTCGCGGCGCACAACGGCGTTGTGGTGCAACGGTTCGCGGTCGGCGACGCGGTGCGCTACAGCGCGGTCGGCGCGCCGCCGTTGCGCGTCGGCACCGAACTGCCGGAGTCGGAGCAGATCCCGGCCCGGGTCGACACCATGTACGACCTGGCGTCGATCTCGAAGCTGTTCACCACGATCGTGCTGCTGCAGCAGGTCGAGCGGAAGAAGGTCGACCTCGACGCGCCGGTCGCCACGTACGTGCCGGAGTTCGCGGCCGGCGGCAAGGCCGCGATCACCGTGAAGAACCTGCTGACGCACACCTCGGGCCTGCCGGCGTTCCTGCCGTTCTACAGCACGTACCCGACCCCGGAGACGCGGCTCGCGGCGGCGCTGGCCACCCCGCTCGTCGCCGGCACGTCGCCCGGTAACCAGTACGTGTACTCGGACATCGGGCTCATCGCGCTGGGCGAGCTGATTCAGCGCGTCACCGGAAAAGACCTGGCGACGGCCGTGCGCGACGGAATCACCGCGCCGCTGGCGATGCGCGACACCGGCTACAACCCCGGCCCCGAGAAGCGGAACCGGATCGCGGCCACCGAGTACCAGCCCTACGTGGGGCGCGGCATGGTCTGGGGCGAGGTGCACGACGAGAACGCCTGGGCACTGGGCGGCGTCGCCGGACACGCCGGGCTGTTCTCCACCGCCGACGACCTCTCGATCCTGTGCCAGATGCTGCTGAACGGCGGCACGTACAAGGGCAGGCGGATCCTCGCCGAGGCCACCGTGCGCCAGGCGCTGGTCAACTACAACGCCGGCATCGAGGAGCGCTACCCGGAGAGCGACCGCGGCCTCGGCTTCGAACTCGCCAAGCACTCCTACATGGACGCGCTGGTGACGCCGGTGACGTTCGGGCACACCGGTTTCACCGGCACGTCGATCGTCATCGACCCGCTCCAGCATTCGTTCCTCATCGTGCTGAGCAACCGGGTGCACCCCGACCGGGGCTGGGGAACGAACACGGTCGCCCGGCGGGCGCTCGCCCGGTCGTTCGCCGACGCGCACGCGGTGCGGCCGGTGCTCGGCGGCACCGCGTGGCGCACCCAACGGCGCGACAACGCCACCGTGACGCTCACCGCGCCGCTGCGGAAACCGGCCGGCGCCGCGGCCGTCGCGTCGTTCCTGCTCTGGTACGACACCGAACCGCGCTACGACAGCGTGCTCGTCGAGACCTCGCCCGACGGCGGGCAGAACTGGGTGCCGGCCACACTGTCGCTGCGGACGTTGACGCGTCGCTTCTCCGTCACCACCGGCAGCCTCACCGGCTACGGCGGCCGGGAATGGTGGTACGTCACGGCTCCGGTGCCGACGGGCACCACCCACCTCCGCTGGAGCTACAAGACCGACGTCGCCGCACAGGGCCGCGGCGTCTACACCGACCACGTCCTCGTGCTCGACCCCCGTACATCCGGCGGTGTGTTGTTCGCCGGTGAGGGCGCCGACGCGGGCAGGTTCGTCGCCGACGGTTGGGCGCCGGCGAACTCCTGAGCCCCACCTGCAAAATCCAGACTCCCAGGAACCACCACATAGGGCAGGAGCAACGACATGGCACAAACGATCAGTCGGCGCGGCTTACTGCACGCGGGGGCCGCTGTCGGCGCGATGGCCGGCGCGAGCGCGCTGACCGGTTGCGCGATGGGCGGCGACGACAAGAAGGACGACGCCAAGGCGGACGCCAACGCCGCCAACCCGTTGGGCGTCAAGGAGGACGCGCCGCTGGAAGTGGTCATCTTCAACGGCGGCTTCGGCGAGGAGTACGCGAAGTCGCACGAGGCGATGTACAAGGAGCGCTGGCCGAAGGCCGAGATCAAGCACTCCGCCACCCAGCAGATCTCGCAGACGCTGCAGCCGCGGTTCGTCGCCGGTGACCCGCCGGACGTCGTGAACAACTCGGGCAGCAGCCAGATCGACTTCAACGGCCTCGTGTCGCAGGGCGCGCTGGCCGACCTCGGCGACCTGCTCGCCGCGCCCAGCCTCGACGACCCGAAGAAGACGGTCAAGGACACGATCCTGCCCGGCGTGGTCGACGCCGGCTCGTACGACGGCAAGTTCCTGTCGCTCAACTACGCGTACTCCGCCTACGGCATCTGGTACTCGCAGAAGCTGTTCAACGACAAGGGTTGGCAGTACCCGAAGACCTGGGACGAGATGATCTCGCTGTGCCGCACCATCAAGGCGGCCGGCATGAACCCGTGGACCTACACCGGCGTGCACGCCCGCTACATGAGCTGGCCGATCCTCATGGCCGCGGCGAAGCTCGGCGGCACCGACGTGCTCAAGGCGATCGACAACCTCGAACCCAACGCGTGGAAGCACGAGGCGGTCAAGGCCGCCGCCGACGCGTACTACCAGCTCGCGGTCGACGGGTTCCTCCAGCCCGGCGCCGAGGGCATGGACCATATCAAGGCGCAGACCGAGTGGTGCAACGGCAACGCCGTGTTCATCTCGTGCGGCTCGTGGCTGGAGAACGAGCAGAAGGCGGTGACGCCGCCCGGGTTCAACATGGCCGTCGCGCCGCCGCCCAGCCTCACCAAGGGCGACAAGCTGCCGTTCGAGGCGTTCCGGGGCACCGGCAGTGAGCCGTTCATCGTGCCGGCCAAGGCGAAGAACGGGCGTGGCGGGCTGGAGTACCTGCGGGTCATGCTGTCGAAGAAGGGCGCCTCCGACTTCACCCGGAAGGTCAGCAGCCTCACGGTGGTCGCCGGGTCGGCGGAGGGTATCGAGCTGGGACCCGGTCTCACCTCGGTGACCAAGATGATCCAGGGGGCCGGGAAGAACACGTTCAACTGGCTCTACAACTCGTACTACCGCAAGCTGGAGCGCAACCTGGTCAACTCCGCGTGCGCCGACCTCCTTGCCAAGCGCATCAACTCGGCGCAGTTCGTCGACCAGTGCCAGAAAGGCGCCGACGAGATCGCGAAGGACGACACGATCAAGAAGTTCAAGCGGGTCTGATGTCGGTCAGGAACAGGTGGAGCAGGCGGCTGTTCGTCGCGACCTTCCTCGTGCCGCCGCTGCTGCTGTACGGGATCTTCGTGGTGTCGCCGTACGCGCAGGCGTTCCAGATCGCCGGCACGAACTGGGGCGGGCTGTCGCCCGACTACGACTTCGTCGGTCTCGACAACTTCCGGCGGATCGTCGACGACAAGTACTTCTGGAACGCGTTGAAACACAACGCGATCCTGCTGGTGCTGCTGCCGGTGGTGACGATCGTGCTCGGCCTGTTCTTCGCGTCGATGATCAGCGTCGGCGGCCGGCGGGACCGGGTGGGAGTGCACGGGGTGCGCGGTGCCGGCGTGTACCGCGTCGTGTACTTCTTCCCGCAGGTGCTGTCGGTCGCCATCATCGGCGTGCTGTGGAAGGAGATGTACTCGCCGAACAGCGGCCTGATCAACGGTGCGCTGGAGGCGGTGGGGCTGGGCTCGTTGGCCCAGCCCTGGTTGGGTGACCCGCGGTTCGCGTTCTGGTGCGTCGCGCTGGTCCTCCTGTGGAGCAACGTCGGGTTCTACGTGGTGCTGTTCAGCGCCGCGATGCAGTCGATCCCGCGGGACATCTACGAGGCGGCCCTGCTCGACGGCGCGAACCGCGTCACCACTCTGCTACGGGTCACCGTTCCGCTGGTGTGGGACACGATCCAGGTCGCGTGGGTGTACCTGGCGATCCTCGCCATCGACGCGTTCGCCGTGGTACAGATCATCACCGACGGCGGCCCCGGGTTCTCCTCCGACGTGGTGGGGCTCCGGCTGTACGACACCGCGTTCAAGGAGGCACACTTCGGATACGCGTCGGCGATCGGGGTCGCGATGTTCTTCCTCACGCTGACGGTGGCGGCGATGTTCTTGCGGGTCACCCGCCGAGACCGGGTGGAGCTCTGATGGCTGAAGCAGTTGATTTGTCGCCGAAGGAGGCGACGGGGCTCACGACGTCCACAAAGGACGAACAGACGGAGCGCGAGCCGACCCCGAAGCCGGCGCGCGACGGCGGCCGTATCGTTCCCCTTCTCTCGCACGGTTTCCTGATCGCCTGGGCGCTGCTCACCACGCTGCCGCTGCTGTGGGCGGTGCTCAGTTCGTTCAAGAGCGACCAGGAGATTCTCACCGACCCGTGGGGGCTGCCGGGCGAACTGCGGTGGGAGAACTGGGGCCGGGCGTGGAACGAGGCGCACATCGGCCGGTACTTCCTCAACAGCGCCATCGTGGTGATCGGTGCGCTCTTCCTGACGATGCTCTTCGGCGCGATGGCGGCGTACGTGCTGGCGCGGTACCGGTTCCGCGGCAGCCGCGTGGTGTACTACGCGTTCGTCGGCGGCATGATGTTCCCGGTGTTCCTGGCGCTGGTGCCGCTGTTCTTCGTGGTGAAGAACCTCGGGCTGCTGGGCACGCTGCCGGGGCTCATCCTCGTGTACGCGGCGTACTCGTTGCCGTTCACCGTCTTCTTCCTCACCGCGTTCTTCCGCACGCTGCCGAACTCGGTGGCGGAGGCCGCGATGGTCGACGGCTGCGGCCACTATGGACTGTTCTTCCGCGTGATGCTGCCGATGGCCCGGCCGGGGCTGGTGAGCGTCGGCATCTTCAACTTCCTGTTCCAGTGGAACCAGTACGTGTTGCCGATCGTGCTGATGCAGGGCGAGGGCGCGGAGAAGCGTTGGGTGCTGGCGCAGGGGCTCACGGCGCTCGCGGTGAACGAGGGCTACCAGGGCGACTTCAGCGGCCTGTTCGCGGGAATGTCGATCGCGATGCTGCCGGTGCTGATCGGGTACATCGCGTTCCACCGCCAGGTGCAGAGCGGGCTGGCGGCCGGCCAGTTGCGGTAGCCGGTTCGCGGTGTGGGGCGGAGCACCTGCTCTGCTCTGCCCCACACCGAACATGCGTTCAGTTGTTGGAGAACTGTCCGAGGGAGGTGATGCTGTAGTTCTCGTACGAATAGCGGTAACCGCCCGACACCTGCTTGAGGGTGTCCTCTACCCAGTCGAAGTTGCACATGACCCAGAGGTTGTGCCCCAGTGAGTTGCGGCACCACCGGGCATTGACGTTGCCGCTGCCGCTGTGGATCCTCGCCAACGCCGAGTTGCCGTCGGCCTCCAGATCCTGGACGTACACGAAGTCACCGGCGTAGACGATGCACACCTTGACGCGGAAGATTGCGTTGGAATAGCACCTCGCGTCGCTCGGTGGTGCGGTCGTCGCGACACCGGTCTGACACGACACCGACGCGTACACGCATTCGGGCAGGTAGTTGTCACCGGAGGCCATGCTCGGTGCGGGTGTGGCGAACACGGCGGCGGCGGTGGCCACCAGAGCGAGGAAGGCCGCCCGGACCGGGCGGCGGCGGCCGAGCCGAGACCGGGAGGGGGTCGTCAGGGCCGTTTTCACATGACTCACTAGCAAGAATCCTCCACGAATTCGGGTGAGGGCACCCCCGGACCCTCGGCGACAGAGAGGGACATTCTCGTGCGGAACGGCCATTGATAGTGCGTTTTCGATGTGTGAGATGAGCCGGTGTGCCGGCGCCCGGTGATCAGCGACGAGCGGCCGTCTGGCATGATCATCTGCGGCTTGCATAGTCGCGTAACGCGTATATAGTTCTCGCATGAGTATAAGTTTGCGGGCGCCGAGCTACTTCGTGCTGGCGGCGCTGCTCGACGGGCCGCGGCACGGCTACGTGATCCTCGGTGCCGTGGAGGCGTTGTCGGAGGGGTCGGTGACGCTGGCGACCGGCAGTCTCTACGCGGTGCTCGACCGGCTCAGTGGCGCGGGGCTGGTCGAGGTCACCAGCGAGGAGACCGTCAACGGGCGCACCCGGCGCTACTACGCGCTGACGTCCGCCGGGCGCGAGGCCGTCACCGCCGAGGCCGCGCGGCTCGCGTCGGCCGCGAAGATGGTGACGGACCCGAAGGCCCGGGCCCGGGTGGCGTTCGCATGACGCGCGACGACACGGATCCCTGCCTCCACGACCGCGGAGCGGGGTGCGGTCATGAGTGACGTCCTCGCCCGCCGGTACCTGGCCGTGATGCGCGCCTATCCGGAGGGCTACCGCCGGGAACGTGGCGAGGAGATCCTCGCGACCCTCATGGAGCGCGCCGGGCACCGGCGCTGGCCACCGGCCCGGGAGGTGCTGGGACTGTTGTCGGGCGCGCTCCAGGCCCGGTTGTCGCCGGGCGGTCCGGTTGTCCGCGCATGGGCCGGCGGACTACGCGTGGCCGTGCTCGTGTTGCTCGCACTCGAACTGGCCGAGCACGCCGTCCGGTTGACGGATGCGTACCCACGAGGGCGGATCAACCTGGTACTGCTGGCGTGCGGCCTGGTGGCGTTCCACGCGGTGCTGCGCGGCCGCGGCGTCGTGGCCGTGCTCGCCACCGTGGGCTGGCAGGCCGCGGTGATCCGGGCCGGACACTGGTCGCCCGCGTTGGCGGTCGCGACGGTCCTCCTTCTGGCATTGATCGCGGTCGGGCTCCGGGAGCGGCCAGCCGCGCTGAGTGCGGGGTGGTGGTCCATGGTGCCCGCCGCCACGCTGGTGCTGCACTGGCCGGAGCTCTCGTGGCCGGAGCTCGCCTGGGTGGGCTCGATGAACGGTTGGGACTACCGGCAGGCGGTGACGATCACGGTGATCGCGCTGCTCGCCGTGGCGACGCTGCTCGACACGCGGGCCGCGTTCGTGGCGGCCGGGCTTGCGGTGTGGCAGAGCGTGCAGGAGGTGCTGCTCATCACCTGGGCCGGCGACAACCCGGCGAACACCATCTTCACCGACCTGTACGTCACCACCTGGGGTGTCGTCGCGGCCCTCCTGGCCGTGGCCCTGCTCCTGGGTGGGCACCTGCTCGCCCGTCGCCGGGCGTCGCTGGTCTGAGTTCGCGGCGGGCGGGCCGTCCACTGTGGACCGGCCCGCCGCCGTCCTACCCGCGCAGCGCGTTCACCGCAGCCAGTTCGTCGGCCGACAGTGGACCCTGCTCGGCGGCGGCCACGCACTCGGCCAGCTCCGCCCGGTTCTTGACGCCCAGCACCACGGTCGCCACGCCGGGAACGCTGAGGGCGTAACGGTGGGCGAGCACCGCCGCCGGTTGGCCGAGTTCGGCGGCCAGCTTGCGGAACGGCTCGGCCCGGGCGAAGTCGCGCACCGCGGGGTGGTCCGTCTCCAGTGGACGGTCGAGAGCGGCGCACAGGGAACCCGCTGCCACCGCGCGGATGGCGATCACCGGCACGCCCGCATCCGTTGCGGCTGAAGCGATCTCGGGGTTGCGCGGCCTGTCGACGTCACCGTACGGCCACATGTCGCCGCTCATGTCGAGCGCGTTGACGATCACCTGTGCCGCGTCGGGTCTCGGGTCGGTGCCGACCGCGTCGAGGACCTGGCGCGGAACACCGACCCCGGTGATGCCCCACGCGCGGATCGTGCCCGCGGCGCGCAGCCGCTCGAACTCCGGCACCACCACGTCGCGGTAGCGGCTCCAGCCGAGGTTGTCGGGCGCCGACACCGACCGGTCGTCGGGGTCGAGCTGGGTGTGCAGGAGATACAGGTCGAGGTGGTCGCGGCCGATGCGCTTCAGGCTCGCGCGAAGGCTCTCCCGCATCTCGGCGACCGGGTCGTCGATCCGGCGTTCGGAGAGCTGCACCTTCGTGGTGATCAGAATATCGGACGCGGGACGCGCGTCGCCGACCACGCGCTCCGACTCGAAGTCCGTTCCGTAGCTGGGCGCCAGGTCGAGATGGGTGATCCCGGCGTCGATCGCCGCGTGCACGGTCGCCACCGCCTCCGCGCGGTCGGTGGTTCCCCACACCTGACCGATGCCGCCACCGCCGAGGGTGAGCGCGCTGACCGTGCCGAGCCGTCCGAAGTTCCGCGTCTCCATGCCGGAGACGGTAGGACTTCGAGTTCGCTCGAAGTCAAGCCGCGATGAGGCGGTACAGGAACTCGGCGTTGGATCCGGTGCGGCGCAGGCGGTCGAGCAACTGGTCGAGGGCCTGGGCGGGGGGAAGCTGGGCGAGCGCGCGCCGCAACGCGTGGGTGGCGGCCAGCTCCTGCGGGTCCATCAGAAGGTCGTCGCGGCGGGTGCCGGACGCGGTGATGTCGATCGCGGGGAACACGCGGCGTTCGGCGATGCGGCGGTCGAGCCGGAGTTCGGCGTTGCCGGTGCCCTTGTACTCCTCGAACAGGACGCCGTCGCCGACCGAACCGGTGTCGACGAGCGCGCTGGCGATGACCGTCAGCGAACCGGCTGATTCGGTGTTGCGCGCGGCGCCGAGCAGCCGCTTGGGTGCCTGCAGCGCCGCGGAGTCGATGCCGCCGGTGAGCGTGCGGCCGCCGCCGGGCGCGGCGTTGTTGTGGGCGCGGCCGAGCCGCGTGATGGAATCGACGATGACGACGACGTCGCGGCCGAGTTCCACCATGCGCTTGGCGCGCTCGATGGTGAGGTCGGCGACCGCGATGTGGTCGGCCGGCGACCGGTCGAACGTCGACGCCACGACCTCGCCCTTGACGACCCGCCGCATCTCGGTGACCTCTTCGGGCCGCTCGTCGACGAGCAGCACGATGAGGTGGCACTCGGGATGGTTGCGCGACACCGCGTCGGCGATCTCGCGCAGCACCGTGGTCTTGCCCGCCTTGGGCGGCGACACGATGAGCGCGCGCTGGCCCTTGCCGAGCGGCATCACGAGGTCGATGACGCGGGTGGACATGAGGTGCGCGTCGGTTTCGAGGCGGATCCGCTCGTCGGGGTGGGTGGCCGACAGCGACTCGAACTCGGGGCGCTTGCGCCCGCCGGGCTCGCGGCCGTTGATCGACCGTACCTCGGTGAGGGTGTGGTCGGTCGCGGTGCCCGCGACGTGGTCGCCGGGACGCAGGTCGAGGCGCTCGACGAGAGCCGGCGGGACGCGGACGTCGCCGGGCTCCGGGAGGTAGCTCGTGGTGCGCAGCGACGCCTTGCCGCGGTGCAGTGCCAGGGTTCCGGTGACCGGTGTGGCACCGGTGGTTTCGGGTGGTGCGGCGGTGGGCCGGGTGCGGCGCCGCCGGGGAACGTCGGTGATTGTCATACGGTTCTCCGTTGCGCGTGGGTACGGTGAGCCAGCCGTGCGCCTCTCGACGGTCGCACGGTGTCGTTTCAGGGCGGTTTCGCGAAACAGAGGATTTTCGCTGCCCGGCTCAAGAGAGATGACCAACCCGGGGGAGCGCTCAACACGCGCTGAACATCCGGTGGTACTGGCAACTGCTGATTTGTCGCCGAGAGAGGCGACTGCGCCGAGAGTAGCTCGCCGATCGCGGGTTGTCCAGTTATGTAAGTGCGGACACGCGTCGGCTGTGCGACGGTTGCGGCGTGACGGATCCTTTCGTGACAGAGCCGCCCGCGCCCGTCATGGTGCCGCTCGCCGAGCCGCGGCCGCCCACCCCGGCCGAGGCCGCGGTCGTCACCGCGCTGGTCGCGCACACCGGTAACGCCGCCCTGCGCGCGCAGGGCGAGTCGGTCACGGTCGTGTCGACGTGCTCGTGCGGCTGCGCGTCGGTCGGGCTACGAACCGACGGCCCGCCACTGTCCACCGTCGACATGCTGGCGCTGAGCGGCCTCGGCCGCGACGACTGGTTCGCCGTGCGCGCGTCCCATGACGGCACAGACGTCGTGGTGCACGTGCTGAGTGGCCGGCTGGGCGAGCTGGAGGTGTACGCGGGGGACGGGGTCGCGGTCCCGTTGCCGGAACCGGCCGGGCTCACCGACGTCGAAGTGTACTGACGCCGTCGCCGGTCAGCCGGGCCAGACCCGCCGGGCGGCCGGTGAGCAGCAGCACCACGGCGTCGATCGGGCCGCGCACCTCGGCGCCGTCGCCCACCGTCCAGTCCACGTCGGACGCCGCGATCCGGTAGCCGGCCAACCGTTTCCGGGCGTGGAACGGCCAGCCCAGCCGCCACACCCGGTCGGCCACCGCCCGCGTCGCCGCCGGATCCGTCTCCAGTGGACGGTCCAGCGGCACGGCGATGTCGAGCCCGTGCACGGTGATGTCGATGAGCGTCTCGCGGAACGTCACCCCGACGTTGTGCCGCCGCGAGCCGACCATCGCGCGGATCCCCGCGACGAGGTCGCCGGTGGGCAGCTTCGCGCGGTCGCGGGCCATCTCGAGCGTCAGCCGGGTCACGCCGGTCCGGTGCCGGAGCAGTGCGCGGAGGCCCTGTCCGATGGTGATCTGCTGCAGGGTCAGGTGTGCGGCCACGTCGCGGACGGTCCACCCGTCGCACAGCGACGGCCGTCGCCACTCGTCGTCGGTGAGCGATTCGAGCAGGGCCATCACGCGTAGCCGCTGTGCGTCGATCGCCGCCCAGCCCTCGTCCTCGTTCATGGTCTCTCCTCGATGAGCGCGGTCAGGAGCGCGTCGAGCCGGGGGAACGGGTCGAACGCGGGGTCCGGGATCGCGAGCTCGTGGAGCACCACCCCGGTGTAGTAGTTGGCGACGAGGTGCATGTCGCGTTCCGGGTCGGTGGAGCCGGCCAGCCGCAGCCACGCCATCACCCACGTGTTGATCCGCGCGCCGGTCTCCATCAGCTGGGCGCGCAGTTCCGGGCGCCGGGCCGCTTCCACGAGCATCGAGTACCGGCACAGCGTCAGGGTGCGGTGCGTGCGGGTGGCGTCGTGGGCGACGCGGGCCAGCACCCAGGCCAGTTCCGCGGGCGTGGTCGGCGGGGTGCCGGCGCTCACGGTGTCCCAGTGGGCGCGTTCCCGGGCCGCGACCCGCTCGACGATCCCGTCGAACAGCGCGTCGCGGCTGCGGAACACGTTCGACGTCGACCCCGCGGGCAGCCCGGCGGCGGCGTCGACCGCGCGATGGGTGACGGCCCGCACGCCGCTGTCGCCCAGCAGGGAGATGGCGGCGTCGAGCAGTTCCTCGCGGCGGTTACCCACGAGGTGAGACTACACTTGTAGTCCTGTTAACAACAGGTGTAGTTTCAGATGAGACCCAGGAGGAGATCCTTCACCTCGGTCGCGGCCACCGACCCGCGCGGGTTCGCTGGATCGGAGCAGATGATGACCGGCGCGTCCCGCGGGTCGTCGGGTAGGCGGCCGTGCGACCCGCGGACCGCACGGGCGCCCGCGTCGAGACCGACCACCGACATCAGGTAGCGCATGCCGATCTTCTTGCGGAGCAACGCCTTCGCCGCGCGGGCCTTCGCCGCGCCCGGGTTCGCCGGGTCGAAGAACAGCTCGGCCGGGTCGTAGCCGGGCTTGCGGTGGATCTCCACCAGCTTCGCGAAGTCGGGCGCGCGGTCGTCGTCGAGCCAGTAGTAGTACGTGAACCACGCGTCGGGCTCGGCCACCAGCACCAGCTCGCCGGACCGTTCGTGGTCGAGGCCGTGCGCCGCCTTTCCGTCCGCGTCCAGTACTTCCGCGACGCCCGCCACGCCCGCGCACAGCTTGGCCACGGCGGGGACGTCGGCCGGATCCTTCACGTACACGTGCGCGATCTGGTGGTCGGCGACGGCGAACGCGCGCGACGTCCACGGGTCCAGGTACTCCATTCCGGCCTGGGTGTAGACGGTCAGCAGCCCCTCGGCGCGCAGCGCCCGGTTGATGTCGACCGGCCGCGACACCGGCGTGATGCCGTACTCCGACAGCACCACGACCGTCGCGTCCGTGGCCGAATCGAGCAGCGGCGTCAGCGTCTCGTCGAGATCGCCGGCCGCCTTCGCCGCGGCGGGGGAGTCGGGGCCGAACCGCTGCAGGTCGTAGTCGAGGTGCGGGACATAGACCAGCGTCAGGTCGGGGTTGTGCGTGTCGCGGATGCGCCGGGCCGCCTTCACGATCCAATCGGACGACGCGATGCCGGCGCCCGCGCCCCAGTAACTGAACAACGGGAACGTGCCCAGGGCGTCCGTCAGGTCGTCGTGGAGCGACGGTGGATCCGTGTAGCAGTCGGGATCCTTGCGCCCGTCGGCGTGGTAGACGGGACGCGGCGTCACGGTCCAGTTGACGTCGGCGCCCATCGCGTACCACCAGCACACGTTGGCGACGGTGAAGTCGGGCTTCCGCCTGCGCGCCGCGTGCCACAGCTTCTCGCCGCCGACGAGCCCGTTGTGCTGGCGCCACAGGAAGACCTCGCCGAGGTCCCGGAAGTACCAGCCGTTGCCGACGATCCCGTGTTCGGCGGGCAGCGCGCCGGTGAGGAACGTCGACTGCACCGAGCAGGTGACGGCGGGCAGCACCGTCCCCAGTGGAGCCTGCCACCCGCCGTCGGCCAGTTTCCGCAGCCGCGGCATGTGTTCCAGCAGTTTCGGCGTCAGGCCGACCACGTCCAGTACGAGCACGGGCGTCACGACGGCAGCTCCTTCAGGTCGAGGTCGGTGAGGCGGTCGCGGGCCCACGCCAGTTCGGCGGCGATCCCGGCGGCCAGTTGGGCCGGCGTCTCCGGGCGCGAGCCGGGTGGCAGCACGTGCCAGGTGTAGGTCTCGACGTCGAGGTGGTCGCAGCCGGCCACGGAGCCGCCGACCAGTTCCTCCAACGCCTCCGTGAGGACGCCGGTGGTCGCCCGCAGCGGCGGCACGGGATCGGCGTGCAGGGGGACGTGGTAGTGCACCCGCCACGGCGATCGCGCCGCCTCACCCAGTGCTTCCGGCAGGTCGTCGGTCGACAGCCCGTCCCAGCCGCGGGTCTGGTGCAGGAACCGCGGTTCGACGTAGCCGCGCAGCGCGTCGAGGTCGCCCGCCGGGTCGGTGCTCTCCAGCGCCGCCGACACCTGGGTCTTCACGACGGGAAGCCCGGCGGCGCGCAGCCGGCCCAGCGCGGCCGCCGGTTCCTCCCACGCGCACGCCAGGTGCGCGAGGTCCAGACAGACACCGATGTACCGGGTGTCCACATCGGACAGTTCGGTGACGGCCTGCGCCGTGCTCTCCACGACGCAGCCGGGTTCGGGCTCGACCGCGATCCGGATGAGCCGGCCGGTGCGGCTCTCCAGCGCGGCCAGTTCGCGGGCCAGCATGCCGAGGGACCGTCGGCAGGCGTCGGAGCGCTCCGGTGACCACGGCTGCCGCCAGGCCAGCGGCAGCGTCGAGATCGAGCCGCGGGCGGCGTCGGCCGGCAACAGGTCGGCCAGGACCGTCGCCAGGTTCACCGTGTACCGCAGCCGCTGCGGCTCGGTCCAGTCGGGCCGGTACACCGCGTACTTGACCACCGGGTCCTGGAACGCGGCGTAGGGGAATCCATTGAGCGTCACCACTTCCAGGCCGCGCTCGTCGAGCGCGGTCCGCAACCACCGGCGGGCGGCCGGATCGGCCGCGAGTTCCGCCGCGACCGGTGCCGCGAGCCACAGCCCGAGCCCGAGCACCGCGCTGCCCAACCGCAGCCGCACCGGTAGCGCGTACGTGTCGAGCTGGGCGACGATGCCGGCGAGATCCTCCGCGGCGTGCACGTTGGTGCAGTAGGACAGGTGCACCACGGTGCCGTCGCGGTGGTGCAGGCGCATCAGCCGCCGCCGCGGGCGATGGAGCTGCCCGCGAACGTCGCCGCCGGTGCCTCGATGTCGGAGAGGTCGAGCCGCCCCGACTGGCCGTAGAACTCGACCGGGTTGCGCCACAGCACGCGGTCGACGTCGTCCTCGCTGAACCCGGCGGCCAGCATCGCCTTCGCGGTCTCGACGGTGAGTAGCGGGTCGGAGTGGCCCCAGTCGGCCGCGGAGTTCACCAGCATCCGCTCCAGGCCGTGCTCCTTGAGGATCTGCACCATGCGCGGCGGCGACATCTTGGTCTCGGGGTAGATCGAGAAGCCCATCCAGCACCCGGTGTCGCGCACCAGCGGCACGGTGACCTCGTTGAGGTGGTCGATCAGCACCATGCCGGTGTCCATCGTGGACTCGTCGACGACGTCGAGCGTCCGCCGGGTGCCGGCGGCCTTGTCGCGGTGCGGGGTGTGCACGAGCACCGGCAGTTCCGACCCGAGCGCCATCGCCAGCTGGGTGGCCAGCGCCTTGTCCTCGGCCGGCGTCATCGAGTCGTAGCCGATCTCGCCGACCGCGACCACACCGTCCTTCTCCAGGTAGCGCGGCATCAGGTCGAGCACGCCGAGGCACCGCGGATCGTTGGCCTCCTTGGGGTTCAGCGCGATCGTCGCGTGGTGGCGGATGCCGAACTGCGACGCCCGGTACGGCTCCCAGCCGATCAGCGAGTCGAAGTAGTCGACGAACGAGCCGGTGTTGGTGCGCGGCTGGCCGAGCCAGAACGCCGGCTCGACGACCGCGCGCACGCCGGCGTCGGCCATCCGGCGGTAGTCGTCGGTGGTGCGGGAGGTCATGTGGATGTGGGGGTCGAAGATGCGCATCACCGCTCCTTTTGCAGTGCGAGCCGGTCGAGCAGCGCCACCGCGTCGGCCGGCATGGTGCGTCCGGCGGCGAGGCGCTCCTCCGCGAGCGCCGCGAGCATCGCCGCGAGTTCGCCGTCGGCGCGTTCGTCGAGGGCGTCCACATGGGACAGCGGGACGCCCATGAACACGCACTTGATCACACCCTGCCGCCAGGTCGCGACGTCGAGGTGCGTGGCGTAGGGGCCGAGGGCGGCGGCCACGAGCCGGGTGTCGTTGGTGCGCAACGCGTCGTGCAGCACGGGCGCGGCGGCCGCGCCGATCGGCAGCAGCGGCAGGGCCAGCAGGACCGCGAGCCGCTCGGCGGCGTCACCCTGCTGGTACACGGCGACGATCCGCTCGACCTTGTCGGGCGTGCCGGTGAGCGCGGCGAGCAGCAGCGCGCGTCCGGCCCGGCCACCGGTCCATTGTGGACACCCGGGTAACGGCTCGCGGCCGAGCCGGCGGTCGGCCTGGGCGAAGAAGCGTCCGATGGTGTCGGGGTCCGCGCGGACGCTCGCCTCCGCGCCGGTGAGCCAGGAATAGTTGGGGACGCCCGAGAGCGTGGCCCGCAGGTCGTCAAGCGTCATGCGCACCTCCTGCTTGTCTCAGGAACTCCAGCGACCGGCGCGCGACCTCCGGTGCGGCGTGCGAGTGCCGGGGGAGTTCCACCGCGACCAGGCCGCGGTACCCGCCCTCGCGCAGGGCACGCAGCACCGGCGGGAAGTCGATCTCGCCGCTGCCGAACTCCAGGTGCTCGTGCACACCCCGCACCATGTCGTCGATCTGGACGTTCACCAGATGCTCCGCCACGTCTGCCACGCACTCGGGAACACCGATCGGCTCCAGGCACCGGCAGTGTCCGATGTCGAGGGTCAGCCCGAACGCCGGTGGCGCGCCGAGGTCCGCGCGCAGCCGCCGCCAGCCGGCGATGTCCTCGACCAGCATGCCGGGCTCCGGTTCGAACCCGATCGGCACGCCTGCGCCGGCCGCCGCGTCGACAACCTCGGCGACGCCGTCGACGAGCCGCTTCCACGCCGTGTCGGCGTCCACATCGGACGGTCGCACCCCGGCCCAGCACGAGACGGCCTCGGCACCGAGGTCGGCGCCGATCGCCACCGCGCGGCGCAGGAAGTCGATCCGCACGGCGCGGTCGTCGTGCAGGAACGTCGGTGCGTGCTTGCGCCACGGGTCGAGCAGGTACCGGGCCCCGGTCTCGACGACCACGCCGAGGTTCCGGTCGCGCAGGAGGTCGGCGGTGCGGGCGATCTCGCGGGCCAGGCCGGGGGAGAACGGGTCGAGGTGGTCGTGGTCGAGGGTCAGCGCGACGCCCGTGTAGCCGAGGTCGGCGATGACCGTGATCGCGTCGGCCAGCCGGTGGTTGGCGAACCCGTTGGTCCCGTAGCCGAACCGTAGGCCGGGGGCGCGCGTGCTCATGTCGGCGAGATCCAGCGGGCGAGTGCGCGGCCGATCGGTGCGGCGGCGGCCACGAGCACGCCGGCGAGCGGTGCGCCGGCGCGGGCGGTCAGCGCGCCCTGGAGGGCGGGCAGCGCGGTGATCCCGGCGCCGACGGCGGCCCGGACCGTAGGCGCCGCCGGGTCGGTGAGCACGCGTGCCTGTGCGACGCCGTACTGCCGGGCGTAATCCGCCACGAGGACCGTCGCGGTCGTCGTACCCGGAGGGGGCTGTGCGCGTCTCAGATAAGGGATGTGGCCCGGAACGGCCGCGACCGCGCCGGCCACCGCGGCGGTCGTGACCAACGTCGCGGCGGCGACGCGCGGCCTCGTGCCACCGACCTCGCCGCGCGACAACGCGGTGACCGTGTACGTGTGGACGCCCACCGCCAGCGCCGCCGGAACCGCGCGCGCGACCCGCCCGGTGCTCGCACCGAGGAGCACGTCGAGCGCCCGGCAGGCGGCCATCGCGAGCGGACCGGCGTTGGTGTTCTTGGCCTTCAGGTCGTACGCCCACACCGCCGCGGCGAGCGGGCCGGCCACCGACAACGCGCGCCGGCCACCGGTCGCACCGGCGATCGCGATCCCGGCGGCGGTCAGTCCGGCGGCCACACCGAGCGCGGCGGGCGCCGAAACGCGGCCGGACGGGATCGGCCGGTCGGGGCGCTCGGTCGCGTCGAGGTCGCGGTCGGCCCAGTCGTTGGCGGCCATTCCGGCCCAGTACAGGCAGACCGAGGCGCACGCGAGGCCGGCGGTGCGGCGGTCGAGAACGCCGGCGGCGGCCGCACCGGCCACGACGTCGCCGGGCACCGAGAGGGCGGCGGGGGCGCGGACGAGTTCGGCCAGCGCGCCGGGTCTCATGTGGACAGTCCCCGGGCGAAGTCGACGAGGGTCGTCCACTGCTCGGTCAGCCCGGCGGAGGAGGAGCCGAGCGGATCCTTGAAGAAGAACGCCAACTCCGGCAGCGGACCGGCGCGCCCGGCCAGCTGCGCGGCGGCGGTGAGCCGGCCGAGGTCGAGCACCAGCGGCGCCGCGAGCGCGGAATCGCAGCCGTGCCAGGTGAATTCGACGCGCATGCCGGTGCCCAGGAAGCCGGAGAACGTGATGAGGTCCCACGCGGTCTTGAAGTCGCCGATGTCCTCGACGTAGTCGATGCGGCTGGTGCCCTGCGGCTGGTAGCCGAGCACGTCGCTGAGCACGCGCTGCTTGCTGGCCACCTTCGCCGCGTTGGCGGCCGGATCGGCGAGGTTGGCGCCGTCGCCGCCGCCGAGCAGGTTGATGCCGCTCCAGGTGTTCACGCGCAGGTTCCGCAGCGCGAACATCGGCGCCAGCACCGACTTGACGAGCGTCTCGCCGGTCTTGCCGTCGTTGCCGGCGTAGGGGACGCCGTTCGCCAGCGCGAGTTCGTGCAGCGCCGGCAGCCGCGCGCCGGTGGACGGCGTGAAGTCGACGTAGCCGCAGCCCGCCGAGAACGCGGCGTACGCGGCGAGCGCGCTGGGCGGGAGCACCGGTTCGCGTATGAGCGCGGACCGCAACGACGCCAGGTCGGCGTGGGCGGGGTGCGGGGGCGGCGCGGGCTCGGTGGTGGACACGTTGATGACCGCCACGCTGTCGAGCGCGTGCCGCTCGCGGAACGCGGTGACGTCGGCGGCGATCAGGCCGGCCGTGTCCGCCTGGGCGGCCCCGGCCGGCAGCGCGCGGAGATCGTCCTCGTGCGCCGTGAGTTCGGCGGCGAGCGCGGCCACCAGCCGGGCCGGCACCACGCCGGCCGCGCCGAGCGCCTCGGCCTTCTTGAGGACCGGGGTGGGGACGACGTCGTGGCCGCCGATCACCAGATCGGACCAGCCGGCCAGCCCGGCCGCTGCCAACAGGGGTGCCAGCGCGGGTGACTCGGTGACGCATCCGGTCGGCTCGACGAGTCGCGCCCGCAGTGCGAGGGCACCGACCGTGGCGGTGACCGCCACCGACCCGCGCGCTCCGATCAGCCAGATGCCCGTTCGCATGTCGTGCCTTTCACTGGGCGGGACCGAACGCTATCTCAGGGTCGGGCGGAAAGAAAAGAGTGATGAGTGGCCAACTTTCGATATAGACCGACAAAAGTTCGTAGATCTTCGATGGAAGTCCTGGACACGCGGTTCGGCGCCTCCTACGCTGACCCGCAGCGACCGGCTTATCGGCGAAGTCGTCGCCGATGCTTCAGGCATCGGCACGTCGCGTTTGTGTATGGAACCGCCCACCATCACGACGCTCAGGAGCCTTCATGCACCGACGCTGGTATCGCCGTGCGCTCGCAGCGGCAGCCTTCCTTCTCGCCGTCACCGCGCAGGCGCCACCTGCCCTCGCCGCCGCCCCACCGCCGCAGGAGCCGGGCCTGACCCTGCGCGTCTTCGATGTGCAGACCTCGCTCACCAAGCTCTGCACGCTGAAGCCCGGTCAGACCCCCAACATCGACCGGCTCGTGCCGCTGGCGGACGTCACCGACTTCGGGATCGCCGACAACTTCGTGTCGCAACTGCTGGGCAACATCAACATCGCCACGGCCGGCACCCACACGTTCCGGCTGCTCAGCGACGACGGGTCCCGCCTGATCATCGACGGCGCGACCGTGATCGACCACGACGGCCTGCACGGCGTCACCGCCAAGGACGGCGCGGTCGCCCTCACCACCGGCTACCACTCGCTGCGCATCGACCACTTCGACGCGACCGTCGACCAGCAGGTGACCCTGCAGTGGCAGCCGCCGGGGGCCAGCGGGTTCGTCACCGTGCCGAACTCGGTGCTCAGCACCGACGCGGGCGTCGTGCGCGTCACCGCGCCCGGACGCAAGGAGTGCGAGGCGAGCGGTGACTCGCCGGGTGACGGGCTGCCGCTCACCTCGGTGCACCCCGGCTACACGCTGACCAACCTGCGGCCCAGCGGCTTCGAGCCGCAGGTCACCGGCATGGACTTCTTCGCCGACGGGCGCCTGGCCATCACCACGTGGGGCGGCACCGACAACCTGCTCGGCGAGGTCTGGATTCTCGGCAACGTCACCGGCGCCACCAGCCCGGCCCAGGTGACGCGCACCCGCTTCGCGTCGGGTCTCAAGGAACCGATGGGCATCAAGATCGTCGACGGGATCATCTACGTCTCCGAGAAGCAGCGGCTGACCGAACTGACGGACACCAACGGCGACGGCGTCGCCGACGTCTACCGCCAGGTGGCGACGTGGCCGTTCGGCGGCAACTTCCACGAGTTCGCGTTCGGGCTGCTGTACCAGAGCGGGTTCTTCTACCTGAACCTCTCCGTCTCCATCAACTACGGCGGCGCCACCACCGACCCGCAGCCGGCGCCGAACCGCGGCACCACGATCCGCGTCAACCGCTCGACCGGCGCGGTCGAGTACATGGCCGGCGGCCTGCGGACCCCGCACGGCATCGGCTTCGGGCCGGAGGGCGGCATCTTCGTCACCGACAACCAGGGTGGCTGGCTGCCGTCGTCGAAGCTGTTGCACATCAAGCAGAACCGCTTCTTCAACCACTACATGAACCCGGCCGGCCCGTTCGACAACCAGCCGGTCACCAAGCCGGTGCTGTGGATGCCGCAGAACGAGATCGCCAACTCGCCGAGCACGCCGCTGTGGGTCCAGAACGGCCCGTACGCCGGGCAGATGCTGATCTCCGACGTCACGTACGGCGGGATCCAGCGCGGGTACCTGGAGAAGGTCAACGGCGAGTACCAGGGCGCGCTGTTCCGGCTCACGCAGGGCCTCGAGGCGGGCGTCACCGAACTGATGCAGGGTCCCGACGGCGCGATCTACGCCGGCGGCCTCGGCGCC
This sequence comes from Virgisporangium aurantiacum, assembly GCF_016863635.1. Classification (GTDB taxonomy): domain Bacteria; phylum Actinomycetota; class Actinomycetes; order Mycobacteriales; family Micromonosporaceae; genus Virgisporangium; species Virgisporangium aurantiacum. The sequence continues at coordinate 145,978 of NZ_BOPG01000017.1, read as the reverse complement.
GACGGCAACTGGGGCCAGGAGGGCAAGCTCAAGTTCGGCCTCCAGAAGATCACCCCGAACGGCGCCGCGGTGTTCGACATGCTCGCGATGCGCGCGCTGCCCAACGGGTTCGAGATCGAGTACACCCAACCGCTCTCGACCGAGACGGCCACCGCGCTGGCGTCGAAGTACAAGATCTCGCAGTGGCGGTACCAGCCGACCGCCGCGTACGGCGGACCGAAGATCGACGAGCAGACGCTGTCGGTCTCGTCGGCGTCGGTGTCCGCCGACGGCCGCAAGGTGACGCTGGTGATCCCCGGCCTGCTGCCCGACCGCGTGGTGTACGTGCGCTCGCCGAAGCCGTTCTCCTCGTCGACCGGCCAGTCCCTGTGGAGCACCGAGGCGTGGTACACGCTCAACGCGATCCCCGGCCAGGTCGCCGAGACCAACCTCGCGCTCGGCAAGGCGGCCACCGCCGACTCGTCGTGCAGCGCCACCGAGGGCCCGGCCAAGGCCGTCAACGGCAGCGTCGCGCAGGGCAACAGCGACAAGTGGTGCTCGCTGGGCGCCACGAAGTGGCTGCAGGTCGACCTCGGCTCGGCGCAGACCGTGAACCGGCTGGTGGTCAAGCACGCCGGTGCCGGCGGCGAGGACGCCGCCTGGAACACGCGCGACTTCAACCTCCAGGTCAGTTCCAACGGGACGACGTGGAGCACGGTCGCCACGGTGACGGCGAACACGGCGTCGACGACCACGCACACGATCACGCCGGTGTCGGCCAGATACCTGCGGTTGAACGTCACCACGCCGACGAGCAACGGCAACGCGGCCGCGCGCATCTACGAGTTCGAGGCGTACGGCGGCGGTACGCAGCCGCCGCAGACCACGAACCTGGCGCTGGGCAGGGTCGCCACCGCCGACTCCTCGTGCAACGCCAACGAGGCACCGGCGAAGGCGGTCAACGGCACCGTCAACGGCGGCAACACCGACAAGTGGTGCTCCACCGGGGCCTCGAAGTGGCTGCAGGTCGACCTCGGCGCGGCGCGGAACGTCTCCCGCTTCGTGGTGAAGCACGCGGGTGCGGGCGGCGAGAACACCGCCTGGAACACGCGGGACTTCACGCTGCAGGTCAGCTCCAACGCGTCCACCTGGACCACGGTCGCGACGGTGACCGGCAACACGGCCTCGACCACGACGCACGACTTCACCGCGGTCTCGGCCAGATACGTGCGGCTGAACATCTCGTCGTCCGGTTCGGACGGGGCCGCGCGCATCTACGAGTTCGAGGCGTGGGGCACCGGCGGCGCCGGCCGGGTGACGCTGTTCGACGGCACGAACCTGAACGCCTGGGAGCACACCAACGGCGCGGCGGCCACCTGGCCGGTGTCCGGCGGCTCGGCCGAGGTGCTCGGCGGCGACATCCGGTCGAAGCAGGCGTTCGGCGACTTCACGCTGCACGTCGAGTTCTGGATCCCGAACCTCCCGCCGGAGGTCACCGGGCAGGCGCGCGGCAACAGCGGCGTCTACCTTCAGGACCGGTACGAACTGCAGGTGCTCGACTCGTTCGGCAAGGCACCGGCGACGAACGAGTGCGGCGCGTTCTACGAGAAGCGGGCGCCCGACAGCAACCGGGCCACCGCACCGGAGACGTGGCAGACGTACGAGCTGACGTTCCGGGCCGCCCGGTACAACGGCACCACGAAGACCGAGAACGCGCGCGTGACGCTGACCTGGAACGGCGTCGTCGTGCACAACAACGTCGAGATCAACGGCTCCACCGGCGGCGGCGCGGCCGAGAGCCCGGCCGTGGGCCCGATCCGCCTCCAGGACCACGGTGACGCGGGCGCCAACGTCCGCTACCGCAACATCTGGGTCGATCCCGTCGTCTGAGCATCGCCCCGCCCCCGAGCGACGGCGGCCACAGCTCCTGTGGCCGCCGTCGCCCGTGCTCGCCGGCCGCCTACCGGTTCCCGCGGCGGTAGATCGAGCGTCGTTTGTCGCGGCGGGTGGGCGCGGTGCCAGACAGCCTTCGAGATCAGAGTTCCGCGTCCATGATCCAAAGCGGTGCGACGTTTTCGCGGACAAATCAGACACGGGACAGCAGAAACGTCGCACCGCTTTCGATCATGGAGCCCTGGAACCCTGACCGCGAACTATGGCGGCGGCAGCCGCCGTCGCCCGTTAGGGAAGGTGTCCCTCGTTCTCCGGTGTGAGGCGGCTCGTCCTCAGTGCCGACGCGGCGCGCCTCCTCAAAGCCGACGCGTCGGCGCCGGACAAAAGGTTGAATGTCCGGTGATGGGCACACTCGAGATCTCACACCTGTCGAAACGCTTCGGCGACGTGGTCGCCCTCGACGACATGACGTTCGACGTCCGCGCGGGCGAACTTCTCGGGTTCGTCGGCAGCAACGGTGCCGGGAAGACCACCGCGATGCGGGTCGTGCTGGGGGTGCTCGAACCCGACGCCGGTGAGGTGCACTGGGAGGGCCGGCCGCTCACGCTCGACACCCGTCGCCAGATCGGGTACATGCCCGAGGAGCGCGGCCTGTACCCGCGCATGAAGGTCCGCGACCAGCTCGTCTACCTGGCCCGGCTGCACGGCATGTCCACATCGGACGCCCGGGCGTCGACCGACCGGTGGCTCGACCGGCTCGGGGTGACCGCCCGCCGCGACGACGAGGTGCAGAAGCTGAGCCTGGGCAACCAGCAGCGGGTCCAGCTCGCCGCCTCGCTCGTGCACGACCCGCGCATCCTCGTCCTCGACGAGCCGTTCTCCGGGCTCGACCCGGTGGCCGTCGACGTGATGAGCGAGGTGCTGCGGGAGAAGGCCACCGAGGGGATACCGGTGGTGTTCTCCTCGCACCAGCTCGACCTCGTGGAGCGGCTGTGCGACCGGGTCGGGATCGTCCGAAGTGGACGGATGGTGGTCGTCGGCCGGGTCGACGAGTTGCGGGCCGCCGGCCCGCGGCGGCTCGTGGTCGAGGGGGCGCAGCCCGCGTCGCGGTGGACCGCCGGGCTCGCCGGGGTGCGCGTCCTCGCGTCCGACAACGGCCGTACGGAGCTGGAACTCACCGACGGCGCCGACGACCAGGCGGTGCTGCGCGCCGCGCTGGCGGCCGGACCGGTGCGTGGCTTCGGTGACCGGCGGCCCTCGTTGACCGACCTGTTCCGCGACGTGGTGAGTGAGGCGTCCCCGTGAGTCCCCTGAGTTCGCAGGCCGCTGTGCGGCTGGTGGCCGGGCGGGAGATCCGCACCCGCGTCGCCTCGAAGGCGTTCAAGGTCACCAGCATCGCGATGGTGCTCGTGGTGGTGGCGTTCGTGGTCGTCGCGAAGCTGATCAGTGGCAGTGACAGCAGCAGCAAGGTCGGCTTCACGCCGTCGACGGAACCGCTCATGGCGCCGTTCCAATCGATCGCCGCCGCGGTCGGCGAGAAGGTCACCACCAGCAGGGTCGACGAGGCGGACGCCGAACGGCTGGTCCGCGACGGCGACCTCGACGCGGTGGTCACCGGCGGCCCCCTCGACCAGCGGGTGATCGTCAAGGATGACCTGCCGGACGACCTGCGCACCGTGTTCACCGTGCTCGCCCGGCAGATCGCGCTCGACGACCAGATCCAGCGCGCGGGCGCGGATCCGGCCGCCGTCAACGCCGCGGTCGCCGCGGCCGCGTTCGACGTGCAGACGCTGGAGCCGCCGCGCGACCACCAGGCCGCGCGCATCCTGCTCGGCATCATGGTCGGCGTCTTCGTGTACATCGCGATCCTCATGTACGGCACCACCGTCGCGCAGGGCGTGGTCGAGGAGAAGGCGAACCGCATCGTCGAACTGCTGCTCACCACGATCCGGCCGTGGCAGCTCCTGGTCGGCAAGGTGCTCGGCATCGGCGTCGTCGGGCTCGGGCAGATGGTGCTGACCGTCGGCGTCGGCGTGGCGGCCGGGTTCCTCACCGACGCGTACACGTTCCCGTCGTCGATCGCCAGCGGCCTGGCGGCGTGGGCGGTGGTCTGGTTCCTGCTCGGCTACCTGATGTACGCGCTGGTGTTCGCGTCGCTGGGCGCGCTGGTCTCGCGTCAGGAGGACGTCGGCGGCGCGACCGCTCCGGCCATCATGCTGATCGTGCTGCCGTACATCGCCGGCATCACGATCCTGCCGGCCGACCCCGACAACGAGTTGATCGCGCTGCTCTCGGTCATCCCGTTCTTCGCGCCGATGCTCATGCCGATGCGGATCGCGTTGAACGTGGCGCCGGCGTGGGAGATCGCGCTGGCGCTCGGGTTGACGGTGCTGACGATCGCCGCGCTGGCCTGGTTCGCCGGCCGGGTGTACCGCAACGCGGTGCTGCGCACGGGTGCGAAGATCAAACTGTTCAGCGCGCTCCGCGGATCCTGAAGCGCCGGCGGATAGCCTGACCTTCATGGCGCTGATCCACTGTGACTTCTACTCGGAGACGCTCGAGCTCAGCACGTCGATGACCGTGCTCCTGCCGCAGCAGACCCGGACGCAGATCGGCATGACGGGCGCGGCGGCCGGCGAGCACGGCGCGCCGGTGCTGTACCTGCTGCACGGTCTCAGCGACGACCACACCATCTGGCAGCGACGCACGTCGATCGAGCGGTACGCGGCGCCGCTCGGCCTCGCGGTCGTGATGCCGGCCGTGCACCGCAGCTTCTACACCGACGAGAGGCACGGCGGCCGATTCTGGGCGTTCCTCAGCGACGAGTTGCCGGCGCTGGTCGGCGAGTTCTTCCGGGTGTCGGCCCGGCGCGCGGACACGTACGTGGCCGGCCTGTCGATGGGCGGGTACGGCGCGTTCAAGTGGGCGCTGCGCCAGCCGGAGCGGTTCGCGGCGGCGGCGAGCATGTCGGGCGCGGTCGACGTGGTCGACCTGTCGCGGCGGTCCGACCGGTCGGCGCTGTTCGAGCGCGTGCACGGCGGCCCGATCGCCCCCGACGAGGACCTGTTCGCGCTGGTCGAGGCGGCCGACCCGGCGAGCCTGCCGGCGCTGCACGTCAGCTGCGGCACCGAGGATCACCTGTTCGCGGCCAACCAACGGTTCGTCGGGGCGGCGGAGAAGGCGGGCGTGCCGCTCACCGTCGACTTCCGGCCGGGCGAACACGAATGGCAGTTCTGGGACGACGAGATCCGCACCGTTCTCGACTGGCTGCCCCTCACGCCACGGAGCTGAGGCTGGCGAACGCGATCACGTTGCCCTTGTACTCGCGGCGGTACCGGTCGAACTCGCCGCCGCACGTCACCAGCCGCAGCCCGGAGTGGTCGAGGCTGCCGTAGACCTCGGCGGTGGGGAACGCCGCCTTCGCGTACTCGGCGACCCGGTCGACCGTGAACACCGCCGTCCGGCCGTCGGCCCGCTTGACCGCGACCCGGTCACCGGCCCGCAGTTCGCGCAGCCGGAAGAAGACGGCCGGGCCGTCCCGGGCGGAGTCGACGTGCCCGAGCACCACCGCCGGCCCCACCTCGCCGGGCGACGCGAGGTTCCGGTACCAGCCGGCCGGCGCGCCGCCGGCGACCGGCGGGGTCTCGATGGTGCCGTCGGCGTGGAGGCCGAGTTCGAGCAGGGGCGTGTCGACGCCGATGGCGGGGATCGTCAGGCGGACGGGCGTGGAGCGGCCGAGCGGCGCGGGTCCGAACCCGTCGAAGCCGGAGGTGGCCGGCGCGGCGGCCGCGGGTGCGGGTGGCCCGGGTGGTGGTGGCGGCGCGGAATCCGCCGGCGTGCCGGCCCCGGCCGCATTCGGCGCGCCCGCGGAAGGCGTGCCGGTGCCGGCGGGGGGCGCGCCGGCGGGAGCCGCGCCGGCGCTTGCGACATCGGCGCGTTCGGGCCGCACCGGTGGACCCCCGCCGATCACCACCAGGGTGACGCCGGCGGCGGCGAGCAGCACGGTCAGCGCGTCGAGCGCAAGCCGTCGCCGGTCGAGGATCATCCGCGGGGGACCGACGGCCAGACGCGGACGAGCAGCAGGACCGCCGCCGCCAGCAGGAGCACGATGCCGCCCGCGAGCAGCAGCGGGTTGCGGACGCCACCGCCGCTGCCGCCACCGGTGCGGGGGGCGCCGCTGGGGGTGGAGCCGGCCCCCGGGCTGGTGGTGCCGGTGCCGCCGCCGTTGCCGTTGCCGCCGGGTGCAGCCGCGCCCGTGCCGGTGCCGCCGCCCGGCGCCGTCGTACCGGCGCCACCGGGTGCCGCCGTGCCGGTGCCGCCGGGGTTACCGGGAGCGGCCGTGCCGGTGCCGCCGGGAGCCGGCGTGCCGGTGCCGGCACCCGGCGCACGCTGGGTAGACGTGCCGCCGCCCGGCGGCGACGTCGCGCCGGAGCTGCCGGACGCGGCCGAACCCGAACCCGACGATGTCGGGCCGGGCGCCGGTCCGCCGCCCTGGTTGTCGTCGTCGGAGGTGGCGCAGTAGGCGGCGAGCAGGAGGACGAGAAAGACAAGTACGACGGACGCCGCCACGGCGGCCGCCCGATTGATATTGGACGGTCCCCTGGCATGGGCGGCCCGGTCACTCATCGGCGCGGCTCCCGTCGGCATCGACGCTGGTCGTGCCACGCAGGGTACCCAGCCGATCGCAACGGCACACCCCGTCAGCGGGCGTCGATCTTCACCGCGGTCACCGGGCCGACGGGGTCGAGATCCAGGTCACGGCCGTCCTTCCAGTCCGTGGGAAGATCATCGGCGATCGCGCGGAGAAGACCCTGAAGGGTGACGACGTCGTGGTCGCCGCCGGTGGCCTCGGCCAGGGCGCGGGCGGTCTCGGGGTCGCGCAGGAGCGCCGCGCCGCCGCGGGCGCGGGTCAGCAGGTTCGTCTCACCCGCGGACCGCACCACCACCAGGCCGCCCAGGAACCGGCCGAACGCACCGACCGCGCGAACCTCCAGGAAATCGGGCTGCCAATTCTCCGGGACGCGCTCAGGCAGCACGCCGTTGAATCGTCCGATGTATCGCGTGACGGTGACCTCGGCGGGCTCCTCGAGGGCGTCGCGCCGTTCCAGGTCGGCGAACACGGCCCGGGTCAGTTCCGCCTCGCGGTACCAGTGGCTGCGCCGGGACGACCGCTCGTGCCCGCCCGCCGGCACCGGCGCCTCCGGATGCCCGGCGATCCTGGCGAGCGCGGCCAGCGCCGGGTCGAGCACCGGTCGCACCGCGAGGGTGAATACATCGGACGCCGCCCAGCCGAGCCGCACCCGCTCGACGTATGTGCCGGTGGCGGCGACGCGCACGGTGGCGTCGAGGTCGAGCAGCGGCCGGGTCTTCCGCTCGGGCGACGCCTCCGGCGCCGGGCGGCCGAGCAGGGCACGCAGTTCGCGCCGGTCACCGTCCGTGGGCGGGTGCAGGGGGACGGGCGTGTGGACGGCGGGCACGGGCCGCCCGAGCACGATCCGCTCCCAGGCGCCGTCGGCCGTGGACGGCCGGGCCGTGAGCAGCGCGTCCTCCGAAAGCGGGTCGCTGATCCAGAACCCGGACACGGGTGCGCCGTCGAGCGCCGGCCAGCGCGGGTGGACGGTGCGTCGCAGCAACAGCCGCCCGTGCGGGTCGGCGAGCCGGGGATCGGGAATCCAGACCAGGTCGATGTTGACGGCGTACCGCTCGGTCGCCTCGGGGCCGGCGGGAACGGGCGGCGCCAGGCGGTAGACCTCGGTGAACTCGGGCTCGGCCGGACGCATGGCGCTCAGCGCGCGGAGGACGTCGAGGAGCCGGTCGTCGGGCTGGACAGGCGTCTTCGGCGGCTCGTCCGCCAACCGGGAGAGCCGCTGCTGCAGGATGCGGATCTCCCGGTTGAAGAGCACCGTGAGAACCGGCACCGCGACGACGACGAGTGCCACGGCCATCCAGATCCATTTGACGTCGGCCTGGCCGGTCATGCTCCCAGACTGCCCTCAAGCCGGCGACCTGCAAACGTCTGCCCCCTGAAGTTGCGGGATCCGTCGATCGGGATGAATCTGAGACCGGCAGTCAGCGCCGACCCGCCGAGGAGCTGTCATGCGTCGTCACCTGGTCATCGCCACGATCGTCGCCACCGTCGTCAGCCTGATGCCCGTCGCGGCCAAAGCAAGCCCGGCAAGCCCGGTAAGCCCGGCAAGCCCGGCAAACCAAGCCGGCCCGGCCGGGCCGGGCGAACTGTCGGAGACCCGGCGGTTGCCGGACCGCCGCACGGTCGTCTCCGGCGACCGGATGTACCAGGTCGGTGCCGCCGACGGCAGCTACCCCGCCACCGGCTGGCACATCCGCGGCGAGATGGGCGGCTTCTGGACGCCGCCGGTCAAGCTGCTCGACGGCATCTGGTTCGCCGTCGACGGCCGGTGGCTCACGGCGTCGCGGTTCACCGCCGGGCCCGGCTACACGACCACGGTCGTCGGTGACGGCATCGAACGCACCGACGTGTCGCCCGACGGCCAGCGGGCCGCCCTCGTCCGGCTCCGGTTCCGGGGACCGGCGCGGACGGTGACGCTCACCGCGCAGGCCCACTCGGAACTGCTCGCCGCGTACCCGTGGGGCTGGACCACCCCGAACGCCGGCGACACCAACCGACCCGACACCGGCGCGTTCGACGGCCGGAACCTGCTGTTCCGCGACGGCGGATATACCGCGGTGGTCGGCTCCAGCGAGCGCCCCGACGGCCACCGCCTCGGCGCCGGCATGCGCGGCCCGCAGGAGCCGCCGGTGGTCTGCCCGGCCACGGATCCCACCCCGCCGCGCTGCGACGACGGCCCGTACGGCAAGGGGACCGGCGGGGAGCTGACGTACACGGTGGACATTCCGCGGACCGGTCGGGACATCTGGTTCGCCGTCGCGGGCGGCGACGCCGGTGTGCGTCCCGCCTACGCCGAACTCGCGACCGCCCTGCGCGACCCCGCGAAGGCCCTGCGCGACAAGGCCGCGGCCCGGAAGGCGATCGCCGGACGGACCCGGGTGGAGATCCCCGGCGACCCGTTGCTGGCGCGCAGCGTCGAGTGGTCGAAGCAGAACCTGGCCGACTCCGTGCAGCAGGCCCGCGATCTCGACGTGTTCGCCAGCCACGAGGGCCGCGAGAATCCGCCGCCCGTGGGCACGGTGCGGAGCGCGACCTGGTTCGGCGCCGGCTGGCCGGACTACCCCTGGATCTTCGCGACCGACGGCGAGTACACGGCGTTCGCGGCGGCGGCCGCCGGCCAGTTCGAGACCGCGAAGGACCATCTGCGCGCGCTGCGCGACATCAGCGACCTCGTGAACGCGCGCTCCGGCAAGGTGGTGCACGAGGTGACGCCGGACGGCCAGGTGTACTTCGGCGCCAACGCCGACGCGGGGAACACCGACGAGTCGGCGAAGTTCCCGAGCGCGGTCGCGTTGCTGTGGCGGTGGTCCGGCGACGACCGCTTCCGCGACGAGATGTACGACTTCAGCGTGCGCGCGATGCGGCATGTGCTCTCGCTCGACGCCGACGGCGACGGCTGGCCGGAGGGGCTGGGCAACGTGGAGCGCCCGGGGATGGCCGAGGAGAAGCTCGACGTCGCCGTGTACACGATCCGCGGCCTGCGCGACCTCGCCGACCTGGCGAACGGCCGCGGCGACCGCGACACCGAGCGCTGGGCGACGGCGCAGGCGCAGAGCCGGTTGCAACGGTTCGAGCGCGAGTGGTGGTTCCCGGCCGGGATCTCCTACGCCGACTCGTACGGCACGTTCCAGCGGCACTGGACCGGCCTGACCCCGATGGAGACCGGCCTCGCCACGAAGGAGCACGCCCTGCCGGCGCTCGAACAACGCGAGAGGCCCTGCTACACGGGCGAGTTCGGGCTGTTCCACACCGGTACGGGTCCGACCAGCGCACCGGCCGGAAACCCGGGCCCCGCCTGCGATCCGGTGGTGTCGACCGTGCCGTCGGAGCGCTCGACGTTCTCGCTCAACACCGCCGTGATGGCCGTGGCGGAAGGCAACTACGGCCGGCTCGACGCACAACGCCGGTACACCACCGGAAACGCGCGCGTCCAACTCGATCCGGCCGTGTGGGAACTGCCCGGTGCGATGCCGGAGATCGCGCCGTCGCCGGACTTCGTCGCGAACATCGACCAGAGCTTCCTCACCCGGTCGAGCGTGCTGCAGGCGTGGGGCGCGTACGGCGTCCTCTGGCCGGTGGTGCACCAGTACCTCGGCGTCGACCCGGATCTCGGTCGCGGAAAGGTGAGCATCGTTCCGGACGGCCGGGTCGGCGTCACCGGGCGGGACATCCGGCTCGGCAACGGCTCCGCCGACGTCGAGGTGTCGCGGTCCGGGCGCGCGGTGAAGGTCGCGGTCGACGTCCGGGTCAGAGTCGAGGTGACGATCGGAGCGGTGCTCCCCGCGGGCGCGTCCGTCGACCGGGTGACCCTCGACGGTCGCCCGGTCCGGTACTCCACAGTGGACACCAACCGTGGGCGGGAGATCCACGTGGTGACCACGGGCGGTCGACACGTGCTTCAGGTGGTGACGGGCACCGCCAGGTAGCCGCGGATGCTCAGGCTGTCGCGGCGGACCGGGTCTCCGTCGAGGGCGAGGCCCGGGAACCGCCGCGCCAGCGCGGGCAGCGCGATCTGCGCCTCCAACCGGGCCAGCGGTGCGCCCAGGCAGTAGTGGATGCCGCCGCCGAACGAGAGCGGCGCGTTGTCGGCGCGGTCGAGCAGCAGGCTTTCCGCGTCGTCGAACCGTTGCGGGTCACGGTTTCCGGCGCCGAGGTAGCCGACCACGCGCTCGCCCGCCTCGATCGCGACGCCACCGAGTTCGACCGGCTCGTTCACCAGCCGGCTCACGATCTGCACCGGCGAGTCGTACCGCAGCAGTTCCTCCACGGCGGACGGGGCCAGGCCGGGCTCGTCGCGCAGCCGCTCCCACGCCCCGGGATGGCGGAGCAACGCCACCACGCTGTTGGCCAACAGGTTCGTGGTCGTCTCGAAGCCGGCCGCGAAGAGCAGCGCGGCCATCGTCAGCACCTCGTCGTCGGTGAGCTCCTCGACGGCGACCAGCGCGCTGAGCAGATCGTCGCCCGGATGACGCCGGCGTTCGGCGGCGAGCCCGGCCAGGTACCCGCGAACGGTCGCGGCGGCCGGGTCGGCGGTCGCCAGCACGTCGGTGGTGATGACCTCCAGCACCTGCGTCCAGTCGCGGATGAGCGTCTTGAACTGGGGCCGGTCGGCCGCCGGGACGCCGAGCAGCTCTCCGATCACGGTGACCGGCAACGGAAACGCGAACGCGTCGACGAGATCGGCCTTGCCCGACAGCCCGTCGAGCAGGTCGTCGACCATCGTCTCGATCGCCGGGCGGAGCGCGGCCACCCGGCGGGCGGTGAACGCCGAGCTCACCAGCCGCCGCAGCCGCGTGTGCTCGGGCGGGTTCGCGACGAGCATGCTGGTGAACAGCATGCGCAGCGCCGGATGCTCGGACCAGTTCGGAAACCCGAGGAACGCCAGCATGTCGGGCGGCATGTGACCGAGCCGCTGGTCGCGCACCAGCGCGGCGCAGTCGGCGTGGTGGGTCACGACGAGCGCGCCGTCGTCGGCCCGCAGCACGGGTGAGATCCGGCGCATCCGGTCGAACCGCGGGTACGGATCCTCGCGTCCGGCGAGCGTGGTCAGCTCGGCCAGCAGGGTCAGCACCTCGTCGTTCTGGACGATCATCGATCGGATTCCATTTCGGTCGTCAGGAGCGTGGCGAACAGGTCGACGCCGTACCAGAGGTTGCCCAGCCGCAGGTTCTCGTTCGGGGCGTGCTGGTTGTTGTCGTTGTTGGCGATCGGCAGCGCGACGGTGGGCGCACCCAGGATCTCGGCGACGTGGTGCAGCGGCACCGACCCGCCCAGCGTCGGCATGACGATCGCCGGCCGGCCCGCCGCCGTGCCCGCCACCCCGGCGAGGTGGGCGACGATCGGCTCGCTCACCGGGGTGCGCATCGCCGGGTAGCCGAGCTCGGCGTCGAGCCGGACGATCCGCGGGTGCTCGCGACGCTCGGCCGGCGTGGGCTCGCGGTCGACGACGTGGTGACCCTGCTTCCGCAGGTGCGCGCCCACCAGCTCGACCATGTGCCCGGCGTCGTTGCCGGCGGCGAGCCGGATGTCGATGCTCGCCGTCGCCGTGGCCGGTACGACGTTGCGGGCGCCGGCACCGACGTCGGCCGCCCGGATCCCCTTGACGTTGAACGACGGCCACATCAGCCGGTCGACCAGGCGGCTGCCGGGCACCTCGGCCGCGGCGATGCCGAGCTGGCCGAGAAGCTGCTCCTCCACCGGCGGCAGCCCGGCGAGCGCCGTCCGCTCGGCGTCGGACGGCTCCCGGGTGGTGTCGTAGAAGCCGTCGATCGTCACCCGACCGGCGTCGTCCTTGCAGGAGGCGAGCAGGTGGGCGAGCGTGAGGGCGGGGTTCGGTGCCCAGTTCCCGTAGTGTCCACTGTGGAGCTCGTGGGCCGGTCCGTAGACGGTGAGCTCGATGCCGCAGTAGCCGCGCACGCCGAGCACCACCTGCGGCGCCCCGCTGTGGTGCACCGGACCGTCGCAGAGCAGCCACGCGTCGGCGGTGAGCCGGTCGCGGTGGCGTTCGAGGTACTCCCGCAGGTGCGGCGAGCCCGACTCCTCCTCGCCCTCGAAGCAGAACACCAGGTTCACGCGCGGCTCGATGCCGGCGCTCCTGAGGGCATCGACCGCGATCAGCAGCGCCGCCAGCGGCGCCTTGTCGTCGGCGGCGCCGCGGGCGTACAGCCGCCAGTCGTCGTCGATCTCCTCGCCGGCGCCCGGAAGCGGGATCGTGCCGCCGTCCGCCGCCTTGAGCGTCGGCTCGAACGGCGGGGTGTGCCACCCGGCCCGGCCGGCCGGTTGGCCGTCATAGTGGACGTACACCCCGATCGTCGGTCGCGTCGGGTCGGTGCCCAGCCGACCGGTGACCAGCGGTGCCACGTCGTCGCGCAGGTGGAGCACCGCCATTGCCGCGCCCCGGGCGGTGAACAGCCCGGCGACGGCGTCGGCGTTGCGCCGCAGGGCGTCGACGTCGTGCGTCTGATTGTCGAGCGCGAGCAGGTCGGCGAACTCGGCGAGCCCGCGCCACCCCTCCGCCCGTCGGTACCGCCTGACCTCATCCAGCATCCCCCAACCCTACGACCCGTCGATCCGGGCCGAGCGGGCTCCGCACACGGTTGTGGCGGCGGCGCACGCGGCGAACGCGATGAACGTCACCGGGCGGCCGGTCCACTCGAAGAGCGCGCCACCGGCCAACGGGCCGAGCGGCGCGGCGCAGCCGGCCACCAGCATCGCGGCGCTGATCACGCGTCCCTGCAGGTGCGGCGGGGTGACGTTCATCTGCGCGGCAACCAGCATCGCGTTGGCCGGGGTGGCGAAGAAGTACACGACCCCCAGCAGGACGCCGGCCGCGTAGACGTGCGGCAGCACCGCCATGAGCGCGAGGCAGGCTGCGCTCGTCCACCCGAACATCCGTACCAGGGCGACCAGCGGGAGGCGGCGCTGCACGCGCGGCGCCGCCCACGCGCCGAGCAGGCCGCCGACGCCGGCGAGCGCGAGGGCCGTACCCACGTGCACGGCCGGCGTGCCGGCCGCCGCCGCGCCCGCGATGATCACGAGACCGAGGCCGGCGAACACGAACTGGAACGCGGCGGCGACCAGCAGCGTGGACCGCAGGAACCGGTCGCCCCACAGGTGCCGCAGGCCGGTGCGCAGGTCCGTCCACAGTGGAGTGTCGACGACCCGGCCGGTGCCGAGCGGACGCCGGATGAGCGCCACGGTGAGGCCACCGGCCACATGGGACAGTGCGTGGGCGACGAGCGGCAGCCCGACGCCCAGCCCGTACAGCCACCCGCCGAGCGGCTGCCCGCCGAGGCCCGCGAGGTGGCCGCGCGCCTCGTTCTGCGCCAGCGCGTGCGGCAACTGCGCGGCCGGCACCACGTACCGCACGGCGATGGTCTGTGCCGGCTCGGCGCAGGCCGCGCACGCCGCCGTGACGACGGTCGCCACCATCAGGTGCGCGAACGTGAGCCGCCCGGCGGCCACCGCGGCGACCAGCGTCCCCGTGACCACGGCCCGGACGGTGTCGGACCAGATCAGCAGCGGACGCAACGCCCACCGGTCGGCCAGTACCCCGCCCGGCAACCGCAGCAGGGTTCCGGTGGCGAGGCCGGCGAAGGCCACCGCACCCGCCCCGGCGGCCGACCCGGTGGCGAGCAGGGCCAGGAACGGATAGGCGACCGCGGCGACGCTGCCGCCGAGCGACACCGCCGCCTGCCCGCTCCACAGGAGCAGGAAGGCGCGGTTGCGCCGCAACGGCTTCGTCATGATCGCACCGTAGCGACGATGCTCGATCGGTGGACCGGGTTCAGCTGAGCGCTGAGTTGCGCCGGCCGGTCATCCTGCTGTCATGGATCCACGCCTCTCCGTCGCCCTGCCGGTGCTGCCGGCCCTCGCCCACGCCCTGGTGCTGCGGTGGGAGGCCGCCTACCTGGCGGAGACCTGGGGCGCGGGCTGGGCGGACGTGGTCGACGGGCTGCGGGTGCTGTCGGTGTGGGTGATCCTGTTCGCCGTCGTGCTGGGGGTTCTGGCGTACGCGGCGCGGCATCCCGAGGCGGCGTGGGCGGCCAGGTGGTTCCTCGTCGTGAGCCTGATGGTGGAGGTCGGGTGGCTGGCCGTCCTCGGGTTCCTGCGCTTTGCCGACGCGTCGGACGCCTCCGACATGGGCGAGCCGTCGTTGGCGATCGCCATCGCGTCGCTCGGCACGATGATGGTGTTCGTGGCGGCCACCGCCGCGGGGGTCGCGACCCTGCGTAGAACCGCGGTTCAGTCGCGGAGGGCGTAGCGGCCGTAGAGGCGGCCCAGCGGGCCCGGCGCCCACCAGTTCCACCGCCCCAGCAGCCGCATCGTCGCCGGCACCAGCAACAACCGGACCAGCGTCGCGTCCACCACGATCGCCACGATCATGCCGATGCCGATCAGCTTGATGAACACGATTCCGCCGCTCGCGAAACCGGCCACCACCACCACGAGCAGCAGCGCCGCCGCGGTGATGATCCGGCCGGTGTGCTGCAGGCCGGTCGCCACCGAGGCGGTGTTGTCCCCGGTGCGGTCCCACGCCTCGCGGACCCGCGACAGCAGGAACACCTCGTAGTCGGTGGCCAGCCCGAACAGCGCCCCCAGCATGATGATCGGGTTGCTCGGCTCGATGAACCCGGTCGGCGTGAAGCCCAGCCACGACGACAGGTGCCCGTCCTGGAACACCCACACGATCACGCCGAACGAGGCACCGATCGACACCAGGTTCATGAGCACGGCCTTGACCGGCAGCAGGATCGAGCCGAACGCGAAGAACAGCAGCACCAGCGTCGACAGTGCCATGATCAACGCCATCCAGGGCAGCCGGCCGCCGAGGCTGTCGAGCATGTCGACGTCGGCGGCGGGCCGCCCGCCCACCAGGACCTCGCTCCCGGCCGGCGCGGGCAGGGAACGGATCTCGCGGACCAGGTGCTGCGCACCGGAACTCGTCGGCTCGCCGGGGTAGGTGACGCTCAGCAGGGTCGACCGCTCGTTCGCGGCGGTCACCTGCACGCCCGTCACGCCGGGCAGGCCCTCGACGGCCCGGGTGACCTCCGCGGCGGCCGCCGTGCCGCCGCCCGACACCAGCACGTCGATCGGCCCGACCGAGCCGGCCGGGAACTCGGTGCGGATCCGCTCGGCCACGGCCCGCGGCTCGGCGCCCCGCGGCAGCACCCGCTCGTCGAAGCCGCCCCACTGGACCCGCAGGAACGGCAGCGCCAGCAGGACCAGCACGGTCACCACGCCCAGCACGTACAGCACGGGCCGCCGCATGACGCTGTGCGCGATCCGCGCCCACCCGCCGTCCCCCGAAAAAGCGACCGGCCGGCGCCGGAAGATCCGCAGTGCGTTCACCCGATGGCCGAGGACGGCCAGGAGCGCCGGTAGCACCGTGAGCGCCGCGAGCATCGCGACGAGCACCGCGAACGTTCCGCCGAACCCCATCGACCGCATGAACACCTGCGGAAAGATCAGCAGGCTGGCCAGCGCCAACGCCACGGTCAACCCCGACACCAGCACGGTGCGCCCGGCCGTGGCCATCGTGCGCGCGACGGCGGTCGGGACGTCGTGGGAGACCAGCTCCTCCCGGAACCGGCTCACCACGAACAGCGCGTAGTCGATCGCGAGCCCCAGCCCGATCAGCGTGATCACGTTGACCGCGAACACCGACACGTCGGTCACCGTGTTCAGGAGCCGGATCGCGATGAACGCTCCCAGGATCGCCAGTCCTCCGATCACGAGCGGCGTCGCGGCGGCCACCAGCCCCCCGAAGATCACGATCAGCAGGACGAGCAGCACCGGCAACGACAGCGTCTCGGCGCGGGCCAGGTCCTTCGAGGTCTGCTCGTTCGCGACGTCGAGGAACGGCACGTTGCCGCCCACCTGCGTGCGTACCGGAGAAGCCGCGGCGAGCACCGGACGGACCCGGTCGAGCGCGGCGACCTTGGTGTCCTCGTCGGGCGCTTTCAGGCGCACCAGCACGTAGGTGGCCCTGCGGTCGGTCGACACGAGAGCGGGTGAGGGGGCGTCGTACCAACTGGTCACGGCGGCCACGTCGGGGTGGGCGCGGACCGCGGCCAGCGCCGCGGTCACCGGGCCGCGCAGCGCCGGGTCGTCGACCGTCGCGGTCGGGCTGGAATAGAGGACGAGGATGTCGACGTCCTGGTTGCCGATCTCCGCCGCGATCCGGGCCCGGGCCCGCGTCGACTCGCTGGCCGGGTCGTCGAACCCGCCGCCGGTCAACCGGCCGAACACGCCGAGCCCCCACAGCGCACCGACCAGCACCACGACTGCGCCCGCCGCGAGCACCGCCCACCGCCAGCGCACGACCGCGCGTCCCCACCAGGCGAACATCCCTGCATGATCGCATTAGGCTCGACGACCATGAGCGAAGAGGAACTGCTGCGGGAGGCGCTGCGGCTGGCGGCGGAGAACGCCGACGCCGGTCAACTGCCGTTCGGCGCGCTGGTCGTCCTGACCGGCGAGATCATCGCGACCGGCGTCAACACGGCGCTGCGCGATCACGATCCGAGCGCGCACGCCGAGGTCGCGGCGATCCGGGCCGCCTGCCGCACACTGGGGACGCTGCACCTCGGCGGCGCCACGGTGGTGTCGAGTTGCGAGCCCTGCGCGGTGTGCCACAGCGTCGCCGCGATCTCCGGCGTCGACCGCATCGTCTACGCGGCGCCCAAGGAACTGGTGCCCGATCTCGGCTACCCGGCCCCGCCCGACCCCACCGACCTCGCCGGCCGCATGCAGGCGAGCATGCGCGCGCTGGCCCCGCACCAGATCGTCCACGTTCCCACCGACGGCGCGGGCGAGCCGTTCGCCAGGTACAAGGCATGACAATTCTGGGCGTCAACGTCCGCAACTTCGGGCCGCAGGCCACCCCCGAGAACCTCCTGGGCTGGGCGCGGTTCGCCGAGGAGCACGGGTTCGGCATCGCGATGATCTCCGACCACATCGCGCTCACGCCCGAGGTCAACGAGATCTACCCGGCGCCGTTCTACGACCCGTTCGCCACGATCGCCTGGCTGGCCGGCGCCACCACCACGCTCGAACTCGGCACCGGCGTCACCGTGCTGCCGTACCGGCATCCGCTGCTCACGGCCCGGATGGCCGCGAACATCGACCGGTTCAGCGGTGGCCGGTTCGTCCTCGGGGTCGGCGTCGGCTGGTCCGAGCAGGAATACGCCGCTCTCGGCGTCCCCTTCGCGAAGCGCGGAAGGGTGACCGACGAATACCTCGCCGCCGTCACCGCGGCCTTCACCGACGACGTGGTCTCCCTCGACGGCGAGTTCGCCGGCTATCGCGACGTGCACACGGGCCCCCGCCCGGAGCGCCCGCGGGTGTGGGTGGGCGGGTCGAGCCCGGCGGCGATCCGGCGCGCGGTGCGCTTCGGCGCCGCATGGCACCCGATCAACCAGGAGCCGGCGTGGCTGCGCGAGGTGGGCATCCCGGCGCTGCACGCGGCGGCTTCGGAGCAGGGGAGGCCGGTGCCGGCGGTCGCGCCGCGCATCCGCGCCCGGCTGGGCACCGAGCGGCGCACCGGCCAGGGGACGCCCGAGCAGATCGTCGCCGACATCCGCGAGTTCATCGACCTGGGCAGCGCGTACGTCATCCTCGACCCGAACCCCGACCACCCGAAGGACGAGAAACCGCTGGCTGACGACTGGAACCTGCTGGCCATGATCGCCGATCACCTACGGTAGGCAACCTGATCCGCCTCCCGACGCGTGTCATCTTTGAGCGATGGGAGGTTCGGCATGAGCGTGGTCCGGCGCGAGGCGCGCCGGCGGTGGGCGATCGTGCTGGCGTCCGTCGCGGTGCTGTGCGCGGTGCCGGTCGCGCTCTCCGCGTGGCCGGTGAAGAACATCCGGGTGGACGCACGTGAGCTGCGCGATCTCATCCGGCGCTCGGCCGACCGGCCGTACGAGGGGTACGCGGAGAGCGTCGGCACCCTCGGGCTGCCCGAGCTGCCCCGGTTCGGGCAGGTCGCGGCGCTGGTCAGCGGAAACACGCGGATGCGGGCCTGGTACGCGGCGAAGGACCGGTGGCGTGTCGACGTCATCGAGACCGGGCAGGAGCGGGGCGTCTACCGGACCCCGGACGGCATCGTGAACTGGGACTACGGCGCCAACCAGCTGGCGGTGGTGGGTCTGGCCACCGTCGCCATGGTCGTGCTCAACCGCGACGACGTCGCGATGGAGGCCCGGTACACGGGGGTCGAGGGTGAGTCCTCGAACCGGCTGCCCCGCGGCGCCGACCTGCTGCCGCCCGACCTGGCCCGCCGCCTGCTCGACCTCGCGGAGGGCGACCCGGCGACCCCGATCCGCGGCCGGCGGATCGCCGGTGTCGACGCGGCCGGGCTGCGGATCACCACGAGCGCGCCGCAGAGCACGATCGGGCACATCGACATCTGGGCCGACCCGCGCACCGGGCTGCCGCTGCAGGTGTCGGTCACCGCGCGTAACGCCGAGCGGCCGATCCTGGAGACGCGGTTCCTCGACCTGCGGCTGTCGCGGCCGTCCGACGCGGTGCTCACCCCGCCGGAGCCGCGCGACGGGATGTCGGCGACGAACGTCAATCCCGAGGACTCGTTCAACATCTTCGACCCCGGCTACCCCGACCTGCCCGACACGATCGCCGGCCTGGAGCGGTGGGCCGACGCCGAGGTGGTGACGCCCGACGGGCCGGGGGAGCGGTGGGTCATCCGGCGCGAACTCGGCACCGCGTACGGCACAGGGCTGACCCGGGTCGCCGTGCTGCCGCTCAACCGCCGCCTCGGCAACGACGTGCTGCGCAACGCCCGGGCCTGGGGCACCGAGATCACGCTGCCCGACACCGCGGCGGTGCTGATCGCCGCGCCGCTGCTGTCGGTGATGGTGGTGCACAAGCACTCGCGGAACCAGACGTACCTGATCGCCGGCATGGTCGACGGGGTGTACATGCAGCGGTTCGGCGAGGCCCTGGCCGCGGCGCGGACGTCGAACCGGGCCGGCCGATGATCACGACGACCGACCTGGTCAAGCGGTACGGCAAGGTGACGGCCGTCGACGGCGTCAGCCTCGACGTGCGGGAGGGGGACAGGTACGGCCTGCTCGGGCCGAACGGGTCGGGCAAGACGACGCTGGTGCGGCTGCTGCTGGCGCTCGCCTACGCCACGAGCGGCTCGATCTCCGTGTTCGGCAAGCCCGTGCCGCGCAGGGCGCACGAGGTGCTGCCGTTGATCGGGGCGATGGTGGAGGCGCCGGCCGCGTACCCGCACCTGTCCGGGCGGTCCAACCTGATGCTGTTCGACGCGGCCGGGCCGGGGTCCTCCCGGCGCACACGCAAGGTCCGGGTCGGCGAGGTGCTGGAACGGGTCGGGCTGGGCGGGATCGACCGGCGACCGGTGAAGGCGTACTCGTTGGGGATGCGGCAGCGCCTGGGCCTGGCGGCCGCGCTCCTGCGGTCACCCCGGATGTTGATCCTGGACGAGCCCACGAACGGCCTCGACCCCCGCGGCATCCGGGAGATCCGGGACCTGTTGACCGAGCTGAACGAGGCCGGAACCACGGTGTTCCTGTCGAGCCACCTGCTCGGCGAGGTGGAGTTGCTGTGCACGCGGGTGGGCGTGATGGACCGCGGCCGGCTGGTTCTCCAGGATTCCCTGGACGCGTTGCGCGCCCCGACGGGTCTCGTCGCGGTGTCGACGCCGTCCCCCGATTCCGTTCGTTCCCTGCTGGACGGGCAGGTTGTGTCGTCCGACGATTCCTCCGTGCTGGTGCGGCACGACGATCCGGCCGAGCTGAACGCGTTGCTGGTGTCGAAGGACGTCCGGGTGACGTCGCTGGGTGTGGTGACGCGCTCGCTGGAGGACGTGGTGCTGGAGGCGACCTCGGCGTCATCGGATCGGATCGACAAATGATCTATGTCGAATTGTCGAAGCTTTTCCGGCGTCCCCGGATGTACGTGATCGTCGCGCTGCTGTGCCTGCTGCCGTTCATCGTGGCGATCTTCCTGGCCACCACGCGGATCCCGCCGCCGCCCGGCCAGGGTGGCGCGTTCCTGGCCGCCGTGCTCGGCAACGGCGCGCTCTACCCGGCCGCCGCGATGGCGCTGGTGCTGCCGGTGTTCCTGCCCGTGGCGGTGGCCGTGCTCGCCGGTGACGCGGTGGCCGGCGAAGCCACCGGCGGCACGCTGCGCTACCTGCTGATCCGGCCGGTCGGCCGCACGCGTTTCCTGGTGGCCAAGCTGGTCGCGATGATCGCGTTCGTGCTGTTCGCGATCGCGATGGTGGTGCTGACGTCGTACGTCACCGGCATCGCGCTGCTTGGCACCGGCCCCGCCACCACCGGCGGCGTCGTGGTGCTCCCGCCCGACGTGACGTCGCTGTCCGGCGGCGTCATCAGCCCCGGCGAACTCGTGCTGCGGATGCTCGGCACGATCGGCTACATCACGCTGTCGATGCTGGCGGTCGCGTCGATCGCGCTGTTCCTGTCGACGCTGACCGACTCGGCGCTGGGCGCCGCGATGGGCGCGCTGTCGGTGCTGGTGACGAGCCAGGTCCTGGTCACCCTGGACGCCGCGGAGTCGGTGAAGCCGTACCTGCCCACCCGCTACTGGCTGGCGTGGATAGATTTCTTCCGCGAGCCGATCCTGTGGCGCGACATCGAGCGCGGCGTCCTGTTGCAACTGGTCTACGTGGCGGTGCTGCTCGGATTCGCGTGGGCCAACTTCAAGACCCGCGACATCACGTCCTAGGCGGTTTCACAGCTGGTGGGCGGTGCGATCGGATCGGTGCCGATCGCCTTGAGCACCAACGCGGTCACCTGCGGATCCGCCGGCAGCGCCGAGTGCGAGACGGTGAGGCCGGGGCAGATCCCCTGCAGGGAGACGTTGGTGGCGCCGTCGAGGCGGGCGGAATCGGGTGGCTGCACCGTCTCGTCGTTCTCCGTCCAGAGGCTGAGCCAGGGTACGGGGGCGGGATCCTCGTCGAGGTCGTCGAGCAGGTCGCTGCCCGGGGCGAGCTGCCGGCAGGCGGCCGGGCAGGCGCCGGGGGCGAGGGCGGCACCGGCGGCGGCGAGTTTGGCCCCGTGCAGCGGCGAGCCGAGCGTGATGACGCGGCGGGTCCTCGGGATGCCGTCGTACTCGCGGAGGAACAGCCAGGTCACCACGCCTCCGGCCGAGTAACCGATCACGTCGACCGACGGGGCACCGTCGTCGATGGCCTTCCGCGCGGCGTCACCGAGGTTCTTCGCCTGTGCCCGCAGATCGCCCGTCCCGTCCCCGGGCGGCGCGACGACGGTGGCGGTACGCCCGGTGGCCCGGATGCGCTCGGCGAGCCGTTCCAGGCTGCGCGTGTTGCCCCCGTAACCCGGCACGAGCAGGACGGTGCCGGGGGTCGCCTGATCGGCGGGCTCCTCGGTGCTGGTCCTGTCTACGACAAACCAGACAATTCCCCCGATGCCGAGCATCAGAACCACCGCAAAGACCACTCCGACAAGAAGCCGACGACGAGGCGACACCACTCCATGGTTACGCACCGCGCGGGCAAATGTTGATCGAGGAAGAAAGGGCCGGTCATAGCGGGCCTCTTCTTCCTCGATCAACATCACCGGTCACAGCACGCAACCGGCACCACACCGTCGCGGCACGCCCCGCCATCCGTTCGCGCTGAGCACCGTCGCCACCTCGGTCGCCACGGCGCACGGCCGCTGGGTCACGTCGGCGTGGCCGTACCGGAGCACCCGTGCGCCGGCGACGGTCGCGGCGTTGTCCCGCCGGTGGTCGCGGAACCGCTGATCGACCGGGTGCGCGAGCCGGCCGTCGAGTTCGACGCACACGCCGAACCCGGCGTAGTGCACGTCGTCGTACCAGGCGTTCCGTCGTTGCTGCCGGCTGCCCGACGGGAGCCCGTGTGAGCGTTCGACCAGGCGGAGATACCGCAGTTCCAGCATCGAATGACAGCCCGCCGCGACGTCGTCGAGTGCGGTCAGAACGTCCCGACGCCAGCGCAGCCGGTACCGGGCCCGGACCGCCGTACGCAACCGGGCGGGAGTCGTCAGCCGTGCGCCCACCGCGCGGGCGAGCCAGGCGATGGCGTGATCGGCGTCGCGACTGGTGTGCACAAGATCGATCACCGTCTCCTCGACGCGGGTCCGCGGAGGCTCCAGCGCCGGGTGCCGGCCGTGTTCCGCACGGGTGGACCGGTGAATCACCACTCCCGGAGGCGCCACAACGCGTCGCGCTGCCGGCACCGACACGTGCACGGTCGGATCCGGTCTCTCCGCGAGCCCGTACAGTTCCGCGGCGGTCTCGTGGCTGAGAACGGCACCCGGGCCGGCGCTCAGCACCGCGGCCCACAGCTGCGCCGGGCGGGGAAGGGGGCCACCGAACGTCGCGAGGACGCCGTAGTGGACGCGTTGCCAGCGGCCCGTAGCGAGGCGGGCGTGGATCGCGGCACGGGTCAGGCCCGCGCGCAGGGCCTGGGCGCGGGTGAGGATGCCGGCCTGGGTCGCCGCGGGTTGCTGCCACACGACGGCGAGGATGCGTCCCGCGGACGACCGGCGGAAGGCCCTGTGGACAACGGGCGCGTTGTCCACAGGAGCGGAATTGTGCTTGGCGGGGTTGACGGGAGTGCGTAGCCTCTGGCGGAGAGATCGTCCGGCGCTTCGCGCGGGACACGAGCGAGGAGGGCCGGCCATGTGCACCGCTCTCCGTCCGCGTTCCCGGGTGATTCTGGTGTTTCCGGCACGGTCCGATGCTGGCTGGCGTGGCCGGCACCGGCTGCTCCTGATGGTGGGCTGAGCTCCTCCGTCGGGGAATCGCGCTGTCCGCAAACACGCGATCCTGAGAGGCGCAGCACCGTGCGCACCAACCGAAACGACCTTGCCCGCGTCCGCAACATCGGCATTCTCGCCCACGTCGACGCCGGCAAAACCACGACCACCGAACGGCTTCTGTTCGCCACCGGCGCCACCTACAAGCGGGGCGAGGTGCACGACGGTACGACCGTGACCGACTTCGACCCGCAGGAGCGCAAGCGTGGCATCACCATCTTCTCCGCGGCCGTCACCTGCCACTGGGCCGGCCATCGCATCAACCTGATCGACACACCGGGCCACGTCGACTTCTCCGACGAGGTCGAGCGGTCGTTGCGCGTCCTCGACGGCGCGGTCACCGTCTTCGACGGCGTCGCCGGCGTCGAGCCGCAGAGCGAATCGGTGTGGCGTCAGGCCGACCGGTACGGCGTGCCACGCATAGCGTTCGTGAACAAGCTCGACCGCGCGGGCGCGGACTTCGACGCGGCGGTGGAGTCGATCCGGCAGAAGCTGCACCCGAAGCCGTTGGCGGTACAGCTGCCGATCGGCGTCGAGGATACCTTCACCGGCGTCGTCGACCTGGTCGCGATGCGGGCGTACGTGTGGGCCGATGCCGACGGACCGATGACGGAAACCGACGTCCCGGAAGCGGCGCGCGCACACCGGCACCGGCTCGACGAAGCCGTCGCCGAACTCGACGCCGCCGCGTTGGAGGAGTTCGTGGCCACCGGCGCGGTCAGCGACGTGACGCTGAAGAACGCGCTGCGCGCCGTCACGCTGAACGGCAGCGGCGTGGTGGTGCTGTGCGGCGCGGCGTTCAAGGGCCGCGGCATCGAACCGTTGCTCGACGCGGTGGTGGCGTACCTGCCCGCGCCACCCGGAGACCCGGACAAGCCGTTCGCCGCCCTGGTGTTCAAGGTGAACTCCACCAACACGGGCCGGCTCACGTTCCTGCGGGTCTACGACGGAACCATCACGAAGGGGAGCCACGTCATGGACGCGGCGCCGGCAAAGGGGGCCAACCGCACCGAGCGGGTGGCCCGGATCCTGCGGGTGCAGGCCGACCGGCACATCGAGGTCGATCGCGCGGTCGCCGGCGACATCGTCGCGGTGGTCGGGCCGAAGGCCGCGAGACCCGGGGCGACGCTGTGCGCACCCGACACGCCGGTGGTGCTGGAGCCGCCGCGCACGGCCGATCCCGTCGTGTCGATCGCGGTGGAGGCGAACGACAACGACCGGCTCGCGACCGCGCTCGCGCGGTTGGTGGAACAGGACCCGTCGCTCGCCGTCCGCACCGACCCCGAGACCGGGCAGACGCTGCTGTCCGGCCTGGGCGAACTGCACCTGGAGGTCGCGGTGGAGAAGATCCGCCAGACCGACGGGCTGACCGTCCACATCGGACGGCCGCAGGTCGCCTACCGGGAGACGGTGGTGCGCGGCGTCACCGGGTTCGTCTACCGGCACGCCAAGCAGGACGGCGGGTCGGGCCAATGGGCGCACATCGTCGTCGACGTGGAGCCGGGCGACGGTGAGGAGTTCGCGTCCACTGTGGTCGGTGGCCGGGTGCCGAGGGAGTTCGTGCGGGCGGTCGAGGCCGGCTGCCGCGACGCGCTCGCCGACGGTCCGCTCGCCGGGCACCCGGTGGTGGGTGTGCGCGTCACGCTCACCGACGGCGCCACGCACGTGAAGGACTCGTCGGAACTGGCGTTCCGCACCGCGGGCC
Organism: Virgisporangium aurantiacum; assembly: GCF_016863635.1. Lineage (GTDB taxonomy): Bacteria > Actinomycetota > Actinomycetes > Mycobacteriales > Micromonosporaceae > Virgisporangium > Virgisporangium aurantiacum. The sequence continues at coordinate 120,933 of NZ_BOPG01000017.1, read as the reverse complement.
GGCTCGGGCTCCGCGACGCGCTCCGGGCCTGCGTCGTGGTCCTGCTGGAACCGGTGGTCGAGGTGACGGCGACGGTGCCGGCGGACGCGGTGGGCGGCGTCCTCGGTGACCTCGCCGCACGCCGCGGCCGGGTGACCGACTCGGTGGCCCGGGGCACCACGATGGTCGTCACCGCGACCGTGCCGCTGGCCGAGCTGTTCGGCTACGCCACGGTGCTGCGCAGCCGCACCCACGGGCGTGGCTCGTTCACCACCCGGCCGCTCGGCTACCTGCCGGCACCCGAGCGGACTACCACGGTGTGAGGAGGACCGCCAGGGGCGTTACCCGTACCGGGTGACGCCCCTGGCGGCACGGACGCGAGGCGACCTACCGTATCGGGGAACCACCACCACGGAAGGGGGTCGGTCGCGATCTCGGGCGGGATGCTTCTGACACTCGTCATCGGTGTCGGGTTCGGCATGGTGCTGCAGCGGTTCCTGCGGTCGCGACGCGACCTCAGGGGCGCGCGGGCGTTCGTGAAGACGGCGTCGAAGGCGCACTGGCGCGGCTCGTTCCCCCGGCTGCTGATCTGGGGGTTCGTCGCGGTGTGCGCCGTCGTCGGCGCCGTGCGCGCGATGGGTGGCTAGTGCTGGTGCTGTTCGGGGAGGAGGCTCTCCGGGTGGGCCCACACCGTCACGTTGGGCAGATTCTCCTTGTCGAAGAACGCGATGACGTCGGCGTCGGAGTGGCGCAGGCTGAAGTGCGTCAGCACGAACCGCGTCTCCGGATGGGCGGTGACCACCGGACGTAGGCGGCTCCACACCGTGTGCCCGACCTGCTCGGCCCGCTCCGCCTGGTCGTCATCGAGGAACGTGCATTCGGTGACGACCACCGGGTAGTCGAAGAGCCACGGGTTCTCGTCGAACACGCGGGGGTGCGTGTCGCCGAGGAACGCGAACAGCGGCGTGCGCACCTCGTGGTCGACCGGTTCGCCGGCCTTGCGCCGGCCGGCCAGCAGCTTGCCGAAATCGGCCGGTGCCATCGTCGGCCGCAGCGCCGCGAGCTCCGGCAGCAACGCGCGGCCGTGCGACGAGAAGCAGTACCCGACGCACGGGATCTTGTGGTGGCAGGCCACCACCCGCACGGTGTGCGTCCCGCGCCGGCCGACCGCGAACTCGTCGCCGTCGACCATCCCGTGCAGCCGCATCCCGCCGGCCAGCGCCGGGTCGAACGGCGTGGCGTTGTTGAGGGCGAACGACGCCTCGATGAACGCCCGCGCGGCGGGCAGCGACGCGGCCGGCAGGTGGATGTCGACGCCCGCCGGCCGCGCGGCCAGGTACGCCAGGTCGGCGGCGTGGTCGGCGTGCGCGTGGGTCAGCAGGACGGTCTCCGGCTGCCGGCCCTCGGCCAGCCCCGCATCGAGCGAGCAGCGCAGTTCGGGCAGGTGGAAGAACGTCTTGTCGTTGGACCGCGAGTAGCCGGTGAGCGTCAGCCCGGTGCCCGGGATCGGCCAGGTCTTCCACTGGCGGAACGGGTGGCCGCGGTCGAGCCGCTCGGGATACCGGTTCACGGCGAGGAGAGTACCCTCCTGGAACCATGTACAGGCTCGCCGTGGACGTCGGTACCTGCAACACCGTCGCGGTGGTGTCCCGCCCGGGCGCCGCGCCGCGGGCGCTGCTGTTCGACGGGTCGCCCGTCCTGCCGTCGGCGGTGTTCGTCGACGGGTACGGAACGGTGCACGCCGGACGCGACGCGGAACGGCTGATGGCCGACGACCCGGCGCGCTTCGAGCCGTTCCCGAAGCGCCGCGTCGACGACGGCGCGGTCTGGCTGGGCGACCGTGCGGTGCCGGTGGCCGAGCTTCTCGCGGGCGTCCTGCGCCGCGTCGCCGCCGAGGCGGCGCTGGCAGGAGGCGCCCCGGACACCGTCGTGTTCACGGCGCCGGTCCGCTGGGGCACCGCGCGGCGCGGCGTCCTGCGGCAGGCGGCGGCGATCGCGGGATTCACGGCGGTGACCATTGTGGACGAACCGGTCGCCGCCGGCTGGTACTGCGCGTCGGTGCTCGGGCAGCGGCTCGATCCCGGCCGGCTGCTCGTGGTGTTCGACTTCGGCGGCGGCACGTTCGACGTCACGGTGGTGCGCACCGACCCGTCCGGGCTCACCGTGCTCGGCGCCGGCGGCCTCGACGACCTCGGCGGCGCCGACATCGACGCGGCGCTGGCGTCGTACCTGGCCCCGGGCGTCGCCGACCGGACACTGTGGACGGAGGTGCGCGCCGCCAAGGAGATGCTCTCCCGAACCACCGTCGCGCCCGTTCGCCTGCCCGGAGGCCGGTCCAGCCACCTGACCCGCGACGAGTTGCAGCACGTGGCCGGGCCGCTCGTCGAGCGCGCCGTCGACGAGACGGCCCGGGTGCTCGGCGGGCTCGGCGTGCGTCCCGACCAGATCCTGCTCGTGGGCGGCACCAGCCGGCTCCCGTTGGTGGCGAGCCGGTTGCACGCCCGCTTCGGCGTCGTGCCCGTGGTGCCCGAGCAACCCGAGCTGCCGGTCGCCTACGGCGCGGTGATCGGCCCGGTACAAGCGATCCAGCCGGTGCAGCCGCAACCCGTCCCGTACCAACCGGCCCCGCAGCAACCGGCCCAGCAGTATCCGGCGCCGCAGCAACCGGCCTCCGTCGTGATCGGGCCGGGCGTGCGGATCGAGGGCGCGGTGCACATCCGCGGCGCCGGCGCGATGCCCGACGACGACGATGACGACGATCACGAGCCGGTCGAACCGGTGCGCCGCGAGCGGACCGTGCGGCCGATGAGATGGATCGGCCGCACCGTGCGTCAACTCGTGCTGATCGCCCTGCCGATCACCATCATCCTGATCGTCAACGAACCCGCCCGGACGTTCGTCACGAACCTGTTTCGATGACCGCCACCGCGCCGGCCGGCACGGTCAGCGCGCCGTCGACCGGTGCTCCGGTGAGAACGTCCACTCCGGACACGTCCACCCGACGGTCCACAGTGGAGTTGTTGATGGCGAACAACAGGGCACCGCGCCGCACCAGGTCGAGGCCGTCGGCCGGCTGCGGTCCGTCGTCACCAAGGGCTTCAGCCAGGACGCGCGTGAGCGCGGCCGGTTCCAGCCGCGTCGACACGTACCAGGCCACCCCGTCGCCGTACCGGTGCCGGGTGATCGCCGGCCCGCCGTCGGGGTAGGTGGCAACGGCCTCGGCACCGGCGAGCTCCACCACCTCCGTCCACGCGCCGGCGCTGTCCCCTGTGGACAGTTCGACGGCGGAACCGGGCGGCAGCGGGTCTACCTCGGTCACCCGGAGCCCGAGCACGTCGCGGTACGCGCCGGGATAGGCGCCGGGCCAGACCCGCAGCGTCTCGTCGACGATGCCGCTGAAGTACCACACGACGAGGGTCCCGCCACCGTCCACATAGGACCGTAGCGCGGACGCCGTTTCCGCCGACGCGATGTAGACACCGGGCACGAACACCGCCCGGTAGCGGTCGAGCGCCGCGTCGGTGCACAGACCGACCGGCAGCACGTCGACGGTGTGGCCGAGCCGCCCGAGCGCGGCGTGCACCTCGGCCACCCGGCCGGAGTGGTCGAGATCGGGTGCGGGCAGGCCGGGATGAGCCAGCGCCCACGCCGACTCCGCGTCCCGCAGAACCGCCACCGCGGCCGCGACCGGCGCATCCACCACGGGCAGCCGGCGCAGCACCGAACCGAGGTCGGTGACCTCGCGGAAGACCCGGCTGTCGGCACCCGCGTGCGGCACCATCGCGGCGTGGTACATCTCGGCGCCGCCGCGCGGTGCCCGCCACTGGAAGAACATCGCGCCCCGTGACCCGCGCGCGACGTGCGAGAGGCTGTGCCGCAACAGCTGTCCCGGTGGGCGGGTGCGCATCCGGCCGTCGACGTAGACGAGGTTGGCGGCGGTCTCCATCAGCAGCCACGGCCGGCCGCCGGCCCAGCCCCGCGCGGTGTCGGCCGCGAGCGCCGTCTGTTCGTCGGCGACCGCACCGGTTCCGGACGGGTAGTGGTCGATCGCCACCAGGTCCAGTTCGCGCGCCCACCGCGCATGGTCGACCGGAACCCAGTCGCCGAGGGCGAAGTTCGTGGTGACCGGAACGTCGGGCGTGGCCGCCCGCAGCACGTCGCGCTGCTCCACGAATCCGGCGAGCAGTTCGTCGGACCAGAAGCGCTTGAAGTCCAACACGTGCGCGGGGTTCGGCAGGTACTGCGTGGCCCGGGGCGGATGGACCTGCGTCCAGGACGAGTAGTGCTGGCTCCAGAAACTGGTGACCCACGCGTCGTTGAGCGCGTCGAGGGTCCCGTAGCGGTCGCGCAGCCACCGCCGGAACGCACCGGCCGCGTGGTAGCAGTGGCAGGTGGTGCCGTACTCGTTGTGCACGTGCCACATCGCGAGCGCCGGGTGGTCGGCGTACCGCTCCGCGAGCGCCGTCGCGATGCGTCTCGCCGCGCTCCGGTACGCGGGCGCGGCGCCGCAGTAGGTGTCGCGGCTGCCGTGCAGCAGGCGGGTGCCGGTGGCGGTCACCGGCAGCGCGTCGGGATAGGCGAGGGAGAACCAGGGCGGGGGCGACGCGGTGGGCGTCGCCAGCGCCACGCCGATGCCCGCGGCGGCGAGCCTGTCGAGCACCCGGTCGAGCCAGCCGAACTCGTACCGGCCCTCGTGCGGCTCCAGCCGCGACCACGCGAACACCCCGACGCTGACGAGGTTCACCGCGGCGCGCTTCATCAGCGCGATGTCCTCGGCGCACACGGGGTCGGGCCACTGCTCCGGGTTGTAGTCGCCGCCGTAACTGAGACCGCCGGGCCACCGCATCGACGGGCCACCCCTCCTTGCAGTTCGTTTGAACTCCGGCCAAAGTAGGTCGGGTGACGGTGCCTGTCAACGGGCTGTCCTCGCGCACGGCCACAGACGATTGGGAAGAGGCGCTGATCGTCGGCAACGGGCGCCAGGGCGCGCTGTGCTACGGCGGCCCGGCCCGGTTGCTCGTCACGGTGTCGCACGAGCGCCTGTTCCTTCCGGTCCGCCCGCAGACGGCGCCGGGCATCGACCCCTTCGTCGGTGCCGCGACGCTCACGTGCACCCCGGAGCCGAACGTCCCCGGCCGCGACTACGTCCGCTCCACCGACTTCAGCACCGGCGTGGTCACCCAGCGCTGGACCACCGACGCCGGCCCGGCCGGCATGGCCGCGTTCGTGTCGCGGGCGCACGACGTGGTCGCGCTCCGCCTGCACGGTCCGGGCCGCTGGGCGCTGGCGTTGGAAAAGATCGGTGGACGCCCACCGCGTCCCGTCGACACGGTTGTGCGTCGCCGCGGCGACCGGATCACGCTGACCGCCCGCTTCCCGGATCCGCCGCCGGGGGGCCTCAGCGGGTACACCGTCGTGTGCCGGTTGCACGGGCCCGATCTCGTGCTGCTGCGCACCGTCATCGGCGGAGAGACCGCGCTCGATGACGTCCCTCCGAATTGGACGGAGCTGCTGCGCGCGCACGCCGCGCTGCACCGCGACCTGTACCACCGCGTGCATCTCGAGCTGGGACCGGTGCAGGCTCGGCAGACCGAGGACCTGCTCGCCGCCGAACCCGGGCCGGACACGGTGCGGCGCCTGTTCGACGCCGGCCGCTACGCGGTGATCAGCGCCACCGGCGACCTGCCGCCCGTGCCGGCGGGGGTGTGGAGCGGCGCCTACGAGCCACCGTGGGCGAGCGGGTACCGGCTCGACGGCAGCCTGGCGGTGGTCGTCGCCGCGCTGCACCCCACCGGCTGCCCCGAGCTGATGCCGCCGCTGTTCGACCTCGTCGAGTCGGTGCTGCCGCACCCGCGCCGCAACGCCTGGCTGGCCCGGCTCTACTACGACCATTGGTGCTACACCGGCGACCGGGATTTCCTCGCCACCCGGGCGCTACCGTTCATGCGGCGGGCGGCCGGATTCCATCTCGGTATCGTGAGCCGCGACGACCCGGCCGCCGCCTTCGCGACCATGGACGTCGCCGTCGTGCGCGACCTGCTCCGGAACCTGCTCGCCGCCACCGCGGAACTGGGCCTGGCAGACCCCGCCGAGTCCGCCTGGCGCGACCTCCTGCACGCCCTCCCGCGCCACGGCGTCGCCGCCGCCGGCGAACTCGCCGGGTGGACCGCGCCCGGACACGCCGACCTGTACCCCCTGTGGTACGAACCCGATCCGGCCATCGTGGACGATCCGGCCCTGCGCGCCGCGGCAACCCGCACGGTACGGCGCCGACTGGAACTCTGGCGCGACGACCGCTCCGGCGGGACGGGCCACGGCCTGGCCCAGTTGGGGCTGGCCGCGGCCGCGCTGGGCCTGGCCGACGAGGCGGCCGAGACGCTGGCGCTGATGGCGTCCCGCTACTGGCGCCCGAACCTGGTGCCGACCCAGCACCGCGGCGCCATCTTCAACGTCGGCCTGGCGGGCGGACTCCCGGCCGTGGTGGCGGCGATGCTGGTCCGCTCGACCCAGCGGGTTCTGGCGGAACCCGGACGGGCCCGCCCGTTCCAGCGCTCCGCCGCACACCCAGTTGGCGGTGCGTGGCCGGGGGGCCGGGGGTGGCCGGGAGGTGAGGCGCGGCCGGGCGGCGGAGCGTGGCCGGGCGGCGGGGCGTGGCCGGGCGGCGGGGCGTGGCCGGGCGGCGTGCGGCCGGATGGAGTGCGGCCGAGTGGCGGTGCGCGGAGCGGAGCGTGGCCGGGCGGCGGTGCGCACCTGGGCGGCGGGGCGTGGCCGGGGTCGGGTGGCAGGCCGCCGCGGCCGGGGCGGCTGGATCTGCTCCCGGCGCTGCCCGCTGCCTGGCCGGCCGGTTCGGTACGGGGCCTGGCCGCCCGTGGCGCGGTCACGGTCCGGCAGTTGTCGTGGGCGGGCGGTCGGTACGAGGCGGTCGTCGAGTCACGCATCGATCAGGATCTATTGATCACGGTTGCGGGTGGTGAGGCGGAGCTGTTGTCGGTCGTGGCCGGGCGGCCGGTCCGGATGGCGGGGCCGCTGACGGTCGTGCGCCTCTAAGCTCCGACTCGCTCCATGATCCTGGTGCGTGTGCGTGCCCGCTTTGGTCGGATTCAATGAACGGGGAGATTCGTGTGTGCCATGACGTGGACGGACTTCCCCGCTGATGCGTCGTTGTCCTCGGCGCGGGTGCCGGAGGCGGTGGGATGCCGTTGACAGTTAGTTCGGTTAGAAGAAAAACTAAAGCATGCCGTACCGTCCGCCTTTGGTGCCGTTCGAAACGTTCGTGGCCGATCCGCCCGACCTGCCCGTGCGCGGGCCGGGCGATGCCGGGCCGTCCGTCCTGACCAGGGCCGAGGTGCTCGGCACCGACGCCGGGGGCGCGACGTTCAAGGGGACAACGTCCGACGGCTCGTCGCTGATCGCGCAGGTCAGCGCCGCCGGCGAGGGGGTCATCCGGGTGCGGCTCTCGGCCGAGCCGGACGCACGCAGCCGGAGTGCGGCGGCGATCGCGCTCGTGCGGCCGGGCTCCTACCCGGCGGTCGTCGAGGTCGGTGACGGTACGGTGCGGATCGGCGCCGGACCGATCACGGCGGAGATCACGCTCGATCCGTGGCACCTGCGGTTCGTCGACGCGTCGGGCCGGACCCTGCTGGAGGAGGACCGCGGCGAGCGCGACATCAGCGGCCGGGTGCGTACGTTGCCGTTCGGGCGGTCGCTGGCCTGCGGTGAGGTGGCGGCGTACCACGAGAGCTTCGTCGCGCCGGCGTTGGAGCGGTTCGTGGGGCTGGGCGAGAAGTTCACCAGGCTCGACAAGCGCGGCCAGCGGGCGTTGATGTGGAACTTCGACGCGTTCGGCAGCGAGTCGGACCGGTCGCACAAGGCGGTGCCGCTCTACCTCTCCAGCGTCGGCTACGGCGTGCTCGTCGACAGTGGCATGCCGGTGGAGTTCGACATGGGCCAGTCGACGCACAGCTGCGTGCAGATCCTCGTTCCCGACGACCTCATCGACTACTACGTGCTCGCCGGCCCCACGCCGGCCGACGTGCTCCAGCGGTACGACATGCTCACCACCGCACCGCTGTTGCCGCCGAAGTGGGCGTTCGGCACCTGGATCTCGTCGGGCTTCTTCGTCGACACGCAGGAGCACGTGATGGCCCGCGCGGAGAACATCCGCCGCCGCGACATCCCTTGCGACGTCCTGCATCTGGACTGCTACTGGCAGGTCGACGGCCACTGGTCCGATCTGCAATGGGACGCGAACACGTTCCCCGACCCGGAAGCCATGCTGAGAGCGCTGACGGAGCAGGGCTTCAAGGTCTGTCTCTGGATCAACCCGTACGTCAGCCACCGCAGCCCGGCGTTCGACAAGCACCGCGACCACTTCCTCAAGAAGGCCGACGGCAGCGTCTACGTCGCCGACGTGTGGCACGGGTCGTACCCGGCCTGCGGCATCATCGACTTCACCAACCCGGCTGCCGTCCGGTGGTTCGCCGACGACCTGCGGGCGTTGCTACGTCAGGGCGTCGCGGTGTTCAAGACCGACTTCGCCGAGGGCGTGCCGGTCGACGCGGTGGCACACAACGGGATGCGCGGCGTCGAGCTGCACAACGTCTACACGTTGCTGTTCAACGACATCGTCTCGAAGACGACGCGCGAGATCGCCGGCCACGGCATGGTGTGGGCGCGGTCGTCGTTCCTCGGCGGGCAGCGCCACTCGGCCCAGTGGAGCGGTGACGTCAACGCGTCCTACCCGGGCATGGCGAGCACGCTGCGCGGCGGGCTGTCGCACGGGCTCAGCGGGGTCCCGTTCTGGAGCCACGACGCGGGCGGTTTTCACGGGACGCCCACCCCGGACCTCTACGCGCGCTGGAGCCAGTTCGGGGCGCTGTCGCCGCTGGTGCGCCTGCACGGCACCACGAGCCGCCTGCCGTGGGACTTCCCGGCCGACGCCGAGCGGCACGCCGTCGACGCGCTGCGGCTGCGGTACGCGCTCATGCCGTACCTGTACTCGGCGGCGGTGGAGTCCGCGCGCACGGGCGTCCCCATGATGAGAGCCCTCCTCGTCGACTCGCCGGACGACCCGGCGGCCTGGACCGCCGACCTCGAATACCGGCTCGGCGCCGACCTGCTCGTCGCGCCGATGGTCGACCCGTCCGGCGTCCGCGACGTGTACCTGCCGGAGGGCACCTGGCTCGACTACTGGACACGCGAGCCGCAACAGGGCGGCCGGTACATCAGGGTGAGCCAGCCCGTCGACCGGATCCCGTTGTTCGTCCGGGACAACGCGCTGATCACCGTCACCGAACCGACCGGAGCGATCGGCGCGGAGCCGTTCGCGGACCTCACCGTGGTCAGTTGGGGTGGCGGGGACGGCCGCACGGTGCTGCACGACGTGGACGGCGACTCGTCGGTGGTCGCCGTCCGCACCGGCGACACCCTGGCCGTCGACGTGACCGGCCCGGCACGGGTGCGCCGGGTTACGGTCGCACCGGTGCCGGGCCGTCTTACCCCCACCCGGATAACGCTGAACGGTGTCACCCTTTGACGGCACCCACGATGACGCCCTTCACGAAGTGCCGCTGAACGAACGGATACACCGCGACGATCGGCGCCACGGTGATGATCACGACGGCCATCTTGATGGCGAGCGTCGGCGGCATCGAGACGCCGACCGAACTGCCCGACACGTTGGGCGTCTGCCCGGCCAGGATGTAGCTCTGCAGCAGCCGTTGCACCGGCCACTTGTCGTTGTCGTCGATGTACAGCAGCGCGGTGAAGAACGCGTTCCAGTAGCCGACCGCGTAGAACAACCCGACCACCGCGATCACCGCCTTCGACAGCGGCAGCACGATCCGCCACAGGATGCCCAGTTCGCCGGCGCCGTCGAGGCGGGCGCTGTCGAGCAGTTCCTGCGGCACGTTCATGAAGAACGCCCGGATCACCACGAGGTTGAACGCGCTGATGGCGCTCGGCAGCACCAGCGCCCAGATGTTGTCCTTCAGGCCGAACGCGGTGACGACCAGGTAGCTCGGCACCATGCCCGGGTAGATGAGGAACGTCATCAGGAAGTAGAACAGGATCGCCCGGTGCCCGACCGAGTTGGGGCGGGACAGGCCGTACGCGGCCAGCACGGTGAGCGTCAGGCTGAACGCCGCGCCGACCACCGACACCAGCGTGCTGATCCAGACCGCGTTGGTCACCTGGCCGCCGGCGAAGATGGTGATGTACGCCGACAGGTCGAAGTCGCGCGGTATCACCACCATCCCGCCGGTCTCGTTGATGGTTTCGCGCGAGGAGACGCTGGTGACCGCGATCGACCACAGCGGAAACACCACCGCGAGCACCACGATCGCGAGCACGACGGTCTTGGCCGTCTGGCCCACCGCCGTCGGCGGCTCCTCCCAGGCGGGCCGGCCGGGTCGCCGCTTCCGGCGGACCGGATCCATCGTCTGTACGGTCATCGCTTGGAGTACACCCCCTGCTCGCCGAGCATGTGCGCCACCTTGTTCGCGAGCAGCACCAGCACCAGCCCGACGGCGGCCTTGAACAGGCCGGCCGCGGCGCCGATGCCGAACTGCTGGTTCGCGATCGCCTGGTAGTACACGAACGTGTCGAGCACCTCGGCGGCCTGCCGGCCGACCGCGTCGCGCTGCAGGATGAACTGCTCGAAGCCGACGGTCAGCGCGTCACCGAGGCGCAGGATCAGCAGCAGCACGATCACCGGACGCAGCGACGGCAACGTGATGTGCCACATCCGCCGCCACCGGCCGGCGCCGTCGACGGCGGCCGCCTCGTACTGCTCCTGGTCCACCATGGACAGTGCGGCCAGGAACACGATCGTGCCCCAGCCGATGTCCTTCCACACCGCCTCGGCGGTGACCAGCACGATGAACGTGTCGGGGTTGGTCATGATGTCCCACGGCCGCAGTCCCGCGTCGCGGAACGCCTCCGCGAGCAGGCCGGCGCCGCCGAACATCTGCACGAAGAACGTCACCACCAGCACCCAGCTGAAGAAGTGCGGCAGGTACACGATGCTCTGGATGAACGCGCGCAGCTTCGACGAGACCAGGCTGTTCAGCAGGATCGCCAGCGCGATCGGCAGCGGGAAGAAGAACACGAGCTGGAACGCCGTGATGGCGAGCGTGTTCTGCAGCGCCTCCCAGAACCCCTCGGTATGGAAGAGCGTCTCGAAGTTGCCGAACCCGATCCAGGTGCTGTGCAGGAACGCCTGCAGCGGCGAGTCGCCGGCGTACGGGTTGTAGTCCTGGAACGCCACCACGTTGCCCACGGTCGGCAGGTAGTGGAAGACCAGCAGCAGGAGCATCGCCGGGGCGCACATGAGAAGGAGCGGCCAGTCGCGCCGCAGCCGGGCCCGCAGCGGCATCCTCCGCCGGATCTCGCGTTTCGGCTTCGGCCCCGGCGGCGCAGGTGCGCGAGGGGGCACCCGGTCGGTGTCCGATCCGGGTGCCCCGACGGTTTCGCGTGTGGTCATCGACCCGCGTCGGACAGCGCCTTGGCCAGGAAGTCGCGCGCCTCGTCGCCGCCGTTGGTGCGCCACTCCGCCACGATGGCGTCGATGTCACTGAGCGGCCGGCGGCCGCGCACGACGTCGGTCATCTTGTCCTCCGTGGGCACCATGTTCGACTTGAACCTGGCCGGGAACTCCAGCTTCAGCCCGTCCCACGGGTCCTTCTCCAGGTACTTCACGTTCGTGTTGGAGTAGCCGAGCATGTCCTTGACGTAGTTCGGCGTCTCCGGGTACGGCTGCACCACCGGGTTGCGGCCGCTGATGAAGAAGTACTGGTTCTGGATCTCCTTGAAGGACAGGTCCTCCTTGGCGGGCACGCCGCCGGCACCCTTCTTCCAGTGCTTGCCCTCGACGCCGTACTCGCGCAGCAGGAACTCCTGGGTGCCGAACGGCGCCGAGCACCAGTTCATCACCCGCAGCAGTTCCTGCACGCGGTCCTTGCTCAGGCCCTTCTTCACGAACGTGTACGAGATCGGGTCGTCGGCGCGCCAGATCAGCGGGTCGCCGCCGGTGGCCGAGAAGTTCGGCACCGGCTGGATGTTCAGCGTCGGCGTGACCTTCTGGTACTGGGCCTGCAGCGGCTGCCAGCCACCCATGCCGTCCTGCACGATGGCGATCTTGCCGCTGGCGAACAGCGTCTTCTTGTCCGCGCCCTTCGACGCCACGACGTCGGGGTGGATGAGGCCGTCCTTGTACAGCTTGGCCATGAACTCGGCGGCCTGCTTGTACTGCGGGGTCTCGTACTTGTGCACGACCTTGCCGTCGACAACGCCCCAGCCCTCCTTGGAGCCGGGCGCCTTGTACAGCATCTGGACCATCTGGAAGATGTCGTCGAAGGCCCACACGCCCTTGTTCGGGTCGGTCATCTTCTTGCCGAGCTCGTACAGCTCGGCGCCGCTCTTCGGCATCTGCTGGCCGGCCGCGTCGAGCAGGTCCTTGCGGGCCAGCAGCACCCACGGGTACGCGCCGTCGGTGGGGTTCGGCACCGACATCAGGCGCTCGTTCCACACCGCCTCGCGCCACGCGCCGGTGGGGAACGTCGCGAGCATCGGGTAGGCCGACACCTTGTCGCCCGAGAGGTGGTCGGTGAGGTCCTCGAACAGCGACTTGACCGCGTCGGTGAACCGGGGGAGCTTGTTCACCTCCCAGCCCGGGATGCACAGCAGTTCGGGCACGTCGCGGGAGGCGAGCATCGCGCCGAGCTTGTCGGCGTAGGTGTTGCCGTCCTGGATGCTGAAGTCGACCTGGATGCCGAGCTCGCTGTTGATCGCGTCGTAGTAGGCGTTCGAGCCGAGCCCGGGCGGGGCGGGGCCCCACGCGGGCGTCATCGCGCTGATCTTCTGCCCGCTCTTGCCGGGCTTCTCGGTGATGACCTTCTTGAACGAGGACGGGAACGTGGTGTAGCCGTCGGCGATCGGCGGCGTGCTGGTGATGTCGGGCTTGATGTCGAGCGAGATGTTCTGCTGCTTGGGCAGGACGCCGCTCAGCTTGTCGGTGTCTGTGGCGCTGCCGGATCCGCTTCCGCTCTCGCTGCATCCGGCGAGAACGCCGCCGCCGGCCATGGCGGCGGCGCTGAGGCCGATGAGGCCGAGGAAACTCCGGCGATTGGTCGACGCGCCCGCGACGGGTGGAGTCACGGCGCACTCCCTTCGATATTGGATGTGATTCGGGGGTGTCATGCCCTACAGTTAGTTCGTCTGGCAATTAAACAAACTAGACGAAACTTTTCGTGTTCCACAAGGGACCGGTCGGCTGGCCCGGAGGCCGGGGCACATGCGGCATGATGGTCAAGCCGAACACCGCACACGCAAGGACAGACGGGCCACAACGTGATCACTGCGCAGCACGGGCCGCAGCCCGCTGACTTCGCCGACGTGCGGGCCACCAACCTCGCCGTCGTCCTGCGCCATGTCCGCCGCCACGCGCCCTGCTCGCGCGCCGACATCGCGGCGGTCACCGGGCTGAACAAGGCGACCGTGTCGAGCCTCGTGGCCGATCTCATCGAGCGGCGGCTGGTGCGCGAGTCCGGCCTCACCGAGCACCGCATCGGCCGGCCGGCCACCATGCTCATGCTCGACGGCACCGCGTACGCGGGCCTCGGCGTCACCATCGCGGCCGACCAGGTCACCGCGGTCGCGCTCGACCTCGCCGGCGAGCAGTTGCTGTCGTGGCGGCGCGCGGTGGCTGGTGGTAGCGCAGCCGGCGGCTCGGGCGGTCCGGCGAGTCCCGGCCGCCTCACGAGTGCGGTGGCCACCGTCGTCGGTCGCGCGGTCAACCGGCTCACGGCCGCCGGGCGCCAGGTTCTCAAGCTGACGGTCGGAGTACCCGGCCTGGTCGACGCCGACGGCACGGTCCGGCTGGCCAGCGACCTCGGCTGGCACGACGTCGACCTGCGCGGCGAGCTGACCCGCGCGCTGCGCAAGCCCGGCTACGACGTGGTCGTCGAGAACGACGCGAACCTCGCCGTGCTCGCCGAGTACCGGTTCGGCGCGCACGCCGCCACGGCGAACCTCATCCACGTCACCAATGCGGCCGGCGTGGGCGCCGGCATCATGCTCGACGGCCGGTTGGTGCGCGGCGGCCTCGGCTACAGCGGCGAACTCGGCCATCTCGAGGTCGAGCCCGGCGGCCCGGCCTGCCCGTGCGGCCGGCGCGGTTGCCTGGAGGCGGTGGCGGGCGCGGCGGCGATCGTGCGCCAGGTGCGGCCGGAGACGGCCGGCGAGGGTGCGGTGCTCGACCTGGCCGCCGAGGTCGACGAGGTGGTGCGCCGGGCCCGCAAGGCCGACCGGGCCACCATCGACGTGCTCGGTCGCGCCGGGCAACGGGTCGGGCGGGCGCTCGCGTCCACCGTGAATCTGCTGAATCCGGAGGTCGTCGCGCTCGGCGGGCACTACGTGGCGCTCGCCCCGTGGCTGCTGCCCGCCGCCGAGGTCGAGCTCGCGGCCGGCTCCATCGCGCCCGGCGGGGGTGGCTGCCGGCTGGTCGCCTCGGCCCTCGGCGCCGACGCGGCGGCCATCGGTGGCGCCGCCCGGTTGCTCGACGAACTCGACGGTGGTCTACTTCCAAGACCCAGCGGGACTTGACTGGGAGCGCTCCCAATGCGAGCCTCGAAAGCCAGCGGCAACACCCCCGAAACACGCGCCGCGCCACACCACCGCTAAGAACACCGTAAATACCTGCAGTCCGTTGTCGAAGCGCTTCGAACGGCAACCGTCGTTGCGGAGACGCGAACCGCGCCTCTCGGCGTCGGTGTCGTCGAAGCGCTTCGACATCGGCTGAGGTGTTCACGACCGAGAGAGGCACTCTCGTGACCGAGCTGAGCGAGCTGAGCGAGCGACCCCCCGAGCTCTTCCGCGATCCCGACGAGCCGCTGCCCGCGCGCATCGACGACCTGCTGGGCCGGCTCACCGTCGCCGAGAAGCTCGCGCTGCTGCACCAGTACCAGGCGGCCGTGCCCCGGCTCGGCATCGGGTCGTTCCGCACCGGAACCGAGGCCCTGCACGGGCTCGCCTGGCTCGGCCCGGCCACGGTGTTCCCGCAGGCGCTCGGGCTCGCCAGCACCTGGAACACCGGCCTCGTCGAGCGGATCGGCGCGGCGGTCGGCGCGGAGGTGCGCGGCTTCCACCACAAGGACCCGGACCGGGCCGGCCTCAACGTGTGGGCGCCGGTCGTCAACCCGTTGCGGGACCCGCGCTGGGGCCGCAACGAGGAGGGCTACGCCGAGGACCCGTGGCTCACCGGCGTCGTCGCCACCGCCTACGCCACGGGCCTGCGCGGCGACCACCCGCGGTACCTGTGCACCGCGCCGACGCTCAAGCACTTCCTCGGCTACAACAACGAGACCGAGCGCGACACGACGTCGAGCACGCTCGGCCCGCGCGTGCTGCACGAGTACGAGCTGCCGGCGTTCCGCATCCCGCTCGCCGCCGGTGCGGCGGTCGCGGTGATGGCGTCCTACAACCTCGTGAACAACCGGCCGGCGCACCTGAGCCCGCTCATCAACGACGAACTCCGCGCGGCGTTCGCGGGGGACCTCCTGGTGGTCGGCGACGCCGGCGGCGTGTCGAACATCGCCGGGTCGCAGCACTACCGGCCCGACGACGTCGCCGGCTTCGCCGCGGCGGTGCGGGCCGGCGTCGACAGCGTCACCGAACACGACAGCGACGCCGCCCGCACGGTCGGGCTGCTCGCCGACGCGCTCGACCGCGGCGAGCTGCGAATGTCCGATGTGGACACCGCGGCGCGGCGGGTGCTGTCGGTGCGGTTCCGGCTCGGCGAGTTCGACCCGCCCGAGCGGAACCCGTACGCCGCGATCACCGCCGAGGTCATCAACTGCGCCGCGCACCAGGATCTCGCCCGCGAGGCGGCCCGGCAGTCGATCGTCCTGCTGCGCAACGACGGGCTGCTGCCGCTCTCCCGCGACCGGCTGCGGCGCGTGGCGGTGCTCGGCCCGCTCGCCGACACGCTGCACGTGGACTGGTACAGCGGCACGCTGCCGTACGCCGTCACGCCGCGGGCGGGTCTGAGTGACCTGCTCGGCGCCGGGTCCGTCACGTTCCACGAGAGCGTCGACCGGGTCGCGTTGCGGACGCCGGCCGGCCACGTCGTCGCGTCCGACCGGGGCGAGGGCGAGCCGTTGGTGGTCGTACCGGATGGCGCCGGCGCCGCGGCCGGCGCCGCCACCTGGTTCGACGTCTTCGACTGGGGCGAGGACGCCGTCGTGCTCCGGGCCGTCGCCAACGGGCGGCACGTCGGTGCCGAGGATAACGGGACGCTCGTGAACGACCGCACCGGCCCGGGCGGCTGGATCGTGCGGGAGACGTTCGCGCTGACGGGCACCGATGGGGGCCGGGCGTTGCTGCGCAACCTGGCCCGCGACCGGTACGTGCGCGTCGACGCCGAGGGCATCCTGCGCGCGGACGCTCTTCTGGACGACGCCACCCCGTTCACGGTGGAACTCGTCGTCGACGGGCGGGCGGCGGCGGCCGCGACGGCCCGGGAGGCCGACGTCGCCGTCGTCGTGGTCGGCAACCACCCGATGGTCAACGGCCGGGAGACGCAGGACCGCGCCGACCTCGCGCTGCCGGCCGACCAGGCGGCGCTCGTCCGGGCCGTGCTCGACGCCAACCCGAACACGGTGCTCGTCATCTCCAGCAGCTACCCGTACTCGCTCGACGCGGTCGCCGCCGGCGCGCCGGCGATCCTGTGGTCGGCGCACGGCGGGCAGGAGTACGGCGCGGCGCTCGCCGAGGTGCTCGTCGGCGCGGTGAACCCGGGCGGGCGGCTCACCCAGACCTGGTACCGGTCGGCGGCCGACCTGCCCGACCTGCTCGACTACGACATCATCGCGGCCGACGCGACGTACCAGTACTTCCGCGGCGCGCCGCTGTTCGCGTTCGGGCACGGGTTGAGCTACACCACGTTCGAGTACTCGTCGTTGACGCTCTCGTCGCGCTCGATGGCTCCGGACGGGGCCGTCACCGTCTCGGTCGAGGTCACCAACACCGGTGACCGCGCCGGCTCTGAGGTCGTGCAGGTCTACACGCGACAGTTCCGGTCGCGGGTCAAGCAGCCGCTGCGGCGGTTGCGGGCGTTCCGACGCGTCGCCCTGTCGCCGGGCGAGCGGTGTGTCGTGGAGCTTCCGCTCCGCGCCGCCGACCTGGCGATCTGGGACGTGACGCGGGGCGCCCGGCACGTCGAGCAGTCGCCGCACCAGGTGTTCGTGGGCGGATCGGCGACCGAGCCGCGGCTGTCGACGTCGGTGCTCGTCGACGGAACCGTGATCCCGCCCCGCGATCCGACCCGGGTCACCCGGGCGGTCGACCACGACGACTACGCCGGCGTGACGCTCGTCGACGCGGCGACGTCGGCCGGTGACGCCGTCGCCGCCACCGAGCCGGGCGGCTGGATCGCCTTCCACGACACGGATTTCGGGTCCGATCCGGGGTCGTGCCGGCTCGCGCTGGCCCGTACCCACGCCGGCACCGCTGCGGTGACGCTGCGGCTAGACGACCCGCTCGGCGGGCCGGTGATCGCCACCGCGACCGTCACCTGCGTCGGCGGGCCGTACGAGTGGTCCGCGGTGAGCGTCCCCGTGCTGGGCGCCCTCGGCCGGCGCGACCTCTACGTGGTGTTCGAGGAGCCGGACACGCGGTTGCGCGAGCTGATGTTCACAGTGGACAGTCCACCGTTCACAGTGGACAGTCCGGCCGACCATGCCGACGGCCCGTTCACCGTGGATACGCCATGACCGAGCGGAGCGAGGGCATCATGAGGCAGAGCCCACCCGGTCAGGGCGGGTCACCACGAAGTGGGGACCCGGCATGACCGCCGCATTCGCGGGACGGCGGCGGCCGCCGGCCGGGCCGGTGACGATCGCCGAGGTGGCCCGGCACGCGCACGTCGCGCCGAGCACCGTGTCGTACGTGCTCAGCGGCAAGCGGTCGATCTCGGCGAGCACCCGCCAGCGCGTCCTCGCCAGCGTGCGGGAACTCGGGTACCACCCGCACGCCGGCGCGCGGGCGCTGGCGAGCAACCGGTCGAACGTCATCGCGCTCGTGTTGCCGCTGCGGGCCGGCATGCACCTGCCGGTGGTGATGCGCTTCGCCGTCTCGGTGGTCACCGCCGCGCGCCAGTTCGACCACGACGTCCTGCTGGTCACCGCCGACGAGGGCCCCGACGGGCTGCGTCGCGTCGCCGCCAGCGCGCTCGTCGACGGGCTTGTGCTGATGGACGTCGAGATGGACGACCGGCGGGTGCCGTTCCTCCGCGACCTGGCCCGGCCGAGCGTGCTCATCGGGTTCCCCGCCGACGCGGCCGGGCTCACGTGCGTCGACCTCGACTTCCACCGGGCCGGCGCCGAGTGCGTCGCGCACCTGGCCGGCCTCGGGCACCGGGGGGTCGCGCTGCTCGGCGCGCCGCACGCCGTCTACGAGCGGGGCACCGGGTTCGCGCACCGCACCCGCACCGGGTTCCTCGACGCGGCCGCCGCGCACGGCGTGCGGGCGGTGGCCGGCCCGTGCGAGGAGAACCCGCTCGCCGTGCGGCGGCGCATCGCCGAGCTGCTGGCCACCGAGCCCGGCGTCACCGGCCTGGTGGTACACAACGAGGCCGCCGTCGAGCACGTGCTGGCCGCGCTGCGCGACCTCGGTCGCAAGGTGCCCGAGGACATCTCGGTGGTGGCGATCTGCCCCGAGGAGATCGCCGAACGCACCGTGCCGGCGCTGACGTCGGTGCAGATCCCGGCCGAGGAGGTCGGCATCCGGGCGGTGGACCTGTTGATGTGCAAGCTGGGCGGCGTCCACCCGCCGCAGTCCACGCTGCTCGCACCGCGGCTGACGGCGCGCGACAGCACGATGACGGCCCCCGCGCGGTCCGAACCACCCGGCGGGGGCCGCCTCCCCGTCAGCTAGATCAGTTCGGCGAACCAGGTCGCCACGTGCGGGACCGACAGCACCAGCGACGTGATGTGGTCGACGTCGCCGGCGTCGGTCAGCGTGACGTCCGCGTTCCTGCCCCGGAGGTTGCGGTAGCACCGCTCGCTGTTGGCGTAGACGGCCTCCGGGTCGCCGTGCGCCCCGAACATCCGCACCGGGGCCGCCGGCGTCCACCGCTCGCACGCGTCGTCGTTGGCGCGGGCGGCGAGCGCGAGCTTTCCGGTCGGGTGCAGCAGTTGCCGCGCCCACTCCGGACGGATGAGGTCGCCGGGCCGCTTCGGCAGCGCGTCCTGTGTCTCCTCCAGGCTGTGCGTGCCGTCGAACAGACCGGCGACGCGTCCGGCGTACGGGCCCAGGAAGACCTCGGACTCGTCGTCGTACAGGTGGTAGATCCGGTTCCAGGCAACCGTGATGTAGGCGAGGTAGTAGGTCGCCGCCGCGGGTTCCACGTCTCCCGTCAGCGCGGCCGGCCACTCGACGTCGAACAGGTGGTACGCGCCGCTGATCGGTGCGAGCGCGCCGAGGCTGAAGTTCCGGTCGGCCCCCCGTTGCAGCGCCCGGGCGAGCAGGAACGAGCCGTTGGCGCCCTGCGAGAAACCGGCGACCGACACCTTGCCGCCGACCGTGCGGCTCTTGCCGGCTCCGCCGGCACTGCCGGCACTGCCGGCTCCGCCGGCGGCGAAGTTCCGGGTGGCCCGCAACGCGTCGACGGACGCGCTGACCATCGTCTCCTTGTGGAAGTACGGATGGGTGCCCGGCCCCGCGCCGAGGCCGAGATAGTCCGGCGCCGTGGCCGCGTAGCCGAGGGACGCGAACAGCACGCCCGCGGCGCGGTCGCAGCACTCGCTCACCGACGGCGCGCCGTCCTTGTCGGACTGGGTTCCGTGCAGCCAGACGGCCGGTCGCAACCGGCGGTCGCCGGAGCGCGGCAGCACGACGAGCGTGCTCGCGGTGGTCGACCGGCCGCGCACGTCGACGGTCTGGTACACCACCCGGTGCGCGTCGACGCCGTACCGCGCCTGCGGCACGTACACACCGACCGGTGTGAGGAAGTCCTCGACCTGCTTCGGCTCCAGGCCGAACAGGAACGTGCTGTCGACCACCGCCCCGCGGTTCGTGGGGCCACCGTCGGTCGCGGCGCCCGCGGGCACCGCAGTTGCCACCGTCGCCAGGAGGGCGAGGACGCCTGCCTTCACAACATTCATGCCCGTAACCATTGCCGGGACCGCTGTCCCGATCACGCCGGTCAGCACCCGACCCGGCGTAGGGCTGTCCCGACCGGTCGCGGTCAGGCTGCCGGTAGGCCCGTCGCGCGGCGGACGGCGGCCGCGATCGCGTCGGGGTCGCCGGCGTCGACGATCGCGGCGATGTGGGCGTCGGGGCGCAGCACCCAGGCCTCGCCGTCGGGCACCTCCGGGACCGTCGCGTGGTCGAGGACGACCGGGTCGCAGGTGGGGCGCCGGGCCCACGCCCGCACCCGGGTTCCGTCGCCGCACGGGACGTCGGGCACCAGCACACCGGGCGCCGGCGGGTTCACCTGTCCGCGGGGCGGCCGGCCGGCGGCGGGGTAGCGGGGGTTCGGGGTGGTCAACGGCGAGTCGGCGTACCAGAACGGCTCGGCGAGCCGGCCCGAGTCGACGAGCGTGCGGGCGGCGGGGTTGGTGGCGGCGCGGTCGAGCACGTCGCGGCGGTAGGCGCGGTCGGCCTCGGTGCGCGGGACGAGGAACCGCATCGTCGCCGCGGTGACGGTGAGGTTCTCCACCGCGGCGGCGTGCCGCTCGAGGTGGTACGTCTCCAGCAACGACTCCGGCGACCATCCATTGTGGACGTGGGCGAGCTTCCACGCGGCGTTCTCGGCGTCCTGCACACCGGAGTTGAGGCCCCGCGCGCCGAACGGCGACACCAGGTGGGCGCAGTCGCCCGCGAGCAGCACCCGGCCGACGCGCATCCGGGGCACCAGCCGGGAGCTGAACCGGTAGACCGAGCGCCAGAGAATCTCGTACGGCCGCTCGCCGACGATCTGCCGGATCCGCCGGTCGAGCCCGCCCGACGCCTCCTCGCCGGCCAGGTCGAAGTCCGGGTTCACCTGCCAGTCGACGCGGAACGTGCCGCCCGGGCACGGGTGCACGAGCACCTGCCGGCCGGGGTTCCACGCCGGGTCGAAGTAGAACCGGCGCTCGGTCTCCCACCCCGGGAGGTCGGTGCGGAGGTCGCAGATGAGGAACTGGTCGTCGAACGTCTCGCCGTCGAACGTCAGGCCGAGATCGGCCCGGATCGCGTCGGCCTTCGCGCCGGCGCAGACCAGGACGTGCGGCGCGCGCAGGGTGCGCTCGCCGGTGGGCGTGTCGCAGGTGACGGTGACGCCCTCGGCGTCCTGCGCGATGCCGGTGACCCGGTGGCTCCAGCGCACCTCCGCCAGCGGCGTGCGGGCCAGCCGCTCGTCGAGCAGTTCCTCGGTGCGGGCCTGTGACACGTTGGCGAACGGCGGGAACGGTGACCGTCCACTGTCGACGAACTCGACCGCGAACAGTTCCCGGTCGCGGTGGTACGTACGGGCGGTGCGCCAGGTGACGCCCTCGGCGGCGACGCGCCGGCCGACCCCCACCGCGTCCCAGATGTCGATGACGTCGCGCTGCTGCACGATCGCCCGCGAGCCGACCGGGTCGCGGGCCGTCCGCGCGTCGAGCACCACCACGGGCACACCCCGGCGGGCGAGCAGCAGCGCGGCCGTCTGGCCCACCGGGCCGGCACCGACGACGATCACCGACGGCACGGGTCAGCCCTGCATCGCGGCCCAGACCTCACGGTCCCGCTCCGCCGTCCAGATCCGAGGCCAGTCCACGCCGCTCAGCTCGTCCCATAGCCTTTGCACGTTGAACGGCAGGCAGTGTTCGAAGATCGGCCATTTGCCGAACGTCGGCGCGAGGGCGCCGTGCACCGACGCGAACGCCTCGCGTGGTGTGCCGCCGCGCGCGTGCACCTCCCGGGTGCGGTCGACCATCACGGTGAGGAACGACCGGGTCTGCGCGATCGCCGCGTCCACCGCCCCGCGCCCACGCGCGACGGCGCCGCGCCCGCCGACGAGCGTCTCCGCGCCGAGCGCCGCGACCCGGTCCAATGTGGACGATGACCAGTCGACGTGGAACGCGTCGCCGGTGTACAGGGCGGCCTGCGCCTCGACGAGGTCGCCGGCGAACAGGATGCGCTGCCCGGGCAGCCACGCGACGATGTCGCCGGCCGTGTGCCCGCGCCCGCAGTACTGCAGGACCAGTTCGCCGCGGGAGCCGCCGAGGTCGATCGCGAGGCGGTCGGAGAACGTGACCGTGGGCCAGGTGAGCCCGGGAATCGACTCCTCGCCGGTGAACAGGCGGGGCATCCGTCCCCGTTCCGACGCCCAGTCCTCCATGCCGCGCTCGGCGATGAGTCTCCGCGCCTGCTCGTGCGTCACGATGTTGCCGGCACCGAACGCGGCCGCGCCCAGCACGCGCACCGCGTGGTAGTGACTCAACACGAGGAACCGCACGGGTTTCGTGGTGTGCTCGCGCAACCGGTCGAGCCAGCGCGTCGCCATCACGGGCGTGGCGCGGGCCTCGAACGCGACGAGGAAGTCCTCGCCCTCGACCGCGCCGACGTTCGGGTCGCCCTCCGCGGTGAGCGCGTAGACGCCGTCGCCGATCACCTCGAGGGTCTCGGCCTTCTCGTCGAGATCGGCCGACGAGGCGAACGGCTTGACCACGGCGATCTCCCGTTTCTATATTCGAAAAAGTATTTCTCGTAGAGGTGACCGGACTATATGCGCGCCGTCACGGTGCGACAAGGGGGCGCACCGTGGCGCGACCGCGCAAGGAGCAGGCGACCCCGCACTCGCAGACGCTCGACCGCGGGCTGCGGCTGCTCACCGCGATCACCGACGCGGGCGGTCCGGTCGATCTGGCGGTGCTCGCCGCCGGTGTCGACCTGCACCGATCGGTCGCGTACCGGCTGGTGCGCACGCTGGAGGACCACCGGCTGGTGCGGCGCACCACCGACGGCCGCTACGAACCGGGGATCGGCCTGGCGGTGCTAGCGGCGAGCGTCCGCCGGCCGGTACAGGCCGCCGCGATGCCCGAACTCACCCGGCTCGCCGAGCGGGCGCGGGTCACCGCGTTCCTCGCGGTGCGCGACGGCGACGACGCGGTGACGGTCGCCAGCGTCGAACCGCCGCACGGGCCGGCGCACGTGGCGTACCGGCCGGGCAGCCGGCACCCCGTCGACCGGGGCGCGCCCGGGCTGGCGCTGCTGGCGGGTGCGCGGCCGCGGGCGGGGGAGCGGCCGGAGGTGGCGCTGGCCCGGTCCCGTGGCTACGCGACCTCGCGCGGCGAGGTGATCCCGGGCCTGGAATCGGTGGCGGCGCCGGTCGTGCGCGGCGACAACTCCGTCGCCGGCGCGGTCGCGGTCGTGTTCCTCGCCGGCACGGCCGATCTCGGCGACCTCGGCGCGATGGTGGTCGAGGCCGCGGCGGCCGTGCGGTTGACCCTCCAGTAGCTGGAGTTCCTAGCGTCGCCCGCATGGCACCTCCGAAGAAGTCCCGTGAGCTGACGCTGGAACTCGACGCGGGCAACGCCGCGATGGTCGACCTCGGAAAGATGCTCGGCCCGACGGGCGTCAACACGCGTCAGGTGAAACTCGACTACGACGCCGCGACGGCCGGTCAGCGCGGCGAGATCGTGCCGGTGGTCGTCACCGTGTTCGAGGACCGCTCGTACGCGCTGCGGTACAAGACCCCGCCGACCGCCTACCTGATCCGCCGGGTGCTCGGCCTGTCGTCGGGCTCGCCTCGGCCGGGTTCGCAGGTGGTCGCGAAGATGTCCCGGGCGCAGTTGCGCGAGGTGGCCGAGCGCAAGCTGCCCGACCTGAACACCGACGACGTCGACGCGGCGATGCGGCAGGTGGCCGGCACCGCCCGGTCGATGGGCGTCCTGATCGAGGATGACTGATGGGCTGTGGCGCGGGGTGGTGCCGCCGTACCGGATCCTTGACCCCGCGCTGCGCGACGCGGAAACTTTGCTGGCAACGGCTTTCGCCGACGTGGTGGCGGTACTCCCGGACGAACGCGCCGCGGCCCGCCGGCTGAACCGGTTGCTGGCCGGCGCGCGGCTGCGCGTCGAGCCGCTCGACGGGCGCTGGCGCATCGCCGTCACCGATCCGGTCGGCGCGGCCGCGGCGGCGCTCGCGGTCGTCGCCGTGGCCGGCGGGTGGCATCGCGTGAAGCGGTGTGTCCGATGTGGACGGACGTTCGTGGACCGCACGAACGCCGCGACCCGACGCGGCTGCGCCGACCACCCGGCCCGCCGCCGGTTCGCCTCATCCGGCGATCTCCGGTAGGTAGGCGACCAGCACTGCCGCGCTCAGGAGGCAGGCGGCGGTGCGGATCAGGTCGGCGCGGCGCAGGGTGCGGTAGGTGCCGGGCTGGAACCCGTCGCGTTGCAGGCGTACGTGCGACGGGATGGCGGCGGTGACGGTGGCGATCAGCGCCGTCAGGCCGCCGAGGGCGACCAGGCCGGCCGCCCACCGGGGGAGGTGATCGGCGCCGACCAGCGGCAGGGTCGCGCACGCCAGGAAGTAGGCGAAGCCGGGCGCGATGATGACCAGCGGGATGCGGCGGTTGTAGCGGCGGTGGTACTCGACGAAGGAGCCGGCCGGCACCGCGGCGTAGAGCGGGTAGGTGACCTGGCTGGTCATCAGCGACACGCCGGCCACGTAGACGGCCAGGACGGTGAGGGTGAGGAGGTAGGCGGTCACGGGGGCTCCATATTCGATACGGAAGATCAGTAACGAATATACTGTAGCGTGGGCGGGTGCCACCGGGAACCGCGAAGCCGCGTCGCGTGTACGACAGCTCGTTGCGTCGGGAGCGGGCGCGTGCCCGGCGGGCGGCGATCCTCGACGCCTGCCGCGCGGAACTCGCGCTCTCCGGGTACGCGGGACTGACCGTGCGGGCGGTGGCCGAGCGGGCGTCGGTGTCGCAGGAGACCGTCTACAAGGCGTTCGGGGGCAAGCGCGAGCTGGTGAAGACGTTGTACGACGTCACTCTGGCGGGTGACGACGAGCCGGTGCCGATGGCCGACCGGCCGGAGGTGCGGGACCTGCTCGGCGCGACCGATCCGGCGGTGACGGTGGCCGGCTACGCCCGGCTGGCGCGCCGGATCTCCGAGCGGGTCGGAGTGATCGTGGCCGCCCTCTCGGCGGGTGGGGCGGAGGCCGCCGCGATCATCGGGGAGACCGAGGCGGAGCGGCTCGTGGGTGTGACGGCGTTCGTGCGGCACGTCGAGTCCGCCGGCCGGTTGGGTGCGGGTGTCGATCCGGTGGCGGCCGCCGAGGCGTGCTGGGTGCTCACCGCGCCGGAGGTGTACCGGCTGTGCACCGCCGTCCGCGGGTGGACGGGTGACGCGTACGAGGTCTGGCTCACCCGGATGCTCACCGCGGTGGTCCTCGGCCCGTAAATCGTTTGAAACGCGGCGGGTACCCGGACAGCCTGGAGGCTCAGCCAACTTCTCGGGGTACTTCTGCCATGCGCCTGTTACGCGACCTGTGGGTCACCTCGCCTCGCCGTACGGCGGTGGTGGGCGTCCTCATCGTGCTCGGTGCCATCAGCGACTCGCTCGCGGCGGCGTTCGCCGGTCCGGTGCTGCTCGACCGGTCCCGGGTGCTGTTCGTGCTGCTCGCGGTCGTGCTCGTGGTGGCGGTGGGCACCGACCTGGCGCGGGGTCTGATCACCGCCGGCCTCACGGCCGACTGGGCGGCCGACGTGCGTCGGCGGTTGGCCCGCGTCGCGTTCGGGCAGGATCTGCCCACATTGGAGGGCACGCCGGTCGGTGAGCTGCTCGACCGGATGGACGGCGACGTCAACCAGGTCGCCGGCAGCCTGCGCGGGCCGGGCGTGCGCATCGTGCAGGCCGCCGCCACCGGGCTCGCCTCGGTCGTCACCGCGTTCGTGGTGTGGTGGCCGGCCGGGCTCGGGATGCTCCTCGTCACCACGGTGCTGGGGGTGGCGCTGCGCAAGCCCACCGCCCGCATCACGCCCGCCCGGATGGGTGAGGAGGAGGCGTGGTCCGACCTCGCGGCGGTGATGGAGGAGTCGATCCACGGCCAGGACGACGTGCGCACCAGCCTCGCCCGTCCCTACGTCCTGCGGTTGTTCTCGCGGCGGGCGCAGGTGATCCTCACCCGGGGGCGCCGGGTGTGGCTGCTGTCGGCCAGGGTCACCTCGTCGGCGGCCGCGGTGATGCGGGCCGGTATCGCCGCGGTGGTGGTGGGCGGGGTGGTCGCCATGGTCGCCGGGCGGATCGACGCCGCGCGGCTCACCGCCATCTGGCTGCTGGTGCTGGCGTTCGGGTCGATGATCGAGCATGTCAGCCGGATGGTGCCGGAGTTGCAGTACGCGCTCGGGGCGTGGAACCGCGTCCAACTGCTGCGGGAGGCGAAACAGGAACCCGCGGGCGGGCGCGCGCCGGTCGACGGTGACCTCTCCGTACGCGGCCTCACCTTCCGGTACTCGACCAATTCGGACCGCCCACCGGCCCTGCGCGACGTGAGCCTCACGTTCGCCCGGGGCCGTTCCTATGCGCTCATCGGCCGCACCGGCTCGGGCAAGTCGACGCTGGCGAAGGTGCTCACCCGCGCGGTCGACGTGCCGCGCGGCACCGTGTTCCTCGGCGGCACCGACCTGCTCGACCTCGACCTCGACGGGCTGCGCCGGTGGATCGCGATCGTGCCGCAGCGCACCGAGATCCTGGCCGGCACGCTGGCCGAGAACATCGCGCTGTTCGACCCCGCGCTCATCGGGCCGGCCGGGCGCGCGCTCGACGAGCTCGGGCTCGGCGAATGGGTCCGCGACCTGCCCGACGGGCTGAACACCAAGCTCGGCGACGGCGGTCACGTGCTGTCGGCCGGGCAGGAGCAGCTGGTGGCGTTCGCGCGGATCCTCGTGCGCGACCCGCACGTGGTGATCCTCGACGAGGCGACCGCGCGGATGGATCCGGTCACCGAGGGGCGCGTCCAACGGGCGACGGCCCGGTTGCTGACGGGCCGCATCGGCATCGTGGTGGCCCACCGGTTGTCGTCGGTGCGCAGCTGCGACGAGGTCGTGATGCTCGCCGACGGCGAGGTGGTCGAGGCGGGCCCGCTGCACGAGTCCGACCGGTTCGCCCGGCTGCTCGCCACCAGCCACATGGCGTCGGGGCCGGCGTCGTCTGAACTAAGGAGCGCAGGGAGCGAAGCGACCGGAGCGACGAGGGAAGACGGCGCCTCAGAGGCCCCGACGCCCGCGCCCGCGGAGGCGGGCGCCACCAGCACAGTGGCGACGGTGAACGGAGGGGAACCTCACGCCGTCATCTCGAATCCGACCGGCAGAGCCGCGCCGCCGGAACTGCCGCGACCACCGAAAGCCGGCGCGTTGCGTGAGCTCTTCCGGTTGATGACAAACGATCCGCGGTACGGGCTGCTGTCGGTGGTGTTCTTCCTGACGATGACGTTCCTCGGGCTCGACGGTGTGCTGCTGCCGCTGCTGTGGGCCGACCTGGTCGACGGTCAGCCGTTCTGGCCTGCGGTCGGCATCGTCGCGGCGCTGCTGCTGGCGATGCCGGTGCCGTGGTTCACCAACCGGTGGTTCCCGGAGTGGTGGGTCCGGCAGATGCTGCGGATCAGCCTGCGGTTGGTGCACGGGCAGACCGGCGCGCGGCGGGTGAGTTCGCACACGCCGGCCGAGGTGGTGGCGCAGGGCGGTGACACCGAACGGGTGGTGGAGCTGGCCGACAACCTGGTCGACCAGTTCATCGCGATGTTCGTGCTGGCGGCGATGACGGCGGTGTCCGGCTCCGTCGTGCCGGGGATGTTCTTCCTCGGGACGATGGTGGTGTCGGGCCTGGCGTCGACGATGTTCGCGCCGTTGCTGGAGAAGTCGGCGCAGGCCACGGTCACGGCGCGGGCCGCGTTCGCGACCTCGTTGGTGTCGTCGCTGTCGGCGGCGCGCACGGTGAAGCTGTCCGGTGCGACCGATCCGGTGCTGGGGCACCTGGCCGGGCTCGACACGGTCCGGAGCGCCCGCGTGCGGCGGGAGATCCGGCTGCAGGTGCTCGCCAGGTCGACGCCGGCGCTGGCGGCGGGCCTGCTGCCGATCGGCGTCTGGTACATGTACCTGAGCGGCGACCTGAGTGCCGGGGCCGCGCTGGTCGCGGTGTCGACGCTGGGGTCGGCGCACTGGTTCGCGTGGACCACGGCGTCGCTGGTGGCGCACCTGCCGTCGGCGCGCGTGTGGACGAACCGCACGGTCGCGATGACGGGCGTGGCCGCGTACTCGGCGGGCGTGCCCGGCGTCGACGTGGCCACCGGCAGCGCGCCGGCACCGCCGACCGCGCCGCGCAACCCGTTGCGGCGCCTCGACCTCACCGGCTTCACCGCCGTGCACGAGGACGGAACGGTCGGGGTGCGCGACATCGACCTGAGCGTCGAGCGCGGCAACCTGGTGCTGGTGGTCGGTCCGGTGGGCGCGGGCAAGTCGTCGCTGCTGCGGGCGATGGCCGGCATCGTGCACCACACCGGCGCGCTGCGCTGGAACGACGAGCCGGTCACCGAGCCCGAGGTGTTCCTGCGGCCCAACCAGGTCGGCTACGTGGCCCAGCTGCCGCGGGTGCTGTCCGGCACGGTCGCCGACAACATCCGGCTCGGGTACGACCTCGACCCGGACGGCGCGGTGTCGACGGCCCAGCTCGACCACGACCTGTCCGGCACCGGCGGCGGGCTCGGCCTCGTGATCGGCCACAAGGGGACCCGGCTGAGCGGCGGCCAGTTGCAGCGGCTGGCGCTCGCCCGGGCGCTGGCCCCGCACACGGAGCTGCTGATCGCCGACGACGTCTCGTCCGCGCTGGACGTGACGACCGAGCTGGAGCTGTGGCGGGCGCTGCGCGAGCGCGGGGTCACCGTGGTCGGCTCGACGTCGAAGCGGGCCGCGCTGGTGCAGGCGGATCAGGTGGTGGTGCTGATCGGCGGAAAGGTGGCCGCGAAGGGCTCCTGGGACGACCTCCAGGGCGCCTGGGGCCACCTGGCCGGCTGATCGTGGACCTCCCCGTGCACGGGGAGGTCCACGATCGCGCGGAAAGTGAACGTTAACGTATGGGGCGGAGGCCGCCGAGCGTGCTTTCGCGGGTGATCAGGCGGAACGGGGGCTGGACGTCGTACGGGGGGCTCACCGGCTTGCCCTCGATGCGCGCGATCAGCGCCTGCACCGCCAGCCGGCCGATGTACTCCTTGTCGGGGGCGACCGTCGTCAGCGTCGGGGTGCTGAAGCGGCCGTCCTCGATGTCGTCGATGCCGATCACCGCGATGTCGTCGGGGATGCGCCGGCCGGCCTCGCCGATCGCGCGCAGCGCCCCGATCGCGATCAGGTCGTTGTAGGCGAACACCGCGTCGGGCGGGCGCGGGAGGTCGAGCAGCGACCGCATGGCGCGCAGGCCGTCCATGCGCCCGAACTGGGCGGTGCTCACCACGAGGTCGTCCTCGAACGGCAGGCCGGCGGCGGCCAGCGCCTCGCGGTAGCCGAGGAACCGCAGGTGCGCCGACTGGCGCAGGTCGCCCGGCTGGGAGCCGATGAACGCGATGCGGTGCCGGTCCAGCGAGACCAGGTGCTGCACGGCGGCGTGGCTGGCCGCGATGTTGTCGATGGCGATGTGGTCGTGCGGGACGTCGTAGACGCCCTCGCCGATCAGCACCAGCGGCGTCGACACGGACCGGGCCAGGACCTCCTCCCGGGTGATGCTCACCGGGGAGAAGATCAGCCCGTCCATCACCTGCAGGCGGGACCCGGTCGCCAGGATCAGCTCCTTGTCGCGGTCGCCCGCCGTGTCCTCCATGACCAGCGTGTAGCCGAGGCCGGCCGCCTCCCGGATCGCGGCGCCGGCCAGCTCGGCGAAGTACGGGTTGTTCAGCTCCGGGATGGCCAGCACCACGATGCCCGTGCGGCCGCTGCGCAGGTGCCGGGCGCTCAGGTTGGGGGAGTAGCCGAGTTCGTCGATCGCCTGCTGCACCCGCAACCGCGTCGCCTCCCCGACCGGCCGGTATCCGTTGACGACGTTGGACACCGTCGCGAGCGAGACACCCGCCCGCTCGGCGATGTCCTTCAGGCTGACCCCCACGTACGAGCCCCTCTCATCGCAGCCGCCGGACCCGGCTCAGGTAGCTCTGGGTGACCACGACGACCACCAGGAACGCACCGCTCACCACCGACTGCACCGACGAGGTGAGGTTTCCGATCTGATTGATGACATTTTGGATGACGCCCAGCAGCAGTACCCCGCACAGCGTCCCGCTGACGGTACCCGCACCACCGATCAACAGGGTGCCACCGATGACCACCGCCGCGATCGCGTCGAGCTCCATGCCGACACCGAGGATCGTGACGCCCGACCCGAGCCGGGCCGCGTTGAGCGCGCCGGCGAACCCGGCGAGCAGACCGCTCAACAGGTACGTGAGCACCTTGATGCGGGCCACCGGCAGGCCCATCAGAGCAGCCGCGTCCTCGCTGCCGCCGATCGCGTACACGCCCTGACCGTACCGGGTCCGCTGCAACAGGACGCCACCGAGAACGCACAGCAGCACCGCCAGCCACACCGGGTAGCCGAAGCCGAGGAACGTCCCGCGGCCGAGGTCGAGCAGGGTGGAATCGCGGGGCACCAGGTACGTCTTCGCGCCCTCGTCGGTGATCGCGAGCAGCAGGCCGCGCGCGCCGAGCAGGCTGGCGAGCGTCACGATGAACGGCGCCAGCCCGGTGTACGCGATGACCAGGCCGTTGACGAGCCCCACCGCCCCGCACACCAGCAGCGGCGCGAGCAGCGCCGGCACGAACCCGTACTGGCTGGCCCACGCGGCCACCACCCCGCCGAGCGCGAACACCGAACCGACCGACAGGTCGATGCCGCCGGTGATGATCACGAACGTCATCCCCAGCGCGACCACGACGAGGAACGACGACTGGATGCTGATCCCGGTGACGTTGTCGAACGTCGCGAACGAATCGAAGACGAGCGACGCCACCGCGATGGCGATCAACAGGACCGCGAGAGCACCGTGCCGTTGCGCGAGCGCGGCGACGCGCTCGCTCCGGGCGATGCGTTTCTCCGGAACCTGCTGGGTTTCCGCGGTCATCACGGCTGTCACCGGGTCCTCCGTTGCCTCGCCACGTACACCGCCACGAGGATCACCACGGCCTGTACCAGTTGCGCGGTGGAGTCGGGGAGGTCGTGCTTGATGAGGGTGGCCCGCAGCAACTGCATCAGTAGCGCGCCCGCCACCGTGCCCAGCACCCGGATCCGGCCACCGGTCAACGGTGTGCCGCCGACCACCACGGCCGTGATCGCCGACAGCTCCATCAGGTTGCCGATCGCCGACGGGTCGCTCGCGGTGAGCCGCGCCGTGGCGAGCACGCCCGCCAGCGCCGCGAACACTCCACACAGGACATACGTGACGATCAGCACGCGCTTCACCGGCAGCCCGGCGAGCTGGGCCGCCGGCCGGTTGCCGCCGATCGCGACGAGCTGGCGCCCGTACGTGGTGCGGTGCACCACCAGGCCGACGACCGCCGCGAGCACGATGGCCACCGCGGCGTTGAGCGGGATCCCCAGGACCTCGTTCCCGCCCAGCGCAAGGAGATCGGCGTTGCGGATCTGCTTGAGCTGCCCGTCGGCGATCACCAGCGCGAGCCCGCGCCCGGCGACCAGCAATGCCAGCGTCGCCACGATCGGCTGCAACCCGACGACCGCGACCAGTGAGCCGTTCAACAACCCGGCCATCGCACCGGCCACGAGCGCCATCAGGACCGCCGGCCAGACCCCGAATCCGAGATACAGCGGGATCACCGCGGCGGCGAGCGCCATCACCGACCCGACCGACAGGTCGACACCCTCGCTGCCGATCACCAGCGCCATGCCGAGCGCGACGATGACGACCGGGGCCACCTGCACGAGTTGCGTGCGCAGGTTCGCCGTCTGGAGGAAGTTGTCGGTGAAGAACGCGTTGAAAATCAACAGGACCGCGACCGCGCCGTAGACGCCGTAGTCCTGGACGTAGCGCGAGACCTTCTTTGGATCGATCGCGAGGTCAGTCATGGGTTGCCTCCGCGGCGATCGTCGCCATGATCGCGTGCTCGCTCACGTCGTCGCCGATCAGTTCGCCGACGACCGCGCCGGCGCGCAGCACCACCACCCGGTCGGCGCCCTCGACCAGCTCCTCCAGATCGGAGGAGATGAGCACGACGGCCAGCCCGTCGCGGGCCAGCTCGTCGATGAGCTTCTGCACCTCGGCCTTGGCGCCCACGTCGATGCCGCGGGTGGGCTCGTCGAGCAGCAGCAGCCGCGGGTTCAGGCACAGCCACCGGGCCAGCAGCACCTTCTGCTGGTTGCCGCCGCTCAGTTCGGCCACCCGCTGCTCCGGGCTGGAAGCCTTGATGCGCAACCGTTCCATGAAGGTCTTCACGATCCGGTCCTGCTTCCCGCGGGTGACGATGCCGGCCGTGGCGAGCCGCGGCATCGCGGCCAGTACGATGTTCTCGCGCACCGACAGGTCGGGGATGATGCCCTCGGCCTTGCGGTCCTCGGGCAGCAGCGCGATCCCCTCGCGCAGCGACGCGGCGGGGGAGAGGCGTTTCATCCGCTTCCCGCCGACGGTCACCGATCCGTCGTCGAGCGGCAGGGCGCCGACGATCGCCTTCGCGGTCTCCGACCGGCCCGAGCCGAGCAGCCCGCCCAACCCGGTGACCTCGCCGGGTCGCACGTCGAACGAGACACCGTCGAGAACGTGGCGCTTGCGCAGACCGTCCACTTGCAACAGTGGCTCGGTGGACGCTGCTTCGCCGTGATCGCCGAACCCCGTCACCCCTTCGCGTTTCACCTGGACCAGATCGCGGCCCAGCATGTGCGAGACCAGCGTGAGCCGGTCGAGCTCCTGCATCGCACCGGTGTGCACGACGCGCCCGTCGCGCAGCACCGTGACCCGTTCGCAGAGCGCGTACAACTCGTCGAGCCGGTGGCTGACGTACACGACCGCGATGCCCTGCGTGCTGAGCTCGCGCACCACCCGGAAGAGCGTCTCGACCTCGCGCGGCTCCAGCGAGGACGTCGGCTCGTCCATGATCAGAACCTTTGATCGGACCGCGACAGCTCGTGCCAGCGCGACCATCTGCTGCGCCCCCAGGCTGATCGAGCGCAGGGGTCGGGTGACGTCGACGTCGATGCCGTATTTCTTTAGCGCGGCGTCGGCCTCGCGGTTCATGCGCGTGACGTCGACGAGCCCGAACCGGCGCGGTTCCCGCCCCAGGAACAGGTTCCGGGCGACGCTCATCAGCGGGACGAGGTTGACCTCCTGGTAGATGGTCGAGATCCCGGCCTGCTGCGCGTCGAGCGGCCGGCCGAAGCTGACCGGCTCCCCCTGGTACCGGACCTCGCCGCCGTCGGCCCGGTAGACGCCGGTGAGCACCTTGATGAGCGTCGACTTGCCGGCGCCGTTCTCCCCGACGAGCGCGTGCACCTCGCCGGGGCGAACCGACATGCTGACCCGGTCGAGGGCCAGCACGCCGGGGAACCGCTTGGAGACCTCGTGGGTCTCCAGAACAGCTTTAGTAGGCACTGCTCAGCGAAGACTGTGCGTTGGTCGAGTCGTACTCGCGGTCCTCGATGATGACGTTCTCGGGGATCGAGGTGCCGTTGTAGAAGTCCAGCGCCGTCTTGAACGCGAGCGGGCCGAACCGCGGGTTCGACTCGATCACCGCGTTGATGGTGCCGTCGACGATGGCCTGCACGGCGTTCTTGGTGCCGTCGATCGACACGATCTTGACGTCCTTGCCGGGGTTCTTGCCGGCGGCCTTCAGCGCGGTGACCGCGCCGAGCGCCATCTCGTCGTTCTCCGCGTAGACCGCGGTGATGTCGGGGTTGCTGGAGATGAGCTGCTCCATGACCGCCTGGCCCTTGTCGCGGGCGAACTCGCCGGTCTGCTGGGCGACGATCTGCAGACCAGGTGCCTTCGCCTTGACCTGGTCGACGAAGCCGTTGGTACGGTCCGTAGTTACGTTATTTCCGGACGAACCAAGCAGAATCGCCACCTTGCCGTTGCCGCCGGTCGCCTTGATCATGGCGTCGGCGGCCCGCTTGCCCTGCTCGACGAAGTTCGAACCGAGGAACGCCAGGTAGTCCTTGCAGCTCTTCGAGTTGATCTTCCGGTCGATCGTGAGCACCGGGACCTTCTTGGCGGCGGCGGCCTGCAGGGCCGGCTCCAGGCCGTCGGAGTTCAGCGGCGCGATGATCAGGAACTGGGCGCCCTGGTTGAGCATGTCCTGAATGTCGGCGATCTGCTTGCTGAGCTGCGACTGCGCGTTGGTGACCAGCAGCTGCTTGACGCCCTGCTTGGCCGCCTCCGCCTTGATCGACTCGGTCTCGGCGATCCGGAACGGGTTGGCCTCCTTCTCCGACTGGGAGAAGCCGACGACGGCGTTCTTCAGGTCGAGCTTGGTGGCACCGTACTGCTGCAGCGTGCAGCTCGGGCCGCTCGCGGCGGAGCTGCTGGCGACGACCTGGGCACCCTCAGTGCCGGACGTGGTGGGCTTGTCGCCGTCTTCGCTCTTGGTGCAGCCGGCGAGCAGCACGAGCAGTGCCGCGGTGGCGATGGTTTTTCTGGCGGTCTTGCGGGTGCCGATGGGCACGCGGGTACGAAGGGTCATGAAAGGGACTCCTCAGGGCGGCGGGTGAGGGGGATCGGCGCTCCCGGTGGGTGTGGGGGCGCGCTGATTCATCGATCGATGGTTATTGACTCGATCGTCGTGAGGGCTCTATAACGTTAAACACACGGCTTCGACGACGACAAGAGCCGTGACGGCGCCGTTATGAAAACGCTCTCTCGCCCCGCCTCGGCGCCGTATCCGCCCACCGCCTACCCTCACGGAGGCGAAATGTCCCCCATATCCGCGTTGCGGCTCGTGGCCGTGTTGCGGCTCATAGCCGCGTTGCGGCGGCCGCTCCGCGCCTTTCCGCGGCGGCCGCTCCGCGCCTTTCCGCGGCGGCCGCTCCGCGCCTTTCCGCGGCAACCGCTCTTCGCTTTCTCGCGGCGACCGCTCCTCGCCTTCTCGCGGCGGCCGCTCCTCGCCGCTGTGGCGCTGCTCGCCGTCTCGGCGGCCGGTGCGCTCGTCGCGTCCGCGCCGGCGCAGGCCGTGCCGGCCAAGACCCCGCCGCTGACCACCCCCTGGACGGCGCAGGCGCTCAACGGCACGCCGCTGCCCGAGTACCCGCGTCCGCAGATGACCCGTCCCGACTGGCAGAACCTCAACGGCGAGTGGCAACTGCGCCAGTCGGCCACCGACGACGCGCCGCAGTTCGGCGTCACCCTCCCCGAGCGCATCAACGTGCCGTTCGCCGTCGAGTCGGCGCTGTCGGGCGTGATGCGGTCGCCCAACGACAATCGTCACTACCTGTTCTACCGCCGGACGTTCACCGTGCCGTCGTCGTGGGCGGGCCGGCGCGTGCAGCTGAACTTCGGCGCCGTCGACTGGCAGACCACCGTGTACGTCAACGGGGTGAGCGTCGGCTCGCACACCGGCGGCTACGACGCGTTCAGCTTCGACGTCACGCCGCGGCTGAACGGTGGCACCAACGAGATCGTCATCAAGGTCTACGACCCCACCGACAGCCGCCAGAACGGGACGCTGCCGCTGATCGGCAAGCAGACCAAGACGCCCAGCGGCATCTTCTACACGGCGGTCTCCGGCATCTGGCAGACGGTGTGGCTGGAGCCGACGCCGGCGTCGTCGATCAGCAGCGTCGACCTGTACCCGAACCTGTCGAACAACACGTTGCGGGTACGGGTGTTCACGCGCGGGGACGTCACCGGGCACTCCGTGCTCGCCGAGGCGCTCAACGGGTCCACCGTGGTCGGTGCGGCCACCGGTGGCTTCACCGAGTTCTCCGTTCCGGTTCCCAACGCCCGCCGCTGGACGCCCGACGACCCGTTCCTCTACAACCTCCGCGTGACGCTCCGGAACTCCGGTGGGGCCCAGGCCGACCAGACCATGCACTACTTCGGGATGCGGACGATCACCACCGGCATGGTGAACGGCAAGCTGCGTCCGCTCCTCAATGGACAGTTCGTGTTCCAGACCGGGACGCTCGACCAGGGCTACTGGCCCGATGGCCTGTACACCGCACCCACCGACGCGGCGCTGGCCTTCGATCTGCAGAAGCACAAGGATCTCGGCTTCAACATGGTGCGCAAGCACATCAAGGTGGAGCCGCAGCGCTGGTTCTACCACGCCGACCGGCTCGGAGTCCTGGTGTGGCAGGACATCCCGTCGTTCACCGCGCAGGACATCAACGCCACCGACGCGCAGCAGGCGCAGTTCGAGGCGGAGGCCCGCGAGATCGTCAACGAGCACCGCGGTTCGCCGGCGGTGGTCGCGTACACGACCTACAACGAGGGCTGGGGCGAGCGGGCGCTGGCCGACACCCAGCGCGTCGGGCAGATGGTGAAGAACCTCGACCCTTCGCGATTGGTGAACGTCCACAGTGGATACAACTGCTGCCAGTCGCTGGGCAACCCCGGCAACGGCGACATCGACGACTGGCACATGTACCTCGGGCCGGCCTCGCCGCTGCCGTCGGCGTCGCGCATCGCGGTGCTCGGTGAGTACGGCGGCCTCGGCCTGCAGACGCCCGGGCACCAGTACAGCCCGAACGGCCAGTGGTTCGCGTACGAGTGGCAGGCCAACTCGACGGCGATGACCGACCGGTACGTCGGCCTCGTGAACGGCGTCCGGAACCTCATGGTGGGCAAGGGACTGAGCGCGTCGATCTACACCGAGATCACCGACCTGGAAGGGGAGCTGAACGGGTTCCTGACCTACGACCGTCAGGTCGTGAAGTTCGACCAGGCCCGGGTGCGGGCCGCGAACCAGGCGCTGATCGCGGCGTCCCGGAACCTGCCGGCGCTGTCGCCGGTGGGGCTACCGGTGAACGGCCGGGTCTCGTTCCAGGTGACGACGCCCGGATACACCGACCGGTACCTGCGGCACATGAACAGCCTCGCGTACACGGAGGTCGTCAACGCGTCGAGCGCCGCGACGCTCAAGGCCGACGCGACGTACACCGTGCGGCCGGGCCTCGCGGACGCGTCGTGCTACTCGTTCGAGTCGGTGAACTTCCCCGGCCAGTTCCTCCGGCACGCCAACTCGCGGGTGCAGAACTCGGTGAACGACGGCTCGGCACTGCTCCGCGCCGACGCGACGTGGTGCGCCCGCACCGGCCTCACCGGCAGCGGTGTGTCGTTGGAGTCGTGGAACTTCCGCGGCTCGTTCCTGCGTCACTACAGTGCCGAGGTCTGGATGACCGACGGCGCGGGCGGTACGGCGTACAGCAACCCCGCACCGTGGCTCGACGACAGCACGTGGCAGATCGCGGCGCCCTGGGCACCGTGACCTGAACGATCGGGCGGCGGCGGCACGGGTGTGCCGCCGCCAGCGCGATACGCTGCGGATCCATGACACTGGATCGCGGCATCGAGGCGATGACCGAGGCGGCGTTCCGCACGGGCGACTTCTCCGTCGCGGAAGAGCTTCTCGGTGACGCGCTGAGCGCCGCACCGGGCCCGGCGGCCGAAGCCGCGGCGCTGCACCAACTCGGCTGGCTGATGCACTGGCGGGCGCTCGAGTCCATCGTGGACGGTCAGGTGCGCGAGTCCGACCCGGACGCCGAGGAGGCATTGTTCCAGCGGGCGCTCGACCTGCGGCGCGGGCTCGACGACCGGGCCGGCGTCGCGGCGTCGCTGTTCGGTGTCGGGCTGGTGCGGCAGGTGCTGCGACGCGACCCGCGCGGCGCCATCGGATTGTTCCGCGAGGCGCTCCCGCTGGCCGAGGAGCACGGCGACCTCATCACGCGATCGGAGATCCACCGGCACATCGGGTTCTACCACCTCGTCGAGGAGAAGCGGTACGACGAGGCGCTGCGGTACCTGCGGATCTCGCTAGAACTGCGGGAACGGCACGGCGATCCGCGGTGGATCCCCAGCGGCACGCTCGCGATCGGGCAGGCGCTGCTGATGGCCGGCCGTCCGGCCGAAGCGGCGGCGACGTTGCGGATCGCGCTCGACCAGAGCCGGTCGGCGGGCCTGCGCCCCCACCGGATCGCCCAGGCGGAGGACTGGCTGAGCCGCGCCGCGGCCGCGACCGCCTGATCCCGGGCGGTCGCGGTCGCGCTGTTCCCGGCGCTCATGCGGCGACGGGTTCCCGGATCGTCGCGGCCAGGGCCTCGTCGAGACCGGTGGGACGCAGGCCGAACACGGCCTCGGTCTCCGACGAGTCGAGGATGAACGGCCGGTCGAACTGGTAGCTCATCTCGCGCATCTCCTTCGCGAACGCGTTGAACCAGCCGCTCGCGTACATCACCGGACCCGGGATGCCGCGCACCGTCGGCTCCGCGAAGCCGCCGACCCGCGCGGTCCGGCGGACCAGTTCGCGCATGGTGACCGGCGCGGTCGACGGCACGTGCCAGGCCCGGCCCCAGGCGCGCTCGTCGCGGCCGAGGGCGATCAGCGCGCGGGCGACGTCGCCGGTGTAGGTGAACGTGTGCGGCATGTCGAGCGGGCCCGGCAACCAGGCCGTGCGGCCGGCCTTGAGCGCGGGGATGACGAACTCCAGCGCCGAGTGCTTCGGGCTGATGAAGTCGGACGCGCGCACCTCGGTGACGCCGGAGATCCGGCCGGCGCGGTAAGCCGCCAGCGCGTCCTCCCACAGCTTCACCCGCACCCGGCCCTTGACGGTGGGCGCGGCGAGCGGCATGTCCGGCGTCATCGGCCGGTCGACCGGCCCGTAGACGTACAGGTTGCCGGTGATGACCAGCGGGGCGCCGCTGCTCTCGGCCGCGGCCAGCATCGACGCGGCGAGCGGCGGCCAGTCGGTCGGCCAGGTGTTGTACGGCGGGTTGGCGCAGTTGTAGATCGCCACGGCGCCCTCGCTGAGGCGGCTGAGCGCCGCCGCGTCGCCGGCGTCGGCCGAGACCCGCTCGATGTTCGGGTGGTCCGGGCCCGACCCGCTGCGCGTGACGATCCGGACCTTCTCGCCCGCCTCGGCGAGCTGGACGGCGGTGGTGGATCCGATGACCCCGGCTCCGACGATGACGTGCATGGCGTCCTCCTTGGTGTTCTCCTGCACGGTGTTCTCCGGCCAAATGAGAGCACTGCTCTCTGTTGAGAACAACGCTCTCGCATTGCCGGAGAATTGTCAAGAGCAGTGCTCTCGCTTTGCGCTGACCTGTGCAACCATGGCTGCCATGAGCGGAATCCGGGCCCGGGCCCGTGCACAGACGACCGACGAGATCAAGACGATCGCGCGGCGTCACCTGGCCACCGACGGCGCGAACCTGTCGCTGCGCGCGGTCGCCCGCGACCTCGGCGTGGTGTCGTCGGCGATCTACCGCTACTTCGCCAGCCGCGACGACCTGCTGACCGCGCTGATCCTCGACGCCTACAACTCGCTCGGCTCGGCGGTGGAGGCGGCCGACCGGGGCGTGGTCGAGGCCGCGGAACGGGCCGCGGCGTCGGGCGCCTTCGAGTGGGACGCGCTCAGCGCGCGCTGGATGGCCACGTGCCACGCCGTGCGCGACTGGGCGCTGGCGGCGCCGCACGAGTACGCGCTCATCTACGGCAGCCCAGTCCCCGGTTACCGGGCTCCGCAGGACACCGTTCCGGCGGCGACCCGCGCGGTCCGCGTCCTCGGCGGGATCCTGCAGGACGCCGCGCTGCGCGGCCGGTTCGACGCCGACGCCGGGCAGCCGCTGCCCGACCCGGTGGGCGGGAACCTCGCCGAGATCACCGCCGCGCTCTGTCCCGCCGCGCCGCCCGCGGCCGTGAGCCGGGGCATGGGCGCGTGGGTGCAGCTGTTCGGCACGGTGAGCTTCGAGCTGTTCGGCCAGTTGGAGAACGCGGTCGGCGACAAGGCCGCGTTCTTCGAGCACCAGATGCGGGCGCAGGCGGATTACATCGGACTCTGAAGCAGCCGGACGGTGAACCGGCCGCCGGGCGGCGGTCCGATCTCGATCGTGCCGCCGTGCAGCGACACCTGCTGCGCGACGAGCGTCAGCCCGAGCCCGGAACCGGGGCTGCCGGGCGACTTCGTGAACCGCTGGAACACCGCGGGCCGCAGCTCGGGCGGGACGCCGGGGCCGCCGTCCTCGACCGTGAGGGTCACGCCGTCGTCGAGCGTGACCCGCACGGTCGACCTCCCGGCCCGGTCGGCGCCGTGCACCGCGGCGTTGTCGAGCAGGTTGTCCAGGACGCAGCGCAGGCCGTCGGGCCAGCCGGTCACCGGGAGGGCGGCCGGGCCGGTGGCGGTGAACGTCGCGTCGGGGTGGCGGCGGCGGGCGGCGTCGACCGCGCCGTCGACCAGTTCGGCGAGGTCGACGCGCTCGAACTGCGCCGGCGTCACCAGTTCGCCCTGCGCCAGGATCCGCAGCATCGCCAGCAGGCCGACCGCGCGCCGGTGCTCGGCGATCAGGTCGCCGAGGATCTCGGCGCGCTCGGCCGGGTCGATGTCGTCGTGCCGGTGCAACACCTCGAGATTCGTGCCGATGCCGGCGAGCGGGGTCCGCAGCTCGTGCGCGGCGGTGGCCGCGAACGACCGGGCCGCCTGCAGCGCCTGGGTGGTCAGCGCGACCTGCGCGTCGTAGCGGTCGAGGGTGCTGTCGACGACCGCGGCCACCTCGTCGATCTCGGGCACGCCGGAGTCGCCGCCGACCCGCAGCGCCGGCCGCCCGGACAGTGCCGCCAATCGGTTCTGCAGCCGTCGCAGCGGACGGGTCGCGGCCCGGCCGACGAGCCACCCGACGAGCCCGGCCACCACGACCGCCAACCCGGTGACCACGCCGACCCGTAACCGCAACCGGTCGAGTTGACGCTGCGGCTCGCCGGGCGGCGCGAACACCCACAGCCGCCCGCCCACGCCGTCGGACGAGGCGATGTTGACCGCGATCGCCCGCCACCGCTGGCCGCCGCCGACGACCGTCTGCACGCCGGTGCGCTTCGTGGGGAGCCGGTCGACCGGTGGGTGGTCGCCGACGGTCATCCATCCGCCGTTGCCGTACACGGCGATCCCGCCCGGCACGTTGAAGCCGTTCTCCGGCCGTTGCGGCGGACCGGGCCTGTTGAGCACCCGCACCGCCTGCGGTCGCACCCGCAGCGACTGGGTGCGCAGTTGCGCGTCGAGCTCGCCGACGATGTCGGACCGCGCCAGGCGCAGGAAACCCAGCCCCGCCAACAGAACCAGCACCGCGACGGTGGCCGCGCAGGCGAGCGCGAACCGGGTGGCGAGCCTCATCGGGGCCGCATGAGGAAGCCGATGCCGCGCACCGTGTGGATCAGCCGGCTCGCGCCGCCGGCCTCGGTCTTGCGCCGCAGGTAGCTGACGAACGTGTCGACGGCGTTGGTGCCGACGTCGAAGTCGTAGCCCCACACCAGTTCGAGCAGCCGGTCGCGGCTGAGCACCACGCCCTGGTTACGGGCGAGCACCTCCAGGAGGTCGAACTCGCGCCGGGTCAGGTCGAGTTCGGTGCCGTTGCGACGGGCGGTGCGCGTGTCGGCGTCCACGACGAGGTCGCCGACCCGGAGCACGCCCGTCGCCGGCGGACGCCGACGCAGCAACGCCTTCAGCCGCAGTTCCAGTTCCGCGGTGACGAACGGCTTGACCAGATAGTCGTCGGCGCCCGCCTGCAGGCCGCTGATCCGGTCGTCGGCCTCGTCGAGCGCCGACAGCATCACCACCGGTACCTCGTTGCCGTCGGCGCGCAGCCGGCGGCACACCTCGGTGCCGCTGAGGTCGGGCATCGAGACGTCGAGGACGACGACGTCGGGCCGTCCGGCGGCGATGCGGGCCAACGCGTCGCGGCCGCCCTCGGCGACGTCGGTGGTGAACCCGGCCAGTCGCAGGGCGCGCGCCAGGGAACGGCGCAGCACGGCGTCGTCGTCGACGATCAGCACCGTCCCGGACGGCATCGCACCTCCGTCAGTCGTTCCCCGTGTCGGCTTCGGCTGAGCCTACGACGCCGTCGAGGCCGTTCACGATGTCCTCGATCTCCTGCACCTCGGCCGGGTCGGGCCGAACGCTGGTCGGCGTCGCGGGAGGCGGCGTGCCCACGTCGTCGGGAAAGCGTTTTCCACAACCGGTGAGCGCGACCGCCGCGACCAGGACGACCACGACGACTCTCATTCCGTGAAGCCGTGTTCGGCGCACCACTGCTTGGCCTTCGGCAGGCCCTCCTGCTTCTTCTGCAGCACGGTGATCAGGTCCTGGCGGGCCTTGGCGCGGCTGTCGAGCGCGGTGGCGAGGTCGGTGTTGCCGTTGGCGCGGGCGTGCTCGGCCCGCTTCCTGGTGTAGGCGACCGAGCCCTTGGTGTTCTCGTCGCCCCGCAGGCGGGTGAGCACCTTGTCGGCGCGGGCCTCGATCTGGGGCAGCCGGCCGCAGACCTTGGCGCCCCGCTCGGTCGTGTCGGTGCCCGGGTCGGCCAGAGCCGGTGCCGCGAGCGCGATCGTGAGTGCGGCGGCCGTCGTGCCGAGCGCCGCCAGTGTCCGGATACGCATGCGGGCATGCTGGCAACGCCGTTTGTGAAATCTCTGTGGGCGATTTTGCGGAGCTGGCCGCGCTACCGGAGTTGGAAGTCGGCGTAGTCGAAGCCCGGCGCCACCACGCAACTGACGAGCACCGGTTCGGTGCCGGCGGGCTCCGCACTCTGCCAGGTGCCGCCCGGAACCAGGAGCTGCGGCCGGTGCCCGGCCGTCACGTCCGGGCCGAGGAGCATCCCGTGCGGTTCGCCCGGGTCGGTGCCGGCACCACCGAGGGACAACGTGAGGGGACCGCCGGAGTGCCAGAGCCACAACTCGTCCGACCGGACGACGTGCCAGCGCGACCGCTCACCGGGGTGCAGCAGGAAGTAGATGGCGGTGGCGGCGCTGCGCGGGTCCGGGTAACCGTCGGGGGTGAACGAGTGGGCCGACCGGTAGGTCTCGCGGAACCAGCCGCCCTCCGGGTGCGGTACCAGTTCGAGCGCGTCGACGAGGGGGTTGGTGGTCACGGCTGGGTAGTCTGCCGCAGCACCGCCAGATCGCGCACGGCGAACCGGTGGTGCGCCCACTCCTCGCTGAAGAGGACGTTCAGGCACTCGATCGCCGTGCGCTCGGCGGGCGGCGGAAAGCCGGGGGACGGGTTGGGCCCGCGGGTTCGGGTGAGGTCCTCGTCGGTGGCGGTCGCGAGGAATGCGCTTACCCGGTTCAGCCGGTCGGTGTGCAGGCGCACGGCGTCGTCGAAGGTCATGGTGGCTGCGGGATCGATGCCGAACGCCGGGCCGTCGGTGACGAACGACGGCGGCAGGCCGGCCGGGTGGAACGGCGCGGGCTCGCCGAGGAGGGCGTGCCCGAACCAGGCGTCGACGACGAAGACGAGGTGCCGCACCGTCTCCGTGAGCGTCCACTCGTTGTATACCGATTGTGTGGCGTAGGCGTGCGCGTCGTGCACGGTCTCCGTCCAGAGCGACGTCACCACGCGCGCCGCCTCACGGGCGCCGTCGGCCGTGGTGGGGCGCAGGAGCCGGCGCTCCGGGTGCCGGCGGTCGAGTTCGGCCGCGATCAGCGGCGCCACCTCGACCCCGTTCACGGTGAGGCCCCCGATGACGCCGTCGATCTCCACGCCGACGAGGAGGACACCCCGCAGGCGGGCGCCGGTGAGGTCGACGTCGCGGATCTCCGCGGCGGTGAGGTCGACGTCGCGGATGTCCGCGCGGGTGAGGTCGACGGCGTGGATCTCCGCGCCGGACAGGTCCTCGCCGTGGATCCGTCGCGGCATCAGTCCAGCGGCTCCACGTAGATGACGTCGTTGGTGCCGATGCCGCCGGTGCGGAAGTTCTCCAGCCAACGGCGGGCGTTCTCGGCGGTGACCCGGACCAGCGTCTCGACGTGACCGGTCTCGATGTCGTAGAGCTTGATGGCGACCATTGTGATCACTCCCTGGGTGATTGTGGCTTCTACTCACACGTCGAACCACCGCGCCCGGTTACGACAGATCATGTCGAAATTTTCCCCGAACATGTCGGGCGGTAAACCGGGTGCGGCCGAGGTGCGCCCGGGGTGCCGTGCGGTCGGCCCGAAGAGCAATTTGGCCGGAAAAGCCGGAATCGGCGACGTGACAGCGAAGAATGTTCCCTGGGAGGACCGGCCATGGAGGAGGCGTGATGGCGACCGTCCTGGTGGTCGACGACGTAGCCAGCAACCGGGAGATCGTCGGCGCGTTGCTGGGCTACCGCGGCCACCGGGTGCTGGAGGCCGGCGCCGCGAGCGAGGCCCTCGCCCTGGCCCGCTGCGAGCACCCCGACATCATCGTCACCGACGTCCTCATGCCCGGGATGGACGGCTACGAGCTCGCCGCCGAGCTGCGCCGCGACCCGCTCACCGCCGCCACCGCGTTGATCTTCTACAGCGGCAACTACAGCACCGACGAGCTGAACTCGATCATGCTGGAGAGCGGTGCCAGCCGGGTGGTGTCCAAGGCCGACGGTCCACAGGAACTGCTGGAGGCTGTGGAGGAGGTGCTGGAGGGGACGCCGCGGAGCGGCGGGACGTCCACAGCCGGCGACATCGCCCACATCCGCCTCGTCAACACCAAGATGGTGGAGAAGATCCATGAGCTGAACGTCAGCCAGCGCCACTTCCGGTTGATGGCCGAGGCCGCGCCGGTGGGCGTCCTGCTCGTGGACACCGACGCCAACCTGACCTACTGCAACGACCGGCTGCGGGAGATCGCGCTCGCGACACCGGAGCAGTTGGGCGGACGCGGTTGGCTGCGGTGCTACCACCCCGACCAGCGCGCCGAACTGCTCGCCGCGATCCTCGACGGCCGGCACCTGCAGCAGGAGGGCATGGAACGGGTGCGCCTCGTCGGGCCGGAGGGCCAGGTGCGCTGGTTGAA
The DNA here is from genome assembly GCF_016863635.1 of Virgisporangium aurantiacum. Lineage (GTDB taxonomy): Bacteria > Actinomycetota > Actinomycetes > Mycobacteriales > Micromonosporaceae > Virgisporangium > Virgisporangium aurantiacum. Next base: position 75,992 of record NZ_BOPG01000017.1, on the reverse strand, counting down.
CACGCGGCTGCGGCTGGTCCGGGACGACCACGGCGCGCCGGCCGGCGCCGTCGGAGTCGTCGACGACGTCACCGCGACGCTCGAGGCGGAGCAGCGCGCGATCGCCGAGCGGCACCGGAAGGACGCCGACGCCCGCGCCCGCGTCAGCCAGCGGTTGGAGAGCCTGCGCCGGCTCGCCGGCGGCGTCGCCCACGACTTCAACAATCTGTTGGCCGCGATGCTGTCGTTCGGCGAGTTCGTGGAGGAGGCGCTGACCGCCCAGCTCGCCGAGGGCACGCTCGACGAGACCGCGATGCGCACGGCGCTGGCCGACATCGGTCAGGTGCTGTCGGCCGCCGACCGGGCCCGCGGCCTGTCCCGGAAGCTGCAGTTGTTCGGTAGCCGCACGGCGTTGCAGCCGACCGCCGTCGACCTCAACGCCGTCGTGGGCCCGGCCGCGGAGACGCTCGCGGCACAGGTCGCCAACGGGGTGACGGTGGACGTGCGGCTCGCGTCCGACGCGCGCGAGGCGCTGGTGGACGCGGAGCAGGTGCTCCAGGTTCTCGGCGAGCTCACCGCGAACGCCCGCGACGCGATGCCCGACGGCGGCACGCTGACCATCGAGACGGCGAATGTCGAGGGTGCCTCGGGTTCCGCCGCCGGTTCCGCCTCCGGGTCGGCCGACGCCCAGGTGCGGCTGACCGTGCGGGACACCGGCGTCGGCATGGCGGAGGACGTGCGGACGCATGCCGTGGAACCGTTCTTCACCACCAAGCCGCGCGGCAAGGGGCAGGGGCTCGGGCTGGCCGCCGCGTACGGCGTCGCCGTGCAGGTGGGCGGCGAACTCGTGATCGAGTCGGAGGCGGGCGCCGGCACCGTCGTCCACCTGATCTTGCCCGCGACGCGCCCGGCACCGGCGCCACCACCCGCACCACCGCGGGCCGACACCGGGCGTCCCGGTTGCATACTCGTCGTCGACGACGAGGAGCAGGTGCGCGAGGTGGTGGCGCGGATCCTCCGGCGGGCCGGGTACCGGGTGCTCGTGGCACCCGACGGGCCGACCGCGCTCGAGATCGCCGACCAGCACCGCGACCAGATCGACTGCCTCCTCACCGACGTGGTGATGCCGCGGATGCTGGGCAGCGAGGTGGCCCACCGGATCACCGCGCGGTACCCGGCGATCCGGGTGCTGTTCATGTCCGGCTACGCCGACCCGATGCTCGACGGGCCGAACCGCATCGCCCCCGACGTGAACATCCTGGCCAAGCCGTTCCGGGAGAACGAACTGCTCGCGGCGATCCAGGCGGCCGCCCCGGCATGACGTCGTGCGAGTGGCTCGCCGCGATCGTCGACACGCTCGCCGACGCCGTGACCAGCACCGACCTGACCGGCAGGATCATGACCTGGAACCGGGCCGCCGAGGACCTGTACGGGGTCTCCGGCGCGGAGGCGGTCGGGTCGTCGGCGATGGAGTTGCTGCCGGCCTGGGCCGACAGCATCGGCGCGATGCTGCAGGTGATCTCCCGCGGCGACACCCTGCGATTCGACGACGGTCAGCTGGTGCGGCGCGACGGGACGACGATCTCCGTCACGTTCTCCGCCACGCCGATCCGCGACGACGCCGGCCGCATCGTCGGCCAGGTGTCGGTCGCGCGGGACGTCTCCGCCCATCGCCGGGCCGAGGAGCGGTTCCGGCAACTGGTGCAGGGCGCGCCGGACGCGATGGTCATCGTGGCCGCCGACGGCACGATCGTCGAGGTGAACGAGCAGACGTCGCGGCTGTTCGGGTATCCCGCCCGTGATCTCGTGGGACAGCCGGTGGAGGTCCTCGTGCCGGAGCGGTTGCGCCTGCTGCACGTCGCGCGGCGGCAGGCGTTCCTGGGCCGGCCGACGGTGCACGGGATGGGTGTCGGGCTGGCGATCTCGGGGCGGCGCCGGGACGGGTCCGAGTTCCCGATCGAGGTCAGTCTGGCGCCGCTGGACCTGGGTCCCGACAAGCTGGTCTCCGCGTCGGTGCGTGATGTCACGGACCGCCAGCGCTCCGAGCGCGAACTGGCCCGGGCGCTCGAGGAGGCGGTGGCGGCGGCGCAACTGAAGTCGCAGTTCGTGGCGATGGTGAGCCACGAGATCCGGACGCCGATGAACGGCGTGCTCGGGCTGACCGACCTGCTGCTCGACACGCCGCTCGACCTGACCCAGCGCCGGTACGTCGAGACCATCGGCTCGTCCGGGAGAGCACTGCTCACAATCATCAACGACATCCTCGACTTCTCGAAAATGGAGTCCGGCCGGATCGAGTTGGCGTCGGCCGACCTGGATCTGTACCTGTTGCTCGAAGAGGTCGTCCTCGTCGCGGCGGAACTGGCCCGCGACAAGGACATCGTGGTGACCGGCTACTACCCGCCGGCGCTGCCGCGCGTGGTACGCGGTGACGCGGGACGGCTGCGGCAGGCGCTGCTGAACCTGGTGGGCAACGCGGTGAAGTTCACGCGCCGGGGCTCGGTGCTCGTCTCGGCCGGACCCACACCCGACGGGGCGGTGACGTTCGCGGTCACCGACACCGGAATCGGCATCGCGCCCGGTGACGTGGAACGCCTGCTGGAACCGTTCGCGCAGGGCGACGACCTGGCCGACCGGCGCTTCGGCGGCACCGGGCTGGGCCTGACGATCTGCCGGAACCTCGTCGAACTGATGGGTGGCCGGCTGCTGGTCGAGAGCGAGCCGGGGGAGGGCAGCCGGTTCTCGTTCACGGTCGCGCTTCCGCCGTCCGCCGTTGTTCCGGCCGTGTCTCCGGTGCTTCGCGGCCGGCGCATGCTCGTGGCCGACGGCAATCCGAACACGTTGCGGCTCATCGACGAACACGCCCGGTCCTGGGGAATGGAGCCGACCGCGTGCGGCGACAGCGCGACGGCGATGGAGGCGCTCCGGTCGGCGGCCGCGGCCGGGGAGCCGTTCGAGGTGGCGGTGCTCGACCAGTCCATGTTCGGCGCCGACGGGATGTCGATCGTCGACGCGGTCGCGGCGGAACGCGGGCTCGGGGTGACGCACGTGATCGTGCTGACGTCCGGGGCGTACCTGTCCGATCTGGTCGCCAAGCGGACGGGTTCGGTCGACGTGCTGGCGCGGCCGGTGCGGTTGTCGCAGTTGTTCGACAGCCTGTCCGACCGTTCCGTCACCCGGGGCCGTTACGAGGCACCGGTTTCTGCCGTCTCTTCCGACTCGCCCGTTGCCTCCGGTCCGAAGGTGCTGGTGGCCGAGGACAACGAGGTCAATCGTCTGGTGGCGGTCGGGACGCTGGCCGCCCTGGGCTACCGGTGCGACATCGCGCCCAACGGCGTCGACGCCGTGCGGTTGGCCAACGCGCACACCTACGCCGCCGTGCTCATGGACTGCCAGATGCCCGAGATGGACGGCTACGCCGCGACCGCCGAGATCCGCCGCACCGCCCGCCCCGACCGTCGGGTCCCCATCATCGCGATGACCGCCGGCGCCCTGGCCGAGGACTGCGATCGTTGCCTGGCCGCCGGCATGGACGACTTCGTGTCCAAACCCATCGACCGCGAGATCCTCCGTACCGTCCTGGAACGCTGGATCCGGTCCGACCCACCACCCGCCGAACCGGTCGGTGCTGATTCAGCACCACCGTCACCGGTGTCAGCACCGCGGCAGGACCTGCCCGCACTCCGCGAAACGGTCGCCAACCGGCTCGCGTTGCTCCGCAACCACCGGTCACCCGATCCGGCCGACCTGGCGAGCCGCGTGCTCGCCGCTTTCCAGAACGGTGTGCCGGAGCGCCTCGACGAGATGACCATCGCGCTCCGCATCGGCGACGCCGGACCGCTGCGGCAGCACTCCCACGACCTGGTCGGCATGGCCGGCCACCTGGGCGCGGAGGACCTGGCGGCGCTCGCCCTCGACCTGCAACGCGTCGCCCGCGGCGGTGACCTGTCGGCCGCCGGCGACATGCTGCCGCTGATCCGCGCCGAGTACGACCGGATCAGTCCGGTGCTCGCCGAGCTCGTCTGAAGCACGTCGCGAGCGTGCGCAGGCCGGCCGCGATCCGGTCGGTGGGTACGGCGCCGTAGCCGAGCACCAGGCCGTCCTCCTTTCGGGACGGGGCTGCGCCCGTCCGGTACGCCGACAGCGGTTCCACCGTGACGTCCGCCGCACGGGCCAGGGTCACCACGTCGCCGAGGTCGACGCCAGCGTCGGCGCGGCGCAGCGCGCACAGGTGAAGCCCCGCGGCGGAGGGGACCGGAATCATCCATTCCGACAGTTCGCCGTGCAGGGCGGCGGTGACCAGCGCGTGCCGTTCCGCGTACACGCGGCTGGCCCGGCGGACGTGCCGCGACAACTCCCCGGAGTCGATGAACCTCGCCAGCGCGGCCTGCGCCACCACGTCGCCGTGCCAGTCGGTGAGGCGGCGGGCGGTACGCAGCGCCGGGAGCAGCGACGGCGGGGCGACCGCGTAGCCGAGGCGCAGTGCGGGCAGCAGGGTCTTGGAGAACGTGCCCACGTAGACGACCCGGCCCGCGCGGTCGAGGCTCTGCAGCGGTTCCAGCGGACGGTCGGAGAAGCGGAACTCGCTGTCGTAGTCGTCCTCGATGACGGCGACGTCGCGGGTGGCCGCCCACTCCAGCAGCGCGGCCCGGCGGGCGAGCGACATCGGCGTCCCCAGCGGGAACTGGTGCGACGGCGTCACGTACACCACCCGCGCGGTCGGCGGAAGCGCGTCGACCACCAGCCCCTCGGCGTCGACCGGGACGCCGACCACCGTCGCGCGGAGCGCCCGGAACAGGTCGCGGGCCGGCGGGTACCCGGGTTCCTCGACGGCCACCGTGTCACCCGGCCCGACCAGCACCCGGCCGATCAGGTCCAGCGCCTGCTGGGCGCCCTGCGTGACCACCACGTCGTCGGCCGCCGCCCGGACCGACCGGGACACCCCGACGTAGCGGGCGATCGCCGCGCGCAGGCGGGCGTCGCCGGCCGGGTCGGCGTACCCGACGGGCAGGAGAACGGCGGCCCGGAGTTCGGCGGACACGAGCCGGCGCCACGTCGCGAGCGGGAACAGCGTGCCATCGGGACTGCCCACGGCGAAGTTCGTCGTTCCGGGAGCGGCGCTCTCGTCGGAGAGCAGCGCGTCCCAGATCGGTTGTGGACGGACCCCAGGGCGCGGCCGACGGACCCCGCCCCCCACGGCGGCCGTGCCGACGAACGTGCCCGCGCCGACGCGGGCGGTGAGGAACCCCTCGGCGGTGAGGCGTTCGTAGGCGACGGCGACCGTGTTGCGCGCGACGCCGAGGCCGGCCGCGAGGTCGCGCGTGGGTGGCAGGCGGTCGCCCGGGCGCAGGCGGCCGTCGAGGACCGCGGCCCGGATCTGCCGGTAGATGCGGGACGCGCGGTCGCCGGGGCCGGCGAGGCTGATGTGGACATCCACAATTGGCCCAATCATCTTGGGTTCGATTGGCACTTCTACGGGCCAATGTATGCCGGTGTGATGGGTACATGCGATTCCTCCCGCCGCCCGGACCGCCCCGCGTGCTCGCGCTCGCCCAACTCGCGAACTCGATCGGGGACGGGGCGTTCTACGCGACCTCGGCGCTGTTCTTCACGCGGATCGTCGGCCTGTCGGCGACCCAGGTCGGCCTGGCACTGACGATCGCCTGGGCCACCGGGATGCTGGCCGGCGTCCCGCTGGGCATGGCCGCCGACCGGTGGGGCGCCCGCCGCGTCGCGGTACTGCTCGCCGTGGCGACGGCCGGCATGCTCTCCGCGTTCCTGGTGGTGCGGGCATTCCCGCTGTTCCTGCTGGTGGCGTGCCTCTACGCGGCCGGCCAGGGCGGCCTCGGCGCCGCCCGGCAGGCGCTGCTGGCCGAGCTGGTGCCGGCGACGCAGCGGGTGGCGGTGCGCGCCCACATGCAGTCCACGGTGAACCTCGGGCTGGCGGTTGGCGCGGGTGTCGGCGGGCTGGCCCTGACCGTGGACAACGCGTCGGCGTACCTGACCGTCTTCGCCGTGGACGCGGTGACGTTCCTCCTGTCGGCCCTGGTGCTGAGAAGGTTGCCCGCGGTGCGAATTTCGCACCGACCGGCCGGCGTCCAGCCCGGCCCCCGGCTGGCCGTGCTGCGCGACCGCCCGTACGCCGTGCTGACGCTGCTCAACGCCGTGATGTACCTCAACATGCCGGTGCTGAGCCTCGGCCTGCCGCTGTGGATAGTCGAGCGCACGGACGCGCCGCCGGTCATGGCCGCGCTCGTGCTCGTGCTGAACATGCTGACGGTGGTGCTGTTCCAGGTGCGGGTCGCCCGGATGGTGCACGACCTCCGGTCGGCGGCCCGCACGGCCGGACTCGCCGGGTGGGTGCTGCTCGCCGCCTGCGCGGTGTACGGGGTGTCCGGCGGCTCGATCGGTGCCGTCGGTGCCGTGGCGGTGCTGCTGCTCGCCGCCGCGGTTCAGGTGTTCGGCGAGATGATGCACGGTGCGGCGTCCTGGGAGGTCGGGTTCGCGCTGGCGCCGGCCGGACGGCAGGGCCAGTACCAGGGCTTCTACGGGATGGCGCCGCAGATCGCCCGCATGCTGGGCCCGGTGGTGGTCACGACGCTGCTGATCGGCTGGGGGATGCCGGGCTGGCTCGTGTTGGGGGCGCTGTTCCTGGTGGCCGGGCTGCTGGTGCGACCGGCGGTGCGGTGGGCCGAGCGCCGATCGGTGGCGGGGCAGGACGCGTCGGAGCCGGTGGCGGCGCCGGCCGTCTCGGTGCCGGCCGTCTCGGCGCCGGCCGTCTCGGCGCCGGCCGTCTCGGTGCCGGCCGTCTCGGAGCCGGTGGCGGCGCCGGCCGCTCCGGAGTCGGCATCGCTCTGCACCGCCTAGCGGTTCCCGGCATGTTCACGGCGTCGCTGCGGGTGGGTCACAGGTTCGACGGGGAGAGGTGGACACAGGACTTGGAGGTTCCGATGACTGTTCCGCTTCAGAACACCGCAGCGCTCCAGAACGCCGACCGGCCGACGGTCTCGATCGCCACCTACCCGGACTACCCACAGGCGCAACGGGCCGTGGACTACCTCAGTGACAACGGTTTCCCGGTCGAGCACACCGCGATCGTGGGCACCGGGCTGCGCCTCGTGGAGCAGGTCACCGGCCGTCTCACCGTCGGTCGGGCCGCCCTCGCCGGCGCGGGTACCGGCGCCTGGTTCGGCCTGTTCATCGGTGTGCTGCTCGGTCTGTTCAGCGACTCGAACTGGTTCGCGGTCGTGCTCACGGCGCTGATCGTCGGCGCCTTGTGGGGCGCGGCTTTCGGCGCGATCGCACACGCGATGACGGGCGGGCGGCGGGACTTCTCGTCGCGGAGTTACCTCGCCGCCGAGCAGTACGGGGTCACCGTCGACGCCGAACACGGGGAGGTAGCCCGGAATCTGCTCGGGCGCCTCGCGATGACCCTGTAGTCAACGCCGAGCCCGGTCCAACACCTCGCGGTAGAAGATCCGGGCCTCGTCGAGCACGGTCACCAGATCCGCCAACCGCTCCGCGCGGGTCTCCGGCGCGAAGTGACCGTGCTCGGCGGCGAACGCCTGCAGCCGGTCGAGCAGATCCAGGCACCAACGGGCGTCGGCCCGCCGCGCCACCCGTTGCCCGGCAACGTCGACGTACACGGGTGACGTGTGCGCGAACACCCCGGCGTCCAATGTGGACGGATGCTCGCCGCCGCGTGCGATCGCCGCCAACCAGGTCGGTCCGTCGAGGGTCAGGTCCGCGCGAATCCCGCTCTCGCCGGTCTTTTCGAGGTGGACGCCGTCCGGCCCGACGATCGCGATCCGTTCGACGCCCGGCCCGTCCGTGGTGACGGTGACCGTGACGCGGCTGCCGTCGGGCCGGTCGAGCACGTCGCCCGGCCCGTGCCCGTCGACGTCGATGGTCAGCCACGGTCCGTTGGTGACGATCGTGCGGCCCGCGCGCACCGCGTCCTGGAAGTTCTTGACGGAAAGCGCTTTCCCGCCCAGTTCGGCGTAGACGCGGCCCCAACCGGGCGGGTTCGACGCCAGCGGGATGCGCGAGAACGACAGGAACACGTCGGTGCCGGCGGTCGCCGCGAGCCGCAGCCCGCACGAGAGCAGCCGGTGGTAGAGGAAAGCGCTTCCCTCATGGTCGAACGGCGAGATGACGTCGACCGAGTCGACCAGGCCGAGCGCCGCGTCGGCGACCAGTTCGCGGGCCTCGACCGATCGCGGCATGGCGAAGAACCGGTCGGTGCTCCAGTCGTCGGGGAAGGCGGTACCGGCGGGATGGGCGTAGCCGACGGTCGCACCGGCGTCGCGGAGATCGGCGCACGCCGTCGCGTTCGGCGGCCAGTCGTCGGGGTGGTCGGAGCGCTCGTGGCCGGCCTGGTACTGCCGCGGCGGCCGGGTCGGCCCGAGCGCGTGGACGTGCCCGAGCAGGTCGTTGCGGTACTCGACGCCCATGCGTGCCTTGTGCTCGTGGTCCGACCACGGCAGGTCGGTGCCGGCGGTCTGTTCGAAGAGGTCGCGGTCGTAGATGAGTGAGGTCTGCCAGTTGCCGGCGACCAGGTTCATCAGGTGCAGGCCCTCGCCGCGTTGCATCCGGGCCGCGTCGGCCGGTTCGATCACCAGGTCGCCGCTGTAGTTCAGGTGAACGTGCAGGTCGCCGCCGTACCAACCGGTGGCGGCCGGGTCGAACCGGCGCGGCGGCTCGGCGGCGACCGTGACCGTGGCGCCGGCCGTCGCGGTGACGGCTCGCACGACGGTGTCGTACTCGAGGCCCCGTCCACAGGTGACGGTGAGGTCGCCGGCCGGCACCGGCACGGTGACCTCGTGGCTGTGGAAGAACGGCCGGCCGTGGTAGTCCCACTTGTGGACGACGCCCGGCGGGAACCAGGCGGTGCCGCTCCCGTCCGTGACCGACCAGCGCGCACACCGGTCGGCGACGAGTCGCACGGCAGCCGCAGGCCGTGGATCGGTGACCGGAACGGAATGCTCCCCTACCGTCAACGTCGGCCCGGCGGTGACGAGGATCCGCTCGACCTGTCCACTGTGGACGGCCACCGGCTCACCGTTGACCGTCAACGTGGCGTCGGCCGCGGAATCCACAACCATGTGGACGGTCGCCGTCAGGTCGCCGCCGGCCAGCACCGGAACAGGCGGACCCGCGGTGACGGTGGCACGCGCACCCGCGTCCACTCGAACAAGGACGACCCCGGCGGGGAGCGGATCGACGACGACCGCCCGGAGCGTCTCCGCCGTGCCGTCCGAGTACCGGGCGACGACCTCGTTGATCAGCGGGAATCCGGCCAGGCGGGCGAACCAGACGCCGTCGCCACCCCAGTCCGGGCCGCGGACGCTGCGCAGGTGGCGGTAGTACGCGATCGCCTCGATCGCCTCGGCGGGCAGGTCCAGCACCTCATCGTCCTGGCAGCACATCCGCCCACTCTGCCACGCGCGCCGAGCCCCGGCCGATGTGGGCCCGTTTGCGGATCTTGGACTCCTGTGGGGGTTATGGCACCTCTTGCAGTCCAAGATCCGGAATTCCGGGCTCACAAATCGGGTGAAAAGGTAGGGCCTATCGGAGGCCGTGATCGCGGAGGCCGGGCAGGTCGAGTAGTCGATCTTGCAGTTGTGGTGGTGCCAAAACGAGGCCAAACACGGTGTGATCGGGCACCACAACTGCAAGATCGGCGGTGGCCTGCCCCGGCGGGGATATACGGCGCTCGATCTGGGGTGGTTGCCGGGCGGAGAACCGCACTGGATCGAGCGTCGTATATGCGAGCGCCGGCCAGCGGGCACGCGACGGGGGGCGCGTGGACGGGGCGCGTGTGGACGGGGGCGCCGGTGTGGGACGGGGCGCCGGCGTGGGACGGGGGCGCCGCGTTGACGGGAGGCGCGTGTGGACGGGGCGCGTGTGGACGGGGCGCGTGTGGACGGGGCGCGTGTGGACGGGGCGCGTGTGGACGGGGCGCGTGTGGACAAGGCGCACCCGCCGAAACACGAGATCCCGGCTACGCCAACGATCGGGATCGGCTGGCCATGATCAATGCTGCCCCGCCCCCGGCCGCCAGTACCAGGACACCTGCGGCCACCCCCGCCGCGGCGCCTACCGCCGCCGCGCCCGCCATCATCGGGATGGCGCGTACCGCCAGGGCGCTGCCGAGGGACCGGGTCGCGGCGCTCCAGGCCAGGGCGGTGGTCACCGTGCCGGGCTCGGCGCGGCTCGCCACCCGTGCGTCCATCACTCCCTCGAACGCGGTGAGGCTCAGGCCGGACAGGAACTGGGCCACCAGCAGGCCGGCCACGTGTGCCGGTGCCAGCACCCAGCCGATCACCATGCCGACCGCCCACAGCGGCCACGCCACCGGCGGGGGGAGGCGCAGGCGCGTCACCACGTCCACGGCGACCGGCGAGACCAACGCTCCCATGCTGAACGCCAGCGCGGCGCCCGCCACTGCGGTGCGGCCGTGCAGTTCGGTGGCCAGCGCGACCGACAGCAGCGTCGGCCCCGAGCCCAGCAGCATGACCAGGCCGCCGCCCAGAAACATGCGCAGCGGCAGCTTCCCGACGACAAGCGGGGTCGCGGCCACGGTGCAGGCGCTGGGCACGCGGGCGCGGGTGGCGGAGACGAACGTGGGGATCAGGCAGGCGGTGTAGGCGATCGCCACGACCGTCAGCACGGGGGTGGACGGCAGGCCGGAGCCGCCGAACGGCAGCAGCGCGGCGAGGCCTGTGCCACCGGCCTCGACGGCCGCGATCGACAACGCGTAGCCGGTCATCGCGCGGTCGCGACCGTCGACGGCGGCGACCTCGGCCCGCATCCCGGCGTACCCGACCCACGCCACGGTGTACATCACCAGCACGCCAAAAGCGATCAGCGGAACCGGCCAGCCCAGGACGAGTCCCACCAGCGTCGCGATGCGCAGCAGCGCCTCGACGCCGGCCGCGGCGCGGACCAGCAGGCGACCCGGCCAGCGGTTCGCGAGCCAGGTGGTGACCGGCGCCGACAGCACGACGCCGACCAGCATCGCGGCGTTGTACAGCGCCGCGTCGGCCAGGCCGCCGACGAGCACCGCGAGCAGCGTGAACATCGTCCAGCCCAGCGACAGGCCGAACGAGTCGACGAGGCCGGCCACCAGCAGTTCGCGCAGCCGGCCGGCGCGGTGCCGGCCGCCGGGTGCCGCCGCGGCGTGCCGGCCCGCGGACCCGACGGCGAGGGCGTGCCTAGGCAGGACCGGCATGGTCCACGAACACCGGTGTGGGGGGCGGGAATCCGTTGAACCCGGACGCGTAGCTCAGCGTGTAGGCGCCGGCGGAACCGATGTACACGCGGTCGCCCGGAGCGATCGTCGACGGCAGGTCGACGCCGTAGAACATCGTGTCGGAGCTGTCGCATGACGGCCCGGTCACGGTGAATTTTTCAAAAGAAGCAAGACCGTGGTCGGACCGCGACGTCCACAGCGGGTACTCCCACGTGTTCCCGGTCTGCAGCGTCTCCATCATGCCGTTGAAGGCGCCCACATCGAGGTAGATCCAGTTCTCGTCGTCGCGCGTCTCGCGTCCGAGCACGGTCGCGACCAGCACGCCGCTCTCGGCCACCAGGTGCCGACCCGGTTCCGCCGTCAGAAGAGAAGGCCGGTACGGCAGCAACTCGTCGATCGCCGGCATCACCGCCGCGCCGATCTCCTCGATCTCCGGCACGTCGGCGACGTACCGGGACGGGAAGCCACCGCCGATGTTCAACATCGTCAGAGTCACATCAGCTTCGGCCATGATCCGGCCGGCCGCCGCCACCGCGCCCCGCCAGGCGGACACGACGGCGCTCTGCGACCCGACGTGGAACGTCAGCCCGTACGGGCGCAGCCCGAGCTTGCGGGCGCGCCGCAGCAGATCCGCGGCCTCCGGCTCCGTCGCGCCGAACTTCCGCGACAGCGGGAACATCGAGTTGCTGTCGTCGACCCGCAGCCGCAGGTACACCGCGCTGCCGGGCGCGTGCTCGGCGATCTTGTCCAGCTCGCCGGGCGAGTCGAAGCTGAACCGCCACAGCCCGGCCGCGTGCGCCGCGGCGACGTGCGACGGCGGCTTGATCGGGTTGCTGTAGAGCACGTCGGCCGGGTCGACGCCGATGTACTGCAGCATCTTGAGCTCGCCCAGCGACGCCACCTCGAAGCCCGCGCCGGCGTCGGCCAGCGTGCGCAGGATCTCCGGCGACGAGTTGCACTTCATCGCGTAGTGCGGCCGGATCCCGGGCAGCGCGGCGCAGAACCGGTGGTACCGGTCGGCGACCGTCGACAGGTCGGTGATCAGGTACGGCGTCGGCGTCTGCACCGAAGCGAGCACGTCGGGCGCAAGGGCACGAGGCCAGAACGCGGGCACGGTGAGAACAGCGGACATCGAGAAACTCCAAACGGGGGAAGGGGGAATCAGGCAGCGGCGACAGGAGCGGGCGCGAGCATCGAGGCGGCCTTGTTGCCGGCCATCAGCGCCGCCGGCGAACCGCCCGCGATGACGGCACCCGCCTGTATCGCGGGCAGCGGACGCGAGAAATAGAAGCCCTGGGCCCGTTCGCACCCCATCCGGCGCAACGCCAGGAACTGCTCGGAGTGCTCGATGCCTTCGGCCACCGTCGACATGCCGAGGCTCTGCCCCAACTGGACGATCGTGCGGGCCAGCGTGGCGTCGTCGGACTGCTGGCCCAGCCGCTCCACGAACGAGCGGTCGATCTTCAGGGTGTCGACCGGGAAGCGGCGCAGGTACGACAGCGACGAGTACCCCGTACCGAAGTCGTCGATCGCCAGCTTGACGCCGATCTCCTTCAGCCGCATCAGCAGCGCGAGGTTCTCCTCGGTGTCGTTCATGACGACGCTCTCGGTCATCTCCAGGCACAGCCGGTCCGGCGACAGGCCGGTGTCGGCGAGCACCTTCTCCACCAGGCCGGCGAAGTCGGACTGGCCGAACTGGCGACCGGAGACGTTGACCGCCATCGTCATGGGCCGGGTCGGGTTGGCCTCCAGCCACTCGGCGGCCTGCCGGCACGCCTCCGTGAGCGCCCACTCCCCGATCGGCAGGATCATCCCGGTGGCCTCGGCCAACGAGATGAACTCGCCCGGCGACACCAGCCCGCGGGTGGGATGACGCCAGCGCAGCAGCGCCTCGAACCCCACCACCGTGCCGGTGTCGAGCCGCACCGTCGGCTGGTAGTGCAGTTCGAACTCGTCGCCCTCCAGCGCGCGGCGGAGGTCGGCCTCCAGCTGCAGCCGCTCGATCAGGCCCGAGTGCATCTGCGGGTCGTAGCTGGCGAAGCCGCCGGCGCCGGCCGCCTTCGCGTGGTACATGGCAAGGTCGGCGTTGCGCATGATCTGGTCGGTGTCGGACGCGTCCGGGCCGGCGACGGCGATGCCGATGCTGCCCCGGATGTGGATCTCCCGGCCCTCGATCGTCACCGAGTCGTCCATGCCGTCGATGACGCGCTGGGCGAACTCCTCGGCCGCCGCCTGGTCGGGCACGGTCTCGATCAGCACCGCGAACTCGTCCCCACCGAAGCGGGCCACGGTGTCCTCCGGCCGCACGGCCGCGACCAGGCGCTCGGCGACCTTGATCAGCAGCTCGTCACCGGCCGCGTGGCCGAGGCTGTCGTTGACCTCCTTGAAGCCGTCGAGGTCGAGGAACAGCACGGCCACCGTGGAGCCCTTCGGACGGCGGCGCAGCGCCTGGGTGACGCGGTCCTTGAACAGCGCGCGGTTGGCGAGCTTGGTGAGCGCGTCGTGGAACGCCTCGTGGATGAGCTGGTCCTCCAGCTCCTTGCGCTCGCTGATGTCGCGGGTGTTCAGCACCAGCCCGTGCACGCTCGGGTCGTCGAGCAGGTTGGTGACCGTCATCTCGGCCTGCCGCACCCGCCCGTCGGCGTGGGGGACCGGCACCTCGATCATCGTGTTCGCGTAGGGCCGGCCGGTGAGCTGCTGCGCGGCCAACTGGAGCCGCTGCGTCGCCTCCTCGTTCAGCAGTGTCGTGAGCGGCTCGCCGGTCAGCGACGCGGCCTGGTGGCCGAAGACGCGCGTCACCGACTCGCTCTGGTAGAGCACGGTCAGCTCGGCGTCGACCACGGTGACCACGTCGGAGCTGTGCTGCACCAGCGCGTAGAACCGCCGCTCGCTGGCCCGCAACTGGGCCGTGCGGGCGGTGACCCGGGCCTCCAGCCCGCGGGTGAGCGCCCGGTTGTCCAGGAGGCTCAGCACCTGCCGCCCCACGATCATCACAATCATCAGGGACCGCGTGACCGAGGCGAAAGCGTCGATGTGACCCGTGCGGAGCACCTCGACCAGCGTGGCGAGCACCGAGACGATCACCACGACGTACGGCATCATCAGCGCGATCGGGCGCCCGTCGGTGGGCTTGCGGTGCGTGCTGGGCCGGGTCTCCGCCGGGCACAGCGCCGCCATCAGGATCAGCGCGAAGCCGGCGAACCAGCCGAGGTCGGTCACCGCGCCCGACGAGTACTGCCCGGTCATGGTCAGGTAGGCGTAGCCGCTGTCGGCGACGGCGAACGTCACGATGCCGGTGCCGATCATGGTCAGTGGCAGCGGCACGGCGCCGATGTGGCGCATCCGGGCCACCATGTAGAACACGATGGTGACGATCACCAGGTCGCCGAGCGGGTAGGCGAGGCTGATCGCCAGCGTGCTCTCGGTCTCCTCGCCGGCGGCCAGCATCGGCTGCACCAGCAGCGACCAGCTCACCAGCAGCAGCGCCGCGGCCACCATGAGACCGTCGAGCACGGTCCGGGCGCGGTTGGCCACGTTCTGGGCGCCGGTCGGCACCGTCAGCAGCCCGGCGGCCAGCAGCGGGATCATCGAGAGGTAGCCGACGTCGGCCAGCGACGGCAGCGGCACTTCCTGGCCGAGCACCGATTCGTAGTAGACGCACGCGGTCTGGCCGAGCCCCCACGACAGCGTGCCGGCCCCGATGAACATCAGGGCCAACCGGTCCCGGCCGGTCCGCCGCTTCAGGCCCACCCAGCCGCACGCCGCCGCCGCGGAGAACGCGGCGATGATCAGAGCGAGGTTCGACACCGTCTGGGTGACCACCGGACCACCCAGTCCGAGGCTGAACCACACCGCCAGCACGCCGGTGGCGACGAGCGCCGCCAGCCAGAGCCGTCGGTAGCCGGGGGTGGGGGCGACCACCTGGAGGCGGCCGCGCATCGCTGCCCACCAACGCGGTGCGCTGCGTGCGGTCGTGCCAGTGCTCGCCATCGACGATCTCCGGTCCGGGGGTCGGGGATGCGCTGCTGCGCTCCCCGAAGATCGGACCGTCGACCCGCGATGTGAGGGGTTGTGCTAGAGATCGATGAGGACCTTGCCGACCGCGCCGGCCTCGACGGCGTCGTGGGCGGCGGCCGTCTCGTCGAGCGTAAAGCGGTGCGACGGCAACGGTGTCAACCCACCGGTCGTGAGAACCGCCGTGATGTCCCTGGTCGCCCGGCGCAACGCCGGTTCCGGCACCGTGTACAGCAGCATGAACCGCAGCACCAGGTTGCGCACCATCAACTCGCGCACCGACAGTTCCGGCTTCCGGGCGTCGGCCGCGTACGTGACGATCGACGCGTGCGGCGCGGCGACGGCCAGGTCGAGGTCCAGGTTGGTGGCGAGGTTCACCTCGACGATCCGGTCGACCCCGCCGGGCGCGATCGCCCGGATCTGGTCGGCGGCGTCGCCGTCGCGGTAGTTGACGACGTGGTGGGCGCCGGCCGCGGTGGCCAGGTCGGCCTTCTCGGGGCTGCTCACGGTGCTGATCACGGTGACACCGGCGGCCCGCGCCAGCTCGATCGCGAAGTGCCCGACCGCGCCCGCGCCGCCGTGCACCAGCACGGTTCCGGTCGGGTCACCGTCGGCGTACAGACAACGGTGGGCGGTCATCGCCGGGACGCCGAGGTTCGCGCCCAGATCGAAGGGGACGCCGGTGGGCAGCGCCACCGCGCGTTCCTGCGGTACGACGGTGTACTCCCCGGCCGTCCCGTAGCGGTTCTGCCACGCGGCGAGGTACAGCCACACGCGCTCGCCCACGCGCGACCCGTCGACGCCCGGGCCGACCTTGTCGATGACGCCCGCGCCGTCCTGGTTCGGCACCTGGAAGTCGGCGCCGTCGGGTGCCGGCATGGGTACCGCACCCGACCGGTTCTTCCAGTCGGTGGGGTTCACCCCGGACACGGCGATCCGCACCCGGACCTGCCCCGGCCCCGGCTCCGGTGTCGGCACCTCCTCGACCCGCAGGACGTCGGCGGCGGGACCGGTGGACCGGAACACAGCTGCACGCATCGGATCTCCTCCTGGTCAGACGGCGTGTCGCTACACACGTGAAACGTCGGGCAGCCACCATTGTCCCTGGTGAACCCCGCGAAGGAGGACCGATGATCCGTCGTTCCCGACTGTTCGGATCGAAGACCCGGGTGACCTTCAGCCTGCCCGCTGACGACAACGGTGCCGTCAGCGTCGTCGGCACGTTCAACGACTGGACGCCGGGGAAGCACGAACTCGTGCCCCGGCGCGACGGCACCCGCAGCATCTCGGTGACGCTGCCACCCGGCGAGCACCGGTTCCGGTACCTGGCCACCGGCGGCCGCTGGTTCGACGACCACGGCGCCGACCGCGTCGACCCGGCCGGCTGCACGCTGAAGGTTTAGAACGGACGTTCGAGTACGCTGGCGGGCATGACCCGCCAGCCCTCGATGTTCGACGACCTGGTCGACGCGCCGTCGCTCGGGCCGGTCGCCCCGGAGCGGCACCACCTCACCCGGGGCGCCTGGCTCGACCACCTGCCCGGCTGGGTCCGCGGCTCCGAGGCGGTGCTCGACGTCTTGCTCGGCATCGACTGGCGGGCCGAGCGGCGGGTCATGTACGACAACGAGGTCGACACGCCCCGGCTGCTGCGCTGGTACGGCGGCGCCGAGCGGCTGCCCCACGACGTCCTCACCGAGGCCCGCATCCGGCTCAGCGACCACTACGCGGCCGAGCTCGGCGAACCGTTCGTCACCGCCGGAATGTGCCTCTACCGCGACGGCCGCGACAGCGTCGCCTGGCACGGCGACACCAAGGGCCGCTCCGCCACCGCCGACACCATGGTCGCGATCGTGTCGTTCGGCGCGCCCCGGCCGCTCCTGCTGCGCCCGCGCGGTGGCGGCGCCAGCCTGCGGTTCCCGGTGGGCCACGGCGACCTCGTGGTGATGGGCGGCTCCTGCCAGCGGACGTGGGAGCACTGCGTCCCGAAGACCGCCCGGCCGGTCGGGCCGCGGGTGAGCGTGCAGTTCCGACCGGTCGGGGTCGCGTGAGCCCCCGGTAACGCGTGAGCCCCCTGTAAGCGGACCGTGAGCGACGCCCGGTACGGGAGCGTTGCGTTGCTAGTGTTGGCCTCTTCTGGGATTTGCGGGTACCTGGCGAGCTTGGGGTTTGTTTGTCCGCCATGGAGTTCAGGATTCTCGGGCCGGTGGAGGTGTGGGCCGGCACCACGCGCGTCGACCCGGGGCCACCCCGTCAGCGGGGAATCCTGGCCGCGTTGGCCGTCGATGCCGGGCGCCCCGTGGCGATGGACACCGTCGTCGACCGGGTGTGGGGCCCCACCGCGTCCGGCCGCACCCGCCACACGCTGCACGTCTACATCGGCCGGATCCGGCGGGTCCTGGAAGACGCCGGCGGTGCGGCGCAACTCCTCCTCCGCTCCGGCGGCTACCTGCTCGACACCGACCCCGACCAGGTCGACGCCCTGCTCTTCCGCCGCCTGGTGCAGGCCGCCCGCGACACCGGCGCGACCGGTCAGCTGCGCGAGGCCCTGGACCTCTGGCGCGGCACCCCGCTCGCCGACGTGCCCGGGGAGTGGGCCGACCGGGTCCGGGCCGGCTGGGAGCGGCAGCGGGTCGACGCCGTCGTCGCGTGGGCGCAGGCGGAACTGCAGCAGGGCCGGCCCGGCAACGTGCTCGCCACGGCGAGCGAACTGGTCACCGAGTATCCGCTGGTCGAGCCGCTGATCGCGGTGCAGATGCGGGCCCTGGCCGCGGCCGGTCGCGGCGCCGAGGCGCTGGAGATCTTCGCCCGCACCCGCCACCAGCTCGTCGAGCGGCTCGGTGTCGACCCGGGCGCCGACCTGCGCGCCCTGCACCAGTCGGTGCTGCGGGGCGAGTTCGAGGAGCCCGTCGAGGAACCGGTCACCGCGGCGATCGTGGTCAACACCCCGGCGCCGGCTGCCGACGTGCCGGCGCAACTTCCGCTGGACGTCTTCGGCTTCACCGGGCGCGCCGACGAGCTCGCCCACCTCGACGCGATCCTCGCGACCGCCGAGGAGCAGCGGACCGCGATGGTGATCGCCGTCCTCGCGGGCTCCGCCGGTGCCGGCAAGACGGCGCTCGCCGTCCACTGGGCGCACCGGGTGCGCGACCGGTTCCCGGACGGCCAGCTCTACGTCAACCTGCGCGGCTTCGACCCGACCGGCGCCGCCGTGACCCCGGCCGAGGCGCTGCGCGGGTTCCTCGACGCGCTCGACGCGCCGCAGGACCGCATCCCCGCCGGCCTGACCGGACAGACCGGTCTGTACCGCAGCCTGCTCACCGGCCGCCGGGTGCTGGTGGTGCTCGACAACGCCCGGGACGCCGAGCAGGTGCGTCCGCTGCTGCCCGGCACCCCGGGCTGTTTCGTCCTCATCAGCAGCCGCGACCAGCTGCGCGGCCTGGTCGCCGCGGAGGGGGCGCACCCGGTCGCGGTGGGCCAGCTGCCCGACGACGACGCCCGCCAGTTCCTCACCCGTCGCATGGGTCCGGCCCGCGTCAGCGCCGACCCGCAGGCCGTCGACGCGATCATCAAGGGCTGCGCGCGGCTGCCGCTGGCGCTCGCGGTGGTGGCGGCGCGCGCCGTCACGAGTCCCGCCTTCCCGCTGGCCGCGGTCGCCGACGAGCTGCGGGACGCCCGCACCGACCTCGACGCGTTCGCCGACGGCGACCTGGCCACCGACGTCCGCTCGGTGTTCTCGTGGTCGTACCACACCCTTCGGCCGGCGGCGGCGCGCCTGTTCCGCCTGCTCGGCCTGCACGCCGGCCCCGACATCACGGCCGGCGCCGCAGCCTCGCTCGCCGCGCTGCCGCCGCGCGACGCCGACGACCTGCTCACCGAGCTGGCCCGCACGCAGATGGTCAGCGAACACCTGCCCGGCCGGTTCACGTTCCACGACCTGCTGCGCGCCTACGCCAACGAGCTGGTCCGCGACCTCGACCCCGAGGCCGACCGGGCCGCCGCCGTGCGCCGGCTGATGGACTACTACCTGCACTCGGCCGTCGCCGCCAACCGGCGGCTCGACCCGAGCCGCGAACCGATCCCGCTGGTCGCACCGGCGGCCGGCGCCCGCCACGACTCGTTCGACGGCCAGGACGACGCGATGGCCTGGTTCGCGCTGGAGCACGCCACCCTGCTGGCGGCCGTGCGCCAGGCCGACGATGCCGGGCTGGACGAGCACACCTGGCAGCTGCCGTGGGCGCTGTCGACGTTCAACGACCGGCAGGGCCACTGGATCGACCAGGTCTCCCTGATGCGGATCGCGCTGGAGGCCACCCGCCGGGCCGGCGACCGGGCGGCGCGGGCGGTGATCCACCGCGGCCTCGCGCTGATCTTCAGCCGGCTGGCCCGCTACGACGAGGCCGACGTGCACTGCCGGTACGCGCTGGAGCTGTACCGCGACCTCGACGACCCGGTGGGTCAGGCGATGGCGTACCAGAACCTGTCCTGGGTGGCCGGCCGCCAGCTCCGCAACGAGCAGGGGCTCGCCTACGCGCAGCGGGCGCTGCCGCTGTTCCGGGCGACCCGCAACACGCAGGGCCAGGCGAGCACGCTCAACGACATCGGCTGGTTCTACGTGCTGCTCGGCAAGCACGAGGAGGCGCTGGTCGCCTGCCGCGAGGCGCTGGGCCTGTTCGAGAAGCTGGGCAACAGCGCCGCGCAGGCCAACACCTGGGACAGCATCGGCTACGCCTACCACTCGCAGGGCAACCACGCCGAGGCGATCGCGTCGTACGAGTACGCGTACGAACTGCTGCTGGAGCTCGGCGACCTGTACGGGCAGGCGGAGATCCTCGACCACCTCGGCGACACGTACCTGGAGACCGGCGCGGCCGACGCGGCCCGCGAGGTGTGGGAGCGCGCACTGTCCACAATGGAGGAACTGCGCCACGCCGACGCCGCGCAGATCCGGGCCAAACTGCGCAGGTTGTAGCCTGCGGCCATGGACGAGACCGTCGCCGTCATCGGTACCGGCAACATGGGGGCGGCGATGGTCGCCCGGCTGCGCGCTCACGGGCGTCCCGTCACGGTTTTCAACCGAACCGGGAGCCGCGCCGCCGCCCTCGCGGCCCGCACCGGCGCGGAGGTCGCGACCTCCGCGCGGGCGGCCGCGGCGTCCGCCCGGGTCGTCGTGGTCTCGCTGGCGGACGACGCGGCGGTGGCGGCCACCTACGAGGGGACGGACGGGCTGGTGGCCGGCCTGCGCCCCGGCGCCGTGGTGGCGGAGACCAGCACGGTGAGCCCGGAGACGGTGCGCGCGCTGGCCGGGCCGGTGGCGGCGGCGGGCGCGACGCTGCTCGACGCGCCGGTGTCGGGGAGCGTGCCGGTGGTCGAGCGCGGCGAGGTCACCGTGCTCGCCGGCGGCGACGCGGCGGCGCTCGACACGGCCCGGCCGGTGCTCGCGGCGTTCGCGTCGAGGGTGCTCCACCTGGGGCCGCTGGGGTCCGGCGCCACGATGAAGCTCGTGGTCAACGGCGTGGTACACAGCCTGAACCAGGCGGTGTCGGAGGCGCTGGTGCTGGCCGAGCGGGCCGGCGTCGACCGGCGGGCGGCGTACGAGGTGTTCGCGGCGAGCGCGGTGGCGGCGCCGTTCGTCCACTACAAGCGGGCCGCGTTCGAGGACCCGGACGGCACGCCGGTGGCGTTCCGGCTCGACCTGGTGGCGAAGGACCTGGCGCTGCTGGAGGCGCTGGCCGCCGCGAACGGCGCCCGGATGGACCAGGCCGACACGAACCGCCGGCTGGTGGGCGAGGCGCTGGCGGCCGGGTACGCCGACCGCGACATCAGCGCGATGGCGGCGTTCCTGCGGTCTACCTGATGTGCTGCACCGCCAGGATCCACGCCGGACCGGTGACCACGAACGCGAGCGTCGACGCGACGATCGCCGCGGTGGTCTCGGCCTCCAGCGTGCGGTAGCGCTGGGCGAACAGCAGCGCGTTGGAGCCGATCGGGAGCGCGGCGAACAGCACGGTGACCGTCAGCGGTGTTCCGCGCAGGCCGACGGCGAGCCCGGCGGCCAGCACCACGGCCGGCATCAGCAGCAGCTTGGCGGCCGACAGGTAGAGCGCCGGCCAGCCGACGCCGGTGACGCCGTAGAACGCGAGCGACAGCCCGATCAGCACCAGGCAGACCGGCACCACGCCCTGGCCGAGCGTCTGCAGGATGTCGTCGGCCGGCTTCGGCAGCGGCAGCCCGGCGAGGTTCCAGAGCAGCCCGACGATCACCGGCGCCACCACCGGGTGCAGCACGGTGCGCCGGGCCGTGGTGAGCGCGGTGGACAGCACCGACGGCCGCTCACCGTCCCTGGCAAGGTCGAGTTCCACGAGCACGGTGAGGATGGTCAGCAGCGTCAGCGCGTGCACGCTGACGATCGCGACGTGCACGGTGAGACCCTCGTCACCGAAGATCCCGACGACCACCGGGATCCCGAGCTGGACGCTGTTGCTGAACGTCACCGAGATCGCGCGGATGCCCGGCCCGGCGACGGGCCCGTCGGTCCGCCTTCTCCGGAGGCGCTGCCAGAAGTAGACGGCGAACAGCAGCGCGACCGTCGGCCCGAAGTACACGAGGATGACCTGCCACGGCAGATCGGCCAGGTCGATCGTCGCGGTCAGGCGGAACAGCAGGGCCGGGGTGAGGATGTAGAAGGCGACGTTGGTGAGCGCCTGGAGGGCCTGCTCACCCCGCAGCAGCTTCGTGTGGCCGAACCCGTAACCGACCGCCACGACGGCGAAGATCGCGGCGAGCCGCGAGATGATCACCGTCGTCACCGGCCGAGTCTACGATCAATCCGATGCGACCCAGCGACAACCATGTGCACTCCGAGTTCTCGTACGACACCGGGTACGGGACGACCATGGAGGACTGCTGCCGCTGGGCCGTCGACGCGGGCGTCCCCGCGGTGGCCTTCACCGAGCACGTCGACTTCACGATGTGGGCGGCCGACGATCCCGAACAGGAGCTGGCCCTGCCCCGCCGCGGGCACATCGAGCCGCTCGACGTCGAGGGCTACCTGGTCGAGATCGACCGGGTCCGGTCGAAGTTCCCCGAGCTGCGCATCCTGACCGGCATCGAGGCCGGCGAGGCGCACCTGTTCGCGGGCAGCCTGGCCGGGGTGCTCGGGCAGGGCACGTTCCAGCGCGTGCTCGGGTCGCTGCACGCGGTCCCCGACGGCGGCCGGCTGAACTGGCTGCACATGCTGTTCGAGCGGTACGACCCTTTTGTCGTTGTGGAGATGTACTTCGAGGAGTTGCTGCGCCTCGTCGAGGGCAGCGCCGCGTTCGAGGTGCTGGCGCACGCGGACCTGCCGCGCCGGTCGTGGTCGTCGTACGCGCGCGGGCCGTACCGGGAGAAGGATTTCGAGGACGCGTACCGCACGGTGTTCCGTTCTCTCGCCGCGTCGGGGCGGGTGCTCGAGGTCAACACCCGCAGCCCGCTGGTGTCGTCGGAGCTGGTCCGGTGGTGGCACGAGGAGGGCGGCGGCGCCGTCAGCTTCGGCAGCGACGCCCACCAGGCCTACCGGGTGGGTGCCAGGTTCGACCAGGCCGTGGCGATCGCCGAGGCCGCCGGTTTCACCCCCGGCCGCGACCGCTACGACTTCTGGCGCCGCTCCTAGGTGGGCAGGAACTGGATCTTGCCGTCGGCGAGGCGGACCTCGCCCTTGACGCTGACCGCCACCGCCTCGGCCTGGTAGGGCGACTCGCGGAACGTGTACCGGAACGTCGCCGAGCCCGGGGTGGTGGTGCGGACCTCCAGCGCCACGCCGTCGCGCGGCTTCTCGGGCACGACCACCTCGAACACCGGCAACGGATCGAGCTGCCACGAGACGGCCGACGAGCCCGGCGGGAAGTAGCCGGTGTACGAGAACGGGCAGGTCCGGCCGTCGACGCGCGGCTTCTGGGCGTCGGAGGC
Source organism: Virgisporangium aurantiacum (assembly GCF_016863635.1). GTDB lineage: Bacteria > Actinomycetota > Actinomycetes > Mycobacteriales > Micromonosporaceae > Virgisporangium > Virgisporangium aurantiacum. The sequence goes on along the minus strand of NZ_BOPG01000017.1, from coordinate 52,798 downwards.
GGCGCACTTCTCCAGGAACGCGCGCACCTGGGTGCCTACCTCGTCCCGGGCCGACTGCCGCACCGCCGTCGTGAGCTTGACGCTGGTGACCGGGCGGGTCCGCAGGTCACCCTGGATCGTCGCCGGTACCGGTTCGCCCTCGTAGAGGGGATCGTCGGCGCCCACCCGCACCTCGTACCGCCCGATCAGCGCGGGTTCGCGTCCGCCCGCGGCCGGCTGGAGGTCGAGCGCCGCGATCCGCACCGACCGCACCGACGACGCGGCGATCTCCAGCGTGCCGACCGCCCCCGACCGGATCGACCAGCTCTTCGGCAGCAGCCCGGGCTCGCGGCTCACCCGGATGATGCTCTCCTGGCGCTGTCCCGCCAGTTCGTAGCTGACGATCACGTCGGCGCTGTCGGGGTTGGTGCTGCCGCCCATCGCCACCTCGGCGATCTCCATGTTCTCCGGCGCCTGGTAGCCGGCCGACAGCGCGCTTTCGCGGCACAGCCGCGACGAACAGCCGGCGAGCTCCGCGGCCCGCGCGAGGTCGCCGTCGTTGAATGCCGCCACCAGGTCCTCGACCGGTCCCTCCGGTGCGTAGGCGACCTTGCCCACGATCCAGATCGTCGCCGGCACGCCGACCACGAGCGCCACGATCACGCCGGCGACCACGAACTTCGCCCGCCGCGGAAGCCACCGCCAGGCCTTCAGCCCGACGCGGACGCCGGCCCGCGTCTTCTCGACCGCGGCCTCGGTGCGGACCTCGGCCGTGGAGCGCGGTGGTTGCGGACGCGTGATCCGCGGCAGCTCCGTCGGGCGCGGGGTGGCCAGCTGGACGGGGGAGCGCAGCACCTTGTCGCACGACGGGCACCGGCGGGCCGACGTGTCGACCGATCGGCCACAGCGGGGGCACGCGGAAGGCATCGACCTACGGTAACGGGTCGGGCGCCCGGTGCTTCTCCCACCATGCGCCCCACCGCTCCTTCAACGCTTCCCAGTGCGGGTCGCCGAGGCCGTACGTGGTGAGCAGCAGCATCGCCCCGCCCTCCGGCCGGTGCGGGTTGACCGGCTGGTCGGCGAGGATCAGCAGCCCGTCGCCCCAGCCGTCGACCGTCACCGCGACCTGCGACGGCCGGCGTGCCCACAGCGTCCCGGAAAGATCTTCCCCGCTGGGCGCGACCGCGCGGTAGGCCGAACCCGGCTCGACCGCTCGCAGCGCCTGGAGGCCGGCCGCGTCGAGGATCGGCCGGGGGTCGGCGAGCACGCCGTGGAAGAGGATCGTGCGACGCTCGGCCAGGCCGTGCCGCTCGACGGCGAACCGCAGTTGGTGGAGGAACGTCCACCAGCCCTCGGTGATGTCGTCGTAGTAGTCGACCCAGTCGGGGTCGCTGCCCTTGGGCGCCTGGGTGATGCGGACGACGGTGGAATTGTCTGATATTTCGTGAAGAGTGAACCGGTCGCCGCCGTTGATCTCCAGCGTGCGCGCGACGGGATCCTCGGTCACACCGTTGAGGTAGATCGTGCGGATCTCCTCGGCCAGCTCTTCGACGTCCCACCCGTGCCAGCGGCGGATCAGGTCCGGGTCGCGCAGCGCGGCCCACACCGCGTCGGCGGGCGCGGCGACGGTGACCTCGATGACGGGTCCATCAGGCAGCTCGGTCATCGTTCTCCTCTTCGGTGTCTCTGATCGCCGGGTGACCGGCCCCGACCACCCGGTACGCCCGACCGCCGGGGCTGTCGAACCGCGCCACCACGTCGGCCATCGCCTTGGCGAGCTCCTCGGTGAACGCGTGCAGGTCGGCGGGCGCGGCGAGGTGGACCTCGGTCTCCAGCGTGAACGTCAGCAACCGCAACCCCTTGCGGCCGGCCGCATTCTGCATGCGGGCCACCTCCCGCACGGTGGTGGCGGCGACGTCGACCAGATGGTCGGCGGCATGCCGGTCGCCCTTGTGCTTGTTCGGTGCCCTGACGAGCGCCGGGTCGATCACGTACGCGTCGGCCCGGGCCCGGAACATGCGCTCGGTGAACCCGCGGCGCTGCCGCACCGCCACCAGCTCGACGAGGCCGGCGTCTTCGAGCTTGCGCAGGTGGTAGTTCAGCTTCTGCCGGCTGACGCCGAACTCCGGCGCCAGCTCGGTGGCCGAGGCGGGCTCGGACAACCGCATGAGCAGGCGCCGCCGCAGCGGGGCGAGCGCGCCACGCAGCGTGTCGGGCTCTTCGAGCAAAGCCACCCGGTCGGCCATGCAGCCACTCTCCAATAGAAAAGAAAACTTGTCAATTCGCCGCGGCGTCGCCGCGATCTTGGACTCCGCACGGTGCTCCAGGCCCGCACGGAGTCCAAGATCGCGGACGGGGTCAGGCGGTGTGGAGGCGGGACGTCACGTACGCGCGTAACGGGGTGTCGAGGTCGCGCTGGGCGTGGTGCGCGGCCTGTGCCAGCAGGGTGGCGGTGGCCAGGGCGGCGGCCTTTACCGACTCGTACTCGGGGACGGCGTAGGTGGCGTGGATTCCCGGTGGGAGGGACGGGCCGGGCTCGTCGAGCAGGCTGGTCAGGCCGAACGCGGGGTACGGGACGCCGGAACCCGCCGCCCACAACTGGAAGACGCGCTCGCGGGCGCGGTGGACCTGGTCGAGCGCCTCCAGCAGCGAACCGCGCCGAAGGTACTTGGCGACGTTGCTCAACGCCTCCCAGCCGTCGAGCAGCCAGTTGCGCGGGTCGTCGGGCGACGCCGACAGCATCGAGGGCCGGACCGGCACCGACAGGCGACCGGCGCGGTCCAGCAACGCCACCGATCCCGGCGGCAGGCCCCGGCGGTCGGCGGCGGGCATGGCCACCAGGTCGATCTGGCCGCCGTCGGCGTACTGGACCCACCAGCGCGGCAGGCCGCCGTAGGGCTGGGCGGACACGTCGACCACGTCGCCGAGGGCGCGGAGGATTCCGTCCACTGTGGACACGACGGCCTCGTCGAGATAACCCAGACCCATGTCGAGGTCGGACAGTTCGTCGCCCCGCCCGGCGGCCACGGAGCAGCCCAGTTCCAGCCACTCCCAGCGGTCGTCGGCCTCGACGGCGGTCAGCAGGCCGGCCAGCAATCGCTTCTGGACGGCCAGCGAAGGCGGCAGCCCACCGATGAAGTCATGCATCGGACGCCGTGAAGGAGGCCCACCGGCGGAAACCGGAGTCGGGCATCGTGTCGACGTAGCGCCGGAACAAGGCCCGGCATTCGTCGGGGTAGGACGGGCCGTGCAGCAGAGGCAGCCGGTACCAGTCCATCGCCGCGTGCGGACGCCAGTCGCGCAGCAGGGAAACCGCGCCGTCGGCCCGCGCCGCCAGACCGTAGTGCACCTCGTCGACCCGCATCGCCATCGCCGCGCCGAGGCACATCACGCACGGCTCCAGCGTGGTGGCCAGCCGCACCGGTCCGGCCCGCGGGCGCCATCCCAACACCGAATCGGCCTCGGTGAGCGCGAGCATCTCGGCGTGCGCGAGCCGCCGGTCGAGGCCCACGTCGCGGGTCCAGGCCCGGGCCACGATCTCGTCGCCGACCGCCACCACCGCGCCGATCGGCAGTTCCCCGGCCGCGAGCGCGTCCTCCGCCACCCGAAGGGCGGCCCCCATGAGATCGACCGTCACCGCCGCACGATACCGCCGCCGATCCGGGCCAGCGTCGCGGCCGTGAGCGTGCCGTCGCCCAGCCCGAGTTCCACCATGGTGTCGAACACGCGCTGATGGTCGCGCGCCGCGCGCACGGCCGCGTCGACCATGAACCGGCGCCGGCCGAGCGCCGCCGCCACGCCGCTGTGTCGCAGGTGGCGGCGCAGTCGCCGGTTCAGGTCCGCGGCATACCGCCGGGCCGCGTCGGCGTCAGAACCATCGGTGACGGCGTGAGCGGCGGCTTCGCCGGCAATTGCCCCGGATTGGACCGCGTAGAAGATGCCCTCGCCGGTGAACGGGTTGATGAGCGACAACGCGTCGCCGGCGAGCAGCACGCGTCCCCGCCCGGGCGGTGGCCGCCGGGTCGACAGGGGGAGCAGGTGGGCCTTCAGGCCGGTGACGCCGGCCGGGTCGACGTCGGGGAGCAGGGCGGCCAGCCGTTCCAACAGGTGCTCGCGGGTGACCGCTGGGCCGCGGAGCACCTCGCCGTACCCGACGTTGGCCCGGCCGTCGCCGATCGGGAACGCCCACGCGTACGCCGGCCAGTGCGCGGCGGCCGTGACGATGCGCTGCTCCGGCGGGCCGTCGGGCGCCGGTGCGTAGCCGCGGATCGCGAGCGCCAGGTGCCCGTCGGGGTTGCGCGGGTGGCCGAGGAACCGGCGCACCGTCGAGCCGGCGCCGTCGGCGCCGATCACCACCCGCGCCGCGAAGTCGTCGTTCACGTGGACGCGGTGGGCGTCATATCGCAAAGTGCGCACGGCCCGGCGGCGCCAGATGGCGCCGGCGGCCAAAGCGGCCGCGACCAGGCCGGCGTCGAAGATCGTGCGGGGGACGGTGAAGGCCGGCCGGGCGAGGCGGCGCCCGACCACGACGCCGCCCGGCGACCGCAGGCGGAGCACCGGAACCGGCGCGAACCCGTCGACGGCCGTGGTGACGCCGAGGCCGCGCAGGACGTCGAGGGCGTGCGGTGCGATGCCGTCGCCGCAGGGCTTGTCGCGGGGGAAGTCGCTGCGGTCGACGAGCACCACCGACGCGCCCTTCCGCCGCGCGGCGAGTGCGGCGGCCGAGCCGGCCGGCCCCGCCCCGATGACGGCGACGTCGTACTCGTCCATGCGGTGCAGCCTATGCGGCGACCGGGAGGCTCCTCGTGATCCGCGAGCCGGCCAGCAGGTGCTGGTGGGCGACGGGCATGGCGGCGCGGTTCCAGTGGAACAGCACCGCCAGCGCGACCCCGTGCCGCAGCGCCGGGGTCGCGGTGGCCCGCCAGGCCGCGGCGGCCGGGCGGACCGCGACGTCGTACGCCGCCACCAGGCCGTTCTGGTGGGCGTCGAGGCGGTCGCGGAGGATGTCGGGCTCGTCCCAGCCGGCGCGCAGCGCGTGGATGAGGTGACGGACGGCCGGGTCGGCCGGCGTGGCGTGGCGGGTCTTCCGGCCGATGCGGTCCCAGACGTCGTCGGTCTCCCACGGCGCGAGGTCGAGCCCGTCGACCAGCGACCGGATCATCAGCAGCGACGCGGCCCAGCGCGCGACCGTCGGCACCGGCCGGGCGGCGCGGGCGAGGAACTCCAGCCAGGCCAGGCTGTCGGCGGTGAAGACGCGGTGCGCGGCGGCCATCGCGTCGGGTCCGCCGAAGCCCTCCGGCTCGTGCGGCGCCGGCCGCCACGCGATGAGCCAGCCCCGGCCGCGCGCCTCCGACAGGGTGGCCTGCCAGGCGGCGTCGGCGGTGTCCGGCCGGTCGGCCCGGCACCGCAGCCGCACGCCCAGCGGGGTGTGTACGAAGAACACGTCCCCGGCCGTCATCCTGGCGGTGCGGGCCAGCGACGCGTACAGACTCGGGTGGACGGGCGCGGCGTCGATGTCGTAGCGGAGCCAGGTCATGGGTGCTCAGGGTCCGGCTGTATTACCTGGCGCGCCATACGTAGTTCTCCGTACGTCCTACGCGACCGCGAGTTGCGCGACCAGCGCGACCCGGCCGGGCACGTTCACCTTGCGGTAGACGTTCTCCAGGTGCTTGCCCACCGTGCGCGGGCTGATCGCGAGCGTGCGGGCGATCTTCTGGTCGGTGCCGCCGGACGCCAGGCAGGTGACGATGTCGCGCTCGCGCTCGGTCAGCCGGTCCCAGACGTCGGGGCCGAGCGGCGTCGTCCGATTGGCGACCGACGACGTGAGCGCGGCCAGCCGCCGGCGGTGCCGCACGGCGTGCTGCAGGTGCGGCAGCAGCAGCCGCAGGACCGTGCGGTCGCGGTCGCCGAATCCCCGCCTCGACCGGCTGAACACCACCAGCACCGTGCGCAGGTCACGGGCCTTGACGACCGCGACCAGCTGGTCCTCGACGCCGCGGTGCCGGAAGTAGTCGGCGTAGATCGGCAGCCGCCGGTACTCCCGTTGGGTCATGAGGTCGGACAGCGAGGTGGTGTCGCCGGTGGCGAGCCGGCCCCGCGCGCAGGCCTCGACGGGCGGGTGCCCGCCGAGGTGGCGCAGATATTCCCTGCGGACCGGGCTGCGTTCGACGTAGCTTGGTTCGACCACGCAGCGCAGCTCCTGCCACGTGTCGAGCCGGTGCTCGTTGTACGACACCGTGTCGCACGCGATCAGCTCGGCCGCCGACGTCAGCATGGCCCGCTCGAACCCGCCGTCCGGCGCGTCGTTCATCGCGGCCACCACGTCGAGCAACCGGGTGAGGTCGTTCGCCCTGACCGACATCGCCCGCCTCCGATCATTTTCGTTGGAACCAGGACCCAACGAAACCTGGCAGGCTATTTCTTACTCCCGACTTACTCCCCTTGGGAGTCTTCAGCCGGAAACCTGACGCAGTTGCTCGGGCGACAGCCCGGTGAGATCGGCCGGCACCGCCGCCAGCGCCGCCCGGATCGCGTCGACCAGGGCCAGTGCCGACCCGGCCGTCAGCTCCACGGCCACCCGCGCCGCCGGCCCGGCGGCCGGGTCGGCGAAGTCGATGTTCAGCGTGTGATCGGCCAGCGCGTGCACCGGGTGGTCGTAGTAGACGGTCGCGGTGCGGAGCCGGAACCAGCCGTCGGCGCCCTTGCCGCTGCCCTCGACCGCGGTCTGTTCGGTGGTGTAGGTGCACATGGTCAGGCCCCCAGGTTCCGGTCGAAGAACGCCCGGATCCGCTGGTAGCCGTCGAGGGCGGCCTCGATCCGGTACGCCGGCCGGTCGACCGAGAAGAACGCGTGGCCGGCGCCGTCGTAGCGGTGGAACTCGTGCTCCTTGCCGAGTTCGGTGAGGAGCTTGTCGAGCTCGTCGACCTCGGCCGGGGCCGGGTACTTGTCGTCGTTGCCGAACAGGCCCAGCAACGGCGCGCGCAGGTTCGGCAGGCGGTCGCGCAACGACACCATCTTCAGCGGGAACTCGGCGGGCGCGTCGAGGAAGACGAACGCGCCGTAGCAGTCCACGGCCGCGTCGACGTCGAGTTCGGTGGCCGCCAGCACGGACTGCCGGCCGCCGGAGCAGTACCCGATGGTGCCGACCTTCGCGACACCCTCGTTCCTCAGGTGCGCGACGGCGCCGCCGACGTCGTCGAGCAGTTCGTCGTCGGCCTTGCCGCCCCGGGCCCGGGCGGCCGCGGCGGCGTCGTCGGGATCGGCGCCGGGCGCGATCCGGTGGTTGAGGTTCGGCATCAGGGCGGCGTAGCCCCAGGTGGCGAACCGGCGGGTGATCTCCTTGGTGCCCTGGTCGAACCCGGGTGCGTGGTGGATGACCACGACCCCGCCCTTCGGCGTGTCGAGCGGCCGCGCGAGATAGGCCTCGATCTCCGTGCCCGGCCGGCTGGCAACGGTGATGGTCCCTGCTTGAATGGCATCCTTCACGCGTCTCACTATGCTCGATGCGCCCGCATCCGCGGCCGCAGGCCCCGTGCCCCGGTGGCGTCGCCTTCCCTCGTCGCTCCGGTCGCTGCGCTCCCTCCGCTCCTCGGTCCAGGCAACGCCGGCCCGGGGCCGGACAGCTATGGTTTTCCGATGCGTGTCCCGTCCCTGATGGCCGTCACCCTGCTGGTCGCGACGATCGGCCTCGCGGCGTGCGGCGACTCCGACGACGACCGCGCCGAACCGGCGGCCGCGCCCGCCACGGCGGTACCGGCTGCACCCACGCTGCCGCAGGTGGCCGGCGCGCGCGGCCAGGTGCCGGTCACCGTGCCCGCCGGGATGAACTCCGCGCCGTTCGACCGGCCGCGCACGCTCGAACTTCCGGGCGGCTGGACGGCGTCGGTGTACGCCCGCATCAGCCGGGCCCGGTTCATCACGCCGACGCCCGACGGCGCGATGCTGGTGTCGCAGCCCAGCACCGGGAAGGTGCTCCTGCTCAGGGACGGGCAGGTCTCGGACTTCATCACCGGGCTGCGGAACCCGCACGACGTGGTGTTCGCGTCGGTGGGCGGGAAGCAGTGGGTGTTCATCGCCGAGTCGCACCGGGTGATGCGGTATGCGTATTCGCCCGGTGCCCTCACGGCCGCGCCTGGCGAGGTGGCCGTCGACGGGCTGCCCGACCAGTCCACCCCGGAACTGCGCGGCAACTACGGCCACTACCTCAAGAACATCGCGATCAACGGGAACACGCTGTACGTCTCGATCGCGTCCACGTGCAACGCGTGCGCGTCCGACACGGTCAGCGACCCGCAGCGGGCCACGATCTACACCTACGACGCGGCCGGGACCAACGCCGGGCGCACGCTGTTCGCCCGGGGGTTGCGCAACGCCGAGGGTCTCGCGTTCGTTCCGGGGACGGACGAACTGTGGGTCGTCGTGAACAACCGCGACAACACGCTGGTGCCCGACGACCGCGACGCCGACGGCGACGGCAGCGGCGACAAGGGCCGGCGGGTCACCGCGTTCGTCGACGACTATCCGGTGGAGCCGTTCACCCGGGTGGTCCGGGACGGTTTCTACGGCTGGCCGTTCTGCAACCCGAACAGCGACAACGGCGTCCGGAAGATGCCGTTCCACCGCGACTACGAACTCAACCGCGACGGCAAGGCCGCCGACTGCGCGACCGCCACCCCGATCGACGTCGGGCTGCAGGCGCACTCGGCGCCGCTGGGCCTGACGTTCACCAAGGGCACGAAGGCACCCGACCTGGGCGCGGTGATCGCCCAGCACGGGTCGTGGAACCGCAGTTCGCCGAGCGGGTACAAGGTCATCTACTTCCCGTGGACGTCGTCCGGGCCGGGCGAGGAGCGGGTGCTCGTCTCCGGTTTCCTGGAGCCGAACGGCAAGGCGTGGGGGCGGCCGGTCGACGTGGCGGTCGACACCGACGGCGCGTTCCTGGTCACCGACGACGCGGCCGGCGCGGTGTACCGCCTCGTCCCCCCGCCGGCATGACGCTCACCCGCCGCGCGGTGCTGGGTGGCGCTCTGGTCTCCGCGCTGGCCGGGTGCCGAGACGGCGCTCCGGCCGCGTCACCTTCGTTGCCGTCTTCCTCCTCGCCGTCTCCCTCTGCGTCTCCCTCGCTCGCGACGGCTCCCACCGAGTTGGTCTTCACTCCGGGACGCACGCTGCGGCCGGCCGCCGCACCCGCGTCCTACGGCGAGCAGCTGCTCGCGGTCGCCCGCCGCTACCAGAGCCCGACCCCCGACAACCCCGCCCACGCCACCTACACCGGCGCGGTCGTGCTGGTGGCGGTCGACGGCGAGATCACCGTGCACGGCGCGACCGGTGACGCGCTCCGCTACGGGGCGGGCCCCGTCGAACTGCCCGCGTCGCAGCGCGTCCCCATGCGCACCGACTCGGTGTTCGACCTGGCCTCGATCACCAAGGTGTTCACGGCGTTGCTGGTGCTGCGCCAGATCGACCGCGGCGCTGTGGTTCCGGACGCGCCGGTTGCCCGGTATCTCCCGCAGTTCACCGGCGGACGCAAGGCCGAGGTGACCGTGTCGATGCTGCTGGCCCACACCAGCGGCGTGCCGGTCGGCCTCGCACTGAACAAGGCCCGCGACCCCGGCGCGGTGCTGAGCACGCCGCTGCTGCCGGGCGCGGTGCCCGGCGGCACGTTCCGGTACTCCAGCCTGGGACTGATGATCCTCGGCCAGCTGCTGGAGAAGGTCTCCGGCTCGTCGCTGGCCTCGCTCGTCTCCGCCGAGCTGACCGGGCCGCTGGGCCTGCGCGAGACCGGCTTCCTCCCGCTGACCTGGCTCTCACCGGCCGACCGTGCCGCCCGGCTGGTCGCCACCGACGCGCGCTCCAACCGCGGGCTGCTGCGGGGCCGGGTGCACGACCAGGTCGCCGACGCGATGGGCGGCGTCGCCCCGCACGCCGGCCTGTTCGGCACCGCTCACGATCTGGCGGTGGTGGGTCAGCTGCTGATCAACGGCGGCGAGTACAACGGCGTGCGGGTGTTGAGCGAGCAGACCGTGCGGCTCATGCTGACCAACGTCAACGCCGGCAAGCCCGCCATCGACGAGGATCGCCCGGGCCGTTCCGCGACCCACGGGCTGGGCGTCGAGCTGGACCAGCCGTGGTTCATGGGCAACCTCGCCCGCCCGTTGACGTTCGGGCACACCGGTTTCACCGGCACGTCCCTGCTCGTCGACCCGGCCCGGCGGCTGACGCTGGTGCTGCTGACCAACCGCGCCCACCCCAACTGGACCTGGGCCAACCCCGACCACCCGAGAACCGCGATCGCCAACACCCTCGCCGGCGCCCTCCCGGCCTGACCCCGTCCCCGCTCCTGACACTGTGCCGGGCCGGGATCCGCCCGGCGCACCCGAACCATGAGTCGATCTTGCAGTTGTGGTGCCTATCAAAACGGGGCAATTCAGTCGCTATCTGGCACCACAACTGCAAGATCGACACCGGGGAGTGCCGGCGGCGACGGGCTTATGCGAGGCCGCGGTTGTCGTGCTTGTCGCGCTTGGCCTCGCGGCGCAGCATCTCGGCGATGCGGCCGGCCACCCGGTCGTTCATCGCCGGCCCGGACACCCGTTGGGCGGCCGCCAACGGCGGCGCCGGCATCGTGGGCACGGGCAGCGCGGACGCGGCACCGGCCGGCGCCGGTTGCGGATCGGCCCGGTGGCTCGCCCGCTCCACCCGGTGCGACGGGTGGTAGTGCGGCGGCCAGGTGGTGTCCTCCAACTCGGCCGACAGGCGCGAGGCCGGCGCCTGAGCGCCCGGAACCTGCGCGGGTGACCGTTGCGCGGGAATCGTCCCGGCGAGCGCCGCCCGTGGTGCGGACAGCGGCGGCAGCGTCGTGGCGGCGGGCGTCGGCGCCGAGGGCAGAGCGGGCGGACCCTGGCCGAGCGGAGCACCGAACGGCGGCGCGGGGCGGCGGCGCGGGAGCGGGATACCGCTGTCCGGGAACCGCTTCGGCAGCGGCGCGCCGGCATCGACCAGCGGCGGGCGGAAGCCCATGGGCGGCGTCTCGGCGTCGGACAACGAGTCGGCGCTCCGGGGGCGGAGGAGGTCCGCGATCGGCGCCGGGCCGGGCTGCGGGGAAGGACCGGCGGGCAGGGCCGCGGCCGGCCGGTTCGCCGGGGACATCGGGCGCCGCCGTGGCAGCGGGATGGCCGGCTCCAGCGCCGCCGGCACGGGCGCGGCCACCGGGGTCACCGGCGCGGCCACCGGGGTCACCGCGGGAGAGGCGGACGGCGAGGCCGCCGGGGTCACCGCGGGAGAGGCGGACGGCGCGGTCACCGGGGTCACCGCAGGAGAGGAGGACGGCGAGGCTCCCGGCTTGAGCGGCGGGGCCGAATCGGTCACCGGCGGGTCGGGATCGAGGGTGGTGACGCGGGTGTGCAGCGTCCCGTCCCACTCGCCGATCCACACGGACCACGCCGTCTCGGCTTCCTGGACGACCACGGTCGCGAACACGCCGGGGTTGCGTTCCACGACGGCGCGCAGGGCGTCGGCGACCTCGTCGACCACCGGGCTCACGGAGTCGCTCCGGCGGGTGACGGTCGAGCGTTCACGGAGTTCGTCCCGACGGGCGATCCGCGCCAGCGCGTCCTCCAGACCCCGCATCCAGGTGGCTCCCCTCGCACGCCGACGGCGACAAACCGCCGCACCCCCGAGCGGCAGCCTCGGCATCGACATTAACCATCGCCCGCGCCGGCCGTCACGGGCGACGCGGGCGGATGCGGACGGCGACTCAGCGGGGATGCACCGTCCGTATGGGCGAAACAGGTCAACTGGGCTGGACCCCAGCGAAACCGACGCCTATAGTCCACCGATCTCAGGACGCGGCCCAGCTCCGCACCACGTCCTCGAGCACGGTCAATGGCAGCGGGCCGGCGCCCAGCACCGTGTCGTGGAACTCGCGGATGTCGAATCGTCCGCCGGCCGTCTGCTCGGCAAGAGCCCGGATCCGCTGGATCTCCAGCCGCCCCACCATGTACGCGAGCGCCTGGCCGGGGTCGGCGATGTACCGGTCGGTCTCCTGGACGATCTCGACCATCGGCATCACCGAGTTCGCCGCCATGTACTCGACCACCTGCTGGTGCGACCAGCCCTTGGCGTGCAGGCCGGTGTCGACCACCAGCCGGCAGGCCCGCATCGAGTCGGCGGCCAGCATGCCGAGCCGCGTGACGTCGTTGGAGTACAGCCCCATCTCGTCGGCCAGCCGTTCCGAGTACAGGCCCCAGCCCTCGATGTACGCGTTGAAGTCGGCCAACCGGCGCAGCAGCGGCAGCTCGGTGAGCTCCAGCGCGATCGTGATCTGGAAGTGGTGACCCGGCACGCCCTCGTGGAACGCCGTCGCCTCCGACGTGTAGCGGCTGCGCTCCTCGGCCCGGTACGTGTTGGCGTAGTAGGTGCCGGGCCGGCTGCCGTCGAGCGCCGGCTGCAGGTAGTAGGCGCCGACCGCGCCGGGTGCCTCGTCGGCCGGCACGGGCGCGACGACGCAGCCCTGCGACGGCAGCTTGCCGAACCACTGCGGGGCCACCGCCTCGGCCCGGCTGATCGCGGTGCGGGCGGAGGTCAGAAGCTCTTCACCGGACGTCCACCGCAGCGCCGGATCGGTGCGCAGCCGCTGGAAGATCTCCCCCAGGTCGCCGGTGCCGAACACCCGCGACCCGATGGTCCGGTACTCCTCGGCCAGCCGCGCGACCTGTTCCAACCCCGTCTCGTGCAGCTCCTCCGGCGTGCGCTCCGTGGTGGTGTGCAGCCTGACCAGGCTGGCATAGATCTCGTCGCCGCCGGGCAGGAAGCACAGCCCGGGGCGGTCGGCCGGACGCCCGTGCGGCAGCACCTCGGTGGCCAGCACCTCGCGGTACCGGGCGACGGCGGGCCGCACGACGTCGTCGATCACGCGGTCCCGCGAAACGTCGAACGTGGCCGGGTCGCCGGGCGCCACCGGACGGCACAGCGGGTCGCCGGCGCGATTGCCCAGATACCGGTCGAAGAACGCCACCGTCGCCTCGACCAGCCGCCGCACCGGCACCCGGCCGGCCGCGATACCGGCCCGGTGCCGGTCGGCGATCTGCTCCAGCGCCCGCGGGATCGCGCCGAGCCGGGCCAGGTAGCCGTCGGCGTGCGCCGGCTCGGTGAGACCGATCATCGGGATGTTGATGAGCAGGTCGGGCCCGTGCGCCGTCCACGTGTCGGTGATCGCGTACTCGACGCCGCGGGCCGCGATCCGCGCCCGCATCTGCTCGACGGTCGCGAGCAGCACGGCCCGGGTGATCCGGTCGTCGGCGCCCAGGGTGGCCGGGTCGACGGCGGCCGCCCGGTCGGCGAACCCCGCGACGGTGGCGACGAACGCCTCCTCGCCGGCCTCGCTGTAGTCGGTGAGGCCGTCCTCACGGTCGCGGATGCCGTTGATCGTGGCGGCGAGCGGGTGCGCGTCGAAGTAGACGGCCATCAGCTCGTCGGCGAGGTCTTTCATTGAAACTCCCCGTGATGTCGCGTTGTCCAAGGCCACCGTACGCGACGGTCGTGAATGCCCGGCCCGGTCAACTACGCTGGACGGCATGTCGAATCTCCCGGAGCCGCTGCCGCCACGCGAGCTGCGCGCCTCCGACGCCGACCGGGAGCGGGTGGCGGCGGTGCTGCGCGAGGCGGCCGGCGAGGGCCGCATCGGGCTCGACGAGCTCGACGAGCGGCTCGCCTCGGTCTACGCCGCCCGCACCTACGCCGATCTGGAGCCGCTCACCCGCGACCTGCCGTCGGCGGTCAAGCCGGAGGCCCCGGTCGAGCGCATCAACCCCGACCGGTTCGGCGGCGAGCCCACGTCGGCCGCCGGGTTCGCGTTGCTGGGCGGCTTCGAGCGCAAGGGCAACTGGGTGGTGCCCGGCACCTTCGAGGCGTTCGCGATGCTCGGCGGCGGCGACATCGACCTGCGGCAGGCCAGGTTCGCCGAGCGCAAGGTGGTGATCCGCGTCTGGGCGATCCTCGGCGGGGTTCAGGTCACCGTGCCGGAAGACGCCGAGGTGCACGTCGCCGGCGTCGGGATCCTCGGCGGGTTCGACAACAGCGCGGCGGGCGCCGGCACGTCGGGCGGGCCGGTCGTCGTGGTCAAGGGCATGGCGCTGCTCGGCGGCGTCAGCGTCGAGCGCAAGGCCACCGACGACGTGCTGAAGCAGCGCAAACTCGAACGCAAAGAGGAACGTCAACGGCGCAAGCTGGAGCGCAAGCAGCTGAAACCCCAGTGAAGACCGCCTTCGTCCTCGGCGGCGGCGGTGTGCTCGGTGCCGCCGAGGTCGGCATGCTCCGGGCGCTGCTCGAACGGGGCATCAAGCCCGACCTGGTGATCGGCACCTCGATCGGCGCGGTCAACGGCGCCGCGGTGGCGGCCGATCCCACCGAGAACGCCATCGCGCAACTGGCCGCGGTGTGGTCGTCGCCGGCGACGAAGGAGATCTACGGCGACTCGTACGCCCGCCAGCTCCGGCGCTTCGCCAGCCGCACCCACCTGCACTCGCCGGCGCCCCTGCGGCGCATTCTCAACCGCACCCTCGGCGAGGACCTGAGGATCGAGGACCTCCCGATCCCGTTCCAGTGCTGCGCCGCCAGCATCGAGCGGGCGGCGGAGCACTGGTTCACCGAGGGCCCGCTGGTGCAGGCGGTGCTGGCGTCGAGCGCGGTGCCCGGCCTGCTGCCGCCGGTGCCCGTCGACGGCGAGCACTTCATCGACGGCGGCGTGGTGAACTCGATCCCGGTCGGCCGGGCGGTGGAACTCGGCGCCACCACGATCTGGGTGCTGCAGGTGGGCCGGGTCGACCGGCCGTTGCAGCCGCCGAAGCGGCACCTCCACGTCGCGCAGGTCGCGTTCGAGATCGCGCGGCGGCACCGGTTCTCCCGCGAGATGGCCGCCCTGCCGGCGGGGACGGAGGCGCACGTGCTGCCCACCGGCGGCGGCTCGTCGAAGGACGACTCACCGCTGTCGTACCGGAACCTGAGCGCCGCCCGGACCCGCATCGACCGGGCCTACCTCGCCAGTTGCGCCTACCTGGACGCGTTGTAGTGCCACCGATCTGGGTCCGGCGGGTGCTCATCGCACCGGTGGCGTTCGCGGTGTGCGTCACCCTGCTTCTGACCATGCCGGCGTGGCTGCTGATCGCGGCGATCTTCTCGCCGTTCGGATCGGGCCGGCGGCGTGGACTGCGGGTGCTCTGGGTGATCGCGGTCTACCTGGCGCTGGAGGTCGCCGCCCTCCTCACGCTCTTCGGCCTGTGGATCGGCTCCGGCTTCGGCCTCGCGATGCGCCGGCCGTGGTTCCAGCGGGCGCACTACGTGCTGGTCGGCCAGTTCCTGGCGGTGCTGTACCGGCAGGCGAAGTCGGCGCTGCGGCTGCGCATCGACGTCGAGGGGGAGGACCCCGACATCGCCGCGCCCGGCCGCCCGGAGCTGATCTTCTGCCGGCACGCCGGCCCCGGCGACTCGTTCATCATCACGCACGCGCTGGTCAACTGGTACGACCGCGAGCCGCGCATCGTGCTGAAGGACACCCTGCAATGGGACCCGGCGATCGACATCGTGCTCAACCGGCTGCCGAACCGGTTCCTGTCCAAGCGCTCGACGCACCCGGGCACGATGAGCGCCGAGGAGCACATCGCGACGCTCGCCACCGGGCTCGACAGTGACGACGTCCTCCTGATCTTTCCCGAGGGCGGCAACTTCACGCCCGGGCGGCGCACCCGCGCGATCGAGCGCCTGCGCAAGCTGGGCCTGCCGCAGTGGGCCCGCCGCGCCGAACGCCTGCGGCACGTGCTGGCGCCGCAGCCCGGTGGCGTGCTCGCGGCCCTCGACGCGGCGCCCGAGGCGGGCATCGTGCTGGTCGGGCACACCGGCTTCGAAGACCTCGACAGCGTCAGCGACGTGTGGCGCGGCCTGCCGCTCGACCGTCACCTCACGATGCGCTGGTGGTCGGTGCCGCCGGCCGACGTCCCCGCCGGTCGCGAGGCGCGCATCGCGTGGCTCTACGACTGGTGGGCGAAGATCGACGCCTGGATCGCCGAGCAGTCCACCCGCGAACGCGCGGATCAGGGCCGGTAATTTCGCGCCGCCGAACGCGCGGCGGCCAACGACGCATACGCGTCGTCGGCCCATTCACAGAGCAGGGGACGCGTGTGAGCGGGGTCGATCACGTCCTCGATCCCGAACACCTCGGCCGTACGCGCCGGCGCCCGCACCGCTTCCAGCTTCGCGAGGATCTCCGCCTTCATCGCGGCTGCTTCCGCGCCCGCCTCGGCGAACCGGCGCTGGAACGCCACCTCCACGCCGCCCTCGATCGGCAGCGACCCCCAGTCGCCGCTGGGCCAGGCGACCCGGAACGTGTGCCGGTGGTGCGGGCGGTGCGCGGCGCCGGCCACCCCGAACACCCGCCGGACGAGCACCGACGCCCACGGCACCGTCGTCCCGTAGATGGCCGCGACCGCGCGCGCCCCGCGCCGGATGGTGCCGTTCCGTTCGGACGCGCTGCCGATCACGAACCCGGGCTGGTCGACGAGGTGCACGACGGGCAGCCCGAACGTCTCGGCGAGGTCGACGAACCGGGTGAGCTTGTCGGAGCCCTCGGCGGTGAGGCCGCCGCCGTAGACGCGCGGGTCGGCGGCGAGCACCGCCACCGGCCAGCCGTCGAGGCGGGCGAGCGCGGTGATCGTTGACGGAGCGTGGTAGCGGCCGACCTCGAGCACGCTGTCGGGGTCGAACACCCGGGCCAGGATCGCCCGCATGTCGTACGGTTTGCGGCGGTCCTTCGGCACCGCGTCCCGCAGCATCGGATCCGACTCGACGGCCGCGCCCTCGCCCCGGGCCGCTCTTTCGGTGGCATTGGCCGGGAGGTAGGTCAGCAGGGTGGCGGCCAGGTCGAGCGCCTCGTCCTCGGTGTCGACGACGAGGTCGACCGTGCCGGCCTTCGCCGCGAGCCGCCACCCGCCGAGCGTCTCCTTGTCGACGCGCTCGCCCATGCCGGCCTCGACCACGGCCGGCCCCGCGATGAACACCTGGCTCAGTTCCCGCACCATGATCGACAGGTGGCTGGTGACCAGCCGGGCCGCGCCCAGCCCCGCCACCGGCCCGAGCGCCACCGCGATCACCGGGATGCGCGCGAGGTTCGCCACCACTTCGTCCCAACCGGGGTTGTACGGCACGTACGTGTGCCCCATGTCGAGCAGCGACTCGACCGTCCCGCCCCCACCGGTGCCGTCGAGCAGCCTGATCAGCGGAACTTGAAGTTCGCCGGCCATCTTCTCCGCGTACACCTGCTTGGCCATGCCGGTCGGGTCGGCCGCCCCACCCCGGACCGTGAAGTCGTCGCCGACGACCACCGCCCTGCGCCCGCCGATCGTCGCCCGCCCGAACACCGTGTTCGTGGCCGTGAACCCGTCGGGCGTGTGCCGCCCGGCGAGTTCACCCACTTCGCGCCAGCTGTCCGCGTCGACCAGCTTGTGAATGCGGTCGCGGACCGTGAGCTTCCCCTTCGCCACCTGCCGCCCGACGGCGGCCGGCCCCCCGAGCCCGGCCGCCAGCACCCGGCGCCGCGCGAGTTCGGTGAGTTCGTCGGTCCAACCTTCCATGCGTCTGATCATCCCCCAGGATGCCCGGGCCCTTCGAAATCCTGAGACGTTGCGAGACCGGGTGGGAGAACGGGCAGACATCCGCGCACATCGGCCCCGGACGCTTGCGAATTGACCTTCGTGCGTCAAACCTCGATTCATGCCCGGCCGCACGCGCGCGCAGGAGACGGACCGGCCCACCGAGTTGGCGACCGATTCCGTCGGTCCGGCTCCCTTCGGGCCCGCGCCGCCGACGCTCGACGCCCTCACCGCGGGCGGCAACGGCGCGATGTCCCGCCTGATGTCCGCGGGTGGTCCCGGCGGTCCCGGGCCTGCCGGCATGTCGGTGGACCCGCTCCAATCTTCAATGGACGGCGGTGAGCCCGCCGTTCCCGCAATGTCCCTGGCGACGCAGACCCGCATCCCCGATGCACCCCCGGAAACCGGTGCCGGCGGCGCAGGCACCTCAGGCGGTGGCGGCGCGGGTGGCGGCTCGGGCGGCAGTGGCGCCGGCGGTGCGGGCGGCGGTGGCGCCGGCGTTGGCGGCGGGACTGGCGCTGGTGGTGCCGGCGGCGGGGCTGGTGTGGGCGGGCCTGGCATCTCGGGCGAGCAGGTGCCCGGCGGTGCGGGCGGCGGCGCCGGCAGTGGTGGCGCCGGCAGCGGCGGCGCTGGCGGCGGGGCTGGTGTCGGCGGGCCTGGCATCTCCGGCGAGCAGGTGCCCGGCGGTGCAGGCGGCGGTGCAGGCGGCGGTGGTGCCGGCCGCGGTGGCGCGGGCGGTGGCGCGGGCGGCGGCGCGGCCAATGGCGGTGCCGGGGGCGCGGGCGGTGCGGGCAGTGGCGGCGCCGGTGGAGAGCGGGCCGGGCTCGACTCCTCGAACGGCGGTCCCGGTGCGGGCCGGGATCCGGCGAGCAGCGTCGGGCCGGCCCAGGTCGTGGGCGAGCCGATGGTGCATTCCGGCGCGTCGGGGTTGCCCGATCAGCAGCCCGTCGTCGATCAGCCGGCCATCGATCCGGTCCTGGTCGACGACGAGTTGGCCGAGCATGAGCGGTGGGGGTCGGCCGCCGCGACGGTCGGGGATGCCGGGTCGGCGGATCGGGCCGGTTGGGTTGCCGAGCAGGTCGGCGGTGGTCTCGGCGGCGGGGTCCTGCCCGCGGCGGGCATGGGTGTGGCCCTCGAGTTGACCACGCGGGCGGCCTCGCGGCTCGCCGTGCGACGGATCCCGGTGCCGGTGGTCGGCGCGATCATCGGGGGCGCGATCGGTGCGGTGTCGCTCTACGGGCAGTTGTTCGGGGAGGGACGCGCGGAGCTCGCCGCCAAGTTCGCCGCCGCCGGTGAGGGTTCCACGTGGTACGAACGGGCGGCCAACAACATCGACGCGGTGGTGGCGGGGCTCGACATCGCCGGCAACGCGCTCGACACGATCGGGCTGGTCGCCGGCATCGTGGCGGCGATCGCGTGGGCGTTGGCGATCCCGACGTTCGGGGGCTCGCTCGCCGTGGCCACCCCGGCGACCGCGATCGCCACCGGCGCGTCGCTGGCCTCGGCGGTGCTCGGCGTCATCAAGATCCTCGGGCAGTCGTTGGTGCTGCTGTTCCGGTCGCTGCATTCGTTCACGTCCGAGGCCGACCCGCGGGCCGTGCAGGCGACCGGCGGGCAGTTGTCCGAGAGCGCCGGCGCGCTCGGTGGCGTCCTCGGTGGTTTCGCCGGGTCGAAGGCCGGCGGCAAGGCGGGCGACCGGCTGAGCCTGCCCGCCGACCCGAACCGCGCCGCCCGGGCCACCGACGCGGCCGGCACCAACACCCGGGCGCCGGTCCACCCGGAGGGGCCGTTCGTCGAGGCGACGCCGCGGCTGGTGCTCATGCCCGACGAGCTCGACGCCGCCCGGCAACTCGCCGCGAACCCGAACGCGACCGTGCTCGGCGCCGACGGTCAGGTCGCCGCCGGCGGCCCGCTGCCCGGGACGCGGACCACCACACCGGGCCTGCTCGACGCGAACGGCAACCCGATCGGCGCGGACGTCACCCCGAACCTGGTCGACGCGTACGGCGCGCCGATGAGCACGCAACCGATCATGCACGGCGAGCCGGCGCTCGACCTCGACGACTCGGTGATCCCCGGCCTGCTGATGGGCCACGAACCGCAGCCCGGCGTGGCCCGGCGCATCGCGCACACGATCCAGGACGACCCGCTCGACGCCTCCTCGGTGCGTCCCCGGACCCGGTTCGACCCGGAGCCCAACCTCAACGAACTGCGGGTCGCCATCGGCGGCATGGGCGGCGAGAACAGCCTCAAGAATCTGATCGCCGACGCCGACAAGCCGACCCCGTTGGCCTCCCTCGGCTACGGACACGGCCACCTGGTCGACGCGGACGGCAACGAGATCCCCCGCCAGTTCGGGCCGTTCCGCGGCGAGACCGGCGAAGCGGTGATCGACCCGCTGACCGGCAAGAAGATCTGGGACGCCGACGCGACCCTGCACCTGCCCGGAACCGGCGACTACCAGCCGGACGCGGCGTACGCGGTGCGGGTCGGCCAGCCCGGCTCGTGGGCCGACCACGTCTTCGACGGCGACGACGCGCTCGCTGCGGCGGTCGCGCACGCCCAGGCCCGGGCGCTGGCCGGTCAGGAGGCCATCGCTGACGACTCGGCCCTGCCACGCGGCTGGATGCCGGACGCACCGGGCAATCAGCCGTTCGCCAACGACCCGATCAACGCCATGAACGTCTACGAGATCGACCCGGCGACGCCGCGCGTGGTGTCGACCGTCGCCCCGCAGCCGGAGGCGTCGGGCGCGCCGGGCCTGCCGGCCATGTACCCGGGCGGCGGCCCGCAGGCGCAGTTGCCGTTCGGCACCATCCCGAAGGGCAGCACGCCGGTGGCGTCGGTTCCGGTGCAGGTGCCGCCGAGCGTGCCGTTCGTACGCAAGATGTTCGGGGCGAAGGCCTCCGAGCTGACCGACGAGACGGTCGGCAGCCTCGACGCCGCCAACGACGCGGCCAGCGCCGCCGCGATCGCCCAAGGGGGAGGCGGCGGCGGGGCGGGCGGGCGTCATGTCGAGCCCGTCAACCCCGCGTACGAGCGCCCGCCCGGCACCCCCGAGCAACTGGCGGCGATGCGCGGCGAGATCGCGACGCTGCTCGTCTGCCAGGCACAGGCCGACGCCGACGCGGCGGCCGCGCAGTCCGACCAGGCCGAGACCGCCCGCCGGGCCGAGCAGCTGGTGACGGTCGCCGGCGGCGTCGACGAACTCGACCGCCGCACCGCCGAGCAGGCCACGGCCGTCACCGACACCGCGGCGGCCAACCGCGAGCAGCAGACCCGGCAGGCCGACGCCGGTACCAGCCTCGCCTCGTCGGCGTCGCGGATGACCGGGTTCGCCACGCTGGAGGTGATGCTCGGTGGCTGGGCGGCGGTCACCGGTGGCGTCGGGGCGGTGGTCTCGTTGGTGTCGGAGAGCGGCGCGGCGAAGATGAACCAGCTCAACGCCGACGCGGTGCGGTTCATGGCCCAGCTCGCCCAGGCCAAGATGCTGGTCTCCGGCCAGAACGCGCAGCACCCGATGCAGATGGGCAAGCTCTCCGCCGACGCGACCGCGCTCACCGGCGAGGCGGGCCGCACCACCGCCACCGGCGCGGCCGTGCAACGCTCCCAGCAGCAGGTCGACGCGCTCGGCGCGCAGAACGCGTCCGACGCCGCGGCCGCCGCCGACGCCGAACAACTGGCGCGGACCGACGCGACCGCCGCGGTGGGCGCGGCCACCGACGTACAGGCGCGGCACGACCAGCTCGCCGCCGATCTGGCCGCGTGGGCCGCGCGGCACCGCGAGCAGCGCCGCCAGGCGGTCGCGGCCACCCGCGTCCGGCTGGAGGCACAGGGATACGAGGTGACCGATGAGTCCACCTGGTGAGGTGTCCACAGTGGACGCCGAGGCGGCGTTCCAGCGGGTGGCAATGCTGACGGCGGCCGGTGACCTGGCGGGTGCCCGCACCGCGCTCCGGCACCTGGGCGACCGCGCCGAGGCCGGCGGCCAGGCCGTGCTGGCCAGCCGCGCGCTGCGGTTGTCGGCCACCCTGGACCGCGCCCTCGGCGACCCGAACGACGCCGTCGCCACCGCCCGCCGCGCCGCCGGACACGCCGAATCCGCCGTCGCCGAAGCCGCCACACGTGCGGCCGGCGCCGCGGGTGGGGCCACTGCCGGGCCCGACATAAACGACGCTCGATCCGGTGCGGGTTTCGGCCGTGAAGGCACACCGGATCGAGCGTCGTATATGTACGACGGGGCCGCGGAGGTGGCTACCGCGGCCTACGCGGAGCTTGCCGAGTCTCTGGTGGCTCTCGGGCGGGCGGCGGACGCGGCCGCGGCGTACGGGAAGGCGGCCGGGCACGCCGCCTCCCCGGCCACGGCCACCGCGCTCCGGCGCATGCAGGCGTTGGCGCTCACGTCGGCCGGGCTCGGCGGGGAAGCGGCCGCCATCCTGCGGGACCTTGCCGCGGAAGCCGACGATTCCACCGAAACGGCGTCGCTGTTGATCCAGGCGGCGGCCACCAGCGGCTCGCCAACGGCGCCGGCCACCAGCGGCGAGAATTCGGTCGCGGCGGTCGGTGGCACGGCGTCCCCTCAGATCTTTGACGCGGCGCGGCTGCTGCGCGATGCGCGCGACGCGGTCGACGCCGCCGGGGCCGCGGCGCGTGACCTGCGGACGGACCTCGCGTTCGTCGCGGCGTCGGCGGCGCTCGACGACCGTGACCTGCCGCGGGCGCTGGCCGAGATCCGCGCGGCGCGCCGGCACGCGCTCGACGGCGTGGCGGTGCTGCAGTACATCGCGGCGGCGGTGGCCGAATCGGCGGTCGCCGAACTCGTCGGCGATGATCAGTCGGCGTACGGATCGCTGGCCACGGGGTATGCGACGCTCGGTGACGTCGTGGGGAAGTCGCTCAGTGCGGCGACGTTCGAGGGTCCGCTGGTGCGGTTGCGGGAGCGGTGGGGCGCGCCGCGGTTCGCCCGCGCCAAGCGCGCCTACGAGGAGAAGCGCCGTCGCGTAGGGTCGGGCCGGTGAGCGATCCCGACGGTGTCGATATCGGCGGCCGGGTGGCGCAGAGTCCGCAACTGGCCCGCGCGGTGGTCGACCTCGACCGGGCCCGAGACCTCGCGCTGGAGGCCGGCCGCACCGACCTGGCCGAGCGGCTCGACGGCAACCGGGCCAGGCTGGTCGGGCGGAACGTGCCGGTCGCCGTGGTCGGCGAGTTCAAGCAGGGCAAGAGTTCACTGGTCAACGCGTTGCTGCGCACCGATGTGTGCCCCGTCGACGCCGACATTGTCACGGCGGTGCCGACGATCGTCCGCTACGGGCGGCGGCCAGCGGTGGTCGCGCACATCGCGGGACCCGACGGCACGGTGGCGACGCGGGCCAAGGTGCCGTTCGAGCGGCTGCGCGAGTACGTGACGCGCGACGACCCCGACGAGAAGCTGCGCGCGGTCGAGGTGCAGTTGAACCGGCGGCTGCTCGCCAGCGGGCTGTCGTTCATCGACACACCCGGCGTCGGCGGGCTGGACTCCGCGCACGGAAACCTCACCCTGGGCACGCTGCCGCTGGCCGACGCCGCGCTGTTCGTCACCGACGCGCGGCAGGAGTTGACGGCACCGGAGGTCGACTTCCTCAAGCGGACCATCGACCGGTGCCCGGCGGTGGTCGTCGTCGTCACGAAGATCGACCTGCAGGCGGAGTGGCGGCGCATCGTCGACCTCAACCGCGGTCACCTGTCCCGGGCCGGCCTGGAGCTGCCGATCGTGCCCGTCTCGTCGTTCCTGCGGCTGCTCGCCGCGCGCCGGAACAGCACCGACCTCAACTCCGAGTCCGGGTTCCCGCGCCTGCTCGACGTGCTGTACAAGCAGGTGCTGATGGGCTCCGACAGCGCGGCCGCGCGGTCGGCCGCACAGGAGACCGGGTTCGTGCTCGCCCAACTGCGCGAGCAGGTCGCGGCCGAGCAGGCGGTGGTCGTGTCGCCCGAGGCGGTTCCCGAGCTCACCGAGCGGTACGCGGAGAAGGCCCGCCGCAGCCAGAGCCTCGCCGCCGGCGCGGGCGGCTGGCAGACCATGCTCGTCGACGGCATCCAGGACCTGTCGACGGACGTGGAGCACGACCTGCGGGAGCGGCTGCGGGCGATGGTCCGGCGCGGCACCGCGATGATCGAGGCCGGCGACCCGCGCGAGACGTGGCACGACTTCCAGGGCTGGGCGGCGAAGGAGGCGACGGCGGCGGCCGTCGACAACTTGTTCGCGCTGGTGACACGGACCGAGCAGCTCGCGCGCGACGTCGCCGAACGGTTCGACCTCGAATACGACGGCCTGGACCTCGACCTGCCGGCGCCGGCCGTGACCCTGGCCGACGTCGCCAGCCCGGAGACACGTTTCGACAAGCGCTCGACCAGCCAGTTCCTCAGCGCGTTCACCGCCGCCCGGGTCGCGATCCTCGTTCCGGTGATGTTCGGCGCGTTCGGCTCGCTGCTCGGGCTCACCGTGGCCGCGCCGCTCGGGCTCGTGGTCGGGCTCACGGTGGGACGCAAGCTGCTGCGGGTCGAGCGCGAGCGGCAGATCGAGTCCCGTCGGCAGGTGGCCCGCCAGGAGCTGCAGCGCTACGTCGACGAGGTGGCCTTTCTGGTGAGCAAGGATTCCCGGGACGCGGTGCGGCGCACCCAACGATTCCTGCGCGACGAGTTCGCGAACCGGGCCGGGCTGGCCGAGCGTTCGTCGGCGGCGGCCCTGGCGGCGGTGCGGAACGGGTCCGCGGTGCCGGAGCACCAGCGCGCCCGCCGCGCCGCCGAACTCGACGCCCGCGGCCGGGAGATCGACTCGCTGGTCGGACGGATCTCGGCATGACCCTCCTCGACCGCACGCGTGCGTTGCTGGCGCAGGCCTCGCGCGAGTTGACCGATCCTTCTTCTTTGAAGGTGGTCGCCGCCGCCTCGGCCCGGCTGGAGGAGCCGCTGCGGGTGGCGATCGCCGGGATGGTCAAGGCCGGCAAGTCGACGCTGCTCAACGCGATGGTGGGCGAGGAGTTGGCGCCGACGGACGCGGGGGAGTGCACCCGCGTCGTCACCTGGTACCGCGACGGCGCGGCGTACCGCGTCCGATCCTTTCTCGCCGACGGCGACGTGGAGCCGCGCCCGTTCGACCGCGTGGCCGGCGCCCTGCGCGTGTCGCTCGGACGGCCGCTCGTCGAGGTGGACCATCTGGTGGTGGAGGTGCCGTCGCGCCGGCTGCGGCAGCACACGCTGATCGACACTCCGGGTCTCGCGTCGCTGTCATCAGACGTTTCCCAGCGGACGTACTCGTTCCTGGAGGCCGACGAGGACTCCCCGGGCCAGGCCGACGCCGTGATCTACCTGCTCCGGCACATGCACGGCAGCGACCTCAACTTCCTGGAGGCGTTCCACGGCGACGACCTCGCCAACGGATCGCCGATCAACGCGATCGGTGTCCTGTCCCGGGCCGACGAGATCGGCGGCTGCCAGCTCGATTCCATGGAGTCGGCCCACCGGGTGGCCTCCCGCTACCAGGCCGACGAACGCATGCGCCGGCTGTGCCCGGTGATCGTCCCGGTGGCCGGGCTGCTCGCCGCCGCCGGCGCGACCTTGCGCGAGAGCGAGTTCCGGGCCCTGGCGACCCTCGCCGCCGCCGACCTCGACGAGGTGGTCTCGTTGCTGCTGACCGCGTCGCGGTTCGCCACTGCGTCCTCCCCGGTTCCGGTGCCGGCGGCGCAGCGGCGGGAACTGCTGGGGCGGCTCGGGGTGTTCGGGGTCCGGCTCAGCGTCTCGCTGATCCGTTCGGGCGCCGCGACGAACGCGTCCGCGCTGGCGCGCGAGCTGCTGGCGCAGAGCGGGTTGGCGCGGTTGACCGACGTGCTGGGCGTGCAGTTCGTCAGCCGGTCCCAGGTGCTGAAGGCCCGGTCGGCGCTGGCCGCGCTGCACGGCGTGGTCGGCGGGCATCCCGGGCTGGTGTCGGCGGTCGAGGAGATCCGGGCCAGCGCCCACGAGTTCGTCGAGGTCAGGTTGCTGCATCAGCTGCGGTCGGAGCGGCTGCCCGGGCGTCCGGAGCAACTCGCCGAGATGGAAAGGCTTCTGGGGGGACTGGGTGCGTCGGCGCCGGAGCGGCTCGGGTTGCCGCCCGACGCGGTGCCGTCGCTGCTGCTCGCCGCGGCGCAGGACGCGCTGGCCCGGTGGATGCGGGTGGCGGAGCATCCGTTGAGCGCGCGCGAGGTCCGGTTCGCGGCCCGGGCCACCGCTCGCAGTTGCGAGGGGATCGTGGCCGCGCTCTCGGCTGCCTAGAGCTCTTAGCGAGGCGGCAGCGTGAGCGTGTCGAGGCGGCTCAGGCTGCTGAAGCCCTTGCCGTATCCGCCGACCACGTAGACCGTCCGGCCGATGATCGCCGCGGCGAGCCCGCCGCGCTGCGGGTTCAACGCCGGCAGCTTCTGCGCCAGCCCGCCCTCCCAGCACCACCAGTCGTTGAAGCCGCCGTTCGGGGTCTGCCCACCCACCACGCAGATCCCGGAGTCGGGCAGGTAGACGCCGGCCCCGCTGTCGATCGGCGGATCGATCGTCCGGTCCGACGGCGTCACTCCGGTCGACGTGATCAGGTCGATGGTCCCGAACTTCTCCTCGGTCTGGATGTTGCGACCACCCATGATCCACAACGTGTCGGTGCCGTTGCCCGCGGCCATCGCCTTCTGCCGCGGTTTCGACAGCTTGCCGATCTCGACCCACGCGTCGCGCCGCAACGCCCACACGGTGTCGGACGCCGACGGCCCCGGCTTGGTCCCGCCCGCGTACACGATCTCCGACCCCGTGAAGCCGCCGACCCCGTTCACCCGCGACTCGGGCAGCTGCGGTTGCGGTATCCAGGTCTGCAACTTCCCGTCGAGCCGCAGCACCTGCCGCGAACCGCCGTCTACCAGCCAACCGCCCACCAGGTAGAGCCCGGACGGCGTCGGCACCAACGTCGCGTGGCTAAGCTGGCTGGGCAGGGATGGCCCGACCGTCCAGTCGTCGGTGGCCGGATCGTAGACGAACACCTCGTTGGTCTTGGTCTTCGGATCGCTGGCCTGCTGGCCGCCGGCAACCCACAGTTTCCCCTGGAAAGCGGCGACCGCCGCCCCTTCCAACGGCAGCGGGACGTCCGCCTTGCGCACCCACTGGGCGATCGGCGCATCCTGCTGTTGCTTGTCATCCTTCTTCGTGTCGGCGACGAGGAACCAGTAGGCCGCACCGGCAACCGCGAGCAACCCCATGACCACGACGAGCGTCACAATGATCTTGACAGCTCGGTACGTCCGCCGGCTGGCGCGTTGTGCGGGCCGGGGTGGGTGTTGGGTGGCTTGGCTTGCTTGGTTTCCGGCTTCTGCCGGTGCCGCGGGGGTGTATGCGGTGGCCGGCGCGGCGTTGTAGGCGGCGGGTGGGGCCGCGGCGTTGTATGTCGCCGGTGGTGGCGGGGCGTTGTACGTAGCGGGCGCCTGCATGGCGGCGTTGTACGTGGCGGCGTTGTACGTGGCGGGCGGCGGCGTGGCGGCGTTGTATGTGGCCGGTGGCTGCGGGGCGGCGTTGTACGTAGCCGGTGGCGGGGCGTTGTACGTGGCGGCCGGTGGCGTGCCAGCGCCGGGCGCGGCGTTGTACGTGGCCGGGGTTGCGGCGTTGTAGGTGGCGGGCGGGGTCCCGACGTTGTATGTGGCTGGGGCCGCGGCGGCGGCGTTGTATGGTGCCGCCGGCGTCGCGGCGTTGTATGTCGCCGGTGGCGGGGCGGCGTTGTACGTTGCCGGCTGGGCCGGCGTGCCTGGCGGCGGGGCGGTGGAACCGCTTTGCGGGGTCGGCGTCGCACCGGGTCCGCCGGTCTGTCGGGCGGGGCCGTACGTGGGAGCCTGACTCGCTCCGTAGGCCGAACTCGGTGGCGCCGCACCGGGATGTGTCGACGGTGCCGGGGCCGGGTCCGTCGGCTGCGCCTGCGTGCCGAGTCGGAGGTCGGCCGTCGGTGGTGCCCCGTACACGCTCCGGGCAGCCGGGGCCACCGGAGGCGGCGTCGCGGCCGGCGGCGTCGAGATCGGCGGCGTCGAGATCGGGGGCGTCGCGGCGGGCGGGGTGGCAGTGGGCGGCGTCGCGACAGGCGGTACCGAGATCGGCCGTGCCGAGATCGGGGGCGTCGCGGTGGGTGGGGGCGATACGGGGGAGGTCGATGCGGGTGGCGGGGGTGTGGATCCGGCCGGCCGCATCGGTTCCACCAATGGCGGGGCGGGCGGGGGAGGGGGCGGTTCGGTCGAGAACGGGCGTCGGGTGGACGGGGTGGGGCCGGATCGGGTCGGTGCGGTGCCGTCCGGTTCGTCGGGGACCGATGGGGCCGCGTTGGATGCGGGTGCGCCGGATACCGGTGCTCCGGAGGTCGGGGTCACCTGGGCGCGGCCGATCGGGGTGAGGCGACCGGAATCGCGGCGTTCGGGGGAGGACGGGCGCGCGACCGGTGCACGGCCGCTGGCCGGGGCGGCGGCTTCCGTACGCATGGGTACGGTGGCGCGGCCGCTTATCTGCTGAGAGGGGACGATCGCCCGGCCCGTCGGTGGCATGCGGGGGCCACCGGACGCGAGGGCCGATGGCGCGCCGGACGCCGGAGTCGGCGGAGTACCGGGGGCACCGGGCCCGGGGATCGGTGGTCCGCCGGACGACGGAACCGGCGATGCGTCGGACGACAGCGCCGGCGACGCGTCGGACGACGGAGCTGGCGGTGTGCTGGGAGAACCGGGCGCCGGGATCGGTGGCTGCGGCTGGACCCAGGCCACACCGCGGGAGGGTGTGTCGGGTACGAGGTCGGACTCCGGCGGGGGTGTGGTGGACGGCGACGGCCGTCGGGTGACGGGAGTGATCAGGACCGGTGGCGACGTCGGAGCCGAGACCACACCGAGGGGGTCGTTCGACGGCGTGCGTTCCCACGCCGTCGACGGGCTTTCGGTGCCGGAGGTCGGGGTCGGGTCCCAGGCGATGGCGGCGCCCGCAATCGCGGTTCCCGCGTCCGGGGTCGCCAGGGGAGGGGTAGAAAGAGGAAGAGGTGCGGCAACCTCGGACGGCGACGGCCGGGATCGGCCGCCCAGCTTCGACAGCATCTCCGCCACCCGGCTGCGCCGGCTCGGCGCCGGCGCGGAGACCTCGTCGACCGAGTCCGGGGAGGCCGAGGAGTCGGGGGAGTCGGAAGACTCGAGAGGCGGAGGCGCGGCCACGGACAAGGAACCGGATGAGGACGTCACCAGCGCGGCGCCCAGCGCGATGCTGTGTTCCGGGCTCGGGTCGAGCACCACCGGCCGACCGAACTCGACCGACAACAACTGGCTCACCAGCGGGATCCGGGACGAGCCGCCGGAGAGCAGGATCGAGCGCAGGTCGGACGCCTCGACGCCGGCACCGCGCATGGTGCGGCGGAGGGCGGCGATCGTCTCCAGGACGGCCGGCATGATCATGGTTTCGAACTCGGACCGGTTCAGCCGTACCCGCGTGTGCAGGTTCGGCAGCGCCACCGGCACCATGACCTCGGTATCGTAGGAGAGCGCTTCCTTCGCCTCGATGCAGTCGCGCCGCAAGCGGGCCAGCGCCTCCACCACCGACGGGTCGTCGGGGTCCAGTTCGGCCACCGACGGGCCCAGCGTGGCGGTGACGAACGCCAGCACGGCCTCGTCGAAGTCGATGCCGCCGAGCTGCTCGATCCCCTCCGGCTCGCCCAACAATTCGAAACCGTCGGAGGTCTTCCGCAGGACCGCGGCGTCGAACGTGCCGCCGCCCAGGTCGTACACCGCGACGGTCTCGCCGGGCCGGATCCGTTCGGTGGCCGCGTACCGCACGGCCGCCGCCTCGGGTTCGGCCCGCAAGGTGACGTTGCGCAGTTCGGCCAGGCGTACCGCCTGGCCGAGGAGGTCCCGCTTGTACGGGCCCCAGTTGGCTGGATAGGTCACCGTGACCGCGGCCGGCGGACCCTCCTGCTGGCGGGTGACGGTGCCGAGCACCTCTTCGAGCAGCCGGGCCATCAGCGCGTGTGCCGGGTACGGCGAGCCGCCGACGAGCAGCGGCACCGGGTCGCCGATCCGCCGTTTGAACTCGCGGGCCAACCGGAAGGGCTCGGAGGAACCGCGCCGCTCGGCGGCCTCGCCGATCAGCACACCGCCGTCGGGGCGCACGAACACCAGCGACGGGATCTCCGCGCGGCGGCTGCCGAGACGCGCGATCTCGGCGTGCCCGTTGAGCCGCACGGCCGCCGCCGTGAACGTCGTACCGAGGTCGACGCCCAGCGAATAACTCATGACGCCACCACCGTGCACTTGGGCGCGATCGGCTTGTACTGGTCGCAGTATGCCTTGACCGCCTCGGGCGTGGCGAACCCGTCGCGGATCAATACATTCAAACCCTCCGCTCCGTCGAAGACCACCCCGGACTCGCGGCTGTCGACCACCCGCACGTTCATGCCGGCCGAGTTGAGCCGGTCGCGGGTGGCCTCGGCCGCGGCGCGGCTGTTGATCGGGAAGACCTCGACGAGCGCGTACGGCACCGTCACCGGGTCCTTCGGGGAGGCGCCAGCCAGGCCCGCCGTGAAGTTGCTGAACCGCTCCGGCAGCACGCCCATCCGGGCCACCAGCACCCCGCCGGCCGTGAGCGACCCGACCAGCAGCACCCCGATGATCGTCGCCGCCGTCCGGCTCAGCCGGGCCTTCGCGATGCCCGCGTGGGTCACCGTGGCGAGCGGCGCCGGCGGCTCCGCGTCCTTGTCGAGGGTGGACGCCGTTTCGTCGACCACGTCGACGCACCGCACCGTGAGGACGTAGGGCCGCCTGGCGCCGAAGAACGCGCGCTTCGGGCGTCCGATGATCCTGGTCTCGCCGGACTCGCCCGCCGCGATGTCGAGCAACGACGGCTTCGCCGACGCGCGCCGCTCCGCCTTGCGGGCGGCCTTACGGGCCGCGCGGTCGGCGAGCCTGCCGCCCTCGCCGGCCATCTCCAGCTTGGGCCGCACGCCCAGCGTGACCGACGACGAGCCCGAATTGGACACCGAAAGCGTCACCGCGATCGTGCGCCGCCGGACCCGCGCCACCGCCAGCGCCGCCGTCAGGGTCAACGGCGCGGAGACCGCGAGCAGCCCGGTCGCCCGCGCCGCGACGAACCCGGTGCTCAGGTCCTCGGCCTGCACGGTGAACGGCTGCAACGTGGCCTGCGGGGTCACCGACGCCGGTGGCCGGAACACCAGATCGACGTTCGTCGACTCGCCGGGACCGGCCGCGACCACCGCGGGTTCGGC
This sequence comes from Virgisporangium aurantiacum, assembly GCF_016863635.1. Lineage (GTDB taxonomy): Bacteria > Actinomycetota > Actinomycetes > Mycobacteriales > Micromonosporaceae > Virgisporangium > Virgisporangium aurantiacum. The sequence continues at coordinate 21,907 of NZ_BOPG01000017.1, read as the reverse complement.
CTGCGCCCACCCGGCGACCCGGCCGCGCACCACGCCGATCCGCACCGGCATGCGTTCATCGCCGTTGTTGGATACCTGGATGCGCACGCGGGTCTCGACGCCGGGTGAGACGGTGACGGCGGATTTCGGGACGACGATCTCGAGGTTCATTCCGGCATCAGTGCACCACCGGGCTCGGGTCGTCGTCCAGCCCGGCGGCGTCGTCCGGATCCACCGCGCCCTGCCGCGCGCCGGCCAGCAGCTTGATCGGGTTGACCTGGCCGTCGAGCGGGTCGGCGTTGGAGTGCAGTTCGAGCGCGTCGCCGAACCCGTCGTTGTCGGAGTCGGCGAGTTGCGGGTTCAGGCCGAGGTTCATCTCCAGCGCGTCGTCGAGGCCGTCGAGGTCGGAGTCGCCGGGGGTCTGGCCGAAGGCGCCGTCGAGGTGACCGTCGCGGTCGGTGTCGGCGGAGAGCGGGTCGAGCCCGCGCGCGAGTTCGAACGCGTCGTTGAGGCCGTCGCCGTCGGTGTCGCCGCGGCGGGGGTTGGTGAGACTGGTGACGAGCTCGTGCCCGTCGGCCAGGTTGTCGCCGTCGGTGTCGGACCGCAGCGGGTCGAGCCCCATCCGGCGTTCCAGGGCGTCGGTGAGCCCGTCGTGGTCGGAGTCCATGCCGCCGAGCGCCACCTGCACGGTGTCGGGCGCCGCGGCCGCTGCCGCCGGCACGGTGGCGAGTGCGGCCGGATTCCCGTCGGAGATGCCGGGGATGATCGCCGCGTAGTTGAACCGGTTGCCGATCTCGCCGTTGACCACGCCGGCCTTCGAGTTCTTCGCCTCGATCGTCGTGTGCCCGTCGCCGGTGCTGATCGCCACGTGCGCCACCCCGGGCTCGCCCTTGCCACCGACCGGATCGCTGGCGAAGTGGAACAGCAGCGCGCCGGGGGTGTTCTTGGCCTCCTCCACCGGGATCAGCAGGCCCATCTTCTGGAGGTACCGGTACTGGCCGGCCGCGCCGTCGGGGATCGTGACGCCCGCCTGGTGGGCGGCCCACTGGGTGAGCTCGGAGCAGTCGAACGCGTCGGGGTTCGGGTCGTCGAGGTTCTTCACCTCGGCGCCGAAGATGTACCGGTCGCCGACCTGTGCCTGTGACACCTCGAGGAACCGGGTGAGCGCCGTGTCGCCGCCCGGGGTGCCGGTGCCGGTGGGCGCGTTCATCGCGTGCACACCCACGCCGGCGCCCGCGTCGTCGCCGGCGTCGAGCCGGTGACCGTAGCCCGGGGTGCCGGTCCAGACGCCGAGACCCGGCCCGTCGCCGTAGGCGACGGCCGCGGCCTGGGCGGCGTCCCTGTACATGAGGTACCGGGCACTGCCGCTGCCGTGCGTCACGGTCCAGGGTGACGCGTCGGAGCCGCCCGCCGACACCTCGAACGCCGCCCGCGCGTTCTGCTGCGGGTCGTACAGGTCGTACTTGCGGTCGAGCCCGGGGTGGGCGCGCGCGTTGATCTGGAAGAGACCCTTCGAGTCCTCCCCATGCGGGTTGTGGGCCTGGCTGTTGCCACCGGACTCGGCCAGCGCGATCGCGGTGAACGTCGCGGACTCGTCCGGGCTGAAACCCGCCATGCGGCAGAAGCCGTAGATCTGTTCGGCCGAATACCTACGCATGTCATGAAGGCTAGCGCCTGTGTCGAAGCATCCGGCCGGCCTGTGCGGGCCCCGGGCGTCGCGAATCGAGCCGGATCGACGCCCGGATCCGACAGCTCATGTTGCCCGAGAAGGGGATCGTTCACCTCGTATCGATCGGTGTAAGGTTCCGCCTCACCGGGGGGCTGACGACGGCGTTGCGCCCGGGGTCCGAACTTGTTGCCCGGAAGGGCTGGCCTCGATGTTGTTGAATAGCGGCTGGTAATTCGGGGCGTGTCGGCGGTGTGAGGGGGCACCGGATGCCGGCACCTGCGCGGGAGGTGAAGGTGCAGGCGGGTAAGCCTCCGTCGGTGTGGATCGACGATCGTCACGCGATCGTTCGGCGTGGGATGGGCGCCTGTCTCCAGCAGTCGGGGTTCGTGGTGCGCGGCGAGAGCGGCGGGCTCATGCCCGAGCCGAACCTCGTCGGTCTCGACGTGCTGGTGTTCGAGGTCGAGGGAGCGTCGCTGCGGCGCGCGGTGCGGCTGATCAGCGGGACCCCCACGAAGCTGGTGGCGACGGTGCGCGAGCCCACCGAGCAGCAGGTCCGGGAGATCGTCGACGCCGGGGTCGGCGCGGTGCTGCCGCACGACCAGCTCACGCCGGAGAAGCTGGTGGCCAGCGTGCGCGCGGTGGTGGCCGGCGCGGTGACGCTGCCCGGCGACCTGCTCACCCGGCTGCTGGCGCACGTCGTGAAGGCGTCGAACCTGGGTCCGGGCGGCCTCAACGACCGCGAGCGGTCGGTGCTGCGCCTGCTCGCCGACGGGCACGACACCCGCGGCATCGCCGAGGACCTGCGGTTCTCTGAACGTACGGTGAAGAATGTCGTGCACGACGTCCTCACCAAGTTGAACGCCCGCACCCGCGCGCAGGCCGTGGCGCTCGCGACACGCGAGGGCGCGATCTAGTTGAGCCCCTGGTTGGTCCTCGCGGATCTCCTGCTGCAACGCGAGGCGCTGGTGTGCCGGGTGGCGGAGGGGCGTCCGCCGCGCGACTTCGCCGGTCTCTACGTCGCCGTCGACGATCTCGACCGCGTGCTCCGTGGCCTGCCCGGCCTCGACGGCCCCGATCCGGCGGCGGTCGAACCGGTGCGGGCGACGGTGGCGGAACCGCTCGCGGCCGCCCGGAAAGCGTTCTCCGAGTCGCTCGACGGTGACGACCGCTTCGCGACCCTGTGCCGCACCGCCGGCCTCGACGCGGAGGAGGCCGAGGTACTCGCGCTGGTGGTGGCCGTCGAGATGAGCGCCGCCCGCCAGCGGCTGGTCGCCTACCTGCAGGACTCCGTTCACCTGCCGCAGCTCACCCTCGGCAGCCTCGCCCGGATCCTCAACGACCCCGGCCACCCCGCCGAGAAGGCGGTGGCACCCGACGCGTCACTGCTGCGGGCCGCGCTGGTCGAGATCTCCGGCACCGGAGCGTGGGCCACCCGCGTCTGCGCGCCGCCGCCGCGCGTGGTCTGGCACCTGCGCGGCGACGGGTCCGCCGACCCGGCCCTCCCGCCCGGCGCCGTCGTCGGTCCCGGCCGCGCGGTCGGTCGCGCTTCGTCGGAGCTCGTTCTCATCAACGGCGGTGACGCGCAGAGCAGGCTCCGCACCGTGGTGGAACGATGGCCGGAAGCGGCCAGGGTCGAGTCTCCGGTGCCGGCCGACGCCGCCGGGTGGACCGCACTCGTGCGCGAGGCGACGATCGGCGGTGCTGTGGTCGTCCTCGATCTTGAGCGCCCGCTGGACGCGGCCGCGCGGGACGCGATCACCCGGGCCACGCATCTGCGGTGGGTGTTGTGTTCGGCGCTGGAGCAGCCGCTCGACTCGATCCCCGCGCTGCCGTACCGGGAGGTGCGGGTCGCCAGTGGCGAGGCCGACGAGGCCGACTGGCAGCGGCTGCTCGGGCGCGGGCCGGATCCGCAGTACCGCCTGAGCCGGGACCAGTTGCGGCTGGTCGCCGCGGCGGCCGAGAACGGCGAGCTCTCGCCGGCGGTGCGGCGCCTCGCCGGCGGCCACCTCGACGGCGTGGCGGTGCGCATCCGCCCGCGGCGCGGCTGGGAGGATCTCGTCCTCCCCCCCGACGACGTGCGCCAATTGCGTGAACTGGCGGTTCGGCACCGGCGCCGCGACGTGGTGTACGGGCAGTGGGGGTTCCCGCCGGTGCCGTCGACCGGCGTGGTGGCGCTGTTCGCCGGGCCGTCCGGCACCGGCAAGACGCTCGCGGCGGAGGTGGTCGCCGGCGTCCTCGGGCTGGATCTGTACAAGGTGGACCTGTCGGCGGTCGTCAGCAAGTACATCGGCGAGACGGAGAAGAACCTCGAACGCATCTTCGGCGCCGCGGCCGCCGGCGACCTGGTGCTGTTCTTCGACGAGGCCGACGCGCTGTTCGGCAAGCGGTCCGAGGTGAGCGACGCGCACGACCGGTACGCCAACATCGAGGTGGCGTACCTGTTGCAGCGGCTGGAGACGTACGACGGGCTCGTCGTGCTCGCCACCAACCTGCAGCGCAACATCGACCAGGCGTTCCTGCGCCGCATCTCGGTCGCGATCGACTTCACGCTGCCCGAGGAGCCGGAGCGCAAACTGATCTGGTCGCGGGCGTTCCCGGCGGCTGCGCCCGTCGCCGATCTTGATCTTGATTTCCTGGCCCGGCAGTTCAAGGTGAGCGGCGGCATCATCCGCAATGCGGCGCTGGGCGCGGCGTTCCTGGCGGCCGACGACGACACCGCCATCACGATGAGGCATGCTGTGCTGGCCATGAAGCGGGAGTTCCAGAAAATGGGCCGGTTGCGGACCGAGGCCGAGTTCGAACGCTACTTCGAGCTGGTCGACTGATGCTGCATCTGCTCGACGAGTCCCTGGAGACGTTCCTGCGCGCGGTCGTGCCGCTGCCGCAGCGCTCGGTCGACATCGTGTTCGACGCCCCCGACGGCGACTGGGCCGCCGGCGTCTCCCGCCCGACCGTGAACCTCTATCTCTGGGACGTGCGGCCCAACCTCACCGAACGCCAGTGGGGCGAGGAACTCGTGGGCCTCGACGACGGCCGGCGGGTGCGCCGGGAACCGCTGCCGCGGGTCGACTGCCGTTACCTGGTGACCGCCTGGACCACCGAGGTCCGCGACGAGCACTCGCTGCTCGGCAGCGTGCTGACGGCGCTGCTGCTGCACCCGTTCATCGCCGTCGACCACCTGAAGGGGCCGTTCGCGGCGGTGCGTCCGCTGCCCGGGGTGAATCTGCGCAGCGGCGACGGCACGGAGAACTCCGACTTCTGGTCGGCGCTGGGCGGGCAGTTGAAGCCCGGGCTCGACCTCGTGGTCACGGCGACGGTGGACGCGGCGGCGTTCGTCGAGGCCGGCCCGCCGGTCCAGGAGATCGACGTCACCGCAACGCGGTTCGTCGACCCGACCGAGCCCGCGGTGTCGGCGGAGCCCGAGCCCTCGCCCGAGCCCTCGCCCGAGCCCTCGCCCGAGCCCTCGCCGGAACCGGCGGCCGAGCCGCCTCCCCGACGCCGCCGCCGCTCCGCCTGACGCCGGTCGATCTTGCAGTTGTGCCCGCCCTTTCGCCCGGTCTTGCCCCGTTTTAGAGCGAGCACAACTGCAAGATCGACGCGGATCAGCGGTCGGCCTTGCGGACCGCCTTCTCGGCCAAGGCGATGATGTCGTCGTACTGGGTCTCGGACGCGGCCTCGATCTCGTCGGCCGAGGGGAGGTCGGGCTCGCGGTCGGGTGGCACCGCGCGACGCTCGCCGTTGGAGAGGTCGAAGCCCTCCTCCACGGCGCGGTTCTCCTCGGCGACCGCGGCCACCGTCCGCTCCACCGCGTCGGCGCGGATCTCCTCGATGGCGGCGGCCATGTCGGCGAGTACCGCGCGGGCCGGGCCGCCGTCGCCGTGCTCGCCGACATGGCCGCCGCCCTGCGCGAACGCCACCTCGGCCGACATGTCGCCGGCCAGGCCGGACGCGGCGAACTCGGCCTTGAACTGCTCGATGACCTTCTGGTCGACCTTCGTCTTCCGGGCGGCCGCACCCCGATAGATCATGATCGTGGTCTGTTTCCGGTCCTCCGATCTGCCGCGGACGGGCAGCACCAGGCTCAGCAGTTCCCACAACCGCGCGCCGATCGCGAACGGGATGACGTGCTCCGACTCCAGATGGTGGATCGGCGGCCCGTCGCGCAGGCTCGGCGGCTTGGACCCGTGCGGACCGGTCCGGCCCAGTCCCTCGGCGCTGCGTCCGGGGTTCGCCAGCAACGCCTCCACGGCCTGAGACCCGCCGGCCGCCTTGGCCAGTTCGATCAGTGCCGCGGGCGAACCCGACGCCAGCGCCTGGTTCGAGACGCCGGGACCCATCGCCGCCGCGGCGGCGAGCTGAGCGTCCTGAAACTGTTCCGGCTCCTCGGCCCGCGTCCGCATGCCGACAATCGTCCCCCGCAACGCCGACCCCGCAAAGGCGGTGCACCTTCGACTGCACCGTTGCACCTGTTGCCGCCACCTGCCGGACAGCAGTCTCAACGTGGTGAGGGAGGTGTGATGACACGGGTGCTGATGGGTGACTTCAGCGCGCTGCATCGGCTGGGCCTGCAGGACATCCTGCGCTCCGACGGCATCGAGCTCGTCGAGGCCGCCGACGCCGACGTGGTCGACCGGCTCGTCGAGGCGCTGCCCGACGTGATCGTGCTCGACCTCGACCAGCACCATGTGCTCGATCTCGTGTACCGCATCGTCTACCAGTTCCCGTCGGTCAAGGTCGTGGCCTGCTCGTCGGCCCAGCCGCTGATGCGCATCTTCCCGCCGTTGCACTACGGCGAGTCCTACACCACCGATCTCGACCCGGCGCTGCTCGCGAGCGCCGTCCAGAAATAGCACCAATCCATACCTGTACCTGCGTCGAAGCAAGGAAAACCAACAGAGGGGGTAGACCGTGGCGGCGAGTTACGGAGCGCCGGGCGTTTACATCGAGGAACAGCCCAGCGGATCCATGCCGATCGAAGGCGTCGGTACCGCCGTGGCGGCGTTCGTCGGCTTCACCGAGACCTACAACGTCGACGAGGGCGATCCGACCGACCCCGATGGCGTCAAGCCCCAGCTCGTGACGAGCTGGCCGCAGTACGAGCGGGTGTACGGCGGGTTCGTGCGGGGCGCCCGCCTGCCGCACGCCGTGCGCGGGTTCTTCGAGAACGGCGGCGCCGCCGCCTACATCGTCCGGATCCCGGTCGGTGACGGCGACGGTGACGGCCAGGCCCGGCTGTCGCTGCCGGCCGCCGAGCGGCCCGAGGTCGAGAGCCTGCACATCGCGGCGCTCAACCCGGGCGCGCGCGTGGAGGTCGAGGTCGTTCCGCCGGCGGCACCGCCGCAGGGCGGCGAGGGCGGCAACGGCGGCGGCGGCGGTGAGAACCCGGCCGGCGAGTACACCCTGCGCGTCTACTCCGACGGGTCGCTGCAGGAGGAGATCGGCGGCCTGCAGTTCACCGGCAAGAGCCCGCGGACGCTGGAGCGCACGGTCAACGAGCGGTCCCGGTTCGTCCGCATCGAGATCCCGCCGATGCACGGCGTCTCGCTGGCCGAGCGGGCCCCGGCGCCCGGCCGGTACCAGGTCGAGCGGCCCGCGGTCGCGCTGAACGGCGTGACACCGGCCGACCTCGAGGGCTCGGTCGCCGAGCGCACCGGCTACCAGGGCCTGGCGATCGCCGAGGCCGTCACGATGGTCGCGATCCCCGACCTCATCACGATCACCACCGGCGACGACGGCAGCTTCGACGAGGAGACCTACCTCGCCGTGCAGAAGCAGCTCGTCGACTGGTGCGAGAGCAGCCACACCAAGATGGCGATCCTCGACACCCCGCCCGGCCTCAACGCGACGCGGGCCCTGGAGTGGCGCCAGAAGCTGGCCCGCGACTCGGCGTTCGCCGCGCTGTACTACCCGAACGTGGTGATCACGAACCCGTTGCAGCGCCCCGGCGCCACCAACGGCGAGAAGTTCCTCACCGTCCCGGCGAGCGGTCACGTCGCCGGCGTGTGGGCCCGCACCGACGGCACCCGCGGCGTCTGGAAGGCACCGGCCAACGAGGCGCTGCGCGGCATCGCGCGGCTGGAGTTCGAGGTCACCAGCGGCGAGCAGGACCTGCTGAACCCCGAGGGCGTCAACTGCATCCGCAGCTTCGGCAGCTACGGCACGAAGATCTGGGGCGCCCGCACGCTCGCGAAGACCGACCCGAGCTGGCGCTACATCAACGTCCGTCGTCTCTTCAACTTCATCGAGGAGTCGATCCGGCGCGGAACCCAGTGGGCGGTGTTCGAGCCGAACGACTTCGACCTGTGGCAGCGGGTCAAGCGCAACATCACGTCGTTCCTCCGCGGCCTGTGGATGCAGGGCGCATTGGTCGGCACCACCATGGAGCAGGCCTTCTACGTTGTGTGCGACGAGAGCAACAACCCGGCGTCCTCCGTGGACGAGGGAAAGCTCATCGTCGAGGTGGGGATCGCGCCGGTGAAGCCGGCCGAGTTCGTCATCTTCCGGATCAGTCAGTGGCAGGGCGGCGGAGCCGCGTCCGAGTAAGGGGTTTGACAAATGCCTGACCTGATGACCACCTTCAACTTCGTCCTGGAGATCGGCGGAGTTGAACTGGCGAGCTTCCGCAAGTGCTCGGGTGTCGAGGCGGAGACCGAGACCATCGAGTACAAGGAGGCCACCAAAGAGGGCAAGATGATCATCCGCAAGGTGCCCGGCGCCATGAAGTGGAGCGACATCACCCTCGAGCGTCGCGTCGACGAGTCGCAGGCCCTGTGGGAGTGGCGCAAGCAGGTCGAGGACGGCGACGTCGACCAGGCCCGGCGCAGCGGCTCGATCGTCATCAAGGACTCGATGAAGAAAGAGGTCGCCCGCTGGGACTTCGACATGGGATGGCCGTCGAAGTGGACCGGCGCCGAGCTCGACGCGGGCGGCAACGAGGTCGCCACCGAGAAGATCGTCATCACACACGAAGGACTGCGTCGGTCGAAATGAGCCTGCAGACCGAATACCCGTTCACCCTCCCCAAGGGCTACGTCGACAGCCAGGGCACGCTGCACCGCACCGGCACCATGCGGCTGGCGTGCGCCCGCGACGAGATCGAGCCGTTGCGCGACCCGCGGGTCAAGGAGAACGAGTCGTACGCCACGGTCATCGTGCTGGCCCGGGTGGTGTCCGAACTGGGCACCGTCCCCCGGGTCACCACGCAGACCATCGAGTCGCTGTTCGTCAGCGATTTCAGCTACCTGCAGGACCTGTACCGGATCATCAACTTCCAGGACGCGTCCGTGCTCGACTCCCTGGAGCCGGGAGCCCCTTTCCCGCAGAGCTCCGTGGAGGTGGGCTAGGCAGGTACGACCACGACGAGCTGTGGCAGGAGATCTCCTATCTCGCCTACCACCTGCACTGGCCGTTCGACACCCTGCTCGACCTCGAGCACGGTGACCGGATCCGGCTGCTGCAGGAGGTGGGCACCCTGAACGAACGCGCCTGGCAAGGAGTACGCGGTGGCTGACGCACGCACGATGGACCCGCCGTTCGCCGGGCGGTTCGTGTTCGAGGTGGAGGGGCGCACGATCGGTGCGTTCACGGAGGTCTCCGGCCTGTCCGTCCAGATCGAGGTCGAGGACGTGCCCGAGGGCGGCCAGAATGCCTTCACGCACAAGCTTCTCGGCCGCATGAAGTGGCCGAACCTCGTGCTGAAACGCGGCGTCACCAACTCCGACGCGCTCTTCGAGTGGCTGATGGAATGCTCCGGCGAGGGCTTCTCGAAGACCAACAGCGTCACCGGCCGCTCCGGCAAGGTCAGCGTGCTCAACGCGAAGGGCAAGCCGGTGCGCACGTGGGAGTTCACGAACGCCAAGCCGGTGCGCTGGAGCGGTCCCAAGCTCGCGGCGTCGTCGCGCGAGCTGGCGGTGGAGGAACTGGAGGTGTGTCACAGTGGCTTCCGCTCCAGCAAGTAGGCGGCATCGCTTGCTACACCGCCTCCGTACGCTGTTCCGCCGGCCCGGCCTGTTGCGGCCGCGCCGGCGCACGGCGCCCGTCGCGGCCGATGTCGTGGGCGCGCTCCAGGTCCGTCCACCATGGACAATGATCGAATTTCTGCGACGCCATGCGCCCTCCCCGGCGGCGACCCCGAACACGGGTACGGCGTCCGCACCCGGCGCCCGGCCGGCTCCCGCCGGCCCGGCGCCCCTTGTCCACGCGAAGACCCACCGGGTCCTGCGCCCCGGGCGGCCCGGCCCCACGGTGAGCAACCCGCTGTCCGTGTCCGACCTCCGGGTCGCGGGCCCCATCCCCGTCACCGACACGCCGGCCGGACCCACTCCGTCCGGCGGACCCGGCTCGCGCCCAGCCACGCCGGCGCCCGGCGTCACCGGTTTGCGCCTGGCCGCCGCCACGGCTCTCTCCGGTACGCCCGGCGCGCGCCCAGCCGCGACCGGCGCATCCGGGTTGCACCTACCCGGCGCCACCCCGACTCCCTCCGGCGCACCCGGCGCGCGCCCAGCCACGTCCCCGGCTTCGCCCGGCCTTTCCGGCTTGCGCCCGGCAGGCGCCACGGCTCTCTCCGGCGCATCCGGTTTCGGCCCGGCTACTGCTCTCTCTGGCGCACCCGGCGCGCGCCCGTCCGGCGCTACGGCTTCGCCCGGCGCAGCCGGTCTCGGCCCGGCCTCCGCCGCGGCTCTCTCCGGCGCACCCGGCTCCGCGTCCACCCGTTCCGGCGATCCTGGAAGTTCGTGGTTGCCGGGGCGACGACCGTTCTCCACGATCGGGATCGGGTCGACGGCTGCCGGGGCGGCCGAGCTGGTTCGGTTGCTGCGCAACGGGTCCGGCCGGCAGCCGTTGGTGCGGCCCACCGACGCCGGGCCGACCGTGAGCAATCCGGTGGCCGCGTCCGATCTTCGGGTGCTGGGCGGGTCCTCGTCGCCGACGAGTGCGCCGGATCCGACCGGCGCGGTGTCGGCCACGCCACCCCCGCCGTCGGTGATCGAGCGGGCCGGCCCCGCGCCCGCCTCGGCCCGCCAGATCGACCGGCCGACGCCGCGCCAGCGGTGGGAGGCCGCGGTGGCGGCGCGCCCGCTGGAGGCGCCGCGCGAACTGCCCACGGCGTTGCGGGGCATGGCCCGGTCCATCGTCGGGAGCGGTGCCACCCCGAGGTTCACCACCGGCCCCGCCACCCGGCACGCGCTCACCGCGGCCGGTGCGCTCGGTGCCACCACCGGATCCGTGGTGCACCTGCCCGGTGTGCCGACGACCGCACCGTCCTCGGTGTCGGTGCTGGCGCACGAGTTGACGCACACCCGCAACCCGGTCCGCCGGCCACGGTTCTTCCTCGGCCGCCACACCGCCCACCTCGACGACGACGAGCGCAGCGCCCTCGCCGCCGGCGCCTCGATTCTCAGCGGTCGCGGCGGCCCGGGCACGACGTTCTCCGCCGGCGGCCTCCCCGGGATGGGCCCGACCGGTGTCCTCGGTGGACAGTCCGGCGCCGGATCCTTCGGCACGACATCGCTGGCCGGCCTCGCGAGCGGTCGCGGACTCGCCGGCACGGTGAGCGGAATGGCCGGTGGCGCAAGCGGTCCGGCCGCTGCCGGCGGCCTGGCCGGCATCCCGGGACTGGCCGGCGCCGGTGGCGGCCTGTCCGGCGTCGCCGGAATGGCCGGTGCCGCGGGTGGCAGCCTGTCCGGTGCGGCGGGACTGGCCGGTGCGGCGGGATTGGCCGGTGCCGCGGGACTGGCCGGTGCCGGTGGCGGCCTGTCCGGCATCGCGGGAATGGCCGGCGCCGGGGGATTGGCCGGTGCCGCGGGCGGCCTGGCCGGTGCGACCGGCCTGCCCGGTGCGCTCGGCGCGGCCGCCCGTGACGCGGCCGGCGACACCGGTGGCGTCGCGGCCGGGATCGTCGAGGGGCTGCCGGTGGGCGGCGGGGTCGGCGCGGTCGCGGACCTGGCCACGAGCACCGCCCGCCAGACCATTCTCGCCGCGATGCCCGGTGGCCAGCTCCCCGCGATGCCCGGCATGTCCGGTGGCGCAGGCGACTGGTCCGGCGGCGCGGGTGGCGACAGCTGGTCCGGCGGCGGTGCCGGCGGTGGCGCAGGCGGTGGCGCGGGCGGCGGTGCCGGCTGGTCCACCGATGGCGGCGGCGCGGGCGGGATGGCGGGCGGCGGAGGCGGCTGGGCATCCGGCGACGCCTCCGGTGGCGCGTACGGCGGCGGTTCCGGTGGCGTGGCCGGTGGTGCGGCCGCCGGCGGCGGATACGACGCGTCGGGCGGTGGCGGCGCGCCCGCGGCCCCCGGCGGCGGCGCACCCGCCTCGGGACGGGCTCCCGGCGCCCCGAGCCTTGCTTCTCTCGGCGGAGACGTGGCGCACAGCGGCGCGATCGACGCCGACCGGATCGTGGAGATGGTCGAAGAGCGTCTCCTGCGGGAGATCGAGCGGCGCGGTGGGCGCTGGGCGGGGGTGTTCTAGATGGCCGGACCCGAGAAGGCCTATCTGATCACGGAGAAGGGTGCCAAGTTCGAGTGCCTGTTCAACCCGGCCGAACTCACCATCTCCAAAAGCAACACCTGGCAGGTGCCGGAGAGCAAGGGCCGCAACTCGCCCGAACTGCGGTTCCAGGCCGGCCAGCCGGGCACGCTGACGCTCAGCCTGATGCTCGACACCACCGACAAGGGAACCGACGTCACCGAGCACACCAGCAAGCTGCTCGAGCTGATGAAGGTCGACCCCTCGATCGCCGGTGCCGACAAGGCGCGCAACAACGCGCGACCGCCGTGGGTCGAGTTCCACTGGGGAAAACTGGCGAGCTTCAAGGCGATCGTGGAACGGCTGCAGATCAAGTTCACGTACTTCGCCAGCTCGGGCATGCCGTTGCGGGCCAAGGCCGACATGACGCTGAAGCAGTTCAACGACGAGGAGTACAAGCCGCTGCAGAACCCGACGTCCGGAACGCCGACGCTGCACACGGTGCACCGCGTGGTGCACGGCGAGACGCTCGACCGCATCGCCGCCGCGCACTACGCCGACCCGTTCAACTGGCGGCTGATCGCCGAGGCGAACGGCGTGATCGACCCGTTCGACGTCGAGCCCGGAACCGTGCTGGTGATTCCCGAGCTGCCGGTGCGCCGTCGTGGCTGAGAACCAGAAGCGGCTCGACGGCGTCGTCATCACCGCCGACGGACGCCCGTTGCCCGCCGACCTGTACGGGCTCCTCTCGCTCGTGCGCGTCGAGGAGTCCGTGCAGCTGCCCGACTACTTCGCCGTCCACTTCGACGACCCGCACTTCGAGCTGTTCGACAAGGACATGTTCACGCTCGGCACCCGCATGGAGATCGCGTTCCGGGCCGAGGGCGACCCGGTGCTCGTCACCTCCGGCGAGCTCACCGCGGTCTCGATGGAACCGGGCCGCGGCGGCCGCCACGAACTGGTGCTCGCCGGCCTCGACCTGACCCACCGCATGGCCCGCGCGCCGAAGAGCCGGAGCTTCCAGAGCGTCACCGACGGCGACGTGGCCAGCCGCATCGCGGGGGAGTACGGCCTGGAGCCCGACGTCGACAGCACCGGCGAGGTGCACGAGTACCTGTTGCAGGTGGCCGAGACCGACTACGCGTTCCTGAGAAGGCGGGCCGCCCGGATCGGTTTCGACTTCTGGATCAGCGAGAAGACGTTCCATTTCAAGAAGGGCCCGCGCGCCACCGGGTCGCCGCCGCCGTTGCGCTGGGGCGCCAACCTCAAGGGCTTCTCGGTGCGGTTCGCCTCGGGCGAGCGCTGCGACGAGGTCCAGGTGCGTGGCTGGGACCCGCTGGCGAAGAAGCCGATCGTCGGCCGCGCGTCGGAGGGCGAGCTCGGCACGGATGCCCCGGCCGGCGACGAGATGCACGCCGCGGCGAAGAGAGCTTTTGGACGCGTGCAGCGCAGCGCCGGCTACTTCCCGGTCGCCGATCAGGCGCAGGCCGACGCGCTCGCGCAGGCGTTCCTGCTCCGGTCGTCGGGTGCCGAGGTGGTGCTCCGCGGCGAGGCGAGCGGCGACCCGCTGCTGGCGGCCGGCGCGATGGTGAAGGTCGAGGGCGTCGGCACCCGCCTCGCGGGCAACTACCGGGTGACGAGCGTGGAGCACCTCTACGGCGCCGGCCGCCCCTACGTCACGCGGATCGTGTGCGGTGGCAAGGAACCGGCGGGTATCGCCGATCTCCTCGTCGGCGGGCAGAACGCCACCAACGGCGCGTCGAAGTCGTGGGGCGGGCTGGTCGTCGGCATCGTCACCAACAACAACGACCCGGAGAAGCTGGGCCGGATCAAGGTGACGTTCCCGACGCTGTCGGCCGAGGACGAGAGCGCCTGGGCGCGGGTGGCCACGCTCGGCGGCGGCCCGAAGCGGGGCATGCAGTGGCTGCCCGAGGTCGACGACGAGGTGCTGGTCGGGTTCGAGCACGACGACCAGACCCGGCCGGTCGTGCTGGGCGGGATGTGGAACCGCACCGACGCGGTGCCGCTGCAATCAGCGGTGGCCAACGGCAAGGTCAACGAGCGCGGCCTGGTGACCCGCATCGACTCGCGGCTGCTGTTCACCGACGAGCCGACGCCGTCGGTGCACCTGTCGCTCGGCGGCGACAAGAACAAGCTGCACCTGGAACAGAAGGAGTCGCAGCTGATCGGCGAGCAGAAGCTCGTCGTCGAGGCCACCGACATCGAGGTCACCGCGAAGAACAAGCTCGTCATCAACGCCGCCGAGATCGAGATCACCGCGACCGGCCAGATGACGCTGACCGGCAAGCCCATCAAGCTGAACTAGAGGAACAGGACCGTGGGACAACCCGCCGCGCGCCAGAACGACCAGGTCACCGGCACCGATACGCACCTGTGCGTGCCGCCGAGCGGCCCACCGGTGCCGACGCCGCTGCCGTTCGTCAGCCTGCTGCAACAGGCGCTGTCGGGCGACGTGTTCATCAACGGCCTGCCCGCGGCGACCCAGGACAGCATCTCCAAACACACGCCGCCGCACATCCCGCCGCCGCCGATGACGTTCAGCAAGCCGCCGACCAACCAGGGCAAGGTCCTGGTCGGCTCGCAGACGGTGCTGGTGAACAACAAGCCGCTGGCGCGCGTCGGCGACGCGGTGATGACGTGCAACGACCCCGTCGACGCACCGGTGGGCACGATCGCCTCCGGCTCACCGAATGTGTTGGTGGGCTGAGAAAACCATGGCGAAGCACGGCGACTTCATCGGTGCGGGCTGGAGCTTTCCGACCTCGGTCACGCCGGCCGGCACGATCCGCCTCATCACCGGCAGCGAGGAGATCGACGCCTCGATCCGGATGATCCTGTCGACGATCCCGGGCGAGCGCGTGATGCGTCCCGAGTTCGGGTGTCGCATGTGGAGCCTGATCTTCGCGCCGCTCACCGCCGGCACGCTCGGCCAGATCGAGCAGTACGTGCGGGAGGCGCTGGACCGCTGGGAACCGCGCATCGACGTCGACCGCGTGATCGCGGTGGCCGATCAGGAATCGGCGGAGGTAAAGATAGAGCTCGACTACCGGATGCGGTCCACCAACGACGTCCGGAACCTGGTGTTCCCGTTCTACACCATCCCTGGGGAAGGAGGAGTGGCATGAGTCTCCCCAGCCCCAACCTGGACGACCGGCGCTTCCAGGACATCGTCGACGAGGCGAAGCGGCGCATCCCGCGGCACTGTCCCGATTGGACGGACCACAACGTCTCCGACCCGGGTGTGGCGCTCATCGAGCTGTTCGCCTGGATGACCGAGATGACGCTGTACCGGCTCAACCAGGTGCCCGACCGGATGTACGTGAAGTTCCTCGAACTCGTCGGCATCGAACTGTTCTCCGCCGTGCCGGCCCGGGTCGACCTGCTCTTCAACCTCACCGCGCCGCGCGCCGAACCCGTGCGCATCCCGGCCGGCACCCAGGTGAGCACCGAGCGCAGCTCCGACGGCGAGGCGGTCGTCTTCCTCACCGACGACGAGTTGCAGATCGTCGCCCCGCAACTGATCGCCTGTCTGACCCACACCGACGACCGCTTCACCGACCACTGGGACGACCTCAGGCGGGAAGCCAGTTCGGTAAGGCTGTTCCCGACGCTGCGCCCCGACGAGGCCGTCTACTTCGGTTTCGCCGACTCCGCCGCCGGCAACCTGCTCCGCCTCGAGGTGAAGACGGGCCCGGAGGGAGCCGGCGTCGACCCGCGGCGTCCACCCCGGGTCTGGGAGGCGTGGGACGGCCGGGAGTGGCAGAACGTCCGCATCCTCGACGACACCAGCGCCGGCTTCAACAGCCCGGGCGAGGTGACCCTGCTCCTCCCGCCCCGCCACAAGCCGCTCGCCCTCGGCACCAGACGGGCCCACTGGGTGCGGTGCCGGCTGATCCAGGCCGCGCCCGGCCAGCCCGACTACCGGAACCCGCCGCGGCTGGAGTCGTTGCAGGCGCTGAGCATCGGCGGCGCGGTCGCCGCGCACCACGCCGAACCGGCGCCCGCCGAACTCCTCGGCACCAGCACCGGCCGCCCCGGCCAGGTGTTCACGGTGCGCCGCGCGCCGGTGCTGCCCCGGAAGGCCGACGAGACCGTGCGCGTGGTGCCGCCCCGGCACGACCGCGGCAGCCCGCCGGAGGAGGAGGTCTGGTCGGAGGTCGCCGACCTGAGCGACGCCACCATCGACGACCGCGTGTTCACGTGGTCGGGCGCCAACGGCGAGATCCGGTTCGGCCCGCAGGTGTTCGACCGCGAGGGCCGGGCCCGCCAGCACGGCGCCGTGCCGCAGGAGGACGCCCAGATCTACGTCACCGGTTACCGCTACGGCGGCGGACGGCGCGGCAACGTCGCCGCGAACCGGCTCACGGTTCTCCACACGTCGATCCCGTTCGTGGCGAACGTGACCAACCTCGACCCGGCCACCGGCGGCGTCGACGCGGAGAGCGTGGAGAACGCCAAGGTGCGCGGCCCGCTGTACCTGCGCGGCGCGCGCCGTGCCGTCACGGCCGAGGACGTCGAGCGGCTCACGCTCGACGGCGCGCCCGGCGTCGCCCGGGCCCGCTGCCTGCCGCCCGCGCAGCCCGGCGAACCGGCGCGGCTGCTCGTGGTGCCGCGCATCGACGTCGCCCCGGAAGATCTCACGCTCGACGACCTGGTGATCAACGCGGACCTGCTGGAGACGATCAAGGCGTACCTGGAGCCGCGGCGCCTGCTGACGATGCGCATCAAGGTCGAGCCGCCGCGCTACCAGGGCATCAAGGTGGTCGCCGAGGTGCGGGCCAGTGGCGGCGTGCGCCCGGAGACGGTCCGCGAACGCGCCGAGATGGCGCTCTACGAGTACCTGAACCCGTTGCGGGGCGGCCCCGGCGGCGACGGCTGGCCGTTCGGCGTCGACCTGCGCCTCGGCGACGTGTACGGGGTGCTGCACGGCGCGTTCGGCGTGCAGGGCGTCGAGGCGGTGCACGTCTTCTCGGCCGACCTGCGCCGCAAGGTGACGCTCGACCAGGTCGACCAGCGCGCCCGCCTGCGCCCCGAGGCGCTGTTCATGTCGTTCCAGCACCGGGTGGTCGTGCAGCAATGACCGGATGGCTGGCAGGGCAGCTTCCGCGCGTGATGGCGGAAGACCCGGTGCTGAACGGGTTCGTCACCGCGCTCGAAGAGGTCGCCGGCAGCGTGCGCGACCGGGTCGACTCGGTCGAGCACCACCTCGACACCGGGCTCGCCGCGCCGGAGATGCTGCAGTTCCTGGCCGGGTGGCTGGGCGTGGAGCTGGAGCCGACCGACCCGCCGGAGTACCAGCGGTCGCTGGTGCGCGAGGTCGGCCGGCTGCTCGGCTGGCGCGGCACGCGGCACGGCGTCGAGAGCCTGCTGGAGGCGGCCACCGGGTCGCGCGTCACGGTGCTCGACAACGGCGGCGTGTACGGCAACGACGATCCGGTGCCGCCGCCCGACCACAAGGTCGTGGTGCAGCTCGACCACACCGGGCACCTGAGCGAGCGTCAGGTCCACCGGATCCTGGAGGCCGAACTCCCGCTCGGCGCCCAGGTCGAACTGGACATCAGATTTCCCGGCGGTGGGTCATGACGATTTCCTGCCCGGACTGCGGCGCGCCGGTCGACCCGAACCGCGACCAGCTGTGCGGCCAGTGCGGCTACCCGCTGATGTTCCTGCGCGAGCGGCCGGCCGGCGGCGACCCCCAGTTCGGCGTCGCCCGCGCGCCCGGCGAGCGCGACGTCCCGGGCCCGGCCGCGCACCCGATCCTGCTGGAACCGGTCGCGCCCCCGGCGCAGCCGGGCATGTCCGAGATCGGCTGCCCCGCCTGCCGCGAGATCAACCCGGCCGTCCGGATCCGGTGCCAGCGGTGCGGCCAGGAACTGCGGCCCGCGCAGCCGGGGCTGGTCGACCTCGGTCCGCTGCCGAAGCGCCGGCGGAGCTACGCGTGGGTCGCGATTCTCGCGGCGGCGCTCGCGGTGGTCGCGATCGTCGCGGTGGTCGCCGTGGTCATTTTCCGGGACGAGGACGAGCCCACCGCCCAGCCCTCGCACGCACCGTCGGTCTCGTTGATCCGCGTCGACTCGTCGGCGGTGACCGTCACCGCCACCGCGTCCGATCCCGAGACGGCGAAGTGGGGCCCGCAGCTCATCAACGACGGCGACCTGAAGACCGCCTGGCACAGCGGCGGTCACCTGATCAAGACGAACGTCGGCGTCGAGGTGCGGTTCGCGTTCAACCGTCCGGTGAAGCTGGCCCGGATCACGATGGTGAACGGGTTCGCGAAGAGCCCGACCGACTTCACCAACAACCAGCGCATCACGAAGATGCGCATCAAGACCGACGCCGGCTCGCGCGAGGTACCCGTGGTCGACTCGATGGATCCGCAGACCTTCGACCTCGACGGCGCCACCACCAAGGCGGTCACGCTCGTCGTCCTGGCCACCGTGCCCGGAACCACGTACAAGGACGTGTGCATCTCCGAGGCCATGTTCGACGAGCTGGTCTGATCTCACCCAGGATGGAGGAGGACCGATGGCCGTGCCGCTGCGGGTCGACCTGACCCCGGACCGGGCCGACGCGCAACCGGGTGAGGCGTTCGCCCTCCAGGTGAGCGTCCGCAACACCAGCGACGTGGTCGAGCACTACGGGCTCGACCTGCTCGGGTTGCCCCAGAACACCGGTGCCCGGGTCGAACCCGACCTGATCAAGCTGCGCCCGGGGGAGACCGGGTCGGCGTCGGTGCGGCTCACGCTCGGCACCGACCCGCCCGCGATGGCGGGGATCTACACCGTCGGCGTGCTGGCCCGGTCGCGCTACCGGCCGGAGATCTCGCGCTGCGAGGAGCTGACCGTCAACGTGGCGGTGGTGCAGCAGATCGGGCTGCAGGTGGCGCCCGAGGTGGCCGTCGGCAAGCGGTCGGCGAAGTACCAGGTGCAGGTCGTCAACAGCGGCAACGTGCCGGTCCGGCTGCTGCTGGCGGCGACCGACCCGGAGCGGCGGGCGAAGTCGCGGTTCAACCCACCGATGCTGGCGCTGCAGTCCGGCGACGCCGAGACGGTCGCGCTCGCGGTGCGGGCGCCGGTGCCGTGGAACCGCGAGACGCAGCGGGCGCTGAAGATCGAGGCCGGCGGCGACGGTGCCTACGGTGCCGCCGCGGCGACGTTCCTGCAGCGGCCCCGGTTCGCGTCGAAGCTGGCCCGGGTGGTCGGCGCGGTGGGCGCGCTCGGCGTCATCGCGGGTGCGATCCTCGGCTCGGCCCTGATCGCGCGCGCGGTGAACGAGCCCGACCCGGAACCGTCGCCGACCGTGGCGGCCGGTGCGCCGTCCGCCGGTGAGCCGACCAAGGCCGCGAGCGCGGGTGCGGGCGCGTCCTCGGCGGCCGTCTCGTCACCGGGCGGCAGCCCGTCGGGGTCCGCGTCCAGCGCACCGGTCGCGCCCGGCGCCGGCCTCAAGGAGGTCGACCTGACCCGCCCCGGCTTCGGCAAAGTCGTTCCGAGCGACGCGTTCGCCGCCGACGGCCTGACCCTCGGCGGCAACCCCGACCAGGGCGGCGACGCGGCCTGCGTCAACGCGACGGGCCTCGCGGTGCGCGGCACCGCCGCCGCCCCGTTCCTGGCGTCGGCGCTGCCCGACAAGCCCGATCAGTGCAACACCGCGCCGATCCAGATCCGGTTCAAGAACAAGGCGTCGAAGGTCGAACTGGTCTACGTCGGGCCGGGCGAACGCAAGATCGAGGTCGTCTTCAAGGATCTCAGCAAGATGATCGTCCCCGGCACCTCGGTGTCCGACGACGGCAGCCACGGCGGCATCGACTTCGTCGTGATCAGCGGCGCGACCACCGGCGCGCCGGTGGCACCCGCCCTGAAGGCGGTGAAGTTCATCCCGCTGAGCGGGTGAGCCACTCCGGGAGGCGGTCGAGGCAGTCGTACCAGCCCTGGGCGTGCTGGTCGCGCTGCTGGTCGTCGGGGAAGCGCGCGTGCCGCAGCGTCAGGTCGGTGCCGCCGGCGGTGGGCGTCAGCTCGACCGTCACCAGCGTCTCGCCGGGCTCGCCGTCCCAGACCCAGGTGAAGACCAGCGTGTGCGGCGGCTCGACGGTGACGTACTCGCCGCTCACCGCCATGCCCGCGGCCGGCCCGTCGATCCGGTACCGGCCGCCGACCCGCAGGTCGACCTCGGCGGTGGGGTTGAAGCGTTGCGGCCAGAACCAGGCGGCGAGCGCCACCGGGTCGGTCATCGCCCGCCACACGCGGTCGACCGGGAACGCCAGCGTCCGGGTGATCGTCAGGTCGGTCATCGCCCGTCCTCCGTGGCCAGGTAGCGCTCGAGGGAGTCGATGCGCCCGGTCCAGAACCGGCGGTAGTGGTCGATCCAGCCGGCGGCACCGGCCAGCGGGTCGGCCCGCAGCGTGCAGACCTGTGCCCGGCCGGCCCGGGCGCGGGTGAGCAGACCCGCCTTCTCCAGCACCGTGATGTGTTTGCTGACCGCGACGAGCGACATCGGCAGCGGCTCGGCCAGCGACGCGATCGTGCGGGGCTCGACGGCGAGCGCGGCGACGATGGAGCGCCGGGTGGGGTCGGCGAGGGCGCCGAACGTCAGATCAAGGTTAACCACCTGGTTAACCTAACGCCCGCGCACCGGCCGCCACAACCCCTCGTGGGGGCGCGGCGGCCGGTGGTTCGCGGGTGGTGCGGATCTGGATTTGCTATGCGGCGGCCAGGGCCACCGGAAGCGCCAGCGCGTTGGTGCGCGCGAGCCGGCTGTTGAGCGTCCCCCGCTCGGCGATCTGCTGGTAGTAGGCCTCGCGCCGCCGGGCCACGCAGCCGCTCGCCCGGTTCGACGGGCCGGCCAGCTCCGGGTCCAGGTGGGTGTTCAGCCCCTCGCGGAGCAGCACCAGCGCCTCGGCCCGGAGCTGCGAGACCCGCGACTCGGTGACCCCGAGCTCGGCGGCGATTTCCGCCATCGGCCGCTCGTGGAAGAAGTACCCGGCGACGACGTGGCGCAGGCGGTCCGGGAGCGCCTCGATCGCGTGGTGCAGGTAGCCCACCCGCTCGCGCTGCAGCAGCAGTTCCTCCGGCCCCGGCGTGCGCTCGCGCACCATGTCGTCGGCCGTGCCGGGCGCGAAGCCCTGCAGGCTCAGGACGACCGCGCGCTGCACGTCCTCGTCGACGGCCGTGATCTCGTCGACGGCGACCCCGAGCGCCTCGGCCAGTTCCGCCGGGGTGGCGGCCCGGCCGAGGGCGGCGGTGAGCTGCTGTTGCGCGGCCTCGATGCGGCGGGCCCGGCTGCGGACGGAGCGGCTGGCCCAGTCCAGGCCGCGCAGCTCGTCGAGGAGCGCGCCGCGGATGCGGACGGTGGCGAAGCTGCCGAACGGCGTGCCCCGGTCGGGGTCGTAGCCCTTCGCCGCGGCGGCGAGTGCCGCCATGCCGGCCGACACCAGGTCCTCCCGGTTGACGTGCGCGGGCAGGCGACTGGCGAGTTCGCGTACGAGGTGCCCGACCAGAGGCAGGTGGGCACGGACCAGATCCTCGACTTCCCGGTCCGAGGCGACGGGCGACGGAGCTGAGGTGACGATAGGAGCGGTCATCGGATCCCCTCGTGTAGCTGGCCCCTTGGATCAGGGACGACGTGCCGACACGAGAAACTCTCGACTACTTCAGGTGCTCATACAGTCACGTTCGGTTGCTACTTGGGTGCATCGCGCCAGAAGTTCTCAGGATCTCCGCTCTTCGCGTGAGGGCGGAGAGTACCCGTCTCCGGGACGCTACAAACCGGATTTGCCGCTTATAT
>NZ_BOPG01000016.1 GCF_016863635.1 Virgisporangium aurantiacum | reverse complement strand
GGAAACAGTAGCGCCAACTCGCCGGGGTACGTGGCGATCAGGCGCAGTTCGTCGTCGGTGAGCGGTCTGCCCGTCTGCGCGTTGCACAGCTGCACCAGCTGGAACGACAGTTCCTCGTCCTTGACGTCGGCCCCGAGCCGGTCCATGACGTGCCGGAAACCGGCCCGCCCGCCGTACTCGCCGGTGAGCACCACGCGTCCGCGGGTCGAGTGGTGGTCGGCGGGGAACGGGCCGAGCGCGTCCTCGTCGTACAACTCGTAGTTGCGGTGGTCCTTCAGCGCGCCGTCGGCGTGGATGCCCGACTCGTGCGCGAACGCGTTGACGCCCACGCCCGGCTGGTTGAACGGCAGCGGCTGCCCGAACGCGTAGGACGCCCACAGCGCGAACCGGCGCGCCCAGCTGAGATCCAGCGCGTCACCGATCTCGGCCCGGCCTTCGAGGCCGAACCCGTGCCGCAGCGCCAGGATGCACGAGAGCAGGTCGGCGTTGCCGGACCGCTCGCCGATCCCGTTCACGCACGTGTTGATCCAGACGTCCTGGCCCGCGTCGAGCCCGCCGAGGGCGCCGGCGATCGAGTTGGCCACGGCCAGGCCGAGGTCGTTGTGGCAGTGCGTCTCGACCGGCAGCCCGGTGGCGTCGGCCAACTTCGCGAACCGCTCGCCGATCCGGAAGGGCGTGTCGCCGCCGATCGTGTCGCAGTACCGCACCCGGTCGGCACCGGCCTCGCGGGCCGCGAGCGCGAACTCGGTGAGGAACCCGTCGTCGGTCCGCGAGCCGTCCTCGGCGTTGACGCCCACCGTCTCCGCCCCGCCCGCCTTCGCCGCGCGCACGGCCAGCTGGGTCTCGCGGATGATCGCATCGCGGTCCAATCTGCCCTTGAACTTGTTCTTGAGCATCTGGTCCGATGTCGAGATCGAGAGGTTGTAGTGCGCGAGCCCGAGCGGCGCCGCCTTCTCGACGTCCTCGGTGACCGCCCGGCACCAGCCGCTCAGGCGCAGCTCGCCGAACGCGCCGGCCTTCGCGAGCGCCACCTGCGCGCGCACGTAGGGCACCTCGTGGAACAGGAACGGGAACCCGATCTCGGACTGCATCACGCCGAGCCGGCCCAGGTAGAAGTTGACCGTCGTCTTGCCGAACTTCGACAGCCCGGTCCGGGCCGTCTGCACACCGTCGCGGTTGGTGACGTCGAGAAAGTGGATTCGTGGCATGCGGTCAGGTTGACACTTGCGCGTTCATACGGTCAATGTTGACGAAAATCAAGTACGAGGGGACGCGCATGGCAGACGACTGGCTGACCGCCGAGGAAGCGGCCACGCGGTTGGGTGTCAAAACCGCCACACTCTACGCATACGTGTCGCGTGGGGTGCTGTTGCGCCGCCGATCGCCCGAGGGCCACAGCCGGTTCGATCCGGCCGAGGTCGACCGGCTGGCCCGCCGCGGGCGCCCCCGCCGCCGGGCCGGGGTGTCGGAGGTCACCATCGAGTCCCGGATCACCGCGCTCGGCGCCGACCGCCCCTTCTTCCGCGGCCACGACGCCCTGGAGCTCGCGACGTCGCGGTCCTTCGAGGACGTGGCGGAACTCCTGTGGACCGGCTCGCTCCCGCTCCGCGAGGGGGATGCCGGCGGCGCGGCGTGGGGTGCGCCGGCCGCGGCGACCGCGCTCGCCCGGGCCGCGCAGAACGGCCTGCCCGCCGACGTCCTGCCGATCGAGCGGCTGCAGATCGCGGTGCCGATCCTCGCCGTCCTGGACCCGTTGCGGCACCACCGCGACACCGACACGATCGCCGCGATCGGCCGCTCGCTGGTCGCCGCGCTGGTGGAGTGCCTGCCGGCCGCGTCTTCCATATACGATGCTCGATCCGGTGCGGGTTCCGGCGCCGAAAGCGCACCGGATCGAGCGTCGTATACGCAAACCGGGTCGATCGCCGGCCGGCTCTGGCCGCGGATCACCGCTCACCCGGCCGACGACGCCCTGCTCGGCGTGCTCGGCACCGCCCTGGCGCTGCTCGCCGACCACGAACTCGCCGCCTCGACGCTCGCCGCCCGGGTGGCGGCGTCCGTGCGGGCCGACCCGTACGCGGTCGTGCTGGCCGGGGTCGGCGCCATGGGCGGGTCGCTGCACGGCGGTGCCTCGCTGGCCGTCGAGTCGTTGCTGGCGGAGATCGGCGACCCGGCCGACGCGGGCCGCGTGATCGGCCAGCGCCAGCGCCGGGGCGAGCGGATACCGGGCTTCGGCCACGCCGTCTACAAGGACGGCGACGGCCGGGCCACCACCCTGCTGACCGCCCTGCGGGAGGCGGCGCCGGAAACCCCGGCGCTCGCGCTCACCGACGCCGTTCTCGCCGAGGCGGAGCGGCGGGGGCTGCCGGCGGCGAACATCGACCTCGCCCTCGGTACGTTCTCCCGCGCGGCCGGCATGGTCACCGGCGGTGGGGAGGCGATCTTCGCGATCGCCCGCACCGTCGGCTGGTTGGCGCACGCGATCGAGGAGTACGACCGGCCCACCCGGCTGCGCCTGCGGGCGCACTACACGGGCTGATCGACCTTCAGCCGCTTGGCGGCGTACATCTCGAGGTCGGCCTCGTGCAGCAGCGTCGTCAGGTCGGTGCCCGGGCGGGCGGTGGCCGTGCCGATGCTCACCCGCACGCTCGCCGTCGCGGCGTCGCGAGTCGGGCCCAGCGCGACCGGCTCCGCCACCACGCCGGTCAGCCGCCGAACCAGGCCGGGGACGTCGGTCGGCTGGTCGGACGGGAGCAGGATCGCGAACTCGTCGCCGCCCAGGCGGGCCACCGTGCCGTGGTCGCGCAGGCACCTCGACAACCGCAGGGCCACCGTCTGCAACAACTGGTCACCGGCGTTGTGGCCGTACCGGTCGTTGACCGGCTTGAACCCGTCCAGGTCCAGCATGAGCACGGTCGGCGTGCCGCCGCCGGCCAGTTCGGCCTGCAGCCGGTCGAGGAACAGGGTGCGGTTGGCGAGACCGGTGAGCGCGTCGTGGTAGGCGAGGTGACGGAGGCGCTCGGCCAGCGCGTCGCGCTCCTGCACCGCGCGTTGCAGCACGTCGCGCGCCTCGGCCAACTCGTCGACCTTGGCGTTGAGGCGCGTCACCAGGTCGTCGTTGTCGGCGAACGCCGCGAGCTGGCGGGCCACCACCAGCGCCGACCCCACCAGCGCCCCGACGAGCACCACCCACGCCGTCAGCCCCAGCCCGGTGTCGTGCAGCACCCACACCGCCGCCGCGTAGTTCGCCAGCACGGCGACGTACGGCATCCGGTTGTACGACTTCTCGGGGGCGTGCCCCGCCGCGGACCCCGACGACGACTGCAGCCACTGGATCCGGAGCCCGGCGGCGAACCCCACGTTCGTCAGCACGACGATGCCGGCCCGCCAGGACACGTGGCCGGAGTCGACCATCCAGGGCTTGGCGGCCTCGTTGATGGCGTAGAGCACGGCCGGGATCGTCCCGACGCCCCCGGCCAGCCGGGTCATCGGGGCGGAATGCCCCAGCGCGAGCCGCACCACGCCGAACGCCACCACGACCAGCGCCGCCGGACCGATCAGCGTCCGCACCAGGTCGCCGGTCTCGGGCTGGTCGGTGGTCGGCCCGCTGAACTGCCACACGAGCACCGCGACCCCGACCATCACCGTGGTGACGTCGAGCCAGAACCGCACCCGCTCCCGCCCGGACACGACACCGGACGGCGTCGTGAAGATCGCCACGATCAGGATCAGCGAGGCCACCCCGATGAGCGCCGCCTGCGCCGGGGATTCGGAGCGCGCGACGCTGCCGGGGTCGCGCACCGAGACGACCAGGGCGGCCACGCTGCCGGCGCCGAAGCACATGGCCGACGCCGCCATCACCCGCCAGAACCGGCGGGCGGCCCGGGTCGTCGTCGGCAGCGCCGCGATCTGCCGGCTCAGCACGGCGGCCCAGACCTGCAGGGCCAGGGAGACCATGGCGCCGGCGGCACCGAGCGCGCGGTACGGCAGCAGGTCGAACCCGAAGACGACCAGCACGGCGACCGTCGTCGCGAGGACCGCGATCATGCCGCGATCGCGGGGTCGACCGTCACTGCTCATGATCACCTTCGTTCGGGGCCGGGACTCACGCGTCCCATCGGCACCCGGACACCGGTCCTGAGCCGGTCACCGTTTGCTGAACGCCTTGTCGGCGTACATCGCCAGGTCGGCCCGGTGCAGCAGGTCACTCATGCGTTCGCCCGGCTCGGCCGTCGCCCAGCCGAAACTGGCCCGCACCCGCACCTCGGCCCGCGCGGCTCCCGTACCGACCCGCACCGGCTGGACGATCATGAGCTCCATCCGCTCGACCAGGTCCGCGATGTCCACCGCCGGGTCGGTCAGCACCGCGCCGAACTCGTCGCCGCCGAGGCGGGCCACGGTGCCGCTGTCGCGCACGCACCGCGACAGCCGCAGCGCCGCCGCCTGCAGCACCTGGTCACCGGCGTTGTGGCCGTGCTGGTCGTTCACCGGCTTGAAGTCGTTGAGGTCGATGATCAGCACGGTGGGCGTCTCGCCGGACGTCAGCGCGGCCTGCAGCTTCTCCCGGAACATGGTGCGGTTGGCGAGACCGGTGAGGCTGTCGTGGTAGGCGAGGTGCCGCAGCCGCTCGGCCAGGCCGTCGCGTTGCAGCACCGCGCGTTGCAGCACGTCGCGCGCCTCGGCGAGCTCCTCGACCTTGGCGTTGAGCCGGGCGAGCAGGTCGTCGTTGTCGGCGAACGCCGCCAGCTGGCGGGCCACCACCAGCGCCGACCCGACGATGGCGCCGCCGAGCACCACCCAGGCGCGCAGCGTCAGGCCCTCGCCGGCCAGGGCCCAGATCAGCAGGCCGTAGCTGGCGCCGACGGCCAGGTACGGCAGCCGGCTGTAGGGGTCCCGGTTGTCGCGGCGGGTGCCGAGGCCGCCCATCCGCAACTGCCGGTGCTGGATCCGCAGGGCGGCCAGCAGGAGCAGGTTGGCGAGCATCCCCAGGCCGTTCGGCCACGACGGGTGCCCGGCGTCGACCATCCGCTGGGTCAGCACCGCGTCGACGCTGATCAGCACGGCGGTGACCGCCGCGAGCACACCGGCCGTCCGGGAGAACAGGACGTTGCCGCCGAGCGACAGCTTGACCAGCCCGAACGCGATCACCATGAACCCCGCCGGCCCGATCAGCGCCCGCACCAGCTCGGCCGGCCGGGTGTCCGCCGCGGAGTACCCGCCGAGCTGCCAGGCGAACAGGCCGACGCCGACCAGCACCACGGCCGCGTCCAACCAGAAGCGGATCCGTTCCCGCCGGCCCGCGAGACCCAGCGGCGACGTCGCCATCGCGGTGGTGAGGATCGCCGCGCCGCCGGCCTGGAACACCACCTGGAGCGGGCTGCCGGCGATCACCCGCGGGTCGTCCGGCCACAGCAGCGCGATCCCGAGCTGCACGAAACAGCTGGTGGTGAACGACACGCAGGCCCACCCGACCAGCCGGTGGAACCGCCGCACGCTCGACCCGATCCCGGGCAGGCGGGCGATCCGGAAGCACTGCCGGACCACCATGACCTCGACGACGCAGACCGTCGACCAGGCCACCTGGCCCAGCGCCGGCATCGGGATCAGGTCGGGCCCGTACACGAGCACCGTGACCAGGGCGGCGACGACGATGCCGACCAGCCCGCGATCGCGGGACCACCAGGTCGCGACAGTGCTCATGGGTGCCAATTCGTCCGGGGGAGGGGCACTACCACCATCGGTCCGCCGCACCCCGTCCTTAGAGGAGATCGGCGAGCAGCTCCGCGAGGTGCCGGGCGCGCCGGCCGGTGAGGTGGTCGAGCTGGGTGCGGCAGGAGAAGCCGTCGGCGAGCAGGTCGGCGTCGGGAGCACCGGCGACGGCCGGCAGCAGGTGCGTCTCCGCGACCGCCACCGACACGTCGTAGTGGTCCATCCCGAAGTTGCCGGCCAGGCCGCAGCACCCGGGCACCCGGGTGACGGTGGCGCCGGTGCGTTCGAGTAGCGCGCGGTCGGCGTCCCAGCCGAGCACGGCGTGGTGGTGGCAGTGCGGCTGGGCGAGCAGGTGCCGGTCGGTCCGGCCGGGCTCGAAGCCGCGCGCGGTGAGCAGTTCCGCGAGCGTCCGCACGCGACCCACCACCTCCAGCACGGGGTCGTCGGGACCGAGGACCGTGCGCGCGTCATCTCTCAAACTGGCGACGCAGCTCGGCTCCAGACCGACCACCGCAACCCCGCCGGGCCCTGCTTGTGACACAGCTTTCTCCAGCGCCGCGAGGCCGCGGCGCAGCCGGCGCCGCGCGGCGCCGAACTGCCCGGTGGAGGTGAAGGTCAATCCGCAACAAACCCTTTGAGACGGCGTGAGCACGGCGAATCCGGCCGCCTCCAGCACGCGGACGGCCGCCGCCGCGACCTCCGGTGCGAAGTACTCGGTGAACGTGTCGGTCCACAGCACCACGGGATCACCGGTGCCCGCCGACGGACGGACCCGCGCGCGGCGGGTGAACCTCGGCAGCGGCCGGCGCGGGTCGATCCCCGCGACGCGCTTCGCGATCCAGGTGCCCGCCAGCCGGTTCGCCGCCGCCGGCGCGATCGCCGCGAGCCGGGCCCAGCGCGGCAACCAGCCGAGGCTGTAGTGGGTGCGCGGACGGAGCCGGCGCCGGTACCGCCGGTGCAGCACCTCGGCCTTCCAGGTGGCCACGTCGACGCCGGTCGGGCAGTCCGACGCGCAACCCTTGCAGGCCAGGCACAGGTCGAGCGACTCCTCGACCTCCGGCGCCCGCCAGCCGCCGGTGACCAGCGTGCCGTTGACCATCTCCTGCAGCACCCGCGCCCGGCCCCGGGTGGAGTCCTTCTCGTCGCGGGTGGCGAGGTAGCTGGGGCACATGACGCCGCCGGTGTCGGCGGTGCACTTGCCGACGCCGGTGCACCGGTGGACGGCGGTGCTGAAATCGCCGTCCCTTGCCGCTGGGCGGCGGAGATCTTTTGTGAACGGCCGCGGGCGCACGATGACGCCGGGGTTGAGGACGTCGTCCGGGTCGAAGACGTCCTTGACCGCTTCGAACGCGGCGATCACCCGTTCGGAGTACATCAGCGGCAGCAGCGCGCCGCGGGCCCGGCCGTCGCCGTGCTCGCCCGACATCGACCCGCCGTGCGCGGCCACCAGCCGGGCGGCTCGGGTGACGAACGTTTCGAAGGTCCTGGTGTCGGCGTCGAGCGGGAAGTCGATCCGCACGTGCACGCAGCCGTCGCCGAAGTGGCCGTACGGCATCCCGGTGAGCCCGTGCTCGTCGAGCAGCGCGTCGAACTCGCGCAGGTAGGCGCCGAGGCGGTGCGGCGGGACGGCGGCGTCCTCCCAGCCGGCGTGCGCCGGGCGGCCGGCGGGCGAGGTGCCGCTGAGCCCCGCGCCGTCCTCCCGGATCCGCCACAGCGTGGCCGCCTGCGCGGCGTCGGTGATCACGGTCCCGCCGATGGTCTCCGCCGCCCGGCGGGCCTGGTCCGGGTCGTCGCCCGTGACCTCGACGAACAGCCACCCGCGGCCCGGCGGCAGCGGCGGCACCGCGCCCTTGCGCCGGCGGACCACGTCGACGATCCGGTGGTCGAGGCCCTCGATCGCGATCGGTTTCAGCGCCAGCAGGCCGGGGACGGCGTCGGCCGCCTGTGCCATGTCGGGATAGCCCAGGACGACGAGCGCGGTCGCCCGCGGCAGCGGCACCAGGTTCAGCGTGGCCTCGACCGCCACCGCGCAGGTGCCCTCGGTGCCCACCAGGGCTTTGGCCAGGTCGGCGCCGTTCTCCGGCAGCAGGTGGTCGAGGGCGTAGCCGGACACCTGCCGGCTGAACCGGCCCAGCTCGGTGCGGATGGTGGCCAGGTTCGCGGCGACGATCTCGGGAAGTCCGTGGTGTTCTGTGCCTTTTGTGGCTCTGATCCGCTCGCCCCGCCCGGTGACCGCGTCGAGCTCCCGCACGTTGTCGGCCGTCCGGCCCCACGCCATGGCATGGGTGCCGCAGGCGTTGTTGCCGACCATGCCGCCGATCGTGCACCGGTTGTGGCTCGACGGGTCCGGCCCGAACCGCAGCCCGTGCGGTCGCGCCGCCGCCTGCAGCGTGTCGAGCACCACACCCGGCTGCACCCGCGCGGTCCGCGCGTCCGGGTCGATTTCAATGATCTTGTGGAGATGGCGCCGCAGGTCCGCGACCACCCCGGGCCCGACGGCGTTGCCGGCGATCGACGTTCCGGCGCCCCGCGCGGTGAACGGCACTCCGGTGGCCCGGCACACCGCGATCGCGGCGGCCACCTCGTCGGCGTCGCGCGGGTGGACGACCGCGGTCGGCACCACCCGGTACAGCGACGCGTCGGTGGAGTATTCGGCCCGGCGGCGGGTAGTCGTGTCGACCTGACCGACGCCGGCGCGCCGCAGTTCGGCGGCGAGTTGATCCGCAGTGATCACCGTGCCTGCCTACCACGTAAACGCGCGCCGAGCCGTTGTGGAAAGGTTGTAGGGCATTCCGCGAACCGAGGAGCCAACCCGCATGTCCCCGATCCCCGAACACGACGACGCCTTCAGCTTCGCCGACCTCAATCTCCGGCCGGAGCTGCTCAAGGCGCTCACCGGGCTCGGGTACGAGGAGCCCACGCCCATCCAACGTGAGGCCATCCCGCCCATGATGGCCGGCAGCGACCTGCTCGGCCAGGCCGCCACCGGCACCGGCAAGACCGCGGCGTTCGCGCTGCCGATCCTCGAACGGCTGGCCGCCGAGCGCGGCGCCACCGAGTCCCGCAAGCCCATGTCGCTCGTCCTGGTGCCCACCCGGGAACTGGCCGTGCAGGTCTCCGAGGCCATCCACAAGTACGGGCGTGACCTGGGCGCGCGGGTGGTCCCGATCTACGGCGGCCAGCCGATCGGCCGGCAGCTGCGGGCGCTGGAGTACGGCGTCGACGTGGTGGTCGCCACACCGGGCCGGGCGCTCGACCACATCGGCCGCCAGACGCTCGACCTCGCCGACGTCAAGATCGTGGTGCTCGACGAGGCCGACGAGATGCTCGACATGGGCTTCGCCGAAGACATCGAGGCGATCCTCGAACAGGCGCCGGCCGAGCGGCAGACCGTGCTGTTCTCGGCGACGATGCCGCCGCGCATCGAGTCGATCGCCGGCGCGCACCTGCGCGAGCCGGTGCGCATCCGGATGGGCCGGGCCGCCACCGAACCCGGCGAGGCGCCGCTGGTGCGGCAGAGCGCGTACGTGGTGCCGCGCTCGCACAAGCCGGCCGCGCTGGGCCGCATCCTCGACATCGAGGCACCGGCGGCGGCGATCGTGTTCTGCCGCACGCGCGACGAGGTCGACCACCTCACCGAGACGCTGAACGGGCGCGGCTACCGGGCCGAGGCGCTGCACGGCGGCATGGGCCAGGAGGCCCGCGACCGGGTGATGGCCCGCCTTCGGGCCGGCACCGCCGACCTGATCGTCGCCACCGACGTCGCCGCCCGCGGGCTCGACATCGAGCAGCTCACCCACGTGGTCAACTACGACGTGCCGTCGGCGCCCGAGGCGTACGTGCACCGCATCGGCCGGGTCGGCCGGGCCGGCCGCGAGGGCGTGGCGATCACCCTCGCCGAGCCGCGCGAGCACCGCATGCTCAAGACGATCGAGCGGGTCACCCGGCAGCGGATCGCGGTGGAGAAGGTGCCGACGGTCGCCGACCTGCGCGCCCGTCAGCTGGAGCTGACGCGGGCCGCCGTCCGCGAGACCCTGCTGCAGGACGCCGAGAACGGTGGCCTCGACCGGTACCGGTCGGTCGTCGAGACGCTCACCGACGAGTTCGACATCATGGAGGTCGCGCTCGCCGCCGTGAAACTCGTCCACGAGTCCAACGGCATGACCGACGACGACGAGGAGATCCCCGACGTCCCGTTGCGCGGTCCCCGCGCCGAGGGCCCCCGCGACTCCCGCGACCCCCGCCGCCCGCGCGACGGCCGCGACTTCCGCGACGGCGGTGGCCGTGACTTCCGCGACGGCGGTGGCCGCGGGCGGCCCGGCACCACCGGCATGACCCGCCTGTTCATCGGCCTCGGCCGCCGCGCCGGCATCCGGCCGGGCGACCTGGTCGGCGCGATCACGGGCGAGTCCCGCCTGGGCGGCCGCGACGTCGGTGCCATCGAGATCGCCGACCGCTTCTCGCTGGTGGAGGTCCCCGACAGCGCAGCCGAGGACGTGATCGCCGCCCTCCGCGACGCCACCTTCAAAGGCAAGCGCGCCACGGTAAGACGCGAACGCTTCTAGCCCAGCCAAGATCGTTAGCGGTGCGACGGTTTTGCTGTTTCCAGCGCCCGAAACAGCAAGAACGTCACACCGCTAACGATCATGAAAGGCTGCCCGCACCACGGCGAGGGTTCTGGCGGGGTTGCGGAGTACGTCATCGGCGGTGAAGCGGAGGACCGTCCAGCCCAGGAGGTGCAGGCGGTTCAGGCGGACGGCGTCGCGCCGGAACGTGTCGCGTTCGCGGTGGTGGTCGCCGTCGTACTCCAGCGCCACCCGCTTCTCCGGGTACGCGAGGTCCACCCGGGCCACCAGCCTGTCGTCGCGGTCGAAGACGTCGTACTGCACCACGGGTTCGGGCAGCTCGCCGAGCACGGCGATCAGCCGCAACCGCGTCTCCATGGGCGACTCGACGAACGGGCGGGCCAACCCGATCGCCCGCACCGCGGCGTTTGCCCCGTTCCACGCCGCGTGCTCGGCCACGTAGGCGTGCAGACGGTCCAGGCGCACCACCCGCTGGTGGAGCAGCGCGTCCACCCCCACCACGGCCGCCACCAGGTCTCGCCCTCGCGCCAGATCGAACGCCGTGCGCAGCGGCGCGGTGACCGGAAGGCCGCTCCGTCGGGCCCGATCGCCGGGAGCGAGTGGTGATCGCACCACCCGTAGCCCGGGTTGCGGGCGCAATCCGCCCGGTGCCGTTACCTCCACCGGCTGGTCACGGGCCAGCACCTGCGCGTTGTAGAGGTGCGCGGCCGACCGATGACTCAGCGCCGCGCCAGGCGGAAGCAGCAGTGCCGCCGCCCGGCACAGCGTCATGTGGTCGACGGTTTCCGACCGGTCCAGGTACACACCCCGGAACAGCCGGCGAAAATGCGGTCCGCGCAGGCGGGCGGGCGTCACCAGGCCGGCGGTGATCGCGGCGGATCCGAGGAACGGGCCGGAGGCGGTCGTGAGCACGGACCAGCCTGTGCCGGCACACGTCCCCCGCGCTGCCCCTGTGGACAACGCCCGCCCGCGCCCGCCCGGCCGCCTGTGGACAAACCCCACGGCCGCCCCGGGTGTGCTATGAGCGCGGCCTCAGCGGGGGAGGCCGGCTCCGACGCAGACGAAACCGGCGGCGGCGGCCAGTTCGGCGCCGCCGGCCTCGTCGGTGGAGAGGCCGACCGACTGCTGGGCCTGTGCCAGTGCGGTCGCCGGGGCCAGGCCGGCCGCCAGCCGCCGGTGGAACTCCACCATCAGCGGGGCCGTGGCCGCGTCCGGAACCGGCACCACCGACGCCACGAGTTGCTGGGCGCCCTTGGCCAGGAACGTCGCCGCCAGGCCGAGGAGTTCGTCGCCGGCGTAGACGACGTGCCGGCCGCTGTCGCAGGCGGCCAGCACCACCGTCGGCGGGACGCGGGGGAGCTGTTCCAGGTCGTAGACCATGAGGGGACCGTCGGCCAGCTGCAACGACGAGAACAGCGGGTTGTCCGGCGACAGGCGGCCGTGCATGGCGAGATGGGCCAGGTCGGCCTTGGTGAGGGCGGCCGCCGTGGCCTCCGCGGTCGCGGACGCGTCCACCAGCGCGACGGTCGAGTAGATCGCGGCCACCGACTCGGCCTCGCGGCGCGCGCCCGGCAGTTGCGGGCCCGCCACCACCGCCACCGAGCCGGTGGCCTGGTAGGAGCGGGTTCGGGCCAGGAACCACGAGGTCGCCGACGGGGCCACGGTCACCGGGCGGCCGGCACACGTCGGCAGGATCGACCACGGCAGCGACTGCAGCCGTCCGGTGGGCACGAGCACCACCGGTGCGCCGGTGACGGCGTCGCCCAGCGCGTCGCGCACCGGTTGCAGCAGCAGGTGGTCGAGGCGGTTCGCGGCGTCGCGCAGCATCGCCACCGCGGCCGCCCGACCCGCCGCGCCCGACCGCTGCCGGGCCAGCCGGTGCAGCCCGAACGCGACCCGGTCGAGCAGGTCGTGCACCGGCTCCGCCGGCCCCAGCCGGTGCAGCCGCGCCCGCCCGTCGATCAGCGCGACCATCGACAGCACGCCGTCGAGCTCGACGAACTCCAGCAGCGCCGCCCGGCCCAGCCGGTCGATCAACGCGTCGAGCGGCGTGGGGTCGGACAGCTCCGCCTGGCCGGGCTGCCGCCGGCAGTAGTCGCGGATCTGGCGCTCCAGCGCGATCTGCCGGGCCAGCGCCCGCGCCGGGTTCCGGCCGGCGCCGCGCTGCTCGGCCGCCTCGTTCACCGCCAGCCGCAGCTCCGCCAGGGCCGCGGCGAGCGGCGGGTCCTCCGGCGGACGCACCGGCCGGATCAGGAACAGGCTGGCCCGGCCCCGCTCGGCCCACTCGAACACGGCCCGCGGGTTGCCGCGGGTCATCGCGATCCGGAGGCCGAGCTGGGCCAGCTCGGTCCGCTGGGCGGCGGTGTGCGCGAGCAGGTCGGTGGCGCCGAGCGTCGCGCGGTGCTCGTCCACGATCCGCAGGCCGGTGCGGACGGCCCGGACCGCCCCGCGCGGATTGCCGCCCGACAACCGCAGGAGCGCCGTGGCGTACCAGGCCCGGGCCCGCAGCGCGGCCGGCCCCCGCCGGCGCGCCGGATCGACCTGCTCGAGGTGCGCCCGCGCCTCGGCGCCCCGGCCCCGCTCCAGCGCGAGTTGGGCGGCGGCCACCCGTGCCTCGGCCGCCGAGGCCGTCCAGGGCGTCCGGTCGAGCGCGTCGGCCACCCGGGCGGCCTCCGCGATGGTCACGCGGTTGCAGTTCGGCCCGGCCATCCGGGCCGCCAGCACCGCGAACCGCGCCTGCGCGGCCCATTCGGGACGGCTCTGCCGCTCGAACTCGCGCACCGCCTGCTTCGCCTGCGCCAGAGCGACAGCCGGGTCGTCGTCGAGCAGGGCCGCCCGGCTGTGCAGCAGCCGCACCTCCGGCACGGCGCCGAGCCGACGCTCCCGGCGCAGTTCGGTGGCGGCGTTCTCGGCCGCCGTCCGCGCCTCGGCGGCCAGGTACATCGACAGCAGCAACTCGGTGCGGTCGCGGAGCACCTGGCCCAACTGGGCATTGAGGCCGCGCAGCCGCTGCTCGGCCTCATCGAGATCGCGGAGCGCCTGCGGCAGGTCACCGGCCAGCGTGTTGACCCAGCCCAGGTTCTGCTGAGTGAACGCGGCCGAGGTGCCCAGCCTCAGCTCGTCGCTGAGGCGAGCGGCCTCGGTCAGGTCGGCCAGCGCGCTACCGAGCTGGAGCCGGTGCCCGTACAGCACGCCCCGGTTCGACAGCACCCGCCAGATCCACACCGGGTCGTCGGCGCGACGCAGGGCCGGCAGCGCCGCGTTGTAGTCGGCGAGCGCGGCGTCGAGGCGGCCGAGCTGATGCGCGATCACACCGCGTTGCGCGACGCACCGGGCCCGATCGGAGCCACGCAGGTCACGGAGAGCGCGCTCGATTTCCCGGAGCGCCTTACCTGACCAGCCCCGCGAGCTCATCGCGAACGCCAACGTCATGCGGGCCTGCGCCGCGAGCTCGGGAGCGGCGGCCCGCTCGCCGTGCCGGATCGCCGACCTCAGGTGGCGCATCGCGACGTCGAGATCGCGCGCGTGCAACGCGGCGAGCCCTAGAGCCCGCTCGGCGACGCATGCGACCGCGAGATCGCCGACGGCACGGGCCTGATCGAGAATTCCGGACGCCGACCGGGTGGCCTGCCGGGGATCGGACTCCGCCGATCGGAGTGCCGCGCGTGCCTGTTCGGCCAGGTCGGAACTCATGACTGTGACCAGGAGAAGAATCCCGCCCAGGCACGTCGTATCAACGACACTCCAACCCGCTCCGTAGGGATGGAGCTTACCGCGAGGACTTCAGCAGAGAGGACCGCGTAATGGCAATAGCGGATGGCGAAACCCAGCCCACCACCTCGGTACCCGACGAGATCGTCGTCGATCGCCCGTACGAGGATGTGGTGCTGACCCTGCTCCGCGACCTGGGGTTGCGCCGGGAGGTGAAGGCCAGCAGCAAGGTGCTCGACCTGAGCCGCATCGGCGTCACGGGGCTGGCCGATGCCGCGGCGCGGCTGCGGCAGGAAGCCGACGAACTGGCCGGCTCGCCCGGTACCGAACCGTGGCGCGTCGCCTTTCCCCGCCCGACCGACCAGTCGTCCCCGCTCGACCTGCTGCTCTACTGCATCCGGTTCCGCACCGCTCGCGACAACGCGGGCTGGACGTTCGAGATGGGCAAGAACCGGCACGTCCGTAGTGTGATCGGGCTGCCGCACCTGAGCGGCGGCGGGGTGCTCTACCCCGTGGCGGCGTCGGCGCCCGCGCCCCGGCCCGGCGAACCGGCCCGCGAGACCTGCCTGGTCGGCCTCCTCGACACCCGCATCACCGCGCATCCCCTGCTGGTCGGCAAGCTGCACGCCGACGAGGGTGCGGTGCTCGACGGTCCGGGTCCGCACCCGCACTGGGCCGGGCACGCCACGTTCGTGGCCGGGCGGATCCTGGACGAGGCGCCGGAGGCCCGCCTCGTGGTGGGCGCGGTCCTCGACGACGAGCACGCCGTCGCGACCGCGTGGGACACGGCGCTGGCGATGATGAAGTTCCGCGACTCCGGGGTGAAGATCCTCAACCTGTCGCTGGGCTGCATCACCGCCGACGGCGACGCCCCGCTGATCATCGCGCGGGCGGTCGAGTTGCTCACCCCGCAGATGGTGATCGTCGCCGCCGCCGGCAACCACGGCGACCCCAAGCTCAACGGCGACTCGGGCACCGACGAGCGGGCGGCCTGCTGGCCCGCGGCGTTGTCGCAGGTCGAGGCCGTCGGTGGAGACACCGAGGCGGGTGACCGGGCGGGCTTCAGCCCGGACGTGCGGTGGACGACGTTCATGGCGCCGGGCCAGAACGTCGTGGGTCCGTTCCTGACCGGTACGGTCAACGTGCAGACGCGTGAGCACGGCACCCTTCCCACCGAGTTTCCGGAGGGATGGGCGTCGTGGTCGGGGACGTCGTTCGCCGCGGCCACCGTCACCGGGCGGCTGGCCCGGCTGACCGCCAAGAACGGTGGCGACCCGCACGCCGCACTGCGCGAACTCCGGCGGACCCTGCGCCAGGCCGGTGGGAGCGACCCGATCACGCTGGCGCACTGAAGGGGAGGCGTGCATGGCTGACGACCCATCGGTCGTCGCGCTGGTGATCGAGGCGCGTGACGGGAGCCAGCTCGCGTGGAACGCGATCGTCGACCGTTACGCGCCCCTGGTCTGGGCCATCGGTCGCCGGCACGATCTGGGCCGGCCCGACATCGACGACGTGGGCCAGAGCGTCTGGCTCAAGTTGGTCGAGCACCTGGCCGACATCCGTGACCCGGCCGCACTGCCGGGGTGGATCGCGACGACCACCCGCAACGAGTGTCTGCGGGTTTTGCGCACCAGCAGGTCCCGGGAACAGGCCGAGCACAGGGCCGACCCCGAGCCGTACGCCGAGGGCGGCTTCGCCGAGATCGAGCAGGAGCTCGAACGGGTGCAGCGGCAGGCGGCGTTGCGGTCGGCGTTCCGGGAGCTGCGTCCGCGCTGTCAGGAACTGCTGTCGCAACTGTTCAAGGAGCAGCGGCCGGCGTACCGCGACATCAGCGCCACGCTGGGGATGAAGATCGGTTCGATCGGACCGAGTCGGGAACGCTGCCTCTCGGAACTGCGGCGCTGCCCCGCCCTCGCCGTACTGATCGAGGGCGAAGGGGCCGGCGCGACCCGGGAAGCGAGGCGACGGTGACATCAATGGCGGGAATCCGCTGGGAAGACGACAACGATCTGTTGGCACTACTCGAAGAGGCCCTCGACGCGGAGGGCGACGTACCGCCGGACTTCATCGCCGCCGGCAAGGCGGCGTTCGCCTGGCGGACCATCGACGCGGAACTGGCGGCCCTGGTCTACGACTCCGACCGGGAGCCGGCGCTGACGCGTACCCAGACCACGGCCGACCTGCGTGCCCTGACGTTCGCGTCGGCGCACGTCACCATCGAGCTGGAGCTCACCGGCGTGGGCCTGATCGGTCAGCTCGTGCCACCGTCCACGGCGGAGATCGACGTGCAGACGGCGGCCGGGGTGACCTCGTCCGTGACCACGGATGAACTCGGGTGTTTCACCATCCGTGTCATCCCACAAGAGCCGTTCCGGCTGCGGTGCCGGGCGGGAGAGACGATCGACGTCCTCACCACCTGGATCACCCGCTAGGGAGGGGCTCCGTCGGGGAGGCACCGGAGGTGGTGCGGGCGTCACGGGGGCGCCCGCACCATCTCTTTACCTGATCAGCGGACCCCGAGGTCGATCCGGTCGATGTCACCGGCGTAGTAGTCGCAGCCGACGCTGCGCTGGTCGCAGTCGATCTTGCCGCCGATCGTCAGCGGGTACGAGTTGTCGATCGTGCCGACCCACCCGTAGGCGCGCGACTCGACCCGCCCGTCGATCCGCAGCGTGACGCCCTCCGAGCTGCGCTCGCACTCGACGCTGTGCCAGCGCCCGTCGTTGATCCGGCTCTTCGCGAACACCGCCCGGCTGCCCCGCGACCCGCGGAACAGGCACTCGACCCGCCCGCTCGGGATCTGCAGCTTGAAGTTGCCGCCGGCGCTGGTCGCCTGGCCCTTCTGGACGATGTTGCCGAAGTGGTAGACCGTCCGCAGCCGCACCGCCACGACGAAGTTCCGGTCCCCCGGGTCGAGGGCCCGGTGGTCGGGGACCGTGACGATGTGCCCCGGGTGGGTCGGCGGCCGGTCCGGTTCGAGCCGGTCGAAGCGGTAGCCGGTGCTGCCGCCGACCGTGGTGCCGGTGCCGACCTCGCGCCCGATCGAGCCGTTCAGGCCGTGACCGGTGCCGTCGACCATCGTGCGGGCGCCCCGGCTCTCGTTCATCGACCAGGACGCGATCGGGGTGATGCTCGCCGCGTCCACCGGTGCCGCGACGGCGGCGAACGCCACCGCAAGGACGG
This sequence comes from Virgisporangium aurantiacum, assembly GCF_016863635.1. GTDB lineage: Bacteria > Actinomycetota > Actinomycetes > Mycobacteriales > Micromonosporaceae > Virgisporangium > Virgisporangium aurantiacum. Next base: position 42,100 of record NZ_BOPG01000016.1, on the reverse strand, counting down.
CTACCAACCCCGCGCGCCGTCGGCTGTTGCTCAAGGACATGCGGGGACCGTAACGCCAATTCGGTCAAACCGCCCAAACCACGTGGAATCTTCACGCCTAGAGGTAAGAACCTTCAAATGACACAACTCCCGGCCGCGGATGCGGTCCGGGAGTCGCGTTCGTCCGGTAGGTCAGTTGGTGGACGCGGAGGCCGAGGGGGCCGGGCTCGACGCGGCGGGAGCGGGCTCGACCGGTGCCGGCAGCGCGCTGCCCTTCACGTACTCCTCCCACGGCTTGTCCCAGTCGGTCCAGCCGTCGCCCCAGGCGAGCTTGCGGGGCGTTCCCTTCACCGTGTACGGGTCGCCGAGAATGGTCAGGTTGTAGAGCCAGATCGCGTTGTCCTGCGAGACGTTGGTGCAGCCGTGCGACACGTTGCGCTTGCCCTGGTCACCCACGGACCACGGGGCCGCGTGGATGTACTGGCCGCCGATCGTGACGCGCTGGACGTAGTAGACGGTCTCCACGTACGGGTCGCTCGCGTCGCCCTTGAACACCTCTGACTTGTTCTTGTCCATGACCACCATGGCGCCGCTCGACGACGGGGTCGACGACTTGCCGAGGCTCACCGGGATCGTCCTGATCACCTGGCCGTCCTGCGCGACGGTCATCTGGTGGCTGGCGTCGTCGGTCTCCATCACCAGCTTGCGGCCGATGGTGGCGTTGACCGTGACGTCCTTGGCGCCGTAGGCGCTACCCGTGAGCTGCAGGCCGCCGGTGGCCAGGCGCACCGAGAGCGTCGTGCCGCTCTGCCAGTAGTCCTTCGGCCGGTAGTGCACCTCGTTGTTGCTGAACCAGTACCACACGCCCAGCTGGGGCGGGTTGCTGGTGACCAGCAGCCGCTTCTCGATGTTGGCCCGCTGGTCCTTGCTCACGTCGCTGCCGAACCGCACGACCACCGGCATCGCGACGCCGTACGTCTTGCCGTCGGCCATCGCGACGCTGACGTTGATGGTCTTGCCGGGCTTGGCCATCGTGGTGAACGTGGTCTTGCCGGAGTCGTCGCTGCCGCTCACCGTCACGGTGTAGGCGGTCGCGTACTTCAGCTGCGTGGCGGGGACCCAGGTCTGCCCGTCGGCCCGCATGGAGCCGGCGACGGTCGCGCCGGTCGCGTCGGTGATGGTGACCGTGCTACCGGGCTTGGCGTTGGCCAGCCCGATCTCCGTGGCCGTCGACACGTCGGTGGCGCCGTTCGCCGGAGCCGCGACCGTGGTCGCGACCTCCTTGGTGGCCGGGGTGTCCGACTTGTCGCCGGGGTTCTTCCAGGCCGGCTTCGAACCGCACGCCGTCATCGCGCCAAGGCCACCGACCAGTGCGGCGACCGCGATCACCGTACGGGCCGAGCGTGCGTTGAAACCCATGACTGCCTCCTTCGTTGATGAAATCCTGCCCGGCAGAGGCAGCCGGGTAATCCCGCCTTCGTGCCACGTGCCCGCCGCACCCTTCACGCCCGGGCACCCGCCCCGGTTGCAGACCATTTACAGCGCGGGTGCGACGTGGAATCGTCCGTCCCACCGCCGGGATCGGAGATGATCAATGAAGATTGCCCCGCTGCTGGTCACCGTCCTGCTGTCCACCACCGTCGTCGCCGCCCCCGCGAGCGCGGGCGCGAAGAACGACGACATCGAGGTGCTGTCGAGCCGACCCGACCAGGTCACCGGCGGCGACGCGCTGGTACGCGTCCACGGCAGGCGCCTGACGCTCAACGGCCGCGACATCAGCGACACGCTGAGGCCCGACGGCACCGCCCTCGTCACCGGCCTGCGCCCCGGACCCAACGAGCTCCGGGCCGGGCACGCCCGCCTGACGCTGCGCAACCACCCGGCGGCCGGCCCGGTCTTCTCCGGACCGCACCAGTACCCGTTCCTGTGCCGCACCGAGCAGGCCGGCCTGGGCGAGCCGCTCGTCGACAACCAGGACGGCCAGGGCTACCGGGTCGCCGGCGGCTGGAGCCGTGATTGCGAAGCCCGTCCCGTCGTCGACCTGATCTACCGCGCGACCGACGGCACCTTCAAGCCGATGCCCGCCGACGGCACCCGACCGGCCGACCTCACGCAGACCACGACGAGCGACGGCCGCACGGTCGACTACGTCGTGCGACGGGAGCGCGGCACCAGCAACCGGTTCGTCTACGCGATCACCATGCTCGCCGACGAGGCGGCCTGGAACCGCAAGGTGGTCTACCGCTTCGACGGCGGCGTCGCGATCGGACACGACCAGGGCCGGCTGCCCGGCGGCCACCTGTACCACGACGGCCTCAGCCGCGGATACGCCGTGCTGTACTCGACCGGCACCCGGACCGACACCCACTACAACCTGATCCTCGGCGGCGAGACCGCGCTGATGCTGAAGGAGCTGTTCATCGAGCGGCACGGCGTGCCGCTGTACACGGTGGGCGTCGGCGGCTCCGGCGGCGGCATCCAGCAGTACGTGTACGGGCAGAACTACGGGACGCGCGTGATCGACGCCGCCATCCCGCAGTACTCGTACCCCGACATGGTCACCCAGACCATCCACGTCGGCGACTGCGAACTGCTCGAGTACTACATGGACGTCACCGACGCGGCGAACCCCAAGTGGCAGAACTGGGAGAACCGCACGCTGCTCATCGGCATGAACGGCAGCGCCACCGTGCCCAACCCGTACCGGGGCGGCGCACCGGGCTCCGACGAGTGCGTAGCGGGCTGGCGCGGGCTCACCCCGCTGGCGCTGAACCCCACCTGGCAGCAGCCCGACCCGCTGTGGGCCCGCATGGACCCGCCGGGCGTGATGACCACCGTCCACTGGACCCACTGGGACGACCTGAAGACCATCTACGGCGTCGGCCCCGACGGGTACGCGCGGTCGGCGTGGGACAACGTCGGCGTCCAGTACGGCCTGACGGCGCTGCGCGCCGGCCAGCTGACGCCCGCCGAGTTCCTCGACCTGAACGCGCGGGTCGGCAGCTGGAAAGCCGCGCGCGACATGGTGCAGGAGGGCTGCCCGTTCGTCCCCGACCGGTGCGCCGACCCGGCCCAGTTCGACCCGTGGAGCGCCCGGAACATGCGCCTCGGTGATCCGGCGCCGCGGACCACGGGCGACCGCCGGGCGATCCTCGCGTCGCTGCGGTCCGGGCTGGTGTTCACCGGGAACATCGACATTCCGATCATCGACTGGCGCCACTACCTGGAGGACCAGTTGAACATGCACAACACGCACCAGTCCTTCGCCAGCCGCAAGCGGATGCTGAACTTCGACGGCCGCGCCGGCAACCAGGTCATCTGGTTCACCGACGCCCGGCCGGCGGTCGCCTCCGACGCGACCCCGCTGGCGTTGACGGTGATCGACCGGTGGATGGCCAACATCCGCGCGTTCCCGCGCCGCGGCGTGGTCGACAACAAGCCGGCGTCGGCCGTCGACCGCTGCTTCGACACGGCCGGCCAGGAGATAGCGGCGGGCCCGTCGGTGTGGAACGGCATCCTGGACGCCCGCCCGCCGGGCGCCTGCACGCAGCGGTTCCCGCTGTACGGCACGTCCCGCACGGTGGCCGGCGGCCCGATCGAGGGCGGCGTGTTCGCCTGCGAACGGCAACCGGTGGCGGCGGCGATCGCGCGCGGCGTGTACGGCTCCTGGCACCCGGACGCCGCCGAACGCGCGCGGCTGGAACAGATCCACCCGACCGGCGTCTGCCGGTACTGAGCCGTTGACACTCTCGTCACGGCCGCTCTATCGTGCGGGAACTCAACTTACCCGGTTAAGTACCCGCCCCGCCGGAGGTCTGTAGCTCATGGTGTCGTTCCGGCCGCTGGCCGACTGGACTCTGTCGGTCGCCGGCGGCCGGCCCGGCGGGTCACCCGACGAGCCGGAACTGCCCGCCACGATCCCGGCCACCGTGCCCGGCTGCGTGCACACCGACCTGCTGGCACAGGGCCTGATCCCGGACCCCTACCTCGACGACAACGAGAAGCGCCTGCAGTGGATCGGCCGCACCGACTGGGTCTACGAAACGGTTTTCGAGCACACCGACACCGGGGACAGGACCGACCTCGTCTGCCACGGCCTCGACACCGTCGCGACGATCACGCTCAACGGCGTCGAGGTCGGCACCACCGCCAACATGCACCGGTCCTACCGGTTCGACGTCAGCGGGCTCCTGCGGCCGGGCCGAAATCGGCTCGCGATCCGCTTCGATTCGGTGTACCGGTACGGCGACGCGATCCGGGCGTCGGTGGGGGAACGGCCGCACGTCAGCGGCGACGAGCCGGTGCCGTACGTGCGGAAGATGGCCTGCAACTTCGGCTGGGACTGGGGTCCCACCCTGGCCACCGCCGGGATCTGGCAGCCGATCGGCCTGGAGACCTGGTCGGTGGCGCGGCTGGCCGAGGTCCGTCCGCAGGTCACCGTGGTCGACGGCAACAGTGGACGGGTGACCGTGCGGGCCGGCGTCCAGCACCGGGCCGGTGCACACCTCACCCTGCGGGCGTCCCTCGGCGACCACACCGTGGCCCTCGACCTCGAACCGGACGCGTCCGACGGCACCGTCACGCTCGACGTGCCGAACGTCGACCTGTGGTGGCCCGTCGGCCAGGGCGCCCAGCCGCTGTACCCGCTCGCCGTCTCGCTCAGCGCCGACGGCCGCGAGCTCGACCGCTGGGAGCGGCGGGTCGGCTTCCGCACCGTCGACATCGACACCGTCCCGGACGCCGACGGCACGCCGTTCACCGTCAGGATCAACGGTCGGCCGCTCTTCGTCCGGGGCGTCAACTGGATCCCGGACGACGTGTTCGTCACCCGGATCACGAAGGACCGCCTCGCCGAGCGGCTGCGCCAGGCGACCGACGCCGGTGTCAACCTGATCCGGGTCTGGGGCGGCGGACGCTACGAGAGCGAGGACTTCTACGACCTCGCCGACGAGTACGGGCTCATGGTCGAGCAGGACTTCCTGTTCGCCTGCGCCGCCTACCCCGAGGAGGAGCCGCTCGCGTCGGAGGTGGCGGCGGAGGCGGCCGAGCAGGTGGTCCGGCTGATGCCGCACGCGAGCCTCATCTGGTGGTGCGGCAACAACGAGAACCTCTGGGGCCACCACGACTGGAACTGGGCCGAGCAGCTCGGCGACCGCACCTGGGGCGCCGGCTACTACTTCGACGTGCTGCCCCGGACGGTCGCGGCCCTCGACCCGACCCGCCCGTACTGGCCGGGCAGCCCGTACTCGGGCGGTCGCGACCGGCACCCGAACGACCCGGCGCACGGCACCATGCACATCTGGGACGTGTGGAACACCGACGACTACCGCAAGTACCGGGAGTACCGGCCGCGGTTCGTGGCCGAGTTCGGGTTCCAGGGTCCGCCCACGTTCGCCACCCTGCGCCGGTCGGTCTCGGACCAGCCGCTGGCGTCCGATTCGCCGGGTGTGCTGCACCATCAGAAGGCACAGGACGGCAACGGCAAGCTCCTGAGCGGGCTCGCCGGGCACTTCGCCGAGCCGACGACGTTCGACGACTGGCACTGGGTGACCCAGCTGAACCAGGCCCGCGCGTTGACGTTCGGTATCGAGCATTTCCGGTCATTGCGCCCGTTGTGCATGGGCACGATCGTCTGGCAGCTGAACGACTGCTGGCCGGTCACGTCCTGGGCGGCCGTCGACGGGGACGGCCGCCGCAAGCCCCTCTGGTACGCGTTGCGCCGTTCGTATGCCGACCGGCTCATAACGTTCCAGCCACAACCTGAAAACGCTCTCGCCGTCGTCCTGGTCAACGACGGCACGTCAACCTGGTCGGCACACTTCGACGTGCTTCGATGTGGATTCGACGGCAAGCCACTGGCCCGGTTCACCGTCGAGGCCGAGGTGGCGGCGGGCGGTGCGCACCGCGTCCCGCTGCCCGACGACGTGCGGACGCCGGCGGACCCGGCGGCCGAACTGCTCCTGGCCGACGCCGACGAAGGGCGCGCGACCTGGTACTTCGCCGAGGACGTCGACCTGGCGTATCCGGTTCCCGAGTACGCAACGACCGTGGTGGAGACCGATGGCGGTCTCCGCGTGGAGGTCACCGCGGCGACGCTGCTGCGCGACCTCACCCTGTTCCCGGACCGGCTCGACCCGACCGCGACCCTCGGCGGCGCGGCCGATGACGCGCTGATCACCCTGCTGCCCGGGGAGCGGGCCGTGTTCGAGGTCCGCTGCCCCCGTCCCATCGACCGGGACGCACCCGGAAGACCGCCCGTCCTCCGGTGCGCCAACGACCTCCCGGGCCCGTGAACCGAGGCGGAGAGAGCGCTCTCTTCGTGACCTGACCGTGCTTGACACTTAAACGGTTCAGTGCTGTGATCCGTAACACGCCTGACGCGCGAACGTTCACGAGTCGATCTCCAGGACCCCGTAGGAGCCCGATGCGAGCCCCCGCAGTCGCGAGACGCCGTGCCTCCCACGGCGCTGCTCAGGCCGCTTCAATCGGCGACAAACCGGCCGCTTCGGCCAGCTTCCGTCACCCGGAAAAACCCCGCACCGCCTAAATCCCGCACCGCCTCATCCCGCAACCCCCGAAAACCCCTGGAGACGACATGTCCGACCACCCGACACGGCGTCAGGTCATCAAGGGCGCCGCCGCAGTCGGCGCCGCCGTCGCCGGTGCCAGCGCGCTGGCCGCGTGCGGCGACGACAGCGGCGACACCCTCACCGAGCGGCAGCAGACGCTGTTCATCGCCGGTTTCCAGTGGGGCCCACCGCCCAACTGGAACCCGTTGAGCCCCACCGCCGCGTGGACGACCGCCGGCGACCAGATGCAGCTGGTCTACGAGACGCTGTTCGGCTTCGACCTCCTCGACAGCAGCCTCAAGCCGCAGCTCGCCACCAAGCTCACCGAGAACCCCGACTCGTTCGTCGTGGCGCTCCAGCCCGACGCCAAGTGGCACGACGGCAAGCCGGTCACCGCCGACGACGTGGTCTACACGTTCGAGCTCGCCAAGCGGATCAAGACCGTGCACTGGTCGTCGGCGTGGGAGTACCTCGACTCGGTCACCAAGACCGACGACAAGACGGTGACGTTCAAGCTCAGCGCGACGCGGCCCAACCCGGGCATGACCAAGACCAACCTCTGCAAGACGTACGTCCTTCCGTCGCACCTCTGGAAGGACTACGAGTCGAAGAACCCGAACATCATCGAGTTCCTCAACGACAAGCCGGTCGGCTCCGGTCCGTACAAGCTCGACAGCTACAACGCCCAGCAGCTCGTGTTCGTGCGGTACGACGACTACTGGGGCAAGGGCGTACGCGGCAAGCTGCCCGCACCGAAGAAGATCGTCCACCCGATCTTCAAGGACAACGCGGCCGGCAACCTCGCCTTCGAGCGCGGCGAGGTCGACATCATGCAGCAGTTCACGCCCGAGATCTGGAAGATGTGGCAGGAGAAGAAGCTGCCCGTCGGCACCTGGTTCCCGGAGACCCCGTTCCACCTGCCCGGCAGCATGCCGATGCTCACCCTGAACACCACCAAGCCGGGCCTGAACAACCCGAAGGTTCGGCGCGCGCTGGCCCACATGATCGACTACTCGCGCATCGCCGAGACGGCCATGTCGCGCTACTCGGTGCCGGCCAACGCCAGCCTCATCCTCCCGTCCGACTCCGAGAAGAAGTTCTGGGACGAGTCGGAGATCAAGGGCAGCAACGGCTGGAAGTACGACCCCGCGAAGGCCGCCGAGATCCTCGAGAAGGAGCTGGGCGCCAAGAAGGGCTCCGACGGCATCTACACGCTGGGTGACGGCACCAAGCTGGGCCCGTGGACGGTGCAGACCCCGAACGGCTGGACCGACTGGCAGGCCGCGGTCAACATCGTCGTCGAGAACTTCAAGGCCGCCGGCGTCGACGTGAAGGTCAACTTCCCCGAGGCCAACACGGTGACCCCGGCCGTGCAGAACGGCAACTACGACCTGGCGCTGTTCTACATCGGTGCCTCCACCGACTCGAGCACCCCGTGGGCCCGGTTCCGCGACGTGCTCGACATCCGCGGTACCAACGCCATCGGCCAGTCGTCGTTCTACAACTACGGCCGGTTCAACGACAGCCGGGTCGCGCCGCTGCTCGACACGGCCGCCAAGGCCACGGGTGACGCCCAGGTGGCGCCGCTCAAGGAGCTCGACAAGATCTACCGCGAGGGGCCGCCGATGATCGCCCTGATGTACCGGCCGCTGGACTTCTACGAGTTCAACCAGACGGTCTGGACCGGCTTCCCGACGGCGAAGAACCCCAAGGCACCACCCACGTTCCGCGGTGCCGGTATCGCCTGGCTCTACGAGATCAGCCCGAAGTAGTGACTCTCGGTCGCTACCTGCTCCGCAAGACGGCATGGTTCGTCGGCGCGTTCATCGTCGCTATCGTGCTGAACTTCTTCCTGCCCCGCCTCATCCCCGGCAACCCGATCGACGCGATCGTGGCCACCCTGGGACGGGGCGGGGCGGAAGGGGAATCGCTCCGCCGTGTGTACGAGGCCTACACGGCGGAGTTCGGCCTGGACAAGCCGCTGTGGGAGCAGTTCACCCTCTACATCCAGAACATGGCCAAGGGCGACTTCGGGGTGTCGTTCACGCTGTACCCCACCCCGGTGTCGCAACTGATCAGCGACGCGCTGCCGTGGACGATCGCGCTGCAGCTTCCGGCGATCCTGATCGGGTGGATCGTCGGCAACGTGCTCGGTGCGGTCGCCGGCTACAAGGGCGGCAACATCGACCGCGGCGCGTTCCTCAGCTCGCTGTTCATCTCGAGCATGCCGTACTACTGCCTGGCGATCATCCTGCTGTACGTGTTCGCGGTGGAGCTCCAGTGGCTGCCGCCGAGCGGCGGCTACTCGTTCGGGACCACGCCGTCGTTCAGCGCCGCGTTCATTAGCGACGCGCTGGAACATTACTGGTTACCGTTCCTGTCGCTGGTGCTGGTGTTCATCGGCGGCCAGGCCGTCGGCATGCGCTCGATGGTGATCTACGAGCTGAACTCCGACTACGTCAACTACAGTCGCGGGCTCGGCCTCAGAGACCGGCAGATCGTCCGGCAGATCTTCCGCAACGGCATGCTGCCGCAGGTCACCGGCCTGGCCCTGTCGGTCGGTACGCTCGCCGGCGGCGCGTTGATCACGGAGATCGTGTTCTCGTACCCCGGACTTGGCACACTTCTCTTCAGTTCGATCCGCCAGAACGACTATCCGGTCTTCTTTGCGATCGCTTTGCTGATTACCGTCGGGGTACTGGTGGCGAACTTCCTGGTCGACGTCGCGTACGGGTTCATCGACCCACGCATCCGTGCCGCCAGTAGAGGGGAGCGGTAGCCGTGGGACTCATCCGGTTCGGCCCCAGGTTCTGGGTGGCGTTCGGCATCGCGGCGACCATCACGCTGTTCGGCGTGCTGGGCCCGTACGTCCTCACCGACAAGGTGCCCACCGACGTCGTCGGCGGTCTGTACGACGAGCCGTCGAGCAAGGCGTGGCTCGGCACCGACAACCTCGGTCACGACGTGTGGACCAACCTGATCTTCGGCACCCGGACGTCGCTGTACGTGGGCCTGATCGCCGGGTTCGTCGCGACCGTCGTCGGCCTGGTCATCGGCACTCTGGCCGGATACCGCGGCGGGTGGCTCGACGAGCTGCTGATGGGCATCACCAACGTGGTGCTGACGATCCCGCCGATCGTCGTGCTGATCCTCATCGCGATCGCGTTGCAGAGCCGCTCGGCCACCGGGGTCGCGCTGGTCATCGCGGCGACGAGCTGGACCTGGCTGGCCCGCGCGGTACGGGCACAGGCGTCGAGCGTGCGGGCCCGGGAGCATCTGGACATCGCCCGGTTGTCCGGCGCCCGCACTGTCAGCCTCATCGTCTTCGACGTCGTTCCGTACATGCTCAGCTACATCGTGATGGCGTTCGTGCTCCAGGTCGCCAGCGCGGTGCTCGCCGAGTCGGCGCTGTCGCTGCTCGGCCTCGGGCCCAGCAACGGGGTGTCGCTGGGCATGATGCTGTACTGGTCGTTGGCCTGGGAAGCGGTGCGCACCGGCGCCTGGTGGGCGTTCGTCCCGCCGACGCTGCTGCTCACACTGATCGCGTTCTCGCTGCTGATGATGCAGTCCAGCCTCGACGAGGTCTTCAATCCGCGGCTGCGGCGCGGTTCCGCGAAGCTGCGCAGGCGGCGCACGACCACGCCGGCCTCCGGCAGCGGCTCGGTCGCCGACGCCGACCAGCCGGCGTCCGCGCCGGTCGGCCCGGCCGCGCCGGCCGCGCCGGTCGTCAGCGGTGTCAGAAGCGATCGGACGGCGGAAGCGTGAGCGTAGAGGTCAAATCGATCGACGAAGTCGTCACGACGAACCATCTTCTGTCGGCACGGGGACTGCGGGCCGGGTACGCGGGCCGCACCACCGACACGATCGCCGTCGACGACGTCTCGCTGTACGTCAACGAGGGCGAGGTGCTGGGCATCGCCGGCGAGTCCGGCTGCGGCAAGTCGACGCTCGCGGCGGTGCTGTCGCTCACCGCGGTGCCGCCGTTGCACGTGCTCGCCGGCGAGCTCGACGTCGCCGGCAAGCGGCTGAGTTTCGAGCCCGACAAGGCGCCGCCGCGGGAGTGGCGGGGCACGGTCGTCTCGCTGCTGCCGCAGGGTGCGATGAACTCGCTGTCGCCCACCGCGCGGGTCGGCGACTTCGCCGTGCAGATCGTGCGGGCGCACGAGGGCCGCAAGGTCAGCGCGTCCGACGCGAAGGGCCGGGCGGCCGAGCGGTTCGCCCAGCTCGACCTGCCGGCGCGGGTGCTCGACGCCTACCCGCACCAGCTCTCCGGCGGCATGAAGCAGCGGGTGGTCACCGTGCTGTCGACGCTGCTGAACCCGAAGCTGCTCATCGCCGACGAACCGACCTCGGCGCTCGACGTGTCGAGCCAGCGGATCGTCACCGACCTGATGCGGGAGATGCTGCAGAAGCAGCTGGTCAGCGGCATCATCTTCGTCACCCACGACCTGCCGGTGCTCCGGCGGGTCGCCGACCGGGTGGCGATCATGTACGCCGGGCAGATCCACGAGACCGGTCCCACCGAGGAGATCATCAACCGGGCGCGGCACCCGTACACGGGCGCCCTGATCGGGTCGGTGCTCGTCCCGGAGCCGCAGATCCGCACCCGGCGGATCAGCGGCATCAAGGGGTCGCCGCCGGATCTCTCCGACCCGCCGGCCGGGTGCCGGTTCCACCCGCGGTGCAGCCTGGCGATGGACGTCTGCACCACGGAGCAGCCGCCGATCGTGGGCGACGAGCGGCACTACGCGACGTGCTGGTGGGCGAAGGACCACCCAGGTGAGCCGGTGGAGGCGAAGCTGTGACCTCATTGGAGAAACCGGCCGACTCCCCGGCGGACAAGGCCGAACCGGACGGCGTCGAACCGGGGAAGGAGATCCTCAAGGTCGACCGCCTGCACAAGTACTTCGGTAAGGGCGGCGTCAAGGCGGTCGACGACGTGTCGTTCGCGATCCGGTCCGGCGAAATCACCACGGTGGTGGGTGAGAGCGGCAGCGGCAAGTCGACGCTGGCCCGCCTGATCCTGCGGCTGATGCCGCCGACGTCCGGCCGGATCGAGCTCAACGGCACCGACGTCACCACGATCAAGGGCAAGGCCCTGCACACCTACTGGCGCGACGTGCAGGCGGTGTTCCAGGACCCGTTCAGCGCGTTCAACCAGTTCTTCACGGTGCGGCGGCTGCTCAGCCGCTCCAAGGGGATGCTCGATCTGAAGGGCGAGAGCCTGGAGGACCGGATGCTCGCCTCGCTCGAGCAGGTGGGCCTGAAGAAGGACTCGCTGGACAAGTACCCGCACCAGATGTCGGGCGGGCAGCGGCAGCGGGTGATGATCGCGCGGGCGCTGATGATGCGTCCCGTGCTGCTCATCGCCGACGAGGCGACCTCGATGCTCGACGCGTCCCTGCGCGCGAACATCCTGAACGTCCTCACCGACCTGCGCACCGACACCGGCCTGACGATCCTGTTCATCACGCACGACATCGGCCAGGCGTGCTACGTCAGCGACCGGATCCTGGTGATGAAGCACGGCAAGCTGGTGGAGAGCGGCCCGACCGAGGACGTCATCTTCCGCCCGGAGCACGAGTACACGCGGCAACTGCTGGAGGACGTGCCCCGCCTGCACGGCTGAAATGCTGAAAGCGATAGGGGACGCGGTGCGCGTCCCCTATCGCTTTTCTGCTCTTATTTCTTGGCCTGCCGTGCCGCGAGGAAGATCTTCGCCATGGCGCTGGCCAGGTCGGCGGGGTCCGTCGACGGGGCGGCCACGCCACCGGTGAGCTTCGCGAGCTCGGTGAGCGTCGGCAGGTCGGCGTCGCCGCCGTAGGCGATGCTGTGGATCGGCAGCGGCTTCTTCGGGTCGCGGCCGGCCTGCAGCTTCGAGAAGAAGTCTGCCTTGGGCATGGCGTACGGGGTGTCGCGGTCGTGGCCGTCGGTGAGCACCACGATCAGGTTGACGGACTCGGCGGTCCACCGCTTCTGCATGTCGGCGTTCGCCCGCAGGATCGTCTCGAACAGCGGCGTGCCCGCGGCGGCCGGTGCCGTGTAGGCGCCGGCCACCTCGCCCATCCGCTTGCGGCGCGTCGTGCCGCCGAGCGGCTCGTCGAGCGGACCGAACGGCAGCACGTCGACGTACGGCGGGCTCTGTGCGCTGGGCGTCCCGAACATCCACATGCCGACGCTGGTGTTCTCGCCGAACAGCGCCGTGGCGAGCACGCCCGCCTTCTGCAGCAGCCCGGCCTTGGTGGTGACGTTGCCCGACCGGTCGGTGATCGGCTCGTTCATCGACCCCGACGCGTCCACCAGCACCAGCACGTTGAACTGCAGGTTCTTGTACTGGGCCCACTGCTCGGTGAGCGTCTTCACCACGGCCGGGTCCTGCGGCGGCGTGAACGGCTGCGGGTACTTGGCGACGAAGCCCGGCCCGGCCGGCGCGCTGCCGGCGTCGCGTCCCTGCGGGCCGCGGAAGCCCTGGTTGGCCAGGGCCGTGGTGCCCTCCTGGCCGGCGAACCAGGCCGTCAGCTTGTCCGCGATCGCCTTCTTCTCCTGGTCTGTCCCGTCCTTGAGGGCCAGCGGGTAGTCAGCCTCGGCCAGCGCGTCGGGCTGGTACGACGGCACCAGTTCCGTCTCGTGCGCCTCCCGGGCGTACGCCCACAGCTTCTGCTCGGTGGTCGGGAACAGGCCGATCGCCGTGACCGCCTCCTGCGGGTTGTTCTGCCCAGCCATCTTCTTGAGGAGGTCCTGCACGTCGGCGGCGGGGTCCGCCAGCCGGCTGCGCAGGGTGAGCGCCTGCAACTGGGCGACGCCGGGGTCCGGGGTCCGCCGCTGTAACGCTCCGTAGACCGCGAGCGTGGCGAGCAGGCCGGTGGTGTCCTTCAGTGGATCCGGCATGCTGAACTTCGGGATCGTTCGGCTGTACGTCAGGGCAGTGATCTCTGCCCACGCGGGCTGCTTGGCGGGCCACCCGAGCTTCTCCGCGTACGGCTTGGGCATCGCGACGACGATCGGTGAGCGGGCGAGCGTCTGCCCCGTCGCCGCGAAGCCGAGCTTGTCCGCGGCGCCCCGCCGCAACCAGACCGTCGACGACGGCACCCATCCGTCGTAGTTCTGCGCCTGGTCCTTGTTCGCGACCGTCTCCGCCGGCTCCTGCGCCGTCACCGAGACGACCGGGCACTTCGCACCCTCCGCCGCCGGCGCCGTAGCGCGGACCGCGCTCTCCAGCACCGGCACCAGGTCGGGCGCCGCGATCAGCCGCAACTTGGTGGCGCTGCCACAGTTGTCCGGTGCGGCCGCGCCGGATTTGTCATCCTTACGCTCGTCGTTGACGAACTTCCACCCGACGAACCCGCCGCCACCGAGCAGCGCCAGCACGAGCAGCACCGCCAACGCGAGCAGCGCGGTCTTCTTCCCCCGACGACGACGCCGCGGCGGCGGAGCCTCTCCTGCCGGCGGCTGGGCCGGCGCCTCCGAATCCACCGGAACGGCCGGGAACGCCTGGTACGGATAGGTCTGCTGCCCCCCGGCGGCCGGCCCGGCGGCCTGCGACGCCGACTCCGACGGCCAGAGAACCGCCGGCGGTGCGGCGGGTGTTCCGGGGTACTGCGCGGGCGGAGCGCTGGCCGGGGGAGCACTGGCCGGATGCGCACCGGGCGGGTATGCGCCGGGTGGGTAGGCACCGGGCGGGTAGGTACCGGGCGGATAAGCGCCCGGTTGCTCGGCGCCGGCGGCGTACGCGCCGGGCTGCGGCGCGCCGGGATAGGCACCGGGCTGGCCGGCGGGCGGGTAGGCACCAGGCTGGCCGGCGGGCGGCTGCGCGGGATAGGCACCCTGCTGCGGCGCACCCTGCTGCGGGGCGAGCGGCTGCGCGGGCTGGGCACCCTGCTGCGCCGACGACTGGTCGGGCCACATGACCGGCGGCGGGCCACCCACGGCGCCCGGGGTTGCCGCACCGGGGTCGGCGGGCGGGCGGGGGGTGCCGTACTGCGCCGGGGGCGGGGCCTGCTGCGCCGGCACGCCGGCCGGGGGCCACTGGAGTGGCGGGCCCTGGGCACCACTCTGAGTGCCGGCGGGCTGGGCGCCGGCGGGAGGTGCGGCTGCGGGGTCCGGCTGCTCGGGGCGCGCAGCGGACGGGGGTGTACCCCACGGGGACTCGCTGGCCCGGGGGCCACCGGACTCGGGCGTGGGGTCACCCGAACGAGAAGGGGTTTCAGACATCGCCGCAACGCTAACACCGGCGACAAGCGCATCGAGGTATCGATTCAGGTAACGGATGGTTACCGGCGAAACGGTACATGAGGCATAGAAAAGGGCCGACCACCCACGGGGGAAGGCGGTCGGCCCGAGTCGCAATGTTACTTGCCAATTCAACTAGTTGTCGATACCCCGGGGCGCGAAAAATGTCGTTTTGGACCGGGACTCCGGCCGCGGTGTCGGAAAGCCAACCGACCGTGGCGGAGCACACGCGACCACCACATGGGCGGCGTTGCCTTGACGCCGGTGACAAGGTTTAGCTTTGCGGTGGGAGGAAGTAGGAGGTACGTGATGCTGATCGGTGAGCTGGCCGGGCGCGCCGGTGTCAGCGCCCGGTCGTTGCGTTACTACGAGGCGCACGGGCTGCTGCGTCCGCACCGCACCGCCAGCGGGTACCGCACCTACGCGGAGGCCGAACTGCGGGTCGTCCGCGAGATCCGGGCGCTGCTCGCGGTCGGATTCGACCTCGACGACATCCGGCCGTTCGTGGAGTGCCTGCGGGCCGGCAACGACTCGGGCGACGTGTGTCCGGACTCGGTGGCGGTGCTGCGGCGCAAGCTGGCCGAGGTCGACGAGTGCGTCGACCGCCTCACCGCCGTTCGAGAGCACCTGCGCGCTCAGTTGGAGAGCGCCGTCCAGTCCAGAATCAGAGGAGAATCATGGGCACCGTCGTCACCGTCACCGATTCCACTTTCGCCGACGTCGTGCTCGGCAACGACCGACCGGTCGTCGTCGACTTCTGGGCCGAATGGTGCAAGCCCTGCGTCATGATCTCCAAGAGCCTCGTCGAACTGGCCGAGGAGTACGGTGACCGGCTGGTGATCGCCAAGCTCGACGCCGACACGAACCCCGAGGCCGTGCGCACCTACGGCGTGATGTCGATGCCGACGTTGCTGGTGTTCCGCAAGGGCGAGGTCGTCGGCTCGATGGTCGGCGCCCGGCCCAAGGCGTCGCTGCGCAAGCAGATCGACGACCTGATCTAGCTCCTCCACCTCCCGACCGGGCGGGTCAGCGGCGCACCACCGCCGCCGACCCGCCGCCGCGTCGTACGGGTTCGGCCACCGCCGTGAGCTGCCCGCGCGGACCGAACTCGATCGCGGTTGCCGCGCCGATCTCGGCGCCCGGGGTGAGCCGGTGGCCGCGCGCGATCAGGTCGGCCGCGAACGGCAGGGTCAACGCCGCGGGCTCCACCGCCGTCGAGGCCGCGTTGCGCTGGCTGAACCGGGGTGCGGCCAGCGCGGCCGGCAGCGGGGTGCCGAGCCCGTACCAGTCGAACAGGATCTGGGCGACCGTCGTGATGATCGTCGCCCCACCCGGTGACCCGAGCGCCAGCACCGGCTTGCCGCCGCGCAGCACGATCGTCGGCGACATCGAACTGCGCGGACGCTTGCCGCCGTCGGCCCGGTTCGGGTGGGTGGTCGAGTCGATGTTGAAGTCGGTCAACTCGTTGTTGAGCAGGAACCCGTAGCCGGGCACCACGATCCCGCTGCCGCCGGTGGACTCGATCGTGAACGTGTACGACACCACGTTGCCCCACTTGTCGGCCACGGTGAGGTGCGTCGTGGACGACCCCACCGGCGACGCCGTGGGCGCGGCTGCGGCCGGACCGGGCGCGACCCGCCCCTCGAACGGGTACGGGTCACCGGGTGCGACCGGCGAGGTGGCGGCGCGGTCGGTGACCAGGGCCGCCCGCGTGGCGGCGAACCCGTCGGACAGCAGCCCGCGCAGCGGCACGTCGAAGTACGCCGGGTCGGCCACGTACGCGTTCCGGTCGGCGAACGCGTAGCGCGACGCCTCCAGGTATTCGTGCCAGCTGGCGGACGGCAGCGCGTCGAGGATGTTGAGCGCCTCGCCCACAGTGCTGCCGCCGCTCGACGGCGGCCCCATGCTGTAGATCGACAGCCCCCGGTAGTCGGACCGCGTCGGCGCGCGCTCGATGGCCCGGTAGGCGCGCAGGTCGCCGGGCGCGAGCAGCCCGGGCCGCCACACGTGGTCGGCGCCCGCGGCAACCGGCGGCGCGGCCACGGCCCGCACCATCGCGTCGGCGATCGGCCCGCGGTAGAACGCGTCGGGCCCGAAGAGCGCCAGCGTGGCATAGGTGCGGGCGAGGTCGGGGTTGCGGAACGTGGTGCCGACGTCGGGCGCGGTGCCGTCGGGGTCGAGGTAGAGGGCGCGGGTGGAGGTGATGTCGTCGAACCAGGGGACGTTGGCGGTGGTCTGGTCGGCGAACGTCTGGTCGACCTCGAACCCGCCCGCGGCCGCGCGGATCGCCGGCACCAGCAGCGTGCCCAGCGGCTTCGTGCCGAACCGCCGCAGCGCCTCCTGCCAGCCCCGCACGGTGCCGGGCACGCCCACCGACAGCCCGCTGTACCGGGCGTCGTTGAACGGCAGCACCGCCCCGTTGGCGAAGAAGGAGTCGGGCCGCATCGTCGCCGGCGCCGCCTCGCGGTGGTCGATCGTGTGCACCGAGCGGTCTTTCGCCCGGTAGATCGTCATGAACCCGCCACCGCCGATGCCGCACGAGAACGGCTCGACCACCCCGAGCACCGCCGCGGCCGCGACGGCCGCGTCGACCGCGTTGCCGCCGGCCCGGAGCACGTCGATGGCCGCGCGGGTGCCGAGGAGATCGACGGTTGCGGCCGCACCGCCGGTTCCGGTCGCGGTCGGCGTTTTCAGGACCGGTTCCAGGGGACGCGCGACAACCGGGCCGGACGCAACGAGCAGCACGGATACCGTGGCGAACACGGCCAAAGCCAGGCGTTTCATCGCTCCTCCTCGATGCGGGGGGTCGGTTCACGCTACCGCCGCTGACCGGCGCCGTCAGCGGATCGTGCGGGCCCGGTCAGCGCCGCCGCCGAACCTCCCATCCATATACAGGGAGGGGACGACATTATGTTCGGGTTGGTGTCCGGCCGGCTGTCGAAATTCGTGGTGCTGGTCCTGTGGCTGGTGCTGGCCACGGTCGGCGGGATGTTCGCCGCGAAGCTCGTCGAGGTCCAGAACAACGACGCACTGGGCGCGCTGCCGGAGAGCGCCGAGACGACGAAGGCGCTCGACCGGGCCGAGGAGGCGTTTCCCGGCTCGAACCGGATGATCGCGGTGGTCGTCTACGCCCGCGACACCGGGCTCACCGACGCCGACCGGGCCGCGGTCGACGTCGACCGCACCGCCTTCGCCCGCTACACCGTGGGCGGCCAACCGCCGGACCTGGTGCCGAGCGACGACGGCAGGGCGCTGCTGATGTCGTTCCCGCTCGCCGGCGACACCGACGCGCAGGAGACGGCCACCGAGGACGTCCACGACCTGATCGAGGACGGCGTGCCGGCCGGCCTGCGGACCGGGCTGACCGGCTCGGCCGGCGCCAACATGGACGTCTTCGACGCGTTCGCGGGCATGGACTCGACGCTGCTGCTCACGACGGCCGGCGTGGTGGTGCTGATCCTGCTGTTCACGTACCGCAGCCCGGTGCTGTGGCTGCTGCCGCTGATCACCGTCGGCATCGCGAGCCAGGTCGCCAGCGCCGCCGTCTACTTCCTCGCGAAGTACGCCGGCGTCGCGGTCGACTTCCAGAGCCAGAGCGTGCTCACGGTGATCGTCTTCGGCGTTGGCGTTGACTACGCGCTGCTGCTGATCGCCCGGTACCGCGAGGAGCTACGGCGCCACGAGAACCGGCACGCGGCCATGCTGGTCGCGCTGCGTCGCTCGTCACCCGCGATCCTCGCCTCGGCCGCGACCGTCGCGATCGCCCTGCTCTGCCTCCTGGCCGCGGACCTGCCGGCGACGCGCGGCCTCGGCCCGGTCGTGGCCGTCGGCGTCGCCGCCGCGTTCGTGGCGATGACCACGCTGCTGCCGGCGCTGCTGGTGCTGTGCGGACGCTGGCTGTTCTGGCCGTTCGTCCCGCGCTACACCGGGAGCGACGACGTTGCCGCGCAGCACAAGGGCTGGGGACGGGTGGCCGGCGTGGTCGGCCGGTTCCCGAAGACGACCTGGCTCGGCACCGCGGCGGCGCTGGGGATCCTGTGCCTCGGCATCGGGAACCTGAGCGTCGGGCTGCCCGGTGCGGACGTGTTCACCAAGGAGGTCGGCTCGGTCCGCGGGCAGCAGTTGATCGACGCGCACTTCGCGGGTGGCACGTCGGCACCCGCCACGATCATCGCCGCGGCCGGCCGGAGCGCCGAGGTGGCGGCCGCCGCCCGCACGGTCGACGGCGTGGCGTCCGTCGGCGACCCCGAGGTGTCCGCCGACGGGAGCGCCGTGCGGATCGACGCGGTGCTGGCCGGCGCGCCCGACACGGCGGAGGCGAAGAAGGTGATCGAGCGGCTGCGGACGGCGGTGCACGCGGTGCCGGGCGGCGAGGCGGTGGTCGGCGGACCGACGGCGGCCGAACTCGACACCCACACGACGTCCGCCCGCGACGACCGGGTGGTGATCCCGCTGATCCTCGCCGTGGTGTTCGTGATCCTGGTGCTGCTGCTCCGCTCGATCGTCGCGCCGCTGGTGCTGCTGGCCAGCGTGGTGCTGTCGTACGCGGCGGCGATGGGCGCGGCCGGGTTCATCCTGGACGCGATGGGCTACCCGGAGCTGTACTTCGGGCTGCCGCTGCAGGCGTTCCTGTTCCTGGTGGCGCTCGGCGTCGACTACTCGATCTTTCTGATGACCCGGGCCCGGGAGGAGGTCGCCGTGCACGGTCACCGCGCCGGCGTCCTGCGGGCGGTGACCGTCACCGGCGGCGTGATCACCAGCGCGGGCGTGGTGCTCGCGGCGACGTTCGCCTCGCTGGCGGTGCTGCCGCTGACGCCGTCGGTGCAGAACGCGGTGGTGGTGTCCGTCGGCGTCCTGCTCGACACGTTCCTGGTCCGGAGCCTGCTGGTGCCGGCGCTGGCGTTGTCGATCGGTCCGAAGGTCTGGTGGCCGAGCCGGCTGGCCCGGCGGGGTGGCACGACCGGGGGAGTCGCTTCCGAACCCGGGTTGCCTACCGTGGTACCCGCACGTTCCTGAGTTTGACCGAGACCCCACCCGGATACCTTGACCGGGTGGGGTCTTTCATATGGCTGAGCTGACGTGGCTGGGGATCGTCCGGCACGGGGAGAGCACCGGCAACCTGGCGGCGGAGGCCGCCGAGTCGGGCCGGTTGGAGCAGATCGACATCCCCGAGCGCGACGCCGACGTCCCGCTGTCCGACACCGGACGCGAGCAGGCGGACGCGGTCGGCACCTGGCTGGCCGAGCGCCCGCCCGACCTGGTCGTGGTCTCGCCGTACCTGCGCACCGTGCAGACCGCGGAGATCGCGCTCGCGTCCCTCGACTCCCCCGTGCCGGTACACCGCGACGAGCGCCTGCGCGACCGCGAACTCGGCATCCTCGACCTGCTCACCAACCACGGCGTCACGACCCGGCTGCCCGACGAGGCGGCCCGCCGCAAGCGGCTCGGCAAGTTCTACTACCGCCCGCCGGGTGGCGAGTCCTGGGCCGACGTCGCCCTGCGGCTCCGCGGCCTGCTCGGCGACCTGCGCCGCGACCACGACGGCGGCCGGGTCCTGCTGTTCGGGCACGAGGCCGTGGTGTTCCTGCTGCGCTACCTGATCGAGGGGCTCACCGAGCAGCAACTGATGGAACTGGCCCACGACGGCACGATCGCGAACTGCTCGGTGACCACGTGGGAGCGCGCCGGCGACGGCCCGCTGGAGATCGTCGACTTCGCCCGGGTCCACCACCTGCACCGCGAGGGCGCCGAACCGACGCATGAGGAGGAGGTCCGTGCCGAACCGGTCTGAGCCGCGGGTCGTCACCCCGCAGTTGCTGCGCGACTGGCCGCTGCCGCTGCCCGGCGGCGGCAAGGACTCCCGCGGCACCGTCCTGGTGGTCGGCGGTTCCCGGTTCACGCCCGGCGCCGTGCTGCTCGCCGGCATCGCCGCCCTGCGCGCCGGGGCCGGCGTGCTGCAACTCGCGGTGGCCGAGTCGACCGCGGCGGCGCTGAGCATCCAGGTGCCCGAGGCGCTGGTGATCGGCCTGCCGGAGACCGACAGCGGTTCGGTGGCCGGCGAGCCACCCGACCGCCTGCGGGACCTGGCGGCGGAGGCCCGCGTCATCCTGATCGGCCCCGGCCTCGACGACGTCCACCTGACCGGCGACCTCCTCCGGCACCTGATCGACGCGGCCGGCACGGACACCGCCCTGGTGCTCGACGCCTACGCCCTCGGCGCCCTGAGCCACCAACCCGACCTGCTCGGCGCGCAACCCGTGGTGCTGACCCCGAACCTCACCGAGGCCGGTTTCCTCCTCGGCCACGACCCCGGCGACGACCTCTCCGCCGCCGCGACCGAGCTGGCGGAGAAGTACGGGGCGGTGGTGTCCCTGTTCGGCACGGTCGCCCACCCCGACGGCCGCCGGTGGCGCGAGGAGAGCGGCGACGCGGGCCTGGGCACCTCGGGCAGCGGCGACGTGCGCGCCGGCATCGTGGCCGGCCTGCTGTCGCGCGGCGCCGACCCGGAGCAGGCGGCGTGCTTCGGCACCTGGGTGCACGCGGTGGCCGGCCAGCGCCTGATCCCCCGGTACGGGCGGATCGGCTTCCTGGCCCGCGAACTCCTCGACGGCATCGCCGAGTCGATCGCCCAGGTGTCCTGAACCTCAGAGGTCGAGGTAGTTGCGCAGGGCGGTGTCCACCCGTCGCATGGTCGTCGCGGTGAGCGCGCCGACCCGGCGCCGGACCGAGTCCGGATCCAGCGGTCGCAGACGGGTGAGGTCGACGACGCCCGCGACGGCGTCTCCCGGCTCGGTGACCACGGTGACACTGGGCGGCGGAGGGGCGCCGGTGGCCTGCCGGATCACGGCGAAGGTGCCGCGGCCGGGGTTGTACCGGGATGCCG
The DNA here is from genome assembly GCF_016863635.1 of Virgisporangium aurantiacum. GTDB lineage: Bacteria > Actinomycetota > Actinomycetes > Mycobacteriales > Micromonosporaceae > Virgisporangium > Virgisporangium aurantiacum. Next base: position 20,440 of record NZ_BOPG01000016.1, on the reverse strand, counting down.
ACACCAGCACGACGCGCGCCTGCTGGTTGCCGATGACGTACTCCACCACCAGGCCCTTGTTCACGCGGTCAGCTCTTCGGCCCGGTCAGCAGCCTCGAACGCGGCCTCGATGTCCTTGTCTTCCTGCGACCACGACGCCCGCCACTCCTCGTACGCCAGAAGATCCTCGTGCGCGGCCCGGTCACGGATGGCCTTCTCGACCCACGTCGAGAGGTCGACCCCGGCCCGAGCGGCATGGTGGCGAACGACCGGCATGAGGTCCTGATCCAACGTGAGCGATGTCTTGACCTTCATACCGCGTACTGTACCGCTGTCTGGCGGTATCGGGTGCCCGTCAGGAGGCCGACCAGCCGGACCAGTGGCGCACCTCGATCGCGAGGAACGGGCCCTGCGGTGGGGTGTTCCGGTACTGCTCGTACTTTGCCGCCAGCACGGTCAGCGCCTCGGGTGCCTGGTCGAGGACGCGGGCCTCGCCGTCGGCGCGGACCCACCACAGGGTCGACCAGTCGTCGTCGTAGTGGTCGGCCAGGACGGCGACCCGGGGGTTGGCGCGCACGTTCGCCAGGCGGCGCAGCGCGGTCGTGCGCTTGGGCTTCGCGTCGACCGCGCTGTAGATCGTGTCTCCCGTCAGAGCGAAGACCATCGGGACCGCGTGCGGCGCGCCGGTCGCGTCGGCCGTCGCCAACCGGGCCACCCGGGCCGCCGCGAACCGCAGGCGAGCCTGCCCGGGGTCGAGGCTAGGCACCGACGAGCTCGGCGATCGCCTGCTCCCACCGGTCGAGCGCGCCTTCGACGTGGCCGCGCGGGCCGGTCGGCAGCCAGCGCACCACGCGGGTCACGCCGGCCTGCCGGAAGCGGTCGAGCGTCGCGACGTCGGTGGGCGCGCCGCACACCTGGACCTCGACGGTGCGGGCGGCCTCGACGATGCGGTCGCGGAACTCGTCGGAGCCGGAGAAGTTGGGGAACCAGGCCGAGCCGTACGACCGCACGCGGTCGAGCACCGTCGGGCCCTCGCCGCCGACGAGGATCGGGGGGTGCGGGCGCTGGGCCGGTTTCGGGTACTGCCAGATCCGGTCGAAGTTCACGTACGTCCCCCGGTAGGACGCCTCGTGCTGCGTCCAGATCGCCTTCATCGCCTCGACCCGTTCGCCCAGCAGCGCCATCCGGGTGCGCGGGTCGGTGCCGTGGTTGCGCATCTCCTCGCGGTTCCAGCCGGCGCCGATGCCGAACTCGAACCGGCCGCCGGAGATGCGGTCGACGCTGGCGACCTCCTTCGCCGTGGTGATGGGGTCGCGCTCGACGACCAGGCAGACGCCGCTGCCGACGCGCAGCCGCGTGGTGGCGACCAGCGCCGCGGTGACCGCGACGAACAGGTCGTAGCAGTGCCAGTACTTCTGCGGCAGCACCGGACCACCACCCCACGGGCTGTCCCGGCTGGCCGGGATGTGCGTGTGCTCGGCGAAGAACAGCGACTCCTGGCCGCGCTCCTCGACCAGTTTGGCCAGCTCGGCCGGGCCGATGCCGTCGTGCGTCGGGAAGTAGCCCACTCCGAATTCCACGTTCGCGATCGTAGACTCGCGATCGTGAGCAGGCTCGACACGGCGGTCGCAGAGGCGCGGGAGCGGTACGCCGGCAAGAACCCGAAGAGTCGGGAGCGGTACGAGGCGGCGGCCGCGGCCCTGCCCGGCGGGAACACCCGCAGCGTCCTGTACCACCCGCCGTTCCCGCTCGGCATCGTGCGGGGCGAGGGCTGCCGGGTCTGGGACGCCGACGGCCACGAGTACGTCAACCTCGTCGGCGAGTACACGGCCGGGCTGTACGGCCACTCGCACCCGGTGATCATGGCCGCGGTCAGGAGGGCCCTCGACGACGGCATCAACCTCAGCGGTCACACCATGCTCGAGGGTCCGTTCGCGGCGGCGATCTCGGCGCGGATCCCGTCGATGGAGCTGCTGCGGTTCACCAACTCCGGCACCGAGGCGAACACGCTCGCGCTCGCCACGGCGACACTGCATACGGGACGCCGGAAGGTGCTGGTCTTCGACGGCGGCTACCACGGCAGCGTCCTGTCGTTCCACGGCGGGCACGGCGACCCGCTGAACCTGCCGCACGAGTTCGTGATCGCCACCTACAACGACCCCGATGTCGACATCACGGATGAGTACGCCGCCGTCCTGGTGGAACCCGTGCTCGGTTCCGGCGGCTGCATCCCGGGCACGCCCGAGTTCCTCACGGCGCTGCGGCGGAAGGCCACCGAACACGGTGCCCTGCTGATCTTCGACGAGGTGATGACGTCGCGGCTGTCGGCCGGCGGGCGGCAGGCCCTGCTGGGGATCACCCCCGACCTCACCACGATCGGCAAGTACATCGGCGGCGGCATGTCGTTCGGCGCGTTCGGCGGCCGGCGCGACGTGATGGAGCGGTTCGACCCGTCGCGTCCCGATGCCGTCGCGCATCCCGGCACGTTCAACAACAACGTGCTGACGATGTCGGCCGGGCTGGCGGGGCTCACCGAGGTCTACACGCCGGCGGCGGCCGTCGCGCTGAACGCCCGCGGCGACGCGCTCCGCGAGCGGCTGAACGCGCTCACGGCCGGGCTGCCCGCCCACTTCTCGGGGATCGGGTCCATGCTCGCCGTCCACTTTCTTTCTGAACCACCGACAAACGCCGCGGCGGCCGATGGCGCCGACCCGCGACTGCGCGAACTCTTCTTCCTCGACCTCCTCGAGCGCGGGATCCACGTGGCCCGGCGCGGCATGGTCGCGCTGTCGCTCGCCGTCGGCGACACCGAATGTGACCAGTTCACGGCCGCCGTCGAGGCGTTCCTGGCCGACCGCCGGGGGTTCCTGGCGGCCGGGTAAGGCAGGATGGGCGCATGCAGAAGCCAGACGTGGGGCCCATCGCCGGCCCGCCGCCCGCCAACCTCGACATCGAGGACATCACCGTCGGTGATGGTCCGGAGGCGACGAAGGGCGCCCAGGTGTCGGTGCACTACGTGGGCGTGTCGCACTCGACCGGGCAGGAGTTCGACTCCTCCTGGGGCCGGAACGACACGTTCGCCTTCCGGCTCGGCGGCGGCCAGGTGATCAAGGGCTGGGACATGGGTGTCGAGGGGATGCGGGTCGGTGGACGCCGCAAGCTCACGATTCCTCCGCACCTGGGCTACGGCGACCGGGGTGCCGGCGGCGTGATCAAGCCCGGTGAGACGTTGATCTTCGTGGTCGACCTGGTCGGCGTCAACTGACAGTGGAATCGGCGACGGGCAGGTTGCTGGCGATCAGCGACCTGCACGTCGCCTATGCCGAGAACCGCGCGCACGCCTCCACCCTGCGCCCGACCTCCGACGACGACTGGCTGCTGGTCGCCGGCGACGTCGCCGAACGCGTGGACGACGTGGAGTGGACGCTGTCGCTGCTCGCCGAGCGGTTCGCCCGGGTCGTGTGGGCACCGGGGAACCACGAGCTGTGGACGTCGAAGAACGATCCGGTGCAGTTGCGGGGCGTGGAACGGTACGAGCGGCTCGTGGAGGTGTGCCGGTCGTTGGGCGTGATCACGCCCGAGGACCCGTACGTCTCGTGGAACGGCGTCACGATCGTGCCGCTGTTCATCGGGTACGACTACACGTTCCGGCCGGAGGGGACCGCCACCAAGGAGGAGGCGCTGGAGGTCGCGCAGAACGCGGGCGTGATCTGCACCGACGAGTACCGCCTGCACCCCGACCCCTACCCGAGCCGCGACGCGTGGTGCGCGGCGCGGCTCGCCTCGACCCGCGATCGCCTCGCGGCGCTGACCGAGCCGGTCGTGTTCGTCAACCACTACCCGCTGGTGCGGGAGCCGACGCGGGTGCTGCGCTACCCCGAGTTCGCCCAGTGGTGCGGCACCGAGCACACGGCCGACTGGCACCTTCGCTACAACGCGGCCTGCGTGGTGTACGGGCACCTGCACATCCCGCGCACCACCTGGTACGACGGGGTGCGGTTCGAGGAGGTGTCGGTCGGTTACCCGCGCGAGTGGCGGCGGCTCGGCGGCCCGCCCGGGCCGCGGCAGGTGCTGCCGTACCCTGTTGCACCGTGATCTACCTCGGAGGCTATTCGTCACCCCTGTACGTGGCTGATGAGACGGACGAGGGGCTGGCGGTCGGGTCCACAGTGGACTGTCCGGCCGACCCGACGTATCTCGCCGTCTCGCCGGACGGCCGGTTCCTGGTGGCGTGCCACGAACTCGACGAGGGCCTGCTGAGCGTGTTCGCGTTGAATGGCCCGGCCCTGCTGGGCACCGTGCCGAGCGGCGGCGCGGGGCCGTGCCACGTGTCGGTGCACGATGCTTTTGTTCTCACCGCGCACTGGGGATCCGGCCACCTGACCGTGCACCCCTTGGCTTCGGACGGTTCGCTGGGCGCGCCGACGCACGTGCTCGACACCGGAAAGCCGTCCGCGCACTGGATCCACGCCGACCCCGGCGGGCGCTGGATCCTGGCCGTGCACCTCGGCCTCGGCACGGTGACGACCTACGCGCTCGTCGACGGCCGCCTCGTGGAGCACCACGTCGCCACCCAGCCGCACGGCGCCGGCCCCCGGCACCTCGCGTTCCATCCTTATGACGAGCGCGTGTACGTGGTGAACGAACTCCACTCCACGCTCACTGCCGGCACGTTCGTGGACGGCGTCGTGACGCTGGGGGAGACCGTGTCGACGCTGCCGCCCGGGGTTTCGTCGACCAATCACCCGTCGGCGATCCGGGTGTCGCCCGACGGCCGGTTCGTGCTCGTCGCGAACCGCTTCCACGACAGCGTCGCCGTCTTCGACACCGACCTCCGCCTGCTCGGCACCTACCCGTGCGGCGAGTTCCCGCGCGACATGGTGTTCAGCGTGGACGGCCGGCGGGTGTACGTCGCGAACGAGCGGGCCGGCGAGGTGGTCGCGTTCCGGTTCGACGACGGCGTGCTGACGCCGTTCGGTACGCCGCTGGCGATGCCGGGGCCGTCCTGCGTCGTCCCGGTATAGTTTTCCGGACGGTCTTGAGGAGGCGCTGTGGCGGAGACCCGCCGGTACGACAGCGCCCTGCGGCTGGCGAAGACCCGCCGCACCCGGATACGCATCCTCGACGCCGCCCGTGAGCTGTTCCTCGCCGGCGGGTACGTCGGCACCACCCTCGACGCGATCGCCGCGCACGCCGAGGTGAGCCAGCAGACCGTCTACAACCTGGTCGGCAGCAAGGCGACCGTGTTCAAGACCGTCTACGACGTGACCCTCGCCGGCGACGACGAGCCGATCCCGCTCTCCGGCCGGCCGGAGTTCGAGCGCGTGCTCGACGCGCCGTCGGCCCGGGCGTCGCTCGTCGCCTACGCGCGGATCTGCGAACTGCTGTGGACCCGGGTCGGCCCGCTGGTGCGGGTCGCCACCGCACAGGCCGCCGCGGGCGACCCCGACCTGCGGGCGTTCGTCGAAACCATCGAGACCGAGCGGGCGATCGGCTCGCACAACATCGTCCGGGCGCTCGACGACCGGTTCGGCCTGCGTCCGGGGGTCACGGTCGACGAGGGCGCCGACATCGTGTGGACGCTCACCGGCCCGGACGTGGTCGAACGGCTGGTGGAACGGCGGGGCTGGAGCTGGGTGCGGTACCAGGAATGGCTCGTGGAGACGATCCACCACGGTCTTTTCACGTAATCGCTCTATGTGAGTGCGGCCGCGAGTTCCGGTGCGAGCTGCGCCCGGCGCCGGGGCAGGTTGACGTGGATCGTGGTGCCGCCGCCCGGCGTCCCGTCGATCTGCAGGGTCGCCTGGTGTGCAGCCACGATGCGACGGACGGTGGCCAGCCCGATCCCGGACCCCTCGATGTCCGGCCGCAGCCGGGTGAACAGCTCCAGCACGCGTTCCCGGTCGGCGGGCGGGATGCCGATCCCGTTGTCGGTGACGGCCAGCGTCCAGCCGTGGATGTCCTCCTGTGCGGAGATGCGCACCTCGCAGGGCACGTCGGGGCGGCGGAACTTCACCGCGTTGCTCACCAGGTTCTGCAGCAGCACGCGTAACTGCGTCCCGTCGCCGATGACGGTCGGCAGCGCGGTCACCCGGACCGTGGCCCCGGCGGCGTTGATCGTCGGCTCCAGGTCGTCGACGACCCAGCGGGCGACCTCCTGCAGCGGCACCCGTTGCAGGTCCTGCCGGCTGCCGGCGGACGCGTGCGAGAGCACGTCCTCGATCATCCGCCACATCCGCGTCGCCGAACTCAGCGCGCGTCCCAGCATCTTGTGCGCGTCCGCGTCGGCGGCGACCGCCGGCAGGTCGGCGACCGTCGCGACGAAGCCGAGGATGCCGGTGAGCGGGTTCTTCAGGTCGTGGCTGACCTGGCCGGCGAAGTCGCTGAGGGCGGCGTTCGAGCGGAGCAGTTCGTCGCTGGTGCTGCGGACCTCGTGCAGCGCCTCCCGGAGCAGTTCGGCGTGGCGGCGCAGTTCCAGCACGTCCATCACCATGTGGGCGAGCTTGTCGAGGCCGTCGCGCTGTTCGCCGGTGAGGGACCGCACCTCGTTGTCGAAGACGCACAGCGTCCCGAGCACCTCGCCGCCGGGCTCGCGCAGCTGCGAGGCCGCGTAGAAGCGGACGCTGTCGAGCGCACCGGTGACGTAGGGGTTGCGGTTGAACCGGTCGTCCTTCGTCGCGTCCGGTACGAGCACCGGCTCGCTCTCCTCGATGGTCACCGTGCACATCGAGTCGCACCGGGCGACCGTGCCGGGCTCGAACCCGGCGGCGGCGAGCTGGCGCTGGTGGTCGGCGTCGATGATGTTGACGACGGCGTTGGGTGCCCCGCACAGGTACGCGGCCAGGTCGACGACCGACTGCAGGTCCGGGTTCGGGATGGCGTCGAGCAGCCCGTAGCGGGAGAGCGCTTCGAGGCGGCTGCGTTCGTCGGTTCCCTCGGCCACGCTTCGAGAATATGAAGGACGCTCCGCCGGCGCGGCCGGTTCGCCACGTTCGGCCGGCCGAGCAATCAACCTAGCCTCCTAGGACGCCCGAGGGCGTGTGCTCCGCGATTGGTGGTTTCCGGGGCCGCGACCGGTTTCTGGCTGAGGCGTTGAGCCTGGCGAACCGGGGCGCCGGCGTGCGGCGCCCGACGAGTTGAGGAGCGAGATGACCGACCGGATCAGCCTGACCGCCGCCGAACTAGCGTTCCTGCTGTCGGTGAGCGGCACCAGCGGCTCGCCGGCACCGGACCTGCTCGGCTTCACCGATGCCGACCGCGCCGAGCCGGTGATCGCCGCCGGCCTGGGTTCGCTGCTGCTGCGTCACCTGGTGGCGCCCGGCACCGGGCAGCAGGTGGAGCTGGCGCCCGAGCTGGTCGCGATCACCGAGGGCCTGGCCCGGCCGCGCATCTGCGTGCAGGTCGGCCTGGTCGCCGACCAGACCGCCGACGGGGCCCTGCTGTTCGAGTCCGGCATCGTGCGATTCCTGCTGGCGCCCCGCGCGTACCGCTGCTTCGACGTGACCGGCGTCGACCCGGCCATCGACCGGCGGGAGCCGCTGCTGCAACTGGCCCGCCCGTTCCTGGACGCGCACCGGCCGGCCGTCGCCTCGTTCACGGCGCACTCGGCGCAGGTGCAGAACGCCTGGGTCACCGTGTCGGCCGAGGCCGACAACCGGTGGAGCTACGTGTCCGGGGGAGACCCGGAGGGCGCGCGTTCGAACCTGACCGCCGACGAGGCGATGGAGCACGTCCACGACGTGCTGGGCACCCTGCTGCCCGAACTCTCCCCGGCGGCATGACAGAACGGCCCGGGACGTGGGTCCCGGGCCGTTCTTCCACGTTCAGGCCGACGTGGCGGTCGCCTCGCGGCGAGTTGCGAGACGCGGCTCCAGCCGAACGGTATTCCGCGAATGCTATTTCAGTTGAGGCCCGGGGACACTGTCCCACGTCGGCTTGGGCTCAACGGTACAAGCTGATCACCGGCTCAGCCACCAACCCGTCCGATACTTAGCTCACAAGAGCCTGGGAAATAACTCAGACAGCCAACAGGTTTCCCTCGGGCACCACGATCGAGGGGCGGCCGAACTCCATTTCCGCGGCCGTCTGCTCGGCGGCGAACACCGGTGACTCGCCGCCGGCGCGGGCGTAGACGGCCGCGGTGTTCTCCGCGATCGTCGCCCAGCCGTAGCGCTCGCCCACCATCGCCTTGGCGCGGGTGGCCACCCGGCGGGCCAACGGCTCGTCGGCGAGCAGGGAGCCGACCGCGTCGGCCAGGGCGTCGGGGTTCTGGGCCGGGAACGTCATGCCGGTCTCGCCGGAGTGCACGATCTCGGCCAGGCCGCCGGTGCTGGCGACGGCGAGCGGCGCGCCGGCGGCCGCGGCCTCCAGCGCCACCATGCCGAACGGCTCGTAGATGCTCGGGACGACCATCGTGTCGGTGGCGGCCATGACCGCGGGCAACTGGCCGACGCCGAGGAACCCGGTGAACGAGACGACGTTGTGCAGGCGGTGCCTGCGGATCTCGTCGACGAGATCGGCCTTGTAGGGTCCGTCGCCGGCGAGAACCACCCGGAGGCCGGCGTGTTCGGAGGCCAGCCGGGGGACGGCGGCCAGCAGATCCTGGACGCCCTTCTCGTACACCAGGCGGCCGGCGAACCCGATCATCGGTCCGGTGCCGGCGAACCGGGCGCGGGCGGCGACCACGGCCCGGGAGGAGGCCTGGAACGCGCCGACGTCGACGCCGTTGGGCACCGCCTCGATGCGCCCGGTGGGGATCTCCAGCAGCCGGTTGACCTCCCACCGCATGTACTCGGAGCAGACGATGACCCGGCAGGCCTCGTGCGCCAGCCACCACTCGACGCTGTGGATGCACCGGTTCATCGGCTCGGGCAGCCAACCCTGGTGCCGGCCGGCCTCGGTGGCGTGGATGGTGGCGACCAGCGGCAGGTCGAGGTGCTCCTTGAGGGTGACCGCGGAGTGGGCCACCAGCCAGTCGTGGGCGTGGATGACGTCGTACTCGCCGTTCTCGGCGGCGCGCAGCGCCGAGCGGGTGAGCGTGTGGTTGAACGCCATCGTCCACGCGAGCATGTTGTCGGGGTCGAGCGGGAACAGCGGCGGGTCCTCCGGGGCCCGGACGATCCGCACGCCCTCGGCGTACTCCTCGAGGGGCGCGCCGGGTGCGTGCCGGGTGACCACGGTGACCTCGTGCCCGGCCCGGACGAGGGCGGTGGACAGCGCGTGCACGTGCCGGCCGAGACCACCGACGACCACCGGCGGGTACTCCCAGGAGAGCATCAGGACCCGGGCTCGGGAGCGGCCTTGGTTGCTGGTGGTGATCTGCACGAGGCGCCCTCTTCCCGAGTTGATCTACTTCCAAACGCGCACAGCAATCAACGGCGCCCCCCGTGGGTACGCGAGTTGACGGTGTTACTCCCGCAGTGTGCAGCCCGGCTATTAACGCGGGTGCAATTCAGATTTCCGCTTCGTAAAGCTCATCCAACATCTTGGCTCACCCGACTGCGGACACGGCTGATTTCCGCGACCGACCGGAGCCTGGAACAGGCAGCCGGCAGCCACGTGCGGAGAGGTGCGCATCAGCGGTTTCGCTCATCGAGCCGAGGCACCATTCTGCCAGATTCGAATGCATACCTTCGAGTAACCCGCGCTCCATGTGAGGTGGATTTTCCGGACCGTGCGAAAAGTCCACGGAAGACACCGCCGGTCCAGACCAGAGATCTTCGCACTGATTCGTAACAGGCCCATCGCACAATTGGTCCATGATCGGGGACGCGGGCCGGCCCGGCGGGGAGGACGCCGAGCGACGCCGGCTGCGTGACGCCGACGCGGGCGCGGTGGCCTGGCGCGCCTGGGGGCCGTACCTCAGCGAGCGCGCCTGGGCGACCGTCCGCGAGGACTACAGCGAGTACGGCACCGTCTGGGACTACTTCCCGCACGACCACGCCCGGTCCCGCGCGTACCGCTGGAACGAGGACGGCATGGCCGGCGTCTGCGACGAGCGGCAGGTGTTCTGCTTCGGCCTGGCCCTGTGGAACGGCGTCGACCCGATCATCAAGGAGCGGATGTTCGGCCTCGACGGCGACGGCGGCAACCACGGCGAGGACGCCAAGGAGTACTGGTGGTACCTCGACTCCACGCCGACCCACTCGTGGATGACGTGGCGCTACCACTATCCACAGGACGCGTTCCCGTACGCCGACCTCGTGCACACCAACGCGAAGAGGGGCCGGCACGACCCCGAGTACGAACTGGCCGACACGGGCGTCTTCGACGACGACCGGTACTGGGCGGTCACCGTCGACTACGCCAAGGCCGGTCCCACCGACCTGTGCATGACGGTCACCGTGGAGAACCGGGGCGACGCGAGGGCCACCCTGCACCTGCTGCCTCAGTTGTGGTTCCGCAACACCTGGGCGTGGGGCCTGCCGGGTCGCGACTACGTGCCGCGGATCCGTAGCGGGAGCGGTGCTCTCGTCGGAGAGCACAAGGACCTCGGGCGACTGGTGCTCGCCGGCGACGGCGCGCCGGGTCAGCTGTTCTGCGACAACGAGACCAACACCGGCCGCCTCTGGGGACAGGCCGGCCGGTCGGCCCACCCCAAGGACGGCTTCAACGATTTCCTGGTGCACGGCGCCGACTCGGTGAACCCGGACGGCGTCGGTACGAAGGCCGCGCTGCACTACGTCCTCGATGTCGAAGCGCGCGGGACGGCGCGGGTCCGCCTGCGCCTGACACTCGCGCCCGACGGGCCTCCCGATCTCGGCTCTCCTGATCTGGGCTCTCCTGATCTGGGCGATGCCTTCGCCGGTGTCATGGCCGCGCGGCGGCGCGAGGCCGACGACTTCTACCGGACGCTCACGCCGGCCGGCGCCTCGACGGACGAGGCCCTGGTTCTCCGGCAGGCGGTGGCCGGCCTGATGTGGGGGAAGCAGTTTTTCCACTTCGACGTCGCTCGATGGCTGGCCGGCGACCCGGCGAGCGACCCGCCACCGGCGTCGCGCCGCTACGGTCGCAACAGCCACTGGTGGCACATGACCAGCCACGAGGTCATCTCGATGCCGGACCCGTGGGAGTACCCCTGGTACGCGGCCTGGGACCTGGCGTTCCACTGCGTGTCGATCGCGCGGGTCGACCCCGGGTTCGCCAAGTCGCAGCTTCTTCTGCTGCTGCGGGACTGGTACATGCACCCCAACGGGCAGATCCCGGCCTACGAGTGGGCGTTCGGCGACGTCAACCCGCCGGTGCACGCGTGGGCGGCGCTGCGCGTCTTCGAACTCGACGGCGGCCGCGACCACGCGTTCCTTGCGCGGACACTGCACAAACTTCTGTTGAACTTCACCTGGTGGGTCAACCGCAAGGACACCAGCGGCAACAACGTGTTCGAGGGCGGCTTCCTGGGCCTGGACAACGTGGGTCCGTTCGACCGGTCGGCGGCGCTGCCGGTCGCCGGGGTGCTCGAGCAGAGCGACGGCACCGCCTGGATGGCGATGTACGCGCTCAACATGCTGGAGATCGCGCTGATCCTGGCCGACCGCGACCCGGTGTACGAGGACCTGGCCACCAAGTTCTTCGAGCACTTCGCGTACATCGCCGAGGCCGCCTCGACGTCCGGCCTGTGGGACGACGACGACGCGTTCTTCTACGACGTGCTGCGCACCTCCGACGGGCACCGGGTGCCGCTGCGCGTGCGCTCGGTCGTCGGGCTGCTGCCGCTCGCGGCGGCCGCGATCATCCCGGTCCGGATGCTGCGCAAGCTGCCCGACCTCACCGACCGCCTGCGGTGGTTCCTGACGAACCGGCCCGCCTACACCGACATCGTGGGCGCCCGCTCGTCACACGGCGGGCGGCAGTTGCGGCTGCTGTCGATGGTGGGCACGGGGCAACTGGTCCGCGTGCTGACCCGGATGCTCTCGCCCGACGAGTTCCTCTCCGACTTCGGCCTGCGCACGCTGTCCCGGCACCATCTGGGCGAGCCGTTCACCGTGCACCTCGCCGGCAGCGACTTCACCGTCGGCTACGAGCCGGGGGAGTCGACCAGCGGCCTGTTCGGCGGCAACTCGAACTGGCGCGGGCCGATCTGGCTGCCGGTCAACTACATCCTGATCGACGCGCTGCGCCGGTACGCCGACTTCTTCGGCGACACGTTGCGGGTGGAGTACCCGGTCGGGTCGGGGGAGCGGGTGCCGCTGGCGCTCGTCGCCGACGATCTTTCCCGGCGTCTGATCAGCCTTTTCACGATCGCCGCGGACGGCCGCCGGCCGTCGTCACCCTTCGTCGACCCGCGGTGGCGCGACCAGGTGCTGTTCTACGAGTACTTTCACGGCGACACCGGTGCCGGTCTGGGTGCCTCGCACCAGACCGGATGGACGGCCCTCGTCCTCGATCTGATCCTCGAACTGCACCGTTGACCGGTTTGGTCCACCGCTGTGGGCAAATCGTTGTATCCACAACGGGTGATCTCGCACTGCTCCGCTTGACGGGGTGTGGCGGCGCCGGTAGACCCATCGCCGAAGGCTGTCATCTGTGCAACCCGTTTCCCCCTGGGGGTCGCCATGTCGAAGGCCGTCCGGTCCTGGCTGTCCGTGCTCGTCCTCGCTCTGCCGCTCGTCCTCTTCGGGGCTCCGGCCCGGGCGGCGGCGGTGGGATATGTGCGGTTGGCCCACCTCTCGCCCGATACCCCCGCGGTCGACGTGTACCTGAGCTCGGTCGCCGGTGGCGCCCCGCGCAAGTTCCCGGCCGTCGGGTACGGCACCGTGTCGACGTACCTGCCGCTCGACACCGGCACGTACTCGGTCGCGATGCGCAACGTCGGCGCCGCCGAGTCCAGCCAGCCGGTGCTGAGCACCAGCGTCACGGTCACCGCCGGCGGCGCGTACACGGTGGCCGGCGTCGGCCGGTTCGCCGACCTGGGGCTGCGGGTGATCACCGACGACCTGGCCCTGCCGTCGGCGGGCAAGGCCAAGGTACGGGTGGTCAACGCGTCGGTGCGGGCACCCCAGCTCGACGTCTCCGTGGCCACCACCGGCGCCACCATCGCCACCGGCGCGGCGTTCGCCACCACCACCGACTACCGGGAGGTCGAGCCGGGCAAGTGGCCGCTCAAACTGCAGCCGAGCGGATCGACGACCGCCACTGAGGTCGCGGCGAACTGCGCCGCCGGCGGGGTCTACTCTGTGCTGGTGCTCGACGGCAAGAACGGCGGCCTCACGGTGGAGGTCCGCGTCGACGCGCGGGCCGGCGCGCAGGTCCCGCTGGGCGGGGTCGACACCGGCGCCGGTGGTACCGCACCGTTCCCGTGGGCGGCGACCACCGCGATCGTCCTGGTGAGCGTCCTGGTCGCGGGCGGTGCCCTGATGGCGATGCGGCGGCGTTCCTCGGTGCGCATCGGGGGGCGTCAGGACTTGTGACGGGTGCTGACTGGCGGGTCATCCGGCACCGGTCCGGGGCCCGCAATCTCCTCATCGCGCTGGCCGTGGTGGTCGTCGTCGGCCTGATCGCGGGCGGCGCGGTGATGTTCCGCGGCGGTGACGACGGCGGCGGGCCCGCCACGGCCGCGGGCACCGGGTCGCCGACGGCGGGTCCGCTCGCCATCGAGGCCGCGCCGGCCACCGAACCGGCCGCGTTGCCGCCGCCCAGCCAGGTGCGGATCGCGGCGATCGGGGTCGACAGCCCGTTGGAGTCGCTGGCGGTCGACGGCACCGGTGCCCTGGCCGGTCCGGTCGACTTCGCCAAGGCCGGCTGGTACACCGGCGGCGTGGTGCCGGGCGAGATCGGCCCGGCCGTGATCGCCGGTCACGTCGACTCGGCCGCCGGTCCGGCCGTCTTCTACCGGCTGCGGGATCTGAAGGCGGGTGACGTCGTGGAGGTGCTCCGCGGCGACCGGTGGATCCCGTTCCGGGTGGTGGCCAGCGAGCGCTATCCCAAGAACCAGTTCCCCACCGAGCGGGTCTACAGCCCCACCCCGGTACCGGAGCTACGGGTGATCACCTGCGGTGGCACGTTCGACCGCAGTCGCCGGTCATATGAGGACAACATCGTCGTTTACGCGGTCGCCGCCTGACGGCCGCTACTTACCCGGATAACACCCCCGTACCGATCCGTTCACACAGCACCGGACGAGCGGGACGGGGGCGGTACAGGCATGTACTGTGCGGATGATCGAGGTCAAATCGCGGTTGCCGGGGCAATACGAAATCGTTACCGAGTCGATCAAACGATAACCATTGCCCCAGACATGGTGACCGCCTTGACTGATGGCGAAGTGTTCTCCGGAGTTCTGCGCGCGTTCAGCGCGGCTCCGGGAAATGACGGAAAGGACGGGGACATGTCCCTACGCTCCACCCGGCCGGGGCGCGCAAAGTTGCGCGTCGCAGCGGCGGCCAGCGCGCTCGGCCTTGTGGCAACGATGGCGGCATGCGGTAGCACCGGTGAAGACGAGCCTGCTCAGACCGGAAGTATCGATTGCGCTCCATATACCAAGTTCGGTGACCTGAAGGGCAAGTCGGTCAGCTTCTACACCGGCATCGTTCAGCCCGAAGACGCCGCTTACATCGCCTCCTTCAAGCCTTTCGAAGAGTGCACCGGCGTCACCATCAAGTACGAGGGCGACAAGTCCTTCGAGACGCAGATCCTGGTGCGCGCCCGCGCCGGAAACGCGCCCGACATCGGCATCGTCCCGCAGCCCGGTCTCCTGCAGCAGCTGGTCGCCACCGGCGCCGTCAAGGAGGCACCGGCCGAGGTTGTCGCGAACGTCGACAAGTTCTGGAGCAAGGACTGGAAGGCCTACGGGACGGTCAACGGCAAGTTCTACTCCGCCCCCATGAGCGCCAACGTCAAGTCGCTCGTGTGGTACTCCCCGCAGGAGTTCAAGCAGAACAACTACAAGATCCCCACCACGCTCGACGAGCTGTACGCCCTGTCGAACACCATCGCGGGCAAGAACAAGAAGCCGTGGTGCGCGGGTATCTCCAGTGGTGAGGCCACCGGTTGGCCGGTCACCGACTGGGTGGAGGACATGCTGCTCCGCCTGTCCGGGCCGGAGGAGTACGACAAGTGGGTCAAGCACGACATCCCGTTCAACTCGGCCGGCCCGCGTGCCGCGTTCGACGAGGCCGGTAAGTACCTCAAGGAGCCGAAGTTCGTCAACGGCGGTTACGGCGACGTGAAGAGCATCGCCAGCACCACGTTCCAGGACGCCGGCCAGGCGATCCTCGCGGGCAACTGCTCCATGTACCGGATGGCGAGCTTCTACGCCGCCAACTGGCCCGCCGGCACCAACGTGTCCGAGGACGGCCAGGTGTTCGCGTTCTTCCTGCCGGGCAAGAGCGCTGGCGACAAGCCGGTGCTCGGTGGTGGCGAGTTCGTCACGGCGTTCGCCGACCGTCCCGAGGTCAAGGCGTTCCAGACCTACATGTCCAGCGACACCTGGGCGAACGTGAAGTCCAAGCTGGGCGGCACCGTGGTCAGCGCCAACAAGGGCCTGAAGATCGAGGACTGCAAGTGCAGCCCGGTCGACAAGCTGTCGCTGCAGCTGCTGCAGGACCCGAAGACCGTGTTCCGGTTCGACGGTTCCGACCTGATGCCGGGCGCGGTGGGCGCCAACTCGTTCTGGAAGCAGGCCACGAGCTGGATCACCGGCCAGAGCACCCAGGCGACGGTTGACAACATCGAGGCGTCCTGGCCGAAGTAGGTCAGCCGGAGATCTGCGAACAAAGTATTTCCTAGCTATTTCGCTGCAGATCAACTCAGGGTAGAACGGGACGGCCGGGTGCACCGGCGGCACGGGCGGGTCGCAACGCGAAGCTTCGCGAGACGGCCTTGCCGGCGAAGGTGCACCCGGCCGTCCCGCTCCCCAGCGGGGGATTAACGAAACGTAAGGGAGGTGACGGTCTGCGTGACCACCGCTGAGAAATTTCTCGACATGGGGATCGCGCTGGCGATCTTCGCCGCGGTCATTGCGGTCATTCTGCTGATCGCGTCGCGGTTCGGCGGGCGGCGGGGCGACCGGGTAGTGGCGCTGGTGTTCCTGCTTCCGGTCGCGGTGATGCTCGCTGTCGGGCTCATCTATCCGGGCGTCCTCACCATCATCAACTCGTTCTACGACGCCCCGGGTACCTCGTTCATCGGGATCGACAACTACGAGACGATCTTCACGTCGAAGGATCAGCTCACCGTTCTCCGGAACACCGTGATCTGGGTGGTGGTGACGCCGTTCGTCGCCACCGGCATCGGTCTCCTGTACGCGATCCTCGTCGACCGGGCGCGGATCGAGTCGCTGGCGAAGGCCGTCATCTTCCTGCCGATGTCGATCTCGTTCGTCGCCGCGTCGATCATCTGGAAGTTCGTCTACGAGTACCGGCCCGACCAGGGCAACATCAAGCAGATCGGTCTGCTCAACCAGATCGTGGTCTGGCTGGGCGGCGAGCCCACCCAGTGGCTGCTCGAAACACCGCTGAACACGCTGTTCCTGGTCGTCGTCATGATCTGGATCCAGGCCGGCTTCGCGATGACCGTGCTCTCCGCGGCCATCAAGGCGATTCCGGACGACGTGATCGAAGCCGCCCGGCTCGACGGCGTCACCCCGTGGGGCATGTTCCGCTTCGTGACCCTGCCCAGCATCCGGCCGGCCGTGGTCGTGGTGCTCACCACGATCGGTATCGGCACGCTGAAGGTGTTCGACATCGTGCGCACGATGACCGGTGGCAACTTCGACACCAGTGTTGTGGCGAACGAGTTCTACAGCCAGAGCTTCCGGGCCGACAACCAGGGCCTCGGCGCCGCCCTCGCGGTGCTGCTGTTCATCCTGGTGATCCCGATCGTCGTCTACAACATCCGGCAGCTCCGGGCATCGGAGGCACGATGAGCACAGCCAGTCTTCCGACCACCACCACCCCTGCGGTGGCGGCCCCCGTAGCGGCCTCGACGAAGGCCAAGAAGAAGCTCACCAGCCCGATCGCGTCGATCATCGCGCTGTTCATCGCGATCCTCTGGACGCTGCCGACGTTCGGCCTGGCGGTGTCGTCGATCCGGCCGGAGAAGGACATCCTCACCACCGGGTGGTGGACGTTCTTCACCGATCCGCAGATCTCGTTCAAGAACTACCAGACGGTGCTCGCCGCCGAGGGCCAGTCGGCGCTGGGCAGCTACTTCGTCAACTCGTTCGTGATCGTCATTCCGTCGACGCTCATCCCGCTGGTTCTCGCGTCCTTCGCCGCCTACGTGTTCGCGTGGGTCAAGTTCCCCGGACGCGACTTCCTCTTCGTCGTGGTCTTCGCCCTGCAGATCGTGCCGATCCAGGTCACGCTGCTCCCGCTGCTGACGCTGTTCGTCGACCTCGACCTGAGCGGTTCGTTCTGGCCGGTGTGGCTGTCACACTCGACGTTCGCACTGCCGTTGGCGATCTTCCTGCTGCACAACTTCATGAAGGAGATCCCGCCGGGGCTGCTGGAGGCGGCCCGGGTCGACGGTGCCGGTCACGTGGCGATCTTCTTCCGGGTGCTGCTGCCGCTCCTCACCCCGGCGCTGGCGGCGTTCGGCATCTTCCAGTTCCTGTGGACGTGGAACGACCTGCTGGTCGCCCTGACGTTCGCCGGTGGTGGTCCCGACACCGCACCCATCACGGTGGCGCTGGCCAACCTCAGCGGCACCCGGGGTAACGCCTGGCATCTGCTGTCCGCCGGCGCGTTCGTGTCGATCATCGTGCCGGTCGTGGTCTTCCTGGCGCTCCAGCGCTACTTCGTCCGCGGCCTGCTGGCCGGTGGCCTGAAGGGCTAGCCCCCGATTTCGCAGTACAAACGGCGGGCCGGATCATCCGGCCCGCCGTTCCACGTCTCGACCGCCCCCAGGCGTCGATCTTGCAGTTGTGGTGCCTGGTTCGCCGGTATTTGCTGCTGTTTGCGGCCCACCACAACTGCAAGATCGACGCCGAGGTACCCCGTCCCACCCCGCTCAGAGTCCGGAAGCGGCCCGCCGGATCAGGACTCGAGGATCCAGAGCATCGACGGGGAGCTGGGTGGGCGGGGGCGCCACCACAGGTGCTGCGCGATGACCAGCTTGCCCCGGTCGGCACCCTCGCCGGCCTGGAGCGTGAACTGGGAGAGGCCGTCCTCCGCCACCGGTAGGCCGTAGACGGTGTACGTGAACTTCTGCGCGACCGTGGCGCGCGACGTGTGATCGCCGGCGATGAGCACCCGGCTGGTGGTCTCCAAGGTGACGCCCGCGTCGAACAGCTTGTTGAGCACCCGCTCCAGTTCCGGACCGCTGTACGCGGTGAACATCGGCATCTGCTGGAGGCTGTCGCTGGCCGAGAACGTGCCGTTGAGCGCCATCGCCGCGCGGACCGCCTTGGCGTCGTGGGCGTTCCAGGCCTTGGTGTAGGCGGCGACGGCCTCCGTGACCAGTTGCTCCTCGCTGGACTGGTGCCGCACGACGAACAGCGCGCCGGCCAGCGCCACGGCGACCGCGATCGCGGCGGCCAGCCCGATCTTCAGCCGCAGCACGGTGCGGTCGGTGTCGGACTTCGGCGGCACCTCGGGCACGGGTTCGTGCTCGGTGGGCTCGGGCGTCCAGACCGTCACGGCCACGGTGCTGACTTCGAGGTGACGGTCGTCGTCCATGTCATCTTTCATGTCGACGTCCATGTCGACCATCCCTTGACAGCGCAGATTGGGTGGGCTCTCAATTTACCGAGGCGCGCTCGTCGGCGACAGGCCGCCGCCTACAGTTGGTCGGATGGGCTCAACCGACGACTGGTGGCGCACCGCCGTCATCTACCAGGTGTATCCGCGGTCGTTCGCCGACTCCGACGGTGACGGGTTCGGTGACCTGCCCGGCATCGCCGCGCGCCTCGACCACCTGGCCGACCTCGGCGTCGACGCGCTGTGGCTGTCGCCGTTCTACCCGTCGCCGCAGGCCGACGCCGGGTACGACGTCGCCGACTACCGGTCGGTCGATCCGCTCTTCGGCACCCTGGCCGACTTCGACACGCTGGTGGCGCGCGCGAAGGAACTGGGCCTGCGGGTCATCGTCGACCTGGTGCCGAACCACAGCTCCGACGAGCACTCGTGGTTCCGTGCGGCCGTCGCCGGCGGTCCCGGCCATCCCATGCGCGACCGGTACGTTTTCCGCGACGGCCTCGCCTCCGGCGAGCCGCCCACCGGGTGGGAGAGCGTCTTCGGCGGCTCGGCCTGGACGCGGATCACCGAGCCCGACGGCAGCCCCGGCCAGTGGTACCTGCATCTGTTCGACGTCCGGCAGCCCGACTTCAACTGGGATCACCCGGCGGTGCGGGCCGAGTTCGACGACGTCCTGCGGTTCTGGCTCGACCGCGGCGTCGACGGGTTCCGCGTCGACGTGGCGCACGGCCTGGTGAAGCAGCTCGATGTCGACTGGGCGCACGGCAGCAGTGGACCGGTTGTATACAAGCCGGATGCCGAGGCGCCGCCGATGTGGGACCAGGAGAGCGTCCACGACATCTACCGCGAGTGGCGTTCGGTGGTCGACTCGTACGGCCCCGACCGCATCCTGGTGGCTGAGGCATGGGTCGAGCCGCCGGAGCGGCTGGCTCGCTACGTGCGTCCGGACGAGATGCACCAGGCCTTCAACTTCGAGTACCTCCTGGCGCCGTGGAACGCCGACGCCCTGCGCCCGCTGATCGAACGGTCGCTCGCCGCTGCCGGCGCGGTCGGCGCGCCCACGACGTGGGTGCTGTCGAACCACGACGTCGTGCGCCACGCGTCCCGGTTGGCCTTTCCCCCGGGCGAGGAGCCGCGGACGGGGATCGGGGTCGACGACCCGCAACCCGACGCGGAGCTCGGGCTCCGGCGCGCCCGGGCCGCGACGCTGCTGATGCTGGCGCTGCCCGGCGCCGCCTACCTGTACCAGGGCGAGGAGCTGGGCCTGCCCGAGCACACGACCCTGCCCGACGACGTCCGTCAGGACCCGACCTGGTCCCGGTCGTCGTTCACGGCGCGCGGCCGGGACGGCTGCCGGGTGCCGGTCCCGTGGCGCTCCGACGCGCCCGCGTACGGCTTCTCGCCGACCGGTGCCAGCTGGCTTCCGCAGCCCGCCGAGTACGGCGACCTGGCACCCGACCGCCAACGCGGCGTCGACGGCTCGACGCTCGAGCTTTATCGGACCGCGCTGCACGTGCGCCGCGACCGGGGTCTGGGTCTCGGTTCCCTGACCATCGTGGACCCGCTGGTGGGGCCGGTGCTCGTGGCGCGCAACGGGTCGACACTGATCATGGCGAACACCGGCGCGGACGCGGTGCGGCTACCGGACGGGGCATGGCCGCTGCTGTCGAGCGGACCGATCGGGCCGGGCGGAACGGTGCCGCCGGACACGACGGTGTGGGCGAGCCTCTGAGGCTCTTCCGTTCGCCGTTCTTCCGTTCGCCGTTCTTCCGTTCGCCGTTCTTCCGTTCGCCGTTCTTCCGTTCGCCGTTCTTCCGTTCGCCGTTCTT
>NZ_BOPG01000015.1 GCF_016863635.1 Virgisporangium aurantiacum | reverse complement strand
TTCGCCGTTCTTCCGTTCGCCGTTCTTCCGTTCGCCGTTCTTCCGTTCGCCGTTCTTCCGTTCGCCGTTCTTCCGTTCGCCGTTCTTCCGTTCAACGCCGCGTTGACGCTCTCTCGTTCGACGCCGCGGGTTGTTGCGCCCTCCTTCAACGCGGCGTTGGTGTTCTCGCCGTTCAACGCCGCGTTGGTGCTTCTCGCGGTTCAACGTCTCGTTGGCTTCTCGCGGTTCAACCCCGCATTGGTGCTTCTCGCCGTTCAACGCCGCGTTGGCATTCTCGCCGTTCAACGCCGCGTTGACGCGGTGCCGGTCAGACGAGCTTGGCGGTGAACACGGTGACCGCCGCGGTCACCGGTGCCTCGGCGGCCTCGACCACGAGCCGCGGGCTCAGCGCCGTGATGCCCTGCGGGTCGGTCACCGTGAGCTCGCGCCCCTTCCCCGCGGCGACCACGAGCTGCACCGCCGCACCCGACGGCCGGCACGTGAGCTGAATCTGGGTGACCGCCGTCTGCGGGCTGGGCGAGGAACGCGCTTTCCCCGCGGCTCCCAGCGGCGCCTTCCCGGTGCCCTGCTGCTTGGTCAGCGTGAGCACGCCGTCGCCGCCGACGGTGGCGTAGTAGCCGGTGACGGCGTCCCCGCTGACGCACGCGACACCGACCCGCCCGTTCCCCGCGGCCCGGCCGACCGGCTGGAACTGGGCGTCGATCGTGAACGGCGCCGATCCGGTGGCGGTGACCGCCCGTCCCGGCGCCACGCACACCTGACCCGGTTGCCCGGCGGTGATGCGGACCCCCGACTCCACCGTGCAGCCCGCGCCGGGCGACCAGTCGACCGGCTGCTGCAGGGCGGCGACCGTGCGGGTACCGCGCAACGGCCACGGCCCCAACGCCGCGAACAGGCACGCGACGAGGTCGTCCCGCACCACCGGTGCCTCCATCGGCAGGTACGACGTGCCGTACGGCGCGCCGAGATACCCGCCGTACGCCTTCTCGCACGCGCCGCGGGCGGCGGCCGTCCGCACCCCGCTGCCCGGGTCGGTGACGAACGGCAACCGCCCGACGTAGAACACCTCGCCGGTGTGCTCGCCGTTGCACGGCACCGTGTACCGGAAGTTCGACGTGCCGCCGACGAAGCTGAAGCACTCGCCGGTGCGCAGGGTCAGCCCGCCGTCCGGAAAGCCGTCGGTGGCCGCCTTTCCCGGGTCGGCCAGCGCGGCGGCCACGCGCATGCCGTCGTCCCGGTCGGCGACGGGAAAGCCCTTTCTCAGCACCGGATGCATCGGCGCGGACACGTCGGCGAGGGCGACGCGGGCGTCGTACGTCTCGTGCCGGTGGTGCAGGGACAGCCCGGCGATCACCACCACCCGGTCGCCGTCTGCGCCGAGGAAGTACCGGTATCCGACGCGGTTGGTCACGCCGGCCGCGGCCACCGGCGTCACCACGAGCAGCACGAGTGCGGCAAGCGCCGGGTACGGGCCGAGCGGCCGGCGCAGGTGCCCGGCCGTTACCGCCGCGACCCCGACGAGCACCGCCAGCAGCAACCCGAACGCACCGGCGGGGGAGAACACCCCGGCGAGCGGCGTCGCGATGACGATGCCGAGCAGCCCACCCGCCAATCGGTAAGCGCTTTCCTCCAGCCCCGGCTGATCCCGCAACAGGTGGAACAGTGCCACGGTGGCCAGGACGAGGCCGGCGGCCCGCCCGAGCACGGCGTCGCGTCCGGTCCGGGCGACCGCGATGCCCAGGGCAAGCGCTTTCCGGTCGGTCCACAGGGCGCGCCAGGGCACGGGGGCACGCGGGCCGTGCGGCACCAACCCGAACAGCGGAACGAGAGGCAGCGCGTAGGCGAGCAGGCCGATGGCGGTCCGGGCGAGGTCGAACAGCACCCGTCCCGGCTCGCCCGGTCGCACCCAGCACACCACGGCGAGCAGCACCACGGCGGCGGCCACGACCCCGGTCCGCAGCGGCGACGCAAGGGACGGACGGCGGTGCGATCGCGGAGCCTTCCGCAACCGATCCGGCTGGTGCGGCGCGTCCGGTTCGGACGAGGCGCGCGGCTCGCGGGAGGCGCGCGGCTCGCGGGAGGCGACCGGCTGGTGTGGCGAGCCGGACCTGGGCGAGGCGCCCGGTTGGTGCGGCGCGTCCGGCTCGGGCGAGGCGTCCGCTGGGCGGATCCGCCCCGGCGTGTCCGTCCCGCGGATCTGCGCTCCCGGCTCGGGCGGGGAGTCCGGTTCGGGCGGGGCGTCCGCTGAGCGGATCCACCCCGACGCGTCCGTCCCGCGGATCTGCGCGGCCGGCTCCGGGCCACTCGTCAGATCCGACTGGTCCGTCGACTCCGGAAACCCCGGCGTCGACTCCTCGGAAGTCATGCCGACAGGCCCCGCCGCCCGGACCAGCGGACCGGCCGCCCATCCCACCAGGGCCGCCGCCACGAGCGTCACAAGAATCCTGACCACGCCCGGGCCCGGCGCGAACCCCGCAACCACCGCGAGCCCGATGCCGCCGGCGGCGGCAACGACGAACGCCGCGACGACAAACAGCGTCACGGCGATGGCCCGCTCAGGACCGCGTGCTATCGCCGTGCGACCTGGAGCCGGCACTCGCGCGCCTGAATCAGGCGTGCTGCCCCGCCCCGGCGCCTGCGCACCTGAACCGGGCGCGCCGCCGTGAACTGGCGCTCGCGCGCCTGAATCAGGCGTGCCGGCCCGCGCCGGCGCCTGCGCACCTGAACCAGGCGCGTGGTTCTGCGCCTGCGCTTGCCGGTCTGAACCGGGCGTGCGGCCTGAACCGGACATGCTGCCTTCGCCACCCGGTGACCCGAAACGGGCACCAATGTCAGTCGGCCGACCGGCATGTCGCCGGTCGGCCGGGTGGTACAGGGCCGGCGGATCATCCGTGTGACCCGCCGGAACTGCGCGAGGTTACTGGTCGCGGAGGATTCGCCCCTGCGCGTCGGTGCCGCCCTTGACCAGGATCATGATGCCGTCGATCAGTGGCCAGAGACCGCCGAGGCCGCACGTCAACCACGTGGCCGCGATCTGGCCGATCGCCATGCCCGTGTGGCCGGTGTAGAAGCGGCCGGCACCGAAGCCACCGAGGAGGATGCCCAGCAGCCCAGCGACCAGTTTGCTCTTGTCGGAAACTTGCCCGGCGTAACCGCCGCCGGCAGGTGGATACATGCTCACGGCCGCACACCCTAGCAACAGCGGGTTGTCAATGGTGCCCCCACCAGCGCAACGTTTGATCACAACTTTGCTACCGGTCGGCTCGACGCGGGGTCGGCGTCCGGTTCGTGCCTTTTTGGGGTGGCCGTCCGCTTGTAAACCTCAGCTCGACGTCGGCAGATCGCTCGGCTCGGTGTCGTCGTCGAACGCCGGAAGGCTCGATTGGCGGCCGATGGCGGTGGCGGCGACCCAGCCGAGCGCGGCGCCGGCGGCCACTGCGGCGAACAGCAGCGCCCACGGCTTGCTCGGGCTGCGGCCGGCGAGCGCGTCGAGCGCGTTCCCGGCGCGGCGCCACGCCTCGTCCTTGGCCGAACCGAGGCTGTCGGTCGTGTCGACGACGAGGTCACCGGTGCGGTCGCGGGCCGACTCCCAGGTGGAGACGAGAGCGTCCCAGGCGTCCTCGGCGACTTCCTGTGCCCTTGCGGTCTTGCTGGTACGTCCGAACATGGCGACCTCCGTGCTCGCGAATCTGTGTGTCCCCGCCAACCCTATTGGCGCCGCCAAGGCCGCGCCGTCCTACCCGTACCCGGACGGGTCGGATCCGAACCAGAGCAGTGCTCTCGGAGGAGTGCAGGTGATCAGACGGACAGCAGCGTGGTCCGCGCGAGCGTCAGCGCCTCCGCGAGGGCGTCGATCGTGGCCGGACGACGGCGCGGATCCGTCGCGAGCGCCGACGTGATCAGCATGTCGGCGGACGACGGGAAACCGGGGACGGCCGCGCGGATCGGCGGGTTCGGTGCCGGTCCGGCACGCCTGCCGGTCAGCGTGTGGTAGATCAGCGCGGCGACCTGGTAGACGTCGGTCGCCGGTCCGGGGCGCCGTCCGGTGACGCCGGCCCGCGGCTCGGCCGGTTCGACCTGCTCCGGTGCGCGGTAGCCGTCGGTGCCCTCGCCCGGTGCGGCGCGGAACCCGGCCAGGCCGAGATCGCGGGGTATGCCGAGGCGGTAGCGGTCCAGGAGGAGCACGGTGTCGGGGCTCAGCGCGCGGTGGGCGTAGCCGAGGCGGTGCAGGTCGCCGAGCGCGGTGCACAACGCGGTCGCGGCGGCCAGGGCGGCCGCGGCGGTCAACCGGTCGAGCGGGCGGCGGCCCGGTCCGTAGCCGTCGCGCCAGGTCGGCGCGGTCGCCAGGGTGGTGACGAGCGTGGTCCGCCCGCCGTCGTCGTGTCGCCCGACGAGGTGCGGCAACCCGTAGGCGCCGTCCATCGTGGACAGCAGGTCGGCCTGCGCGCCCAGCCCGTCACGGAGCTGCGCGCCGTGTCGGCTGAGCCGGCGCAGCACCACCTGGCGCAACCGCACGCGGACGCCGGACGCCGATGCGACGACGGGGCTCGCGTCGGCCTCGCGCCACACCCAGGACTGGTCGCTGGCCGTGCGTTCCTCGACCTGCCGCCGCAGGAGGAATGCGTACTCGCCGAGCGATATCTCGGCGCCGGCCGCCCACCGTCGTTCGTGAACCGTTCCCAATCGGGTCGACACGGGCACACCTCCGCCTGGCTCCGGGCGTTCAGGTACCAAGAGCGTGACAGAACTGCCCGTCCACACAAACGATCTGCCGATGAATGAATGACCGGCGCTCAATCACGCCTGGCTGACGCAGGTTTGCTGGAGATCGGCCCGGGTGGTCTCGAGGTCGCGCAGCAGTTGCGGGTCGTACGCCTTGCCGGGACGCAGCCGCAGGAAGCCGATGGCGGTCAGGACGGCGTCGATGCGGCCGGAAAGCGCTTGCTCGGCTCCCTCCCGGACAGCCACCAGCTGTTCGGCGCGCTGCCGGAGGAACGGGTACGAGGCGGCGGGCAGGCGGGACGCGCCGGCGTTGTCGTAGGTGAACCGGCCCAGGGCCAGCACCGCGTCGGCGGCGTCCCGGCAGGTGCCCGCCGGGAAAGCGCTTGCCGCCGGCAGTCTGAGTGGCGGACGGCGGGGGCCGTCGATGACCGCCACCCCGACGACCACCGCGGCGGCCGTGGCGACCGTGGCGACGGCGAGGGAGATCAACACGCGGATTCTCATGGCATCGCTCCTCCGGCAGGGGATGGCCCCGACGTCCACAGTGGACGCCGGGGCCGTTGGATCACTGCGTGTTGACGGCCACCATGTTCGGCAGCGCCACGTACGGGAAGCGCTGCCGGAACGGCACGTTGTTGGTGTTCACGCCGTCACCGAGGCCGTCGACGGCGGCCGGGTGGCCCGGCAGCAGCACGCCCTCGGCGGCCTGCAGGGTCACGTCGAGCGCGTCGTCGGCGAGCCGGCGTCCGTTCGGGAAGCCGGCGAGGTCACCGCCCACCACGCCGAGCCGGTTGGGGTTGGCGCTCGGCGGGATCGACATGTTGAGGCGCAGCTGCTCGCTGGGGCGGAACTTGGCCGGGTCGATGTCCTTGTTCAGCCGTTGCGAGTTCAGGTCGGCCTGTACCGGTCCGCACGCCTTGCAGAAGCCGGTGAGGAAGGCCTGAACGAGGTCGTTCCGGGGGGTCGCCGGTGCCGGGATCATGTACAGCTGCTGCACCAGGCGGGGAACCTCCGGGTTCGTCACGAACGGCAGGAACTTCGCGTCGTCCTGCGGCTTCGTGGCGTTGAACTCGTCCTTGCGCCCGACCGGGATGACGACCTCGTTCACCAGCGGCATGCCGAGGCGCGACACCTGCTGGTGGCCGCCGGACATGATGCGGGTGTTGTCGGGCAGCACGACCTCGATGCGCTGCCGCGACGTGGTGCTCCAGACGCCGATCACCGGGTTGCGGGCGGGATCACCCTTCAACGCCAGGTCGGCCTTGGGCACGCGCAGCGCGATCGTGTTGACGTTGTAGCCCTT
Source organism: Virgisporangium aurantiacum (assembly GCF_016863635.1). Classification (GTDB taxonomy): domain Bacteria; phylum Actinomycetota; class Actinomycetes; order Mycobacteriales; family Micromonosporaceae; genus Virgisporangium; species Virgisporangium aurantiacum. The sequence goes on along the minus strand of NZ_BOPG01000015.1, from coordinate 63,575 downwards.
GACCGTGTCCTGCCCGATCTCGCTGAAGTCGCCGCCGTAGAGGAGGTCGAAGATCCGCAGATCGAGGAAGAACGGGTCGTCGGCCTGGCCGGCGAAGCTCCGCCCGTTCCCGGGCAGCGGGGCGATGGCGGAGTCGGCAACCTGTCCGTAGTTCGGGAACGAGGCACGACCGGTGAACGACGGGGCGGCCGGCGCGTTGTCCAGCAGCTTCGTGGTCCCGGCAGGTGTGATGCGCTCCAGATCGTAGAACTGGCGGAAGTTCAGGTCGGGATCGTCGAGGCTCGTCACCGGTCCGGTGTTGTACAGGAACGTGTTCCGGTTGCGGTAGCGGTCCTCGAACGTCCACCGGTAGGTGATGTCCGGGCGGGCGTCACCGTCGCTGTCGATGTTGATGTCGTAGGCGACCTCGGTGGCCCAGGCGTAGAAGTTGGGGCCGCCGTTGGGTTCCTCCAGCGGAATCCAGTTGGCCACCAGGGTGACGGTGTCGGGCGCGTCCGGGCTCACGAACGCGTAGACGTCGGTGTTGTCGAGCCTCGGCTCGCCGGAGACCAGTGGTGCCTCGCGGTGGCTCGACGCCAGCGAGTTCGCCGGTCCGAGGGTCGTGAGGCCGGCGCCGGTGACCGCCACCGCGAACGCGGCGGCGAGCACACGTCGGCGGGCCGGCCGACGGAGTGTGGACATGGAACTCCCATCGTGGGATCGGTGCTGCGGCGGCGCGGCGGGCGCGCCGTCGACCGGTCCTTCGCCCGAACCACCCGTGCCGGACGGCGATCCGGCGCGACGTGGCACGTCGTGTGCCAACGTCGGATCCCCGACCAATCCGGGCACGCGGCGGCACCGAACATCTCCCGAACACGTGCGTCGGGAAGGGGATGAGGACGATGCGCAGAGTTGTTTTGATCGTCGGGCTCGTGGTGGCGCTGCTCGCGATCGGCGGCATCGCGCTGCGTCCGTCGCGGCCGGCCGCCGTCGGAACGGGGCAGGCCTCGACACCCGTGTCCACAGTGGACGAGATCGCGCGGTCGATCGAGGTGGCGCGCGCCCGGCTGGACCGCCTGCCCAACGACTGGATCACGTGGGCGAATCTGGGTCTGGCGTACGTGCAGCAGGCCCGGGTCACCGGCGATCCGTCGAACTACACGCGGGCCGAGGAGGCGCTGAACCGGTCGCTGGCCGTGCGTCCGGCCGCCGACAACTCGGTGGCGCTGGCCGGGCACGGCGCGCTCGCCGCGGCGCGGCACGACTTCGCGGCCGCGCTCGACTACGGGAACCGGTCGCTGGCGATCGACCCGTACCGGGCGGCCACCCACGGCGTCGTGGCCGACGCGCTGGTGGAACTCGGCCGGTACGAGGAGGCGTGGGTCGCCGTCCAGAAGATGGTCGACCTCCGTCCGGACACATCGTCGTACGCGCGGGCGTCGTACACGTTCGAACTGCGCGGCGACGTCAAGAACGCCCGCGACGTGATGCAGCTCGCGCTGGACGCCTCGACCGGGCCGACCGACGCCGCGTTCGCGCTGGAGCACATGGCCGGGCTCGCCTACGACAGCGGCGACCTCGACACCGCGCTGTCCACAGTGGACGAGGGCCTGCGCCGGCTCCCCGGCCATCCGCCCCTGTTGGCCGCCCGTGGCCGGATCCTGGCCGCCCGCGGCGACACGGCCGGTGCCGCGACGGCGTACTCGGCGGCGCTGGCCAAGCTGCCCCTGCCCGGGCCGGCCGCCGAGTTCGGTGACCTGCTCGCCGTCACCGGCGACGAGGCGGGCGCGCGGCGGCAGTACGACCTGGTGCGGGCGAGCGCGGCGCTGTTGAAGGCGGACGGCGTCGACGTCGACGCGGAACTCGCGGTGTTCTCGGCCGACCACGGCGACGTGCCGGCGGCGTTGACCGCCGCGCAGTCGGCCTACGGCCGGCACCCGTCGATCTCGGTGTCCGACGCGCTGGCGTGGTCGTTGCACATGTCGGGACGCGACGCGGAGGCGTTGCCGTATGCGGATCAGGCACTGCGCCTGGGCACCCGCAACGCGCTGACGCTCTACCACCGCGGCGTGATCCGGCTGGCGCTGGGCGACAAGGCGGGTGCCCGGGCCGACCTGTCGACGGCCATGTCCATCAACCCGCACTTCTCGGTGCGGCACGCTCCCGAGGCGTCCAAAATTCTCGCGTCCCTGTAGCCCTTCGGCTGCTGAACGGGCCGGCCCTTTGCGGGCCGGCCCGTTGTGCATCACGGCGGTTCGTAGCCGCCGCCGGTTCGGATTGGTCGGTGACGGCCATCCGACAACTGCCGGTATCGACCAAACACCTGCCCCTCGAGGCCCGAATAGGGAGTGCAAACAGTTGAACATCCGGGAGGAAATCCAATGACAGCGCAGAAGAACCGCCGATTGCCGGCGGCGATCGGCGCCCTCGGCCTGGTGCTGGCCGGCGCGCTGGTCGGCCTCGGCCCCGGCACCTCGGTGGCGTCGAGCCACCGCGAGGCCCCGCTGATCGCGGCCGATCCCGCCGTCGACAACACGGACGTGTACGCGTTCGTGAGCCCCGAACGGCCCGACTACGTCACGTTCATCGCCAACTTCCAGCCCTTCTCCGAGCCCAACGGTGGCCCGAACTTCTTCCCGTTCGCCACCGACGCCGTCTACCTCGTCAACGTCGACAGCGACGGCGATGCCAAGGCGGACGCCGTCTTCCGGTGGACCTTCAAGACCATCGACAAGCGCGGCGGTAACACGTTCCTGTACAACAACGGCCCGGTGACGAGCCTCGACGACGAGAACCTGTTGTTCCGCCAGACCTACACGCTCGAGTCGTCGTTCAACGGCGAGCCGTTCAAGACCCGGGTCACCGACGCTCCGGTCGCGCCGTCGCGCGTCGGCCTGAAGTCGATGCCAGACTACAACGCCCTGCGCCAGCAGGCGACCAAGCAGCTGCAGGGCGGCTGGAACTCGTTCGCCGGCCAGGCAGACGACCCGTTCTTCCTCGACCTGCGGGTGTTCGACCTGCTGTACGGCGGCGACCTCAGCGAGACCGGCCAGGACACCGTCGCGGGCTACAACGTCAACACGATCGCGCTGCAGGTGCCGTTCAAGGACGTCGCGCTGAAGGGTGACGCCAAGCGGAACCCGGTGATCGGCGTGTGGAGCACCACCGAGCGCAACAAGGTGCGGATCAGCGGCCAGAACGGCGGCGTCACCGGCGACCGCGTGCAGGTCTCGCGTCTCGGCAACCCGTTGGTGAACGAGGTCGTCGTGCCGGCGAACCTGAAGGACGCGTTCAACTCCATCAAGCCCGATCAGGACGCGAAGATCCAGGCGGTCGTCAACCGGGTCACCGACCCCGAACTGGCTCGGCTGATCGAGCTGCTGTACGGGATCAAGGCACCGGCGACACCACGCAACGACCTGGTCGAGATCTTCCTGACCGGCATCACCACCAAGGCGAACGGGCCGATCCAGGCCGATCTCAACTCGCAGCTGAACAACATGGACGTCAACCCGCAGAAGTTCGTGCCTTCCGAGCAGCTGCGGCTGAACCTGAGCATCCCGCCGACGGCTCAGCCCGACCGGCTCGGTGTGCTCGCCAAGGATCTGCAGGGCTTCCCGAACGGTCGCCGGCTGACCGATGACGTCGTCGACATCGAGATCCAGGCCGTCGTGGGCGCTGCCCAAAGTGGACAGTTGGTCCAGGCGCTGGCCGCCGGTGACAAGGTCGACCAGAACGACAACCAGTTCAGCGGCGCCTTCCCGTACGTCGCGCTGCCGAACGTGGGCGCGGTGAACAAGGGCGGCGGTTCTGCCGGTGCCGCCGGGGATTCCGGTTCGGCCGGTGCGCCGGCCGGTGGCGCTCCCAACCCGACGGCGTCGGGCCAGGCGGCGGCCCCGGGTGACACCGGTGACCTGACCAACGTCGCCGCCATCACCACCGGTGGTGTCGGGGTGTTCGCGGTCCTCGCGGCGCTCGGTTTCTTCCTCTGGTTCCGGCGGCGGCGTCCGCGGGCGGCACTGGTGAGTCCGCAGTCGGCTCCGCCGGCGGGTCCCAACGATTGATGTCTGTCGCGGGGTGGCGCTCGGTGCGCCACCCCGCGCTTCCCTTTCTGTTCAGATCTTTGAGGGGACGAAGATGAAGCGCATCCTCGCTATCGGGGCGACCGGCCTGGGGCTGGGAGCGGGGCTGGTGCTGCTGACGCCGGCGAGCCCGGCATCGGCCCACCCGCTCGGCCGGTTCTCGGTCAACCAGCTCGAATCGCTGTCGTTGCACCCGGACCGGATCGATCTCCGGGCCACGGTGGACCTCGCGGAACTGCCCACCGTCCAGGACAGGTCCACTGTGGACACGTCCGGTGACGGGACGGCCGACGAGGCCGAACTCCAGGCGTACGCCGAGAAGGCCTGCAACGAACTGTCCGGCAAACTCGACGTCGCGATCGACGCCGACCGGCTCCGGTGGTCGCTCAAGCGGCCGACGTTCATCTACCAGGCCGGCGCCGCCGGTCTCCAGACCAGCCGCCTCGACTGCGAACTGACCGTCGCCGCCGACCTGACCCGCCCGCGCGAGGTCCGCCTCGACAACCACTATCTCGTGGACCGGGTGGGCTGGCGGGAGATCACCGCGGTCGGCGACGGCGTGCGGCTGATCGACCCGCCGGTGCCGGCGGTCAGCCGCTCCGGCAGCGATCTCCGGTCGTATCCGGAGGAGCTGCTGGCGTCGCCGCCGGACGTGCGGTCGGTGGTGCTGCGGGTCGAGCCGGGATCCGGCGCACCGGTGGCCGCATCCTCCACTGTGGACCGATCCGGCGGCGGATCCTGGACGACCCGCCTGGTGAGCGCCGGCGAGGAACAGCTGAACGCGTTCGTGGGCGAGCGTGGGCAGGGACCGTTGGTGGGGCTGCTCGCCGTCCTCCTGGCCCTCACCCTGGGTGCCGCGCACGCCGCGCTGCCCGGCCACGGCAAGACCATCATGGCCGCCTACCTGGCCGGCAAGCGTGGCCGCGCCCGCGACGCGGTGGCCGTCGGTGGGGTGGTGACGGCGACCCACACCGGTGGGGTTCTCGTGGTCGGGTTGCTGCTGACCACGTTCGCCGGTCTGGTCGGCGAGGCGGTGCTGGCCTGGCTGGGTGTGGCGAGCGGCATCCTGGTGGTGGCGGTCGGACTGGTGATGCTGATCGGCCTGCGCCGCAAGGACCACGGCCACGGATGGCTGGGCCACGGCCATTCCCACGCGCACGGCTCGGGCCATTCCCACTCGCACGGCTCGGACCATTCCCACGACGGTCGGATGCGCCGCGGATCCACACACGACAACCACGCCCACCGACACGATGTCGAGGGGGATGCGCACGCGAGCGATGAACGTGACCACGCGAACGGCGAGCACGAGCACGCGCACTCGTCTGAAGACCACGCGCACGATGCGCACGCGGACCACGTGCACGCCGACCACGACCACGCCGACCACGTGCACGCCGACCACGACCACGAGCACGGGCATCGGCATGAGCATGAGGAAGCCCGCCCGAGCCGTCTCGGGATCGCCGGGATCGGGATCGCCGGCGGGTTGGTGCCCAGCCCGTCCGCCCTGATCGTGCTGCTCGGCGCCATCGCGCTCGGACGGACGTGGTTCGGCGTCCTCCTCGTCGTCGCCTACGGCCTGGGAATGGCCGCGACCCTGACCGCCGCGGGCCTGGCGCTCGTCGGCCTGCAGCGCCGCTGGGCCGCCCGCGCCCACCTGCACGGCGGTGACCGCTGGAAAGCGCTTGCCGCAAGACTTTCCCGCGTGATGCCGTCCGCGACCGGGTCGCTCGTCCTGATCGTCGGCATCGGCCTCGTGGGCCGCGCCGCCGCGACGTTGATCTGAACCCGTCGGGGCCCGTCGCCCGAGCCACCCGCTCAGGAACGCGGCCCTGCCCGAGTCGCGTTTGCGATCGCGGTCCGGCTCGCGGCGGTAGTACCGTTCACGCCCATGGTGCGCTTCCATCGGACGGGCCGGTGACCGCCGTGTACGGAACGGACACGCTGCCCGACGTCGAGATCCGTGTCGACCGGCACTACGAGGGACCGCCGGGCACGACCAACGGTGGCTGGGCGTGCGGCCTGGTCGCCGGTTTGCTGACCGGACCCGAGACCTCGCCGGGTGCGGCCGTCGAGGTGACGCTTCGGGCACCGGTCCCGCTGGAGACGCCGATACGGGGTGAACGGCACGGGGACAGCGCTTTCCTCACCGGTCCCCCCGACGACAACGGCACCGGTAGCTTTCTCGCCCAGGCCCGACTTCTGGATGACGACGAGACCGCCGCGCTGCCGCCGCCCCCGGCGTTCGTGCCGCTGGCCGATGCCCGACGGGCCGGCGCTCCGGACGCGTGCATCCCGACGCCGTTCCCCACCTGCTACGTGTGCGGCACCGACCGCCCGGGCGGCCTACGCATCACGGTAGGCCCGACCTCCGCCGGCGGACCCATCGCCGGAGTCTGGAGCCCGCCGCCCACCCTCGGCGCCCTGCAGCCACGGTACGTGTGGGCGGCTCTCGACTGCCCGACCGGCCTGGTGCACGTCACCGACCACGCTCCCATGGCACTCCTCGGCCGGCTGACCATGACGGCCCACCAGCCGCCTGCCCCCGGCGAACCGCTCGTGATAGTCGCGGCCGCCACCGGTGCCGAACGCCGCAAGAGGTTCTCGACCGCCGCTCTCTACACGGAGGCCGGCACCCTGGTCGCGAAGAGCGCGGCCACCTGGATCACGATCTGACAGGCGCGGAAAGCGCTTACCCCAAAGCCGCGCGCTCGGCGAGCGCCCGGCGGCGACCGCACCTAGCATCGGCTGATGACCGACGAACGACCGTGGACCAGTCTCACCAGCACCGTCCTCGGCGGACCCGACCCCCGGGCGCTGGCACGGTTCTACTGTGGACTGCTGGGTTACGAGATCCGTACCGACGAGCCGGACTGGGTCACGATCGGTCCTCCGGGCGGCGGTACCCGGCTGTCCTTCCAGACCGAGGAGAACCACGTCCGGCCCGTCTGGCCGGGCACTCCCGGTGACCAGCAGATGCAGCTGCACCTCGACATCGAGGTCCACGACCTCGACGCGGCCGGAAAGCACGCCCGGGAGCTCGGCGCGACGCTCGCCGAGTTCCAGCCGCAGAAGGACGTCCGCGTGTGGCTGGACCCGGCGGGTCATCCGTTCTGCCTGTGGGTCAACCCGTAACCGCGCAGCGGAGGAAGCCGCCGCCACGGAGCGTCAGGCGATCTCCTGCCACCACCCGTCGACGGCGGGTGGGTCTGCCACGTCGACCCGTTCGCCGGGCCTCGGCACGGTCAGGCGTACTCCGCGGGCCTTGGCCTCGCGCCATACCCGGTCGGCGGGTTCGGCCCAGTCGTGCAGGGCGAGGTTGAAGGTCGCCCAGTGCAGCGGGATCAGCACGTCGCCGCGCAGGTCCACGTGTGCGGCCACGCCCTCCTCGGGCGTCATGTGGATATCGGGCCAGGCGTCGCCGTAGGCGCCGATCTGCATCAACGTCGCGTTGAAGGGGCCGTGTTCGGCGCCGATCTTGGCGTAGCCGTCGAAGTAGCCCGAGTCGCCGGTGTAGAAGACCTTCGCCGACCGGCCCGCCAGTACCCACGATGCCCACAGCGTCCGGTTGCGACTGAACGAGCGTCCGGAGAAGTGCCGAGCGGCCGTCGCGACGAGAGTGACGCCGCCGATCTCGGCGCGGTCGTCCCAGTCCAGTTCGATGATCCGCTCGTCCGGGATGCCCCATCGCCGCAGGTGGGCGCCCACGCCCAGCGGCACGACGAACGGCGCGTCGTGCTCGCGGGCCAGCGTGCGCACGGTCGGCAGGTCGAGGTGGTCGTAGTGGTCGTGCGAGATCACGATCGCGTCGAGCGCGGGCAGCAGGCCGAGCGGGACCGGCGGCGGATGCAGCCGCCGCGGGCCGGCCAGGCGCGAGGGAGAGCACCGCTCACTCCACACCGGGTCGAACAGGATCCGACGGCCGTCGATCTCGATGAGGGCCGAGGAGTGCCCGTACCAGGTGACATACAGCCCGTCCGGGTCGGGCGGGTCGATGTCGGTGGTGCGCAGCGGCACCGCGCCGGTCGGCCGGCGCTTCTGCTTGCCGAACAGCAGGTCCCGCAGGATCGGGCCGGCCGAACCGGGCGGCACGACCGCCGCCGGGACGACGTTGTGGAAAACGCCGTCCCGGAACTGCGGCGAGGCGGCCACACGGGGATCGTCGTCGAGCCGACGCCGCTCGCCGAACTGCTCGACCACCTCACGCAGTGCCCATGCCGTGGCCGCCGCCAGCGCACCGCCGGCGGCAACCCCGGCAACCAGCCGCCATCTCGAAGCCATCCGCCGCGCCCTCCGTCTGTGGATACCGGACCGGTGTGGATACCGGACCGGTAGTCCAGTGTGCCCGACCCGGCTGAGCGGCTGCTGAGGGCGTGACCTGAGGAGTTCCTACAACTGGATCGCCTTCACCTGGGTGAACTCGAGCACCCCGTACGGACCGAGCTCGCGCCCGTGACCGGACTGCTTGTACCCGCCGAACGGCGCCAGCGGGTTGAACGCCGCACCGTTGATCTCCACCTGACCGGTGCGCAGCCGCCGAGCCACGCGGATAGCCCTTTCCCGGTCGCCCGACCAGACACCACCGGCGAGACCGTAGTCGGTGTCGTTGGCCAGCCGCACCGCGTCGTCCTCGTCCTCGTAGGGAATGAGGACCAGCACCGGACCGAAGATCTCCTCGCGGGCGATCGTCATGTCCGGCGTGACGTCGCTGAAGACCGTCGGTTGCACGAAGTACCCGCGGGGCTGGTCCGCCGGCGGTTCGCCGCCGCCGCACACCAACCGGGCGCCCTCCGCGGGACCGCGGGCGATGTACGAGCGGACGCGGTCGCGCTGCACCTCTGACACCAGTGGCCCCAGCCGCGTGTCGGCGGCGAACGGGTCACCGACCCGCACCTGGCCGGCGACGGCCGCGGCGATCTGCTCGACGGCCGGCAGGCTCGCGCGGGGGACCAGCATGCGGGTGAGCGCCGAGCACGTCTGCCCCGAGTTGATGTAGCACTTGGCGATGCCGTCGGCGACGGCCCGTTCGAGATCGGCGTCGTCCAGGATGATGTTCGCCGACTTGCCGCCCAGTTCCAGCGCCACCTTCTTGACCGTGCCCGCCGCGAGTTCGCTGACCCGCCGACCGGCCCGCGTCGACCCGGTGAACGAGATCATGTCGACGCCCGGATGCGCGGCAAGCGCTTCCCCGGCGACCGGGCCGTAGCCCGTCACCAGGTTGAACACGCCCGGCGGCAGTCCCACGTCGGCCATGATCTCGGCGAGCACGAACGCGCTCAGCGGCGCGACCTCGCTCGGCTTCACGACGACCGTGCACCCGACGGCCAGTGCCGGCGCCACCTTCGCGGCGACCTGGTGCAGCGGGTAGTTCCACGGGGTGATCGCGCCCACCACGCCGACCGGTTCGCGCACGATCAGCGAGTTGCCCAGCCGCTCCTCCCACGGCAGATCCTCGACCATCCGCTCGATCGCCGCGAACGACATCACCGGCAACGCGGTCTGGACGCCCACCGCGAACGCCAACGGCGAGCCCATTTCGCGTGCGATGAGGTCGGCCAGTTCGCCCTGCCGCTCCTGCAGTTTCAGCGACACGGCGGTGCACAGGGCGACGCGGTCGGCCAACGGCGTGGCGGCCCAGCCGTCGAACGCCGCCCGCGCCGCCGCGACCGCGCGGTCGACGTCGGCAGCGGTGGCGGCCGGCACGCGCGCCATGACCTCTTCGGTGGTCGGATTGATGACGTCGATGGTCTCGCCGCTCGCGGGCGCCACCCATTCGCCGCCGAGGAAAAGGCTTTCCCGGTCGATGAGGTTCTGCGTGGACGTCATGAGGCCACCTCCGAAACGCGGGCGCCCAGCGCGGCGCCGATGTTCTCCGCGGTGCGTGACGCCAGGGCCATGATCGTGATCATCGGGTTGGTGCCGGACGGGGTCGGGAACGCCGACGCGTCACCGATCCACACACCCGGGGTGTCGTGCAGTTCGCCGCGCGGGTCGGCGACGCTCGTGGCCGGGTCGGCGCCCATCCGGCAGCTGCCCATCTGGTGCGCGGAGAACAGCGTCGCGCCGCCGGCCCGCAACGGGATCCGTTGCACGCGCGCGATGAACGCGTCGAGGTCGTCGCCGTGTCGCCACGACGGCCTGCCGTCGGCGAGCACCTGGATGCCCCGCGCACCCGCGGCGTGATGCAGCCGGATCTGCGCGGCAAGCGCTTTCCGCATCATCCGCACGTCCCGCTCGTCGGTCATCGAGTACCACGCGACCGTGCCCCCGGCCGCGTCGAGCGTCACCCGGCCGTGCCCGTGGTCGCGCACCAGGCCGATGAACGACCCCGAGTTGCGGTAGTCGGTCATGGCCTCCTTGTGGGCGAGGCCGGTGGTGAACGGGACGGACGACGCGCCGAGCCCGGTGGTGTGCTGCACCCCCTCGATGAGGAAGCCGTACCCGTCCTCGACGTTGGCGAACTCGTTGACCAGCCCGGCGTGCGGCGCGCCCCACCACCCCTTCTGGTCGGTGCCGTAGTCGCCCATCGTGACCGTGCACGGGTGCAGCCGCAGGTAGTCGCCGACCGCCGGCCCACCGATCCCGGACCGCAGCAGCACCCCCGGAGATTCCAGCGCACCGGCGGCGAGCACCACGACGGGCGCGCGCACGGTCACGGCGGCCGAAGCACTGCCGTCCTCCGCGGTCCACCGACCGGTGACGCCGGCGGCCCGCCCGCCCTCGACGAGCACCCGCTCGACGAAGCACCCGTCGACGACGCGGGTTCCGTGCGCGGCGACGGCCGGTTCGAGGTACACCTTCAGCGTCGAGCGCTTCGCGCCGGACTGGTCGCCGAAGCCGAGGTAGCCGGCCATCGCCGGGTCGTGCCGGGCCTCGTCCCAGTTGCGGTTGACGGTCGCGAACGACCACCCCAGTGCCTCGGCGCCGCGGCGCATGGCCTGCTGCGGCCCGTTCAGTTCCGAGCACTTGTCGGTGACCGACAGCTCGTGCCACACCGCGTCGAGGTGCCGGTCGAACGCGTCGGTGTCGACGTCGGAAAGGCCTTTCCCGGCCCACTGGCGACGCACCCAGTCCTTGGTCCGCAGGCAGTTGGTCCAGTTGATGACCGTGCCACCGCCGAGGCCGCTGCCGGCCATCAGCGTGACGTTGAGGTCGCCGGTCGGCGTCGGCCCGCCGCGCCAGTACGAGTTGAGGTAGGCGACCACCTCGAGCTGGGCGAAGTCGGCCTCGGTGCGGTACCGGCCGGCCTCGAGCACCACCACGTTCGCGCCGGCGGCGGCCAGGCGCCCGGCGATCAGGCCACCGCCCGCGCCCGACCCGACCACCACGACGTCGGCGGTGAGGTCGAGGTCGCCGCCCGCGGGTCGCAGCGGCTGGAAAGCCCTTTCCTGGGCGGGCGCCGGCGAGATCGGGCCGGGGTAGCCGAGATGCTCCCAGTTCGGGTTGCCCCCCGAGCCGTCGGGCATGCCGTAGGTGACGAACAGGATCAGGCGGATCAGCGACTGGATCCCGGCCGCGGCGAGCACCGACGCGAGCGACAGGGTCGCCAGGATCTGCTCGCGTGATTCCTGCGAGGCGCCGACGAAGCCCTGGCTGCCGAGGATGTCGAGGAGCCCGCCGAGGGCGGCCCGCTGCTCGGGCGGCAGCGTGGAGAGCACGAAGAGCACGCCCTGGTCGGCGCCGACATCGGTCGCCCGGCGACCCCAGAATCCGTCGGGATCCTCGGCGCGTTCGATGGCGGGTACGACGGTGTCGCAGAGGACGCGTAGCACCCCCGTCTGGTTCTCGGTGAGGATGTCGGTCACGGGCGGATCCTCCCTGTGGGCAGGCGGCGCCGGAGCCGTCGCGGCAGCCTGGCGGGGCTGCGGCGAAGCGTCGCGAATGGCCGCAGTCTAGGCCCACGGAGGCGGATTTCAACACCCTCAGTGCAAGATGGACGCCGAACTACGCGAAGCGCACCGCGACCACGTGCAGCGCGTACAGCGCGAAGCCGACCAGCAGGGGAGCGGTGATCGGTACCAGCGCGGCGATCAGCGTCGCCAGCGCGCACACCCCGAATGTCGCCACCGCGGCCACCGGTGCCCGACGGGCCGCGGCGAACGCCCATTTCGCCGCGGCCCGCCAGGTGTCTTCGGAAGCGCCGCCCAGACGGACCGCCGTGAGAGCGGCGAGTGTCACGAGCACGGCGGTCACCACCGCCGTCGCGACGAGCACGAGCGTGCCGCCGGGCACGCGTCCGTTCGCCAGGACCGCCAGGTCGACGGCCAGGAGGCCGGCGACGGCCAGCACCACGACGGACGCCACCGCACCCGGTGCCAGCGCGCGGCGGAACACCCGCCACAGGTCCACAATGGACGGTATGCGCTCGCCGTCGACGACGCTCCGCACGGCCACCGAGCCCGCGCGTACCGCGGCACCGGCCGTCAGCACGAGCGCACTCGCCACGGTGACCCCGATGCCGATCAGCGCGAGGTCGGCGGCGACGGAAAGCCCTTCCCGCCAATCGGTGCGGACCCGTGTGGCGCCCTCGGCCATGGCCGCTCCTCCCTTCGCTCGGCGCGGCCATTTCGCCGCTTCACCCGCTCCGCGTGCGAAGCGGCGCCGTCGAGTTGTGGCCTCGCACAAGTGCTCGGCCATGGCCGCTCCTCCCTTCGCTCGGCGCGGCCATGCCGCCGCTCCACCCGCGTCACGGGGCGAAGCGGTCCGAACGGGCGGAGCAGGGCCGCTGGGGGACACCGCTCAGCCTTTCAGGCCGGACGTGTTGATGCCCTGTACCAGCATGCGCTGGAACGCGACGAAGAACAGGAACACCGGCAGCAACGACAGTACCGACATCGCGAACATCGGGCCGATCGAGTTCTGCCCGCCGGAGTCCTGGAACATCCGTAGCCCGATCGGGATCGTGTAGTTCTCCACACCCGACAGGTACACCAGTTGGGTGAGGAAGTCGTTCCACGTCCAGATGAACGAGAAGATCGCCGTGGTGACGATCGCCGGGCGCGACAGCGGCAGGATGATGTGCCAGAACACGCCGTACGGGCTGCACCCGTCGATCTTCGCGGCCTCGTCGAGATCGCGCGGGATGCCCCGCATGAACTGGACCATGAGGAAGATGAAGAACGCCTCGGTCGCCAACGCCTTCGGCACGATCAGTGGCAACGGTGTGTTGATCCAGCCGAAGTTGTTGAACAGGATGTACTGCGGCACCAGAAGGACGTGGTGCGGCAGCAGCAGCGTCGCGATCATCACCGCGAACCACAGTCCCCGCAACGGGAACCGCAGCCGCGCGAACGCGTACGCGGCCACCAGACACGAGACGACGTTGGCCACCACGGTCGCGAGTGCGATGAACGCGCTGTTGAGGAAGAACCGCCCGAACGTCACGCCGGGAAGCGCGTTCCAGCCGTCGGTGTAGTTGGCCGGCCAGAAGTCCTCGGGCACCAGACCCTTGTTGCTGTTGACCTCGGTGGGCGCCTTGAACGACGTGCCGAGCATCCACAGCATCGGGTACAGCACGATCGCGAGGATGGCCACGATCGCGGCGAACCGGATCGTGCTCCGGATCGCGTTGGCCCGCCTGCGCTTGCGTAGCATCGCGGCACGGTCGGGCTGGCGGTGGTGCCCCGACCCGGTCGACGTCGGCGGGCCGGGGGGTGCCGGCGGCCGACGGGAAAGCGCTTGCCCGGTCATATCAGCCCTCCTCGTCGGCGTAGTGGACCCACATGCGTCCGGTGCTGAACAGCACCATGGTCAGCAGACCGATGGTGAGCAGGAACACCCACGCCATCGCCGACGCGGAGCCCATCTCGAACTCCGTGAACGCCCTGATGTAGAGCTGGAGCGTGTACATGAGGGTGGAGTCGGTCGGGCCGCCCGTGCCGCCGCTGATGACGAACGCCGACGTGAAGCCCTGGAAACCGTGGATGGTCTCCAGCACCAGGTTGAAGAAGATGACCGGCGACAGCATCGGCAGCGTGATGTTGATGAACCGCCGCCACCCGCTGGCGCCGTCGACGGCAGCCGCCTCGTACAGCTCCTGCGGCACCTGCTTCAGACCGGCGAGGAAGATGACCATCGGCGCGCCGAACTGCCACATCCCCAACAGGATGATGGTCTCCAGCGCCCAGTCTGGGTCGTTGACCCACGGCTTGCCCTCGATGCCGAAAACGGCCAGCAGGCTGTTGAACGCGCCGTTCCGGTCGAACATCGCCTGCCAGATGATGGCGACCGCGACGCTTCCGCCGAGCAGCGACGGCAGGTAGAAGAGGCCGCGGAACAGCCCGGTGCCGCGCCGTTCCCGGTTCAGCAGCATCGCCACGCCGAGCGCCGCGGCCAGCTTCAGCGGCACCGCGACGAGCGCGTACACGAGCGTCACCCGCACCGCGTGCCAGAACTGCAGGTCGTTGGTGAACAGTTCCTTGTAGTTGTCGAAGCCGATCCAGTCCGACGTCTTGCCGAGCAGTTCGTAGTTCGTGAAGCTCAGATACAGCGAGTACAGCATGGGAATCGCGGTGATTCCCATGAACCCCAGCAGGAACGGGCTGAGGAAGACGTACCCGGCCAGCCCTTCCCGCCATTTCGACGGGCGCGACGGTTTCTCGGTGGAAACCGGCGGGCGAACCGATGTGGTGGTGGCCACGCGCACTCCCTATGTCTGGCGGCGGCCCGGATCCGGGACCCGGGCCGCCGCCGTGACTCAGCTGCCGACCGCGGCTTTCGCCTTGGACATGAACTCCTCGGCGGCCTGCTGCGTGGTCGCCTTGCCGTACTGCACCGTCTCGGCGGCGGTGATCAGCTCGGAGCGCAGCTTCACGTGGCCCTTCGGCGGCGCCGGCGGGGCCTTGCCGAACTTGTCGTTCAGGTCACGCTCCAGCGCGACCGTGATCTTCTCCGGCTCCGACAGCGTCGGCGCCACCAGGTCGCGGTTCTTCAGGTTCGACGGCAGACCGCGCTCGACACCCTGGATCTTCGCGGCCTCCGCGTCGTTCACCATGAAGTTGAGGACATCGGCGACGGTGTCCGCTTCCTTCGTGGTGCGCGAACCCGCCCAGTACAACGACGCCCGGGCGAACTGGCCCTTCGGGTCGCCGGGGTACGCGGTAACGCTCAGCGTGTTCTGCGTGCTCTTCTGCAGTTCGGCGAGCTGGTTCGACCACAGGAACGCGGCACCGGCCTGCTTCGTGACGACGAGCTGCTTGGTGACGTCACCGGTATTGGCGGTGTGCACCAGGTCGGCCGTCGGAACGGCCTTCTTGGCGCGGGCGTCGGCCCACATGTCGAACCACTTCTTCACGTCCTCGGTGGTCACCGCGACCTTGCCGTCGGCCGTGTAGAGCTCCTTGCCCTGCTGGCGAAGCCAGAGCCACAGCGCCTTGTAGTCGGCGCTCGGGTCCATGATGCCCTGGACCTTGCCGCCGCTCTTCTGCGCCAACTGTTCGCCGAGGCTGATGATTTCTTCCCACGACGTGCCGATCTTCGGCTCGTTGAGCCCGTACTGCAGCAGCACCGTCTTGTCGTAGATCATGCCGGGCGTGTTCTGCGCGGCCGCAATCCCCGCGTTCTTCCCGTTCACGACGCCGTAGTCGATGAGCCCTTTCGGGATGTCCTTGGTGTCGATTTTGTTGTTCTTGACGTACTTGGTGAGATCGAGCGTGACGTTGCGCTGCGCGTATTCGGCGAGCCCACCGTCGTCCAGTTGGAAGATGTCCGGCGCGTTGCCGCCGGCCGCGCGCGTGGCCAACTTGTCGTAGTAGCCCGCGTTCGGCTGCTGCTCGACCTTGAACGTGACGTTCGGGTGCTTCTGGGTGTAGAGATCGAGGACCTTCTGGGTGTTCTCGGCGCGCTTGGCGCCGCCCCACCAGAAGACCTGCAACTCGATCTTCCGGTTGGGATCGGCGGTCGCCTTGTCTTCGTCGTCCCCGCCGCACGCGGTCAGGGTCAGCGGAACGGCGACGGCGAACGCCGTCATGAGCGATAGCAGGCGGCGGCGGGACGTTGTAGCGTGATCTTGCACGGGTCTCGTGACTCTCGTGAGGGGTGGGTTCTCGGGTGACATGGGTCTACTCCTTGAGGTGGCCAGCGACCGCATAGCCGGCGGTCGCGCCGGTCGGTCCCGCAGGGCGATGCGGAGCCGGTCCGGTTGAGGCGCGTACGACCAGTTCGGTCTGCAGCGTGACCTGTGCGGTGGTACGGCGGTCGTCGTCATGTTGCAGAAGCATGTCGACGGCCGCCCGACCCGCGGCCGCCGCCGGAGTGGCGACCGTGGTCAGTCTGGGGCGGGCGAACCGCGCGAGCGTGTCGTCGATACCGACCACGCTCAGCTCGGTCGGCACCGCGACACCGAGGCGTTCGAGGCCGTCCAGGAGGCCGAACGCCAGGAGATCGTTGTAGCAGAGCACGGCGGTGACGCCGGCACGCCGAACCTGTTCCGCCGCAGCGGATCCGGCGGTCTGGTTGGGTTGGTTGGGGCCGATCACCTGAAGATTCGCGCCGGCTCCACGCGCGGTTGCGGCCGCGGCGCGGCGGATCTCGCGGTTGGTCCAGGATCCTCGTGGACCCGCGAGCAGCGCGATCTGACGGTGTCCCAGCTCCACGAGGTGCTCCATGGCGCGGCGTGCGCCCTGTCCGACGTCCATGACGACCGACGGGATCGAGTCGACCATCCGGTTGACCACGACGAGCGGCACGACACGTCGAGACTGTTCGATGAGGTCGTTGCTCATTCGCGGGCTGCACAACAGGATCCCGTCGACCTGCTTGGCGAGGGCCTGGACGACCTCCGCCTCGACCACCGGGTCTTCGTTGGTGTCGGCGATGAACACGTGGTAGTCGCGCAGCCGCGCCTGGCTCTCGGCCGCTTTGATCAGTGGTGGGAAGAACGGGTTGGCGATGTCGGCCACGATCAGGCCGAGGTTGTGCGTGCGCCCGGTGATCAGCGCCCGCGCGGCCCGGTTGGGTCGGTAGCCCAGCTCCTCGGCCGAGGCGAGCACACGGTCGCGTGTCTCCGGGTTCACCAGGTGCGGCGCGGAGAAGGTTCGGGAGACGGTGGACACGTGGACGCCCGACGCCCGGGCGACATCTCGGATGGTGACC
Organism: Virgisporangium aurantiacum; assembly: GCF_016863635.1. Lineage (GTDB taxonomy): Bacteria > Actinomycetota > Actinomycetes > Mycobacteriales > Micromonosporaceae > Virgisporangium > Virgisporangium aurantiacum. The sequence goes on along the minus strand of NZ_BOPG01000015.1, from coordinate 46,419 downwards.
GGCACCACAGCCTCCCTCATGAGTGGAGCTATTAATGCAAACGGTTGCGCCCATGTCAACGGGTCGATGCCTGATGGTTACACGAGGACACCGGTTGAAACTGGCGCGTAATGGACTTTCTGCCGTGAACCGTTGACGTCCGGGGTGGCCGTCGTCGATAGTTCGCTGCAAACGTTTGCTGCCTCGGTGGGCCGCCCCCCGCCGTTGTGCCGCTCTGCACCGAGGAGGAGCAGATGCCCCCCGCCTTTTCTGGGCGCCGGCGGTTCGCGCTCGTTGGCACGGGTGCCCGGGCCGAGCTGTTCACATCGGGGATCACCGTCGATCACTCCGATGTCGCCGAGCTCGTGGCGCTGGCCGACACCAACCCGGCCCGGTTGGCCGCGCACAACCGCCGTCTGGAAGCGCTCGGCGTCGCGCCGGTGCCCACGTACGCCGCCGACGACTTCGAGGCGATGCTCGCCAAGGAGCGGGTCGACGCGGTCGTGGTGTCCACAGTGGACGCGACCCACGACCGGTACATCGTCGCCGCCCTCGACGCGGGTCGCGACGTGATCGTCGAGAAGCCGATGACCACCGACGAGGAGAAGTGCCGTCGCGTTCTCGAGGCCGCGCGGAGGAGCAGCGGTTCGGTGACGGTCACCTTCAACTACCGCTACAACCCGGTGCACGAGAAGGTGCGCGAGGTGCTCGCCTCCGGCGCGATCGGCGAGATCGCCTCGGTGCACTTCGAGTGGCTGCTCGACGTCCGGCACGGCGCCGACTACTTCCGGCGCTGGCACCGCGACAAGGCGAACTCCGGCGGACTGCTGGTACACAAGGCGAGCCACCACTTCGACCTCGTCAACTGGTGGCTCGGCGCCGAACCGGTCGGCGTCACCGCGTCCGGTCGCCTTGCCTTCTACGGACCAGACGCCGGCGGACGGCATGGCTACGCGCGGCCCTACGCCCGCGCCCACGACGCGCCGGAAGCCCGCGACGATCCCTTCGCGTTGCACATGGCCGGCCAACCCGCGCTGCGCGAGCTGTACCTCGACGCGGAGACGCACGACGGCTACCACCGCGACCAGAACGTGTTCGCGCCCGGTGTGTCCATCGAGGACGACATGGCCGTGCTCGTGAACTATTCGAGCGGCGCGACGATGACGTACCACCTCACCGCGTACTCGCCGTGGGAGGGTTACCGCATCGGGTTCAACGGCAGTCGCGGCCGGCTGGAGGTGGAGGTCGTGGAGAACGACCACGTCTCGCCGGCGGTCGCGGGTGAGGTGAAGGGCCGGTCGGCGGCGCTGCACGGCGTCGAGGGCGCGGCCGAGAACGGGTGGATCAGGGTGCTGCTGCGGCCGTTCTGGGAACCGCCGACGGAGGTGCCGATCACCGGGCACAGCCGGCACGGCCACGGCGGCGCCGACTCGCGCATGCTCGCGGCGTTGCTGCGTCCCGATCCGCCGGCCGACCCGCTGGGCCGCCGCGCCACCGAACAGGAGGGCGCGCAGGCGCTCCTGGTCGGGCTGGCCGCCAACCGATCCATCGCCACCGGGCAGCACGTGCGGGTGGCCGATCTCTCGGCATGGCCGCCGTAGCGAAGCGGAGGTGGTCATGCCGAAGGGTTTGATTCGATTGAAAGGCACGGAGTCCACGTGAAGACCGACAGCGACCACCTCTTCCCGGTCGACCCCACGCAGCGCGCGATCGCGCGCGAGTTGTACGGCGTCGCCGCGCCGCTGCCGCTGATCTCGCCGCACGGTCACGTCGATCCGGCGATCCTGGCCGACGACACACCGTTCTCCGATCCGGCGCGGCTCATCGTGGTGCCCGACCACTACGTCACCCGGATGCTGCTGAGCCAGGGCATCCCGCCGTCGAAGCTCGGCGTGCCAACGGTTCCCGGCGCCGATCCGGAGACCGACGTGGAGACCGACGGGCGCGAGATCTGGCGCCGGTTCGCGGCGAACTGGCACCTCTTCCGCGGCACGCCGTCGCGGATGTGGCTGGAGCGCGTCTTCAGCGACGTGTTCGACGTTCCGGCGTTGCGGTCCGGCGGCACCGCCGGGTGGGGCAACGCCGACGAGGTGTACGACGCGATCTCCGACCGACTGTCCAAACCGGACTTCCGGCCCCGCGCGCTGTTCGAGCGGTTCAACATCGAGGTGCTCGCCACCACCGAGTACCCGCTCGACAAGCTGGAGTCGCACGCCCGGCTCGCCGCCGACGGCTGGGGCGGCCGGGTGGTCACCACGTTCCGCCCCGACGACCTCGTCGACTTCGAGTGGGCCGGCTGGCCCGCCCGGGTCGCCGCGCTCGGCGCCCTCACCGGTGAGAACACCACGTCCTACGACGGGTTCCTGGCCGCATTGCGGTCACGTCGGGAGGCGTTCATCGCCGCGGGCGCCACGTCGTCCGACCACGGTCACCCGACCGCGCTCACCCTCGACCTCAGCCGCGACGAGGCCGCGGTGCTGTTCGAGAAGGGACTCAACGGCACGGCAGACGCGGTCGACGCCGAGGCGTTCCGCGCCCACATGCTGGTCGCGTTCGCCGAGATGTCCATCGAGGACGGTCTGGTGATGCAGCTGCACCCGGGCGCCAACCGCAACCACAACCGCTGGCTGCACGCCACCCACGGCCGCGACACCGGTGGCGACATCCCCTCGTCGACCGACTACGTGCGCGGGCTGGCGCCGCTGCTCGACCGGTTCGGCAACGATCCCCGGTTCCGGCTCGTTCTGTACACATTGGACGAGACGACGTTCTCGCGGGAGCTGGCGCCGTTGGCCGGCGGCTACCCGGCCGTCTACCTCGGCGCGCCGTGGTGGTTCCTCGACTCGCCGGAGGGCCTGCGCCGCTTCCGCGAGACGGTCACCGAGTCCGCGGGGTTCTACAACACGTCCGGGTTCGTCGACGACACCCGCGCGTTCTGCTCCATCCCGGTGCGCCACGACGTGGCCCGCCGGATCGACGCCGCGTTCCTCGCCCGGCTCGTGGCCGAGGAACGGCTCCCGCTCGACGAGGCGGCGCAGACGATCGCCGACCTCGCGTACCACCTGCCCAAGAACGTGTTCCGGTTGGAAGGCTGACCATGGCGACCACGATCACGGCCGTCGACGTGCACGACGTGCGGTTCCCGACCGCCGAAGCGGGCGACGGCTCCGACTCCATCAACCGCGGCGACTACTCGGCCACCTACGTGGAGCTGCAGACCTCCTCCGGCGTCGTCGGTTCCGGCCTGACGTTCACGAACGGACGCGGCAACGAGCTCACCTGTGGTGCGGTGCGCGCGCTTTCGCACCACCTGGTGGGGCTGTCGCTGGAGGGGCTCGACCAGGTCGCCTTCTTCCGGTCGTTGACCGCCGATCCGCAGGTGCGGTGGCTCGGGCCCGAGAAGGGCGTCATCCACATGGCGGCCGGCGCGATGGTGAACGCGGTCTGGGACCTGCGGGCCAGGCTCGCCGGCAAGCCGATGTGGCGGTTCCTGTCCGAGATGGACACCGACGAGTTGGTGAACTCCGTCGACTTCCGGCACATCAGCGACGCGATCACGCCCGACGAGGCACGGTCCATATTGGACAAGGGCCGCGACGGCTACGGCGAGCGGCTGGCGCTCCTGCAGGATCAGGGGTTCCCGTCGTACACCACCTCGGTCGGTTGGCTCGGGTACCCCGACGAGAAGGTCCGTGACCTGACCCGGGCCGCGTACGCCGAGGGCTGGCGGGCCATGAAGATGAAGGTCGGCGGCGAGATCGACGACGACGTCCGCCGGGCGCGACTGATCCGGTCGGAGATCGGTCCGGACGCGCTGCTGATGATGGACGCGAACCAGATCTGGGACGTCGACGAGGCGATCGCCAACATGGAGCGGCTCGCCGAGGCGGACCCGTACTGGATCGAGGAGCCCACGCACGCCGACGACGTTCTCGGCCACGCGCGGATCGCTTCGGCGTTGGCGTCGCGCGGCATCCGGGTCGCCACCGGTGAGGTCGCCGCGAACCGGGTCATCTTCAAGCAGTTGCTGCAGGCGGAGGCGATCCGGGTCTGTCAGATCGACGCGTGCCGCGTGGCCGGTGTCAACGAGGTGCTGTCGATCCTGTTGATGGCGGCCAAGTTCGGCGTGCCGGTGTGTCCGCACTCCGGCGGCGTCGGGCTGTGCGAGTACGTGCAGCACCTGGCGATCTTCGACTTCCTGCGGGTCGGCACGTCGCTCGACGGGCGGATGGTCGAGTACGTCGACCACCTGCACGAGCACTTCGTCGATCCGGTCTCGGTGCGCGGCGGGCGGTACCTGCTGCCGACCGCGCCCGGGTACAGCGTCGCGATGAAACCCTCGTCCGTCGCGGAGTTCTCCTTCCCGGAGGGGCCGGCATGGCGGTAGACGCGGCTGTCGGCCGCCTTCGTCGATCCACTGTGGACCGGTTGCCGTCGGCCGCCCGTCCCGTGCTGGGTGCCGACGTGGGCGCCGGCATCGTTCATCTCGGCCTCGGCGCGTTCCACCGGGCGCACCAGGCCGTCTTCACCGAGGACGCGATCGCGGCGGCCGGTGGCGACTGGGGAATCGTCGGTGTCGCCCCGCGTTCGGTCGACGTGCTCTCCGCGATGGAGGCCCAGGACCGGCTCTACAGCGTGCTGACCGTTGGGTCGGGGACGGTGGTGCCGCGCGCGGTCGGGGTGCACGTCGACCTCATGCACGCCGCTTCCGACCCGCTGGCGGTGGTGTCCCGCCTGGCCGATCCGGCGATCCGGGTGGTCACGCTCACCGTCACGGAGAAGGCCTACCGGCTCGACCCGGCCACCGGCCGGCCGCGCATCGATGACGAGGTCCGCGCCGACGTGGTCACCGGCCGGCCGCCGAAGACCGTCCCCGGACTGCTGGCGCGCGGACTGCTCGCGCGGGCCGCGACCGGTGCGCCGCTGGCGGTGGTCAGTTGCGACAACCTGCCGTCGAACGGGCGGCGCACGCGGGCTCTGATCGAGGCGGCGCTTGCGGTCGTGCCCGGCCCGGCCGGCGAGCGGGCCCGCTGGTGGCTCGACGGTTCCGTGTCGTTCCCCGGAACGATGGTCGACCGCATCGTTCCGGCGACCACCGACGTGACCCGTGCGTTGGCGTCTCGCGCCCTGGGCGTCGCGGACCTCGTTCCGGTCGCGGCCGAGCCCTTCTCGCAATGGGTGATCGAGGACGAGTTCCCGGGCGGCCGCCCGGCCTGGGAACACGCCGGTGCGGTGCTCACCACCGACGCCGAGCCGTGGGAGCGGCTGAAGTTGCGGATGCTGAACGGTGTCCACAGTGCACTCGCGTACCTCGGTGCGCTGGCCGGTGTGGGTCCCATCGACGAGGTGCTGCGGCTGCCCGGGATCGACGCTTTCCTCGACCGGCTGATCACCACCGACATCGCGCCCACGCTGGCTCCGCCGCCGGGGGAGACGGTGGAAGGCTACGGCCGCACCGTGCGTGAGCGGTTCGCCAACCCGGCGCTGGGTTACCGTACCCTGCAGGTGGCGATGGACGGGTCGCAGAAGCTGCCGCAGCGGCTGCTCGGCACGATCCTCGACCGGCGCGCCGCGGGCTCGCGTCCCGTGTGGGCCTGCCTCGTGCTGGCGGCGTGGATGCGGTTCGTGCGCGGCTACGCCGACGACGGTTCGGCCCTGCCGCTCGACGACCCGCTGGCTGACCGGCTGCGGGCGGCCGTGTCCACAGTGGACGACAAGCCGTCCGACCTGGCGGGCGCGCTGTTCGCGATCGACGCCGTGTTCCCGGCCGACCTGGCGGGCGACGACGAGGTGCGCGGGCTGGTCGAGCACTGGTTGACGGTGCTGGACCGCGGCGGCGTGGCGGCGGCGCTGGCCGAGGCGTCGTCGTGAACTCCGCCGCCGTCGCTCTCATCGGGGCCTCCGGCCACGGTCTCTGGCATCGGCGGCTGATCGAGCGCACCCCCGGCCTGACCCTGTGCGCCCTGAGCGACGTCCGCCCGCCGGAGCCCGACCCCGACGCACCGCTCGACGGCGTCGCCGTGTTCACCGACCACACCGAGCTGCTCGCCGCGACGACGCCCGACGCCGTGGTGATCTGCACCCCGCCGCACACCCATCTCCCGATCGCGCTCGACGTCCTGCGCGCCGGCCGCGACCTCCTGCTGGAGAAGCCGCCGGTGGCTTCGCTGGTGGAACACGCCTCGTTGGCGGCGGAGGCCGAGCGGGCCAAGCTGCCGGTGCAGGTGAACTTCCAGGCCCTCGGCTCGGCCGCCCTGGCCCGCCTGCTTGCCGAGATCGACGCCGGCTCGCTGGGCGAGATCGAGGCGATCGGGGTCGCCGGCACGTGGTGGCGCCCGCCGACGTACTGGGTCCGCTCGCCGTGGTCGGGAAAGCGCTTGCTCGACGGGCGCCCGGTCATCGACGGCGCCCTGCTGAACGCGTTCGCCCACGCGGTGATGCAGGGGCTGGCCATCGCGGCCGGCGCCGGCTGGGGTGAACCCGCCGACGCCGAGGTGGAGCGCTACCGCGCCGGCGACATCGAGGTCGAGGACACCGGATGCCTCCGCCTGACGTTCGCCAACGGCCGGCGCCTCACGGTCGCGGTGACGCTGGCGGCCCGCGAGTTCCGTGCCGGCGACATCACGGTGACGGGCACGGCCGGCACCGCCGTGCTCGAGTACCCGACCGATCGCCTGCGCCTACCCGGCGCCGGTTGGGAGAAGCTGCCCGGTCGGGAAGACCTGCTGCTGAACCTGCTGACCCACCGCGCCGATCCCGCGGTGCCGCTGCGGGCGGAGCTGGATCGCACGCGGGCCTTCACCGCCGTGCTGGAGGCCGTGATCGCCGCACCTCCGCCGGTGCCGGTGGATCCCCGGTTCCTCGTGACCCACGACGGAGGCGGTCACGCCGTCGACGGCGTGGAGCCGGCCGTGGCCGCCTCCGCCGCGGCGGGGGCACTGTTCTCGGAAACCGCTTTCCCGTGGACCGCCGGCGGAACGACGTACCGCCACCGCCTCTCCTGAACCCCCGCTCACAGGGTGCGGAGGTGGAACCCGCCGTCGACGTCGATCACCTGGCCGGTGCTGAACGGCAGCAGGTCCGTGGCCACCGCGACCACGGCCCGCCCCACGTCGTCCGGCACCCCCCACCGGGCGATCGGGGTGAGGCCCTTGTTGTGGATGAGATCGTCGTACCGGTCACGGACGGGGCCGGTCATGTCGGTCTCGATGATGCCCGGCCGGATCTCGTAGACGTTGATGCCGTGCCCGGCCAGCCGCGCAGCGAACAGCTTCGCGGTCATCCCCAGGCCCGCCTTGGCCACGCAGTAGTCGCCCCGGTTGACGCTCGCCGTGTAGGCGCTGATCGAGGAGATGATGACGATCTTCGGCGCGGGATCGCCCTTGCCCACGCGCTCCACCATCCGCCTCGCCACGAGCTGAGTCAGGAAGTAGGGTCCGCGCAGGTTCACGCCGATCATGTGGTCGAACGACTCCTCCGACGCCTCGAGGATGTCCGCCCGCACCTTCGGCCCCACGCCGGCGTTGTTGACCAGCAGGTCGAGCCGGCCGAACGTGTCGTAGACGTCCGCCACCAGCCGCTCCCGGTCGGCGGCCACCGAGATGTCGGCCTGCGACACGTGCCCCCGCACGCCGAGCTCGGCCAGGAAAGCGCTTACCCTCCCCGCCGCGTCGGCATCCCGCACATAGTTGACCACGACGTCGTAGCCGGCACCGCCGATCGCCATCGCCACCCCGCGCCCGATTCCCCGGGACGCACCGGTCACCAACGCTACCGGCCGCCGCGGGACAGCGCTTTCCCCGCCGCTCACCGGGACCCGCCGAAGAACGTGTAGTACGGCTCGTCCCTGGCCACGCGTCCCACGTACAGCGCCACCTCGCGGAGGTGGTAGTCGCCCCACATGCACGCCTCCCCGTTGGGAACGCGCTGTCCCGGCCGGACGTGGTCCCACCCGTTCGGGTGGTGGTACACGGAGTGCAACAGCAGCCCCTGGTGCTCCGGATCCGTATTCAGGTACGGCTCGCCGAACAGCGTGTCGCACACCGTCAGGCCGGCCTGCCAGTACTTCGTGCCCTCGTCACCGAGATAACGCCCCAACCGCAGCAGACCCTGCGCGGCGATCGCGGCCGCCGACGAGTCGACCGGCTCGTGGTCGTTGAACGGGTCGGCCGGGCGGTCGAGGTAGTCGCCCATCGCGGCGAGGCCGGGCGCGCCGGTGTCCCAGTAGGGAACGCCATCGGTCGGCGTGTTCGCCAGATAGAAGTCGCACGTGGCGATCGCCGCCCTGAGCATCATCGCGGTGACGTCGGCGCGCCCGCCCACGGCGTCGAGATCCTCGTCGGAGCGGGTGTCGATCCACTCCAGCAACTCGGGGTAGCCGGCCATCGCCCAGGCCAGCCCGCGCGTCCAGGTGCTGAACGCCGAGTAGCCCTGCTGGGTCGACGGGCACCGGAACGCACCGTCGTTCACGTTGAAGATCGACTCGTGCGCCGTCCTGCCCCGGACGTCGTAGCGGTCGCGGCCCTCGCCGTAGAAGACGTTCCAGCGCGCCGTGTTCCGCGCATGGTCGACCAGCCGGCCGAGCAGCGAGATCGGCCGGTCCTGCTCGCCCATCAGCACGTGCCCCAATTGGTGCGCCATCGCCAGCGCGCGGCACGACCGGATGGTGTCGACGAACAACGACTGCGGGCCGTTGAAGGAGTACACGTAGCCGGTGCCGTCGGCAGTGGTCCGCCACCGCGCCGCCTGCACGGCACCACTGACCTTGAGCGCGATCTCGTAGGCGGCGCGCTCACCCGCGTCCCCCGGAATCTTGCCCTCGCGCATCATCCGCAACAGCGCGCCGTACGTACTGACGTTCGTAAATCCATGATCGTGGACGCCGACATGGCTGACGTGACTGGCCATCCGGCCGAACGTCGCGTCCCGTCCGATGGTGAGGAACCGCTCGTCGCCGGTGGCGTCGAACTGCAGGAGTGCCGCCCCGTAACGGAAGCCCTCCGTCCACTCCGTCCAGCCGCGGGCGGTGTACCGGCCGTCGACGGTGAACACGGGCGCACCGCTCTCCGGCGGACACGTCTGTTCGATGGACTCGATCTTTCCGCCGGAGGCCGCCCACAGCCTTTCGATCTTCGGCAGCAGGTCGGTGGGGGTCAGCTTCTCGTCGATCTCCACTGTGGAGCCTCCCTGTCGCACTGCAACAAAACTGCACACCGGGGACGTTGACTCGACACCCGGGGCGTGTCACGGTACCTCAGGAATGCGCTTTCCTATATAGGAGCCCCCATGCGTCTCCGCACTGTCGCGGCCGCTACCGCTTGTGCAGCAACGGCTTTCGCGATCACCACCGCCGCTCCCATCAATCCCGCCGGCGCGGCGCCCGCCGTCACCACCGCCGCCCTCGCGCTCGCCCGCCAAACGCTCCCCGCCGGTGACGGCTGGGGATCGGCCGGTACCGGCACCACCGGCGGATCGGCCGCCGCACCGGCCGACATCCGCGTAGCCACCGACAGGTCGAGCCTCATCGCCGCGCTCGGCGGCGACAACGTCGCCAACCGCACCAACGCGACGCCGAAGATCGTTTTCATCGCCGGTCGCATCGACGCCAACACCGACGACACCGGGAATCCGCTTTCCTGCGGGAACTACGCCGACCCGGAGTACGACCTCGCCGCCTACCTGGCCACCTACGACCCGGCGACGTGGGGACGGGTCGCGCCGAGCGGACCGCTGGAGGACGCGCGGGTGCGCTCGGCCCGTAACCAGACCGACCGGATCCGCATCAACGTGGGCCCGAACACCACGATCATCGGTCTGGGCCGCACGGCGAAGCTCGCCGGCGCGAACCTCATCCTCGACCGCGTGAGCAACGTGATCGTCCGCAACCTCAGCTTCGAGGACGCCTACGACTGCTTCCCCGCCTGGACCCCGACCGACGGCGCCGAGGGCAACTGGAACTCGCTGCACGACACCCTGACCCTCACCGCCGCGACGAACGTGTGGGTCGACCACAACACGTTCACCGACGGCTCGAACCAGGACGCGACGCAACCGGTGTACTTCGGCCGGCCGTACCAGGTCCACGATGGACTCTTCGACATCATCCGCGGCTCCGACTACGTCACCGCGAGCTGGAACAACCTGTTCGAGCACGACAAGACGATGCTGATCGGGTCGACGAACACGCCGGGCGTCGACGTCGGCAAGCTACGGGTGACGTTGCACCACAACCGCTTCGCCAACGTGGGCCAGCGCGCGCCGCGGGTGCGCTTCGGCCAGGTGGACGTCTACAACAACTACTTCTACGAGACCGACGAGGACGTCTACTCCTACTCGTGGGGCGTCGGCGTGCAGTCGGCGATCTACGCCGAGAACAACTTCCTCCTGCGCAGCGCCGACATCCCGCTCGACGCCGTCGTCTTCGACTGGGGCGGCACCGCGATGACGGAGATCGGCACCCTGGCGCGGATCGGCACCCAGCGGCCGGTTCCGGTCAGCCTGCTCGCCGAGTACAACGCTACGCACGAGCCGGACCTCGGCAGCGATGCCGGCTGGGTCCCCACGCTCCGCAGCGGGGGCGTCGACCCCACCGCCGCCGTTCCGGGCAGGGTGTCCGCGCGGGCCGGCGCCGGAAAGCTGTAGCCCGGGCCGGTTCTGGAGAGCCCCGGCCGGGGCTCTCCAGACGCCGTGTCAGGACGACGGTGCGGCGAGACTGGAGCGCCACATCAGCTCGGAGTAAGCGCTTTCCACGTGGCCGATCTGCGTGCCGCCCAACGCCAGCGACATCGCCCGTTCGCCCATCTCCACGAGCGGCAGCCGCACCGTCGTGAGAGCCGGGGTGACGTCGCGGGCGATCGGCATGTCGTCGAACCCGGTGACCGACACCTGGCCGGGAACGTCCACTCCGCGTTGACGGAGCACCGAGAGCGCGCCGACGGCCATCGAGTCGTTCAAGGCGATGATCGCCGTGAGGTCGGGTTCGGCCTGCAGGAGATCGAACGCCGCGCTGGCGCCGCCGTCACGGGTGAAGTCGGCGTAGTTGATCCGCTTGGCCGGAAGCGGAACACCCTTCTCCTCCGCCGCGCGGCGGACACCGGAGAGCCGGTCGGTGGTGGTGGTCAAGTTGCGTGGACCGGCGATCACGGCGACCCGCCGGTGCCCGAGGCCGAACACCCCCAAGCCGATCGCGTAGGCGCCGTTCTCGTTGTCGGGCAGGACGGCCGCCCCGACCAGTTCGTGTCGGCCGATCAACGCCACCCGTCCGCCGGTTTCGGCGTATGCGCGCAACTGGCCGTTGAGCTGACGGGTGAACTCGGCGTCGTGGTACCCGGATCCGGCGAGCACCAGCGCGCCGGCCTGTTGCGCGCGCAGCAGCGCCACGTACTCCAGCTCGCGCTGCGGGTCGCGGTAGCTGTTGCAGATCACCAGCAGCTGACCGAACGAGGACGCGATCCGCTGGAGGCCGCGGGTGATCTCGGCGAAGTAGGGGTCGGACACGTCGTGAACGATGACGCCCACCGCGCTTCGCTGCGCGCGGGCCAGGTTCTGGGCGTGTGCGTTGGGCACGTACCTCAGGTCGGCGACGGCCTTGAGCACCCGCTCGCGGAGGCCGTCGGCGACGGGTTTGTTGCTGCCGTTGATGACCCGGGACGCGGTCGCGGGGGAGACCCGCGCGCGCCGGGCCACATCGGCCAGCGTCACATTGGTTGACGACTCGTCGTCTGGGCGCGCCAATCTAGTGCCCTTCCATGCGGTGTGGCAGCAGTGTAATGGTCCGGCCCTTGTCGGGTCCGGCACGTTCGGTTAGCCTCCCAGGAAAGCGCTTTCCTCAAGGAATGTGGGAACTAGGGAGCCATGGGATGACGCGCCGTTCGATCGGCATCGTGCTCAACGGAGTCACCGGGCGGATGGGGTACCGCCAGCACCTGGTGCGCTCACTGCTGGCCATCCGCGAGGCGGGCGGCCTTCCGACCCGTGACGGGACATTGTGGCCCGAACCCGTCCTGGTCGGGCGCAGTGAGGCGAAGCTCGCCGAGATCGCCGGCCGGCACGGGCTCACCGAGTGGACCACAGATCTCGGGGCGGCGCTGGCCCGTCCCGACGTCTCCATCTACTTCGACGCCCAGGTCACCCAGGCCCGGGAAAAGGCTATCCGCCAGGCGATCGAGGCCGGCAAGCACGTCTACACCGAGAAACCCCTGGCCGAGACCGCGGTGGCCGCCACCGAGCTGGCCGACCTGGCCGCGGCCGCCGGCCTCAAGACCGGCGTCGTGCAGGACAAGCTGTTCCTGCCCGGCCTGCGCAAGCTCAAGCGGCTCATCGACGGCGGGTTCTTCGGGCGCATCCTGTCGGTCCGGGGTGAGTTCGGCTACTGGGTCTTCGAGGGGGACTGGCAGCCCGCCCAGCGCCCGTCCTGGAACTACCGGACGGCCGACGGCGGCGGCATCGTGATGGACATGCTGCCCCACTGGAACTATCTGCTCGAGGAGTTGTTCGGTGGGGTCCGGTCGGTGCAGTGCACGATGGCCACCCACATCGACACCCGGGTCGACGAGCAGGGCGAGCCCTACGCCGCGACCGCCGACGACGCGGCCTACGCGGTGTTCGAGCTCGCCGGTGGGGCGATCGCCCAGATCAACTCGTCCTGGTGCGTCCGCGTGTACCGCGACGAACTCGTGGAGTTCCAGGTCGACGGCACGGAGGGCAGCGCCGTCGCGGGTCTGCGCCACTGCCGCGTGCAACACCGCTCGATGACGCCGAAGCCGGTGTGGAACCCTGATCTGCCGAACTCCGTCCCGTTCCGGGGCCAGTGGGCCGAGGTGCCCGACAACGAGGAGTTCGACAACGGTTTCAAGGCCCAGTGGGAGGCCTTCCTGCGGCACGTCGCCGAGGACGGGCCGTACCACTGGGACTTCGCCTCGGGCACCCGGGGCGTCCGGCTGGCGGAGCTGGCGCTGCAGTCGGCGCGCGAGGGCCGGCGCATCGAGGTCCCGCAGTGACGACCGCGACCCCGGCCGCGTCGGGCGGCTCGGCCGGCTCTGGCTCGGCCGGCTCTGGCTCGGCCGGCTCTGGCTCGGCCGGCTCTGGCTCGGCCGGCTCTGGCTCGGCCGGCTCTGGCTCCGCCGGCGCAGGCGGTTTTCCGGCGACCGCCGCCGGTGGTGCCCGGCCCGCCGCCGGTGCCCCGACGACCGTCGCCGGCGATACCCGTCCGGCCGGAAAGCGCTTTCCGGCCGCGTCCGGCCTGCGCCGGTTCTCCTTCAACCAGGCGACCACCCAGGGCTGGCCGCTGCCCGACCTCGTCGACGCGCTCGTGCGATCGGGGGTTCCCGGCATCGGGCTGTGGCGGGACCCGGTCGCGGAGTACGGGCTGGAGAAGACCGCACGCCTGGTGCGCGACGCCGGGATAGCGGTTACCTCGCTGTGCCGGGGCGGGTTCTTCGCCGACGCCGGCTGGTACGACGAGAACCGGCGCGCGATCGACGAGGCGGCGACGCTGGGGACGTCGGTGCTCGTCCTGGTCAGTGGCGGGCTCGGCGGCCGCGACCTGGCCGGAGCCCGAGCGCACGTGGCCGACGCCGTCGGGCGACTGGTGCCCTACGCCCGGGCGGCCGGAGTGACGCTCGCGATCGAGCCGCTGCACCCGATGTTCTGCTCGGACCGGTGCGTGATCAGCACCCTCGAGCAGGCATTGACGATCGCCGAACGGCACGACGTCGGCGAGGTCGGGGTCGTGATCGATACCTACCACCTGTGGTGGGACGACCGCGCGCCCGCACTCGTCCGGCGGGCCGGTGCCCGGGTAAGCGCTTTCCAGCTCGCCGACTGGATCACGCCGCTGCCGGAGGGCGTCCTCACCGGACGGGGGATGCCGGGTACCGGCTGCGTCGACCTGCCGGCCTGGGTGTCCTATGTGGACTCGGCCGGCTACGCCGGTCCGATCGAGATCGAGGTGTTCAACACCGAGGTCTGGGCCCGCCCGGGTGCCGAGGTCCTGGCCGAGGCGGTGGAGGGCTACCGGGCCGCCACCGAGAGGTCCGCCACCTAGGCGAACCTGCCGTCACGGCGAAGAAGGCGGCGAGGAGCCGGCGGGGAAGCGGCGGGGAAGCGGCGCCGCCAGAAATGATCTTGGACTCCCGCGTGCCATGCGCCGGGAGTCCAAGATCTACATAGCGTAAGCCCAGGTGACAGCCTCAGGACGACGGCGGCTCGTCCTTGCCGGCCTCCTCCATCGCGTCGGCCTGCTCCTTGGTGCGGTGGATGGCGCCGTCGGCGTGTTCGGCCGGGGCGTAGACCGTGTACAGCACCAGCGGGTTGGGTCCGGTGTTGATGAAGTTGTGCTTGCGGCCGGCCGGAACGATGACCAGGTCGCCCTGCGCGACCTTCCGCTTGTCGCCGCTGACCACCGCCTCGCCCACGCCGCTGACGAAGGAGAGGATCTGGTCGACCTCGTGGACCTCCTCGCCGATCTCACCGCCCGGCGGAACGGTCATGATGACGAGCTGACTGTGCTTGCCGGTCCACAGCACCCGACGGAAGTCCGAGTGCTGCTCGGCAACGGTGGCGATCGTGTAATGCTCCATGCCGGACCCCTTACCCGCGTGCGGGTCGCCTCATGCCCGTTCTTCGAGCACGAGGTCGCTCAGTCGCGGCCAGTTCGTGGCGGCCCATTCGCCGAACGGCGTCCCGGTGAGGCAGGCGCACGCGAGGCCGGCCACCGGATCCACCCACAGGAACGAGCCCGTCTGTCCGAAGTGGCCGAACGTCTCGGGGGAGTTGCGGCTGCCCGTCCAGTGTGGACTCTTCCCGTCCCGGATCTCGAACCCGAGTCCCCAGTCGTTCGGCGCCTGCCGTCCGAATCCGGGCAGTACGCCGGCCAGGCCGGGGAACGCCACCCGCGTGGCCTCCGATCGAAGATCGGTGGCCAGGGTCGGTGTCAGAAGTTCCGCTCCGAGCGCGGCAAGGTCGGTTATGGGACCGGTGACAGCGCGCGCCGGTGAGCCGTCCAACCGCGTACGGTCCATGCCGAGCGGGCCGAACACCTCGGTGTCCAGGTACTCGGGAAAGGGCTTTCCCACCCGTTCGGTGACGAGCTCGCCGAGCAGCTCGAAGCCCCGGTTGGAGTAGATGCGCCGCTTGCCGGGCTGGGCGAGCACGGTGTCGTCCTCGGGCCCGACGCCGGAGGCGTGCGCGAGGAGGTGCCGCACCGTCGCGCCGGGTGGACCGGCCGGTTCGTCGAGCGACACGTCGCCCCGCGACACCGCGATGAGCACCCCGAGCGCCGTGGCGATTTTGGTGACCGACGCCCACGGCATCGGCTCGTCGGGACCGGTCCGGGCGATCTCGCCGGTACGGTCGAGCACCACCACGGCGGCGTGGTCGACCGGCCATTCGCGCACCGAGTCCAAAGCCCGCATGACCCAACCCTAACGGCCCGCCGGAAGCCCACCGACCGCGGCGCCGCTGCCGGTGCCGGACATGGCGCCACGGGGGACTCAGAAACCTCCCTGCGGCTGGTGCGTGACAACCTCGGCCGGCGCCGCGACGCCGTGGGCCGCCAGGAAACCGCTTGCCGCGGCCGACCACGGGAAGCACTCCGCCCGGCGGCGGGCGGACGCCCGTCGCTGCGTCTCCGGAACCGCGATCAGGTCGACGATCGCGTCGGCGTACTCCGGTCCGAGGCCGGCGACGGCGCGGCCCGCGTCACCGACCACCTCCGGTAAAGCGCTTTCCGCGCTGACCACGACCGGGGTGCCGCTCGCCAGCGCCTCGAGTGCGGCCAGCCCGAACGTCTCGACCGGGCCGGGCGCGAGCACGACGTCGGCGGTGGCGAGCAGGGCCGCGAGGTGGTTGCGGTCGGCGACGTGATCGGTGAACCGCACCGGCAGCCCGGCCCGCGCGGCCGCGGTCCGCATCGCCGTGCGGCGCGGACCCGTGCCGATCACCAGCAGCACCGCCGGCACCCCGCGAGCGCGCAGCGTGGCCAGCGCCCGGAGCGACCGCTCGGGCTGCTTCTCTGGCGACAGCCGGCCGCAGTGGATCAGCAGGATCTCGTCATCGCGGGCCAGGTCGGCGCGCAGGGCCGGGTCGTGCCGGCCGGGGTGGAACTGCTCCAGGTCGACGCCCAGCGGGACCCGCCGCAGGTTGGTCGCACCCAGCTTCTCGAACTCGGCGGCGGCCCACGCCGTCGTACACACGATCCGGTCGTAGGCGTCGGCGGTGCGGCGGTTGAGCCGGTCGGATACCAGGTCGGCGGCCAGTTCCGTGGCCCGCCCGCCGCCGGTCGCGAGGCGGGCCAGGCCGCGCAGACTCTCGTGCGACACCATGATCGACGGGACGCCGGCGCGGCGCGCCCATGCACCCGTCCACCGCAGCGTGGTGCGGTCGGACACCTCGATCCGGTCCGGTGCGAGTTCCTCCAGGAGGCGACGCACGGCGAACCGGTTGACCATCACCCGGTAGCCGCCGGTGCCGGGGACGATCGGTCCGGAAAGCGCTATCACCCGGCCCTGCGGCGTCCACTCGTCGCTCGCGGTCGCGCCGGGGACGATCAGGACCGGTTCATGTCCCGCGGCGCGGTATCCGATACCGAGCTGGCGCAGCGCCGTGCGCAGCCCGCCCGAGGTATCGGTGACGAAGTTCGCCAGCCGTACGATCCTCACGCCGTTCTTCCCCTCCAAGACGCGCGGCAAGCGCTTTCCCAGGACGTCCACACGACCACGGTCACGCCGTCATCCGGGCGACCCGGTCGGTCCAGCCGGTCCAGCCGGCCCGCAGCACGGGAAGGGCCACCGCCGCGAGCGCCACGACGAGCAGCGCCACCGTCAGCGCGATCCCGGCCGGCCGTCGCGAGAGCGTCTCGGGCATCGCGGTGAAACACAGGGCGACGCACACCGCGACCGTCGCCTGCTGTGCCCATCGGCCCGTGGTCCCGGCGAGCGACAGCCCCCAGGTCAGGTACCAGGCGTGCACCGTCGGCGCGACGAGCGCGGTCACCTGCAGGGCGGTTCCCGCCCGTGCCGGCCGGCGGGGCAACCACAGCAGGCGCACCACCAGCACCGCGCCACCGGCGAGCAGCATGACGCGGGCGATCGCCACCGACCGCGCCAGATCGGGTGTCCACGGTGTGAGCGCACCGGCCCAGTGGAGCAGCCAACCCACCACCGTGGCCGGATCGTACGGATGCCGGATCAGGCCGGGCGTGTCCATCGCGCCGAGCCACCCCCATCCGTTGGGGATCAACGCCGACAGGACGACCACCGCCCCCGTCATCAGGAACCCGGTGCCCGTCGTGCGGCGGGAGAAGACGCCGTCGGTCCGCGCCCGGACCGACAGTACGTAGGCGATCAGCACGGCGCCGGTCGCCTTGACCGTGAACGCGATCGCGGCGGCGAGCCCCGCCACGATCCACACCCGGTGCCCGGCCGCGAACACCGTCAGCGCGGCGAGCGCCGTCAGCAGCGCGTCCAGATGAACGCCACCGACCAGATGCAGCACCACCAACGGATTCGCCGCGACGAGCGCCAGCGCCGCGGCACGCGCCGGCCCGGCCCCGCGTCCGTCGGACGCGGCGTCCGCGTCCGCGTCCGCGTCGAGCGTCCGGGCCGCGTGGGCCTGTGTCGCCAGTTGGACGGCGAGCAGCGCCGACCCGGCGACCGCGACGAGCGCCACGGCTCGGAGCAGGAAAACGCTTACCGCCACGCTTCCACCGCCCCAGTCGACGATCATCCGGAGCAGGCCGAGCGACAGCGGCCCGTACGGCGCCGGGGTCGCCCGCCAGACGGGTGCCACGGCCGCGAGCAGCGGACCGCCCAGCCGATCCGGACCGGACTCGTAGGGGTCGAGCCCGGTCAGCAGCATCGTCCCCTGTGCCAGGTACGAGTACGCGTCGAGGCTCAGCAGCGGTGGGGCGGGCAGGACGGGCAGCGTCCACATGACGGCCGCGGTCCCGACGGTCCGGATCCCGATGCGACCGGTGCCGGCGCGCCGGTGGAGCACGACGAACGTCACCGCGAGCACGCACACCGAAACCGCGACCAGGACGGCGAACCAGACGCGGCCGGACACCGCCGGCGTCCACAGGTCCGCGGGTCCCTTCGGAAGGACCACGCTGTCGGGCGGCCCCGCGCCCACGTGGCCGACCACCACTCCTGTCGATGCGAAGCCGCCCGTCGCGACGAGTGCCGTGCACTGTCCTGGCCGCCGGATCTTCACCGTGTCAAGGTGCCCGGACGGGGTGCGCCGCGACACTGCCGCGTTGTGTCCACCGGAAGAACTGTTGGCGAATCACCGTCTGCGCGATCGCGGACCGCGCTCCGTCATCGACCCGACGGCCCGGTGGCGGGGGAGTCGACGACGACGCGGGTGTCGTCGGGCAGGCGGCGGGTGACGCCCTTCTGGTCGAGAAGTTCGAGCAGCGGGACGGCGACGCGTCGGCTGGTGCCCAACGCCTGCCGGGCGGTGCTCAGGGTGAACGGCTGGGGGAGACTCGCCAGCACGTCGGCCGCGCGCTCCACCGCGCCGGGCAGCAGCACCACGTCACCGGCGCGCACGAGGGCGCCGGCCCGCACCGCGACCGCCACCTCACGGCGGCCCAGACCCAGTTGGGTCAGGCGGTTGGCGTCCGGCGCGGCGAACGGGCGGCTCGCGAGGTCGCGTTCCACCTGGGCGACGGCGCGCGCGATCGGTTCCGGCAGGCCGTTTCCAGCTACGGATTGTGCGGTGACGCGTCCGCCGCGGACCGTCAACGGCGGCCGGACGACCGCCGTCACGACGGTGCGGTCGGGAAGTCCGAGCGTGTGTCTGGCCGCCTCCAGGAGCAGACCGGGGTCGAGCGGGTGTGCGGCGTCGTGCGCGGCGACGGCGTCAGCCAACCGCTGTGCGAGCCGGTCGGCGTGTGCCGGGTCGATCAGCCAGTCGCCGGCGAGCGGCGCCGGCGGGTCGGGAACGCCCATCCGGATCAGGTCGGTGCGCCGGACCACGCGTCGCCGTCGGATCTCACCCGTCGCGTCCGGTCGGGCGTCCATCGTGGACAGTTCGTCGGCCCGGTCGCGCGCCGAACCGCGCCGCCCCAATGGCGGCGGCGCGACATCGAGGACGGTGAGACCGCCGGCGACGTGGTGCCGGCCGGGGTCGCGCAGCAGCGCCCGGTCGCCGATGCGCAGCGGCAGCGGCCGGTCGAGGCGCAGGCGGGCGGTGTCCGTCCCCAATGGACGGACGTGCGCCGGCACCGCCGCCGACCCGACGTGCAGGGCGACGGTGGCAGGCAGGTCGGTCACCGGATCACCGTGCACGCGCACGTCGATCACGTCGACGAACGTGAAGCGGTCCGGCGTCACCAACGCCGTCCCGCGCCGGACGGCGGACCGGTCGATCCCGCGCAGGTTCACCGCGACCCGCGCGACCGGCGCCACCGTGGATGCCTGTCGGCCCAACGACTCCAGCGCCCGCACCCGGACGGTCCGGCCGTCGATCTCCAGTTCGTCGCCCGCCGTCAGGGTTCCGGCGCCGAGTGTTCCGGTGACGACCGTGCCGCTGCCGCGGATCGTGAAGGACCGGTCGACCCACAACCGCACCGGCGCACCGGGATCGGGCGGTGGCAGTGCGGCGCCCAACCGGTCCAGGGCGGCCCGCAGTTCGGCGAGACCCGAGCCGGTGGTCCCGCTGACCGCCACCGCCTCGACCGTGCCCATCGACGTCGCGGCGACCTCGGCCCGGGCCCTTTCCAATGCCGGACCGAAATCGGCGAGATCGCTGCGGGTGACCGCGATCAGCCCGTGCCGCACGCCGAGCCCGTCGAGGGCGGCGAGATGTTCGGCGGACTGCGGCATCCAGCCCTCGTCGGCGGCGACCACCACGAGCGCGGCCGGAACCGGTCCGGCGCCGGCCAGCATCGTCGGGACGAACCGCTGGTGCCCGGGCACGTCGACGAACGCCACCACGGCACCCGACGGCAGGGCGGTCCACACGAATCCGAGTTCGATTGTCATGCCGCGGCGTTGCTCCTCGGCCAGCCGGTCCGGCTCCATCCCGGTCAGCGCCCGGACCAGAGTGGACTTGCCGTGGTCGACGTGACCCGCGGTCGCAACGACGAACATCTACGTGACGGATGCGTCGTCGACGGCCAGGATCGCCTCGCCGAGCGGCTTGTCGAGCGCCGCCGGCACACAGCGCAGATCGAGCAGCAGACGGTTGTGCTCGACGCGTCCGACGACCGGCGGGTCGCCGAGCCGCAGCGGCGCCGCGTATCCGACCGGCAGGGCCAGCGCCCACGACGCCAGCTCCACCTCGGGCGCGCCGCCGCCGCCCACGACCGACCTCGCCGGCACCACCTCGGCACCGATGCCCGGCAGCTTCGCGGCCAGTGCCTCCGCCCGGGCCCGCAACTCGGCCGGATCGGCGGAAAGCGCTTGCCGCACCGGATGCACGGGCCCGCGCAGGGTCGCTTCGAGCGCCGCCAACGTGAGCTTGTCGACGCGCATCGCGCGGGCCAGCGGGTGACGGCGCAGCCGCTCGATCACGTCGGCGGTGCCGAGCATCAGGCCGGCCTGCGGGCCACCGAGAAGCTTGTCGCCGCTTGCGGTGACGAGCGCGGCACCGGCCCGCAACGCGGTGGTGGCGTCGGGCTCGTCGGGGAGCAGCGGGTCCGGCCCGAGCAGGCCCGACCCGATGTCGACGACGACGGGCACCGGCAGCGTGGCCAGGTCCCGTACCGGCACCGACGAGGTGAATCCGCGTACCACGAAGTTCGACGGGTGCACCTTCAATAGGAAAGCGGTTCCCGGGCCGATCGCGGCCTCGTAATCGGCGCGCGTGGTGCGGTTCGTGGTACCGACCTCCCGTAGCCGGGCACCGGTGCACGCGAGCAGGTCGGGCAGGCGGAAGCCGTCCCCGATCTCGACCATCTCGCCGCGGCTGACGACGATCTCGCGTCCCGTCGCCAATGCCGTTGCCGCGAGGGAGAGCGCGGCCGCACCGTTGTTGACCACATGGACCGCGGCGGCGGCCGGAACCAGGGCCGCGAGCGCCGCGAGAGTGTCTCGCCCCCGCCGCGCCCGGCGCCCGGTGGCGAGGTCGAGTTCGACGTCGGTGTATCCCGTCGCCGCGACGACGGCCTCGACCGCGGCGGCGGAAAGCGGTGCCCGCCCCAGATTCGTGTGCACGACCACGCCGGTGGCGTTGAGCACCGGCCGAAGGCTCGCGGCCCGATCGGGCAGCCCGGCGACCGCGGAGTCGGCCACCTGCGCCGGCGGGATCTCGCCGCGGCGGGCGCGTTCCTGCGCCGCGACGACCGCGGCCTTCACCGTCGAGCGGCCGAGCGTGGCGATCGCGGCGCGCAGGCGGGGGTCGTCGAGAACGGCGTCGGTGCGCGGCACCCCACGACGCGGATCGGTCACCCCGCTCAACCCTCCTTGCGACGGCGGCGAATGCTCGGCGGGGGCGTGTTGGCGGAGGCGGACGGGAATCGAACCCGCCTGGCCCGGATTCCGGGCCACACCGGTTTTGAAGACCGGGAGGAGCACCAGCCGCCCAAACACCTCCGCGTCGAAGCCTAGTACCCCGCTAGGGTCGGAGTGTGACCACATCGACGAAGCGGCTCACCGGCTACGCACACGGCGGGGGATGCGCCTGCAAGATTCCGCCGGGCGAACTGGAGGCGGTGGTGGCCGACCTGCGCGGATCGGGCGGCACGGGCAACGGCGAGCTCGTCGTCGGGCTCGACGACGGCGACGATGCCGCGGTCGTCACCATCGCAGACGGCACCGCCGTCGTGGCGACCGCCGACTTCTTCACCCCGGTGGTCGACGACGCCTACGACTGGGGGCGGATCGCCGCCGCGAATGCGCTTTCCGACGTGTACGCGATGGGCGGCACCCCGGTGGTGGCGGTCAATCTCCTGGCGTGGCCGCGGGATCTGCTGCCGATGACGCTCGCCGCCGAGGTGCTCCGTGGTGGGCTCGACGTGGCGCGCTCCGCCGGTTGCCACGTTGCGGGTGGGCACAGCGTCGACGACCCGGAACCGAAGTACGGCATGGCGGTGACCGGGATCGCCGACCCGCAGCGCCTGCTACGCAACGACGCCGGCGTGGCCGGACTGCCGTTGACGCTCACCAAGCCGCTGGGCATCGGCGTGCTCAACAGCCGGCACAAGGCGACCGGTGACGTGTTCCCGCACGCGGTCGAGACGATGGTGACGCTGAACCGGGACGCCTCCCGGGCCGCGCTCGCCGCGGGCGTCCGCTGCGCCACCGACGTGACCGGCTTCGGGCTGCTCGGGCATCTGCACAAGCTGGCGCGGGCGAGCAAGGTCACGGCGGTGATCGACGCGGCGGCCGTCCGCTACCTGGAGGACGCGCGGAAAGCGCTTGCCGACGGGTTCGTGAGCGGGGGGACGCGGCGCAACCTCGACTGGGTGCGGCCGCATCTGTCGGCGTCGGTCGGCGAGGACGAGTTGCTGCTCCTCGCCGACGCGCAGACGTCCGGAGGTCTGCTCGTTGCGGGCGAGTTGCCCGGCCACCCGGTCGTGGGGGAACTGATCGAGGCGCGTCCGGGCACGACGCTGGTCGTCCGCTGAGGCGCCATCAGGCGATTCTGAGGGCGCGCAGCACGCGGTGGACCAAACGCCGCAGCCCTGTGCGACGCCGGCGCGGCTCCGGTCGTGCCGACTCGGGGACCAGCAGACCGCGCTCGGCGAGGAACTCGGCCGCCTCGTTGGCGTCCGGGCACGGGCCGTCCCGTCCGCAGGCCTCGCACGCGCCGGTCACCAGGCTGGTGCGGTGCAGGTCGAGGCGTCGACGTTGCGCGTCCACCGCCGCCGACGCGGCCGTCGATCGGTAGACATTCATGCCTGACATTCGGTGCCGTGGCGCCGCCGGATGTGTGGGCAAGCGCTTTCCGCGAAATTCGATTGAGGGGTGCGGCGGGCGACGTCTACGGTCGCGGAATGTTCATGGTGATGGTGCGTCGTGTCCGCGGGGCAGCCCGTCGCCCCGCAGGGCGGATCCCGGCGGAGCTGGGGCTGGCACCCACTCACTGACCGGTGGGCCACCCGCGTTGTCGCCGATGCGGGGGTGCGCCCCGGCGAGCTGGTGCTCGACATCGGCGCCGGCACGGGAGCGCTCACGGCTCCGCTGGTGCGCGCCGGTGCGCGGGTTCTCGCGGTCGAACTGCATCCGGGTCGGGCCGACCGGCTGGCTGTCCGGTTCGCGGACGCTCCGGTCTCGGTCCTGCGGATGGACGCGCGTGACCTGCGCCTGCCGCACCGCCCGTTCCGGGTGGTGGCGAGCCCGCCCTACGGCATCGGTAGCGCGCTGCTGCGGTTGCTGCTGGCACGCGGGTCGCGCCTGACCGCGGCCGACCTCGTCCTGCAACGCGCGGTCGTCCGACGCTGGGCGGCCGACCCGGGCACGGCCGCCTCGGGCCGGGCGCCGGGCCCCACGCTCAACGGCCGGTGGACGGCCACGGTAGGAAAGCGCTTACCACGAAGTGCCTTCCGGGTGCCGCCACAGGTCGACTCGGATGTACTGGTCATCCGCCGACGCTGACGACCGGACGCGGCGAGCGACGCGTCAGTCCGATCGGGAGCCGGAGCGAGCCCGGACGCGTCAGAAGCCGGGGAACACGGCGCGAACGTCGGCCAGGGCGATCTTCGCGCCGGACGGGTCGACGCCCTCGGCGTTCGAGTCGTCCAGCCGGCCGAACGTGAGCCGCAACAGTGCCTCCGCCGGCATCCGGACCACGCCGTCGGGCTGATCCGAGTCGCCGCTCTCCAACGACACCGCTTCCGGGGTGGCGGCCAGTACGAACGTGCGGGCCGGACCGGTGGTCTCGACGCGGACCGACCAGCGTGCGCCGGACGGCTTAGCCATCCAGCCGATGCGCCCGGGAAGCGCGTCGATCAGCAGGTCGACCGCGTACTGCGCGACCCGGGCGGACGGGTCGAGGGCCACCGCCACGTCCCACGTGTGCACCGCGTGCTCGGGCAGCCGGAACAGCGCGATCCCCTCGCCGTCCAACTCGATCGCGCCGCCGAACAGCGTGATGTGCGCCGCGGCCAGTTCCTCGGCGGACATCGCCTCGAACGCCTCGACCAGTCGCGCATTGGCCTTGACCGCCTCGGTGACCTGTTCCAGCGGGCCGCGGGCGTCCCACTGATCCCAGATCGCCTGCATCGCGTCCTGACCGATCGGGTCGGTGTGTTCGCGTGCCGCCTTGAGCCACTCCAGATTGATTTCGGCGCCGCTGCCGAGGTGCGAGTAGACCTGCGCGATCGTCCAGTCGGAGCAGTACGACATGCGGGTCGCACCCGCGTCGTCGAGGGTGCTGGCGAGGCTGACGAGCAGTTCGTGGGACGAGCGCAGAGCACGCACGGGCACGGACATGGGAAAGGCCTTTCCCTCGACGGTCGGAACGTTTTCGAGCTTAGCGACCGGAACGCGAACGAGCTTACCGAGCCGGGAACGCGGACATCCGGGCACAATCGAACCGTGATCGAGGCAGATGTCGCGGTGATCGGTGCGGGCATTGCGGGTGTGGGCGCGGCGTACGAACTGTCGGCGTCCGCGTCGGTGGTGCTGCTGGAACAGGAGCGCGAACCCGCGTATCACACGACCGGTCGTTCGGCCGCGATGTTCCTCACGAGCTACGGGGGCGAGCGGGTCGGACCGCTCACGGCAGCGAGCCGCCCGGTGTTCGACAGAGTCGGGACGCTGCTGCGCCCGCGCCCCTGGCTCGTGCTCCGCGACCCCGCCGGACCCGACGGCGGCCACGAAGCCGCTGACGGTGACTCGCTCGAACCGCTGTCTCCTGCCGAGGCGTTGGCGCTGTGTCCGGTGCTCCGTCCAGAGTGGACCGAGGGCGCGATGCTCGAACGGTCCGCCCAGGAAATCGATGTCCTGGGGCTGCATCAGCATTTCCTGGGCGGCGCGCGGCGGCGGGGTGTCCGCGTGCACCTGTCGACGGAGGTGCTCGCCGGCCACCGCGACCGCGGCTCCTGGCTCCTGGACACCACCGCGGGCCCGGTGCGGGTCGCCGCGGTCGTCGACGCCGCTGGCGCCTGGGCCGACGTGATCGCCACCCGACTCGGGATCGAACCGATCGGCCTCACGCCGCTGGTCCGCACCGCGGCGGTGGCCCGGTACTCGGCGGCCGATCAGAACTGGCCGCTGGTCGGCGACCTGGCCGAGACGTTCTACTTCCGCCCGGAAGGCCAGGGCCTCCTCATCTCGCCCGCCGACGAGACCCCCGCCGATCCGCACGACGCCCGCGCCGAGGAGTTGGCCGTCGCGCTCGCGCTGGAACGGGTGAACGCCGCCACCACGTTGGGCCTGCGTTCGGTGTCCACCGCCTGGGCCGGGCTGCGCACGTTCACCCCGGACCGCGACCCGGTGGTCGGCCCCGACCCGGCCGAGCCGTCGTTCTGCTGGCTCGCCGGTCAGGGCGGGTTCGGCATTCAGACGGCACCGGAGCTGTCACGGCTCGCGGCAAGCGCTGTCCTGAACGGCACCGGGGAGATTCCGGAGGCGCTGTCCGTCGCCCGCTTCCGGGACGCGTGAGGAATGCGTTACTCGGCCAGGAGCGGCTTCCGGCAGCAGGAATGCGCTTTCCTGGACCAAAAGGCCCGAACGGTGCGCTGTTCGGAGCCTTTGGCTGGCGGGAGCGCACGCGTGGAAGCGCGTTCCCGGCAACAACGTGGAGCTACCTGAATCAGCGTGTCCGATCACGCACCGTATGCATGACACGCGCGCCAACGGGATAGGAAGCGTCGTCTACCGGATGGACCAGCGTCACGGCCGCGCCTAGCGTCGGACCCGGCCGGCCATTCACCGCCGGCTCCGGCATGGACCTCAGCACCTCTCCCCCGGGATGCCCGCCCAGCCGGAGCCGGCGGGCTGTCACGACCTGAAAGGCGGAGCCGACCGGTGGCTGCCGGAAGGGTCAGAAAGCACTGTGCCCCGGCGGTGTACGTGTGTGGCCAGGCCGTCGTTCCGCGACGGCTTCACCGGCCTTCCCGATCCGTCCCGGAGGCGCGCGCTCCGGTCGACTGGCGTCCGGCGACGACCCGTCCGGTGTCGCGCGCGCACGATCCCGGTTCCTGAGGCCACGACTCTCCATGCGTGTGAAACCGCTTTCCCCCTGGGGCACCCGGAAGCTGGCCGCACAGAAGGCACAGTGACGGGTGCGGAAAGTATGGAGCCCGGAAGCGGCCCGGACCACGACCCCGCGCGTGACCCGGTGTGGTCCACCAGGACGGCCGAGGTGGCACGAACGTGGGATCTTCCGGCGGGCTGGCATCCGTACTCTTTCCGACAGCACCACGATGGCGGCACCACCCAGGGGAGACCGCCATCCCCACCACGAAACGCTGGAGATGGCATGAGCGAGTACGAGGACCCGAATGCCGGCGGCGACGACTACGGGACCGACGCCCCTTCCTACGAGGAGCCGCACGACCACACGATCGTCGCGCAGTTCACCGACGGGTCGCAGCTGGGTGTCTCCGACACCGACCACGACGGCTACGCCGACATCGCGGCCACCGACGCCGACGGCGACGGCCACGCCGAGGTCGTGTACACCGACGAGCACGGCGGCGTCGCGCTCGACACCGCCTACGTCGACGCCAACGAGGACGGCGACCCGGAGCGGGTCTACGCCGACACGAACGAGGACGGCGCTGTCGACGCCGCCGCCGCGGACACCGATGGCGACGGCGAGCTCGACCTGGCCGCGTTCGACCGTAACTTCGACGGCCGCGTCGACCAGGTTCAGGTGGACCCGGACGAGGACGGCAACATCGACCGCACGGTGACCGACACCGACTTCGACGGTGTGGCCGACACGGTCCACTACGGCGACAACGACACCAACCCGTACGCCCGCAACTAAATGTTGAATCGGTGGCCGGCCTCCACGCGGAGGCCGGCCACCGTCGTTTCAAGAAATTGTTGACGCACGTGAGCTCGGCCGGTCGTCAACCGTTCAGCCGTACGACCATCTTCCCAAGGTTCTCGCCCGCCAACAGTCCCCGGAACGCCCCGGTCGCGTTCTCCAGCCCGTCGACCACCGTCTCCTGCCAGCGCACCGTGCCCTCGCGCAGCCAACCGGCCATCTCCGGCAGGTAGTCCTTCATCCGCCGGCCATGGTCGGTGACGATGAACCCGCGCAGCGTGAGCCGCTTGCCGACCGCCAGCGACAGGTTGTTCGGGCCGGCCGGCGGCTCGGTCGCGTTGTAGGAACTGATCGCTCCGCACAGCGCCGCCCGTCCGAACGGTTTGAGAGCACTGATCGCGGCTTCGAGATGGTCGCCGCCGACGTTGTCGAAGTAGACGTCGATCCCGTCGGGTGCCGCCTCCTTCAGCAGCTTGCGTACCGGTCCGTCGTGGTAGTCGAACGCCGCGTCGAAGCCGTTCTCGCGTAGCCAGGCCACTTTGGTGGGCGTCCCCGCGCTGCCGACCACGCGGGCCGCGCCCCGCGCCTTCGCGATCTGCCCGGCGACGCTGCCGACCGCGCCGGCCGCACCGGAGATGAACACGGTGTCGCCCGGCTTCATCTCCGCGATGTCGAGCAGACCGACGTACGCGGTGAGGCCCGGCATCCCGAGGACCCCGAGATGGGCCGACGGGCTGACGCCCGGCGTCGGCTCGATCTTCCGGGCGCCGCCGGCCGGGACGAGCGCGAGGTCCCGCCAACCGAGGTTGTGGATAACCAGGTCGCCGGCCGCGAAGTCGGGGCTGGCCGACGCGACGACCTCGCCGATCGCGCCGCCCTCCATGGCCTTGCCCAGCTCGAACGGCGGGACGTAGGACTTGGCGTCGGTCATCCGCCCGCGCATGTACGGGTCGACGGAGATGTACCGGTTGTGGACAAGGAGCTGTCCGTCGGCGGGGTCCGGCAGGTCGACCTCGGCGAGCTCGAAGCACTCGTCGGCCGGTACCCCGACGGGACGCGCGACCAGCCGCACCTCCCGACCTTTCATTGTGCGACCTCGGCGCTGTCCACAAGCGTGACGGTCACCTCGATGTTGTCGCGGGTGGCGTTCGAATACGGGCACACCTGGTGCGCTTTTCGCACCAACTCCTCGCCCTGGTCGCGGGGGACGGCCGGCAGCGCGACGTCGAGCGCGGCGGTCAGCCCGAACCGGCCCTCGCCGATCGCGCCGATCCCGACCCGCGCGGTGACCTGCGATCCGGTGACGTCGGCCCCCGACTGCTTGGCGACCCGGCGCAGCGCCGAGTGGAAGCACGCCGAGTACCCCGCGGCGAACAGCTGCTCCGGGTTCGTCGCGCCGCCCGCGCCGCCGAGCTCGGCGGGTGGTGCGACGTCGACGTCGATCAGCTTGTCGGACGAGGTCACGTGCCCGCTGCGGCCGTCGCCGGTGGCGGTCACCTCTGCCGTGTACAGGACCTTCACTGGTTGTCCTCTCCCTTTGCCCGGTTTTCGACCGCTTCGAGCAGCCGGTCGACCTCGGCGGCGGTGTTGTAGTGGTACACGCTGGCCCGCACCCCGCCGCCGCTGTCGCGCAGGCCCGTCGACTGGAAGTACTCGTACGCGTAGTAGTCGCCGGAGTAGACGCAGATGCCCTGGTCACCGAGGGCGGTTGCGGTGGCGGCCGGCGCTTCGGCGTCCACCCGGAAGGAGACCGTCGGGCAGCGGCCCGGCGGCGCCGCCATAACGGTGACCCCGTTGATGGCGCGCAACCCCGTGACCAGCGCTTCGAAGACGCCGGACGTGTACGCGTGCGCCGACGACATGGAGGCCAGGACCCTCTCCCGCCTGGTCGGCGCGTCGCCGGGATCGAGGCTGGCGAGGTGGTCGACCGCCGCCGTGATGCCGGACAGGAGTTCGAAGCTGAGCGTGCCGAACTCGAACCGGTCGGGCACCGTGTCGGGGGCCGGCATGAGCTTGTCCGGTGTCATGAGTTCCCAGGTGGCGGGTGCCGCGACGCAGGCGGCGAGGTGCGGGCCGGACCACTTGTACGCGCTGGTCACGTAGAAGTCGGCGCCCAGTTCGGCCACGTTGGTGGGCACGTGGGCGGTGGCGTGAACGCCGTCGACGTACACCAGCGCCCCGTGCGCGTGCGCGATCTTCGCGATGGCGGCGACATCGGGACGGGTGCCGATCGCGTTGCTCGCGGCGGTGACCGCCACGACCCTTGTCTGTGGATTGACGAGGTCGGCGTACTGGCCTGTGGACAACTCGCCGGTGGCCGCGTCGAACTCCGCCCACCGCACGGTCGCGCCGGCCCGCTCGGCCGCCTGCACCCACGGCCGGACGTTGGCGTCGTGGTCCAACCGGGAGACGACCACCTCGTCGCGCTCGTTCCAGGTTGTGGACAACGTGCGGGCGACGAGGTAGGTCAGCGCCGTGGCGCTGGAGCCGAACACCACGCCGGCCGGATCCCCGCCCACCAGGTCGGCCACCGCCTCGCGAGCCGTGGCCACGATCGCGCCGGCCCGCCGCCCGGCCTCGAACACGGTGGTCCGGTTACCGACGGCGGACCGCAGGGTAGCGGTGATCGCATCGGCCACCGGGCCGGCCACGAGCGTGCCGGCCGCTCCGTCGAAATGGACGAACCCCTCGGCCAGGGCCGGATATGCCGCCCTGACCCGCTCAACGTCGAACCCCATGCGGCCAACTTAACTTGCGGGTAGCTTTCGCGGCGATCGTGGAGCGGGATGGCCCGTCTCACTCTCCGAGCGCGCCAACTGTGCTATCTGGACGCCGGGAGGCGCACCCGTGACATGTCAGTCGCCGGCGCCGGTCTGCCAGGTGTGGATGGCCGGCTGTGGATGGCCCGGGTGGTTCGCACTCAGCGTGAGGACGCCGACCTCAACCCCGCACGGCCACAGCAGCCGGCCTGGCCACGGCTCGAATCGCCCAGTAACCCAGGTACCCGACGGTCACCACCTCGACCAGCGCCAACACCCGCTCGATACCGCCCAACGGGATCGCCCGCCACCACGGAACGCCGGTGAACGGATGCAGCACGAACGCGACCGCGATCGGCGTGAAGCACAGCAACGCGAGGATGCCGAACGCGGTCGTCACCGCGGCCGGGCCGCGCCAGCGCGCGTCGCCCCGCCAGCGGCGGCCGATCAACAGCGCGGCGACGGGCAGACCGAGGAACGCGACGACGCTGGCGTACCTGTGTACGGTCCCCTCGATCGACGGGCCGACGGCCCAGTTGTGCTTCGGGAAGTACACGACCGCGGCCAGCCCCACGCACCACAGCAGCAACGCCACCGTCGCACCGGACCGCACCGGGACCAGCGCCGTGCGGATCAGGGCCAGCAGGGTCGCCGCCGACCCCGCGGCCAGCACGACCACGGCCGCGTTGAACACGTTTCCGGTCTCCAGCAACGCGTACTGGCTGATGGTGCGCCGCATCGGGTCGAGCTCGGCCGACGGCCCGGTGACGTGTAGCGCCCCGATCATCCCCAGCGCGACGACCACCGCGGCGATGCCGGCGAGGGCCAGCCAACGGGGCAGTGCCATCGCGTCAGTCTGCCACCCGTTCCTGAAAGCGCTGCGGGAAAGCGCTTGCCGCAACCGCTACCGCCAGCCGCGCGGGTGGGCACCCGAACGGCGTCCACTCGCCTTCGCCTCCGCGCCGGCCGCTTCGGCCAGGAGATCGGCGAGTTCGTCGAAGCCGTCGCGGACCAGGCCGACCGTGATCCGTACGTGGTCCACGGGCAGCGGGGTGACCATGAACGGCGCGCCCGGTGCCACCGCGACCCCGTGCGCCGCCAGCGACAGCATCGCCACCTGCTGGTCGGCTACCTGCATCCACAGGTTGATGCCGTCGTCGGCGCTCGCCGTCACCTCGCGGGCCGACAGCGCCGCCAGCATCGCTTCGCGGCGCCGGGCGTACTCGCCGCGGGCCCGGGCGATGCCGGCGACGGTCGACGGGTCGGTCAGCAGTTCGACCAGCACGGCCTGCAGGATCCGGCTCGACCAGCCGGGACCGAGCAGCCGCCGGTCGGTCACCGACGCGATGACCGACGCCGGTCCGCCGACCGCGGCGAGGCGCAGGTCGGGCCCGTGGCTCTTGGAGAAGCTGAGCACGTGGACGGTGGACGCGGGCAGCCGCGCGCCCAGGCTCACCGGCAGTGCGGACGCGATGTCGCCGGCGTGGTCGTCCTCCACGATCAGCACCGACGGGTGCTGATTCAGCACCACCGCGAGTGCGGCCGCTCTCTCGTCGGTCATGCTCACGCCGGTCGGGTTGTGCGCCCGCGGCTGCAGGTACAACGCGACCGGGCGGTGGGCGTCCAATGCCTCGGCGAGCGCGTCGGGACGCAGACCGCAACCGTCCACAGGAACGCCGACCACAACGGCGCCGACCTGGTCGAGCAGGTCGAGCACCGGCGGGAAGGCCGGGTTTTCCACAAGGACGTGGTCGCCGAAGCGCACAGTGCCGGCGGTGATCCGGTCGACCGCGTCGAGCGCGCCGTCGACGACGGTGAGCCGCTCGGGCTCGAACGGGAACCGCTGCCGCAGCACCGCCTCCAGCGCGGGCAGCACGGGTTCGTCGAGGTAGCTGGTGGTCAGGCGGGCGTCGCCGACCCGGCGCATCGGCTCGGCCAGGTGGGGGAGCAGGTCGTGGTCGGGGACGCCGGTGGAGAAGTCGCGCGGCAGGGTGGCCGGCCGGGTGGTGACCCGCGCGTAGCGCAGCCGTTGCCGCGGCACGGCCGGAGTGAGGACGAACGTGCCGGAGCGGCCGCGGGTCTGTATCGCGCCGGCGCGGGCGAGGCTGCGCCACGCCTCGCTCACGGTGGTGGGACTGATGCCGAGTTCGCGGGCGACGTCGCGGACGGTCGGCAGGCGGGCGCCGGCGGGCAGGACGCCGGTGGTGACGAGACGGCTGACCGCGGCGGCGATACCGCGGGCGCTGCGGTCGTCGACCGCGGCGGAGATCAGGTGGAGCACGGTGGCCCCGGCGCCGGCGCCACCCGGCTCATGGATCGGAACGGCGGGAGACGCGAAGACGCGCCCGGAGCGGGCGCCGTCCTTAACGTCTCCGAAACTCCCCGTTCCAAATCTCCAAACACATTCCCACCATTGTCCGCTTAGAGTTGTGTCACTAGAGTCCTACGCCATCCGACCTTCCAAAACAAGGCCAGCCGCACCGGTCGGTCGGAGCCGTGACACCTGATCAGGAGAGGACCGGCAGCCATGGCAGATGTCGTCCGCGCCGCACTCGTCCAGACCAACTGGACCGGTGATAAAGAATCGATGATCAAGGCACATGAGGAGTACGCCCGGCAGGCCGCCGCGCAGGGCGCGAAGGTCATCTGCTTCCAGGAGCTGTTCTACGGCCCGTACTTCTGCCAGGTGCAGGACAAGGAGTTCTACTCGTACGCGGAGAGCATCCCGGGGCCGACCACCGAACGGTTCCAGGCGCTCGCCGCCGAGCTCGGCATGGTGATGGTGCTGCCGATGTACGAGCAGGAGCAGCCCGGCGTCCTGTACAACACCGCCGCCGTGGTCGACGCCGACGGTAAGTACCTCGGCAAGTACCGCAAGAACCACATCCCGCAGGTGAAGGGCTTCTGGGAGAAGTTCTACTTCCGGCCCGGCAACCTCGGTTACCCGGTGTTCGACACCGCCGTCGGCAAGGTCGGCGTCTACATCTGCTACGACCGGCACTTCCCGGAGGGCTGGCGGGCGCTCGGCCTGAACGGCGCCCGGCTGGTGTTCAACCCGTCGGCCACCAGCCGCGGGCTGTCGTCGTACCTGTGGAAGCTCGAGCAGCCCGCGTCGGCCGTCGCCAACGAGTACTTCATCGGCGCGATCAACCGCACCGGCATCGAGGACCTCGGTGACAACGACTTCTACGGATCGAGCTACTTCGTCGACCCGGAGGGCAAGTTCGTCGGTGAGGTGGGCGACGCCCACAACCCCGAGCTGATCGTCCGCGACCTCGACTTCGACCTGCTGGAGACGGTCCGCGACCGCTGGCAGTTCTACCGCGACCGCCGCCCCGACGCCTACGACGACCTGACCAAGCCGTAAGGGGAGAGCATGACTCTGCTGATCACCGGCGGCACCGTCGTCGGCCCGTCCGGGCCGTACGCCGCCGACGTGCTCGTCGACGGCGAGACGATCGCCGCCGTATTCGCGCCCGGCCGCGGTCCCGAAGGCGTCGAAACCCTTGATGCCACAGGGAAGTACGTCATCCCCGGCGGCGTCGACGCGCACACGCACATGGAACTGCCGTTCGGCGGAACGTTCGCCAGCGACACGTTCGACACCGGAACCAGGGCCGCCGCCCACGGTGGTACCACCACGATCATCGACTTCGCGGTGCAGCGCACCGGCGAGGTGGTGCAGGACGGGCTGGCCGCCTGGCACGGCAAGGCCGAGGGCAACTGCCACATCGACTACGCGTTCCACATGATCCTCGGGGGCGTCGACGACGACTCGCTGAAGGCGATGGACCAGCTCGTCACCGACGAGGGCATCTCCAGCTTCAAGCTGTTCATGGCCTACCCGGGCGTCTTCTACTCCGACGACGGCCAGGTCCTGCGCGCCATGCAGAAGGCGCGCGACAACGGATCGATCATCATGATGCACGCCGAGAACGGCATCGCGATCGACGTTCTGGTGCAGCAAGCGCTTTCCCGGGGCGAGACCGACCCGATCCACCACGGCATCACCCGTCCGACGCAGTTGGAGGCGGAGGCCACCAGCCGCGCCATCTGGCTGGCCGACGTCGCGAAGGACTGCCCGCTCTACATCGTCCACCTCTCGGCGAGCGAAGCGCTCGAACAGGTCGCGCGGGCCCGCAACGACGGTCGCAACGTGTTCGCCGAGACCTGCCCGCAGTACCTCTACCTGACGCTGGAGGACCAGCTCGGCGCGCCCGGCTTCGAGGGCGCCAAGTGGGTCTGCTCGACGCCGTTGCGCAGCAAGCACGAGCCGCACCGCGCGGACCTCTGGCGCGGCCTGCGGACGAACGACCTCGCCGTGGTCTCGACCGACCACTGCCCGTTCTGCATGAAGGACCAGAAGGAACTCGGCGTCGGCGACTTCTCCAAGATTCCCAACGGGATCGGCGGCGTGGAGCACCGGGTCGACCTGCTGTACCAGGGTGTGGTCGACGGCAAGCTGTCGCTCGCCCGCTGGGTGGAGACCATCGCCACCACGCCGGCCCGCATGTTCGGGCTGTACCCGCGCAAGGGCGTCATCGCGCCCGGATCCGACGCCGACATCGTGCTGTACGACCCGAACGGCCGCACCCGCATCAGCGTCGAGACGCACCACATGAACATGGACCACTCGGCCTGGGAAGGCTACGAGATCGCGGGGAAGGTCGACACCGTACTGTCGCGCGGCACGGTGATCGTCGACTCCGCGGGCAACTACCACGGCCGCAAGGGTCACGGGCAGTTCCTGCGCCGCGGCCTCAGCGACTACCTCATTTAAGGAGGCGGTCATGAGAACCGTCCACCACTGGATCAACGGCGCCGCTGTCGCCGGCACGGGAACCAGAAAGCTGCCGGTCTTCGACCCGGCAACCGGCGAACAGCAGGCCGAAATCGTGGCGGCGACGGCCGCCGAGGTGCGCACGGCCGTCGAGACCGCGCTCGGCGTCTTCCCGTCGTGGCGGGCCGCGTCGCTCAGCCGCCGGGCCGAGGTCATGTTCCGCTTCCGGGAACTCGTCGACGCGAACCGCAAGGAGATCGCGTCGCTGCTGTCGTCGGAGCACGGCAAGACCGTGGCGGACGCCGGTGGCGAAGTGGCGCGGGGACTGGAGAACGTCGAGTTCGCCTGCGGCGCACCGCATCTGCTCAAGGGCGGCTACAGCGAGCAGGCGTCCACCGGCGTCGACGTCTACTCGATCCGGCAACCGCTCGGCGTCGTCGCCGGCATCACGCCGTTCAACTTTCCGGCCATGGTGCCGATGTGGATGTTCTGCAACGCGCTGGTGGCCGGCAATACGTTCGTGCTCAAGCCCAGCGAGAAGGACCCGTCGGTCTCGTTGCTGCTGGCGGATCTGTTGCGCCAGGCCGGATTGCCGGACGGCGCGTTCAACGTCGTGCAGGGCGACCGCGAGGCGGTCGAGGCGATCCTGGCCGACCCCGACATCCAGGCGGTCAGCTTCGTCGGCTCGACGCCCGTCGCGAAACACATCTACGAGACGGGCACCAGAGCGGGCAAGCGCGTGCAGGCACTCGGCGGCGCCAAGAACCACATGGTCGTGCTGCCCGACGCCGACGTGAACTCGGCCGCCGACGCCGCCGTGTCGGCCGGCTACGGTTCCGCCGGCGAGCGGTGCATGGCGATCTCGGTGGTGGTGGCCGTCGGCGCCGTCGCGGACCCGTTGGTGGACGCGATCCGCGAGCGCATCGGTCGCATCCGCACCGGCCCGGCCAGCGATCCGGACGCCGAGATGGGCCCGCTGATCAGCCGCGAGCACCGCGACAAGGTCGCCGGCTACCTCGCGTCACCCGGCGCGGCCGAGGTGGTCGTCGACGGGCGGCAGTCCGACGTCAGCAACCAGCCCGGCTTCTTCCTCGCACCGTCCCTTGTGGACAAGGTGCCGACCGATTCGCCGCTGTACACCGACGAGATCTTCGGACCGGTGCTGTCGGTGACCCGGGTCGACACCTACGCCGAGGCGCTCGAACTGGTCAACGACAACCCGTACGGCAACGGCACGGCCATCTTCACCCGTGACGGCGGCGTCGCCCGCCAGTTCCAGTACGACGTGGTGTGCGGCATGGTCGGCGTCAACGTACCGGTGCCGGTGCCCGTCGCGTACTACAGCTTCGGCGGCTGGAAGGCGTCGCTGTTCGGCGACCTGCACATGTACGGGCCGGACGGCCTGGCGTTCTACACCCGCACCAAGGTGGTCACCTCCCGCTGGCCCGACCCGGCCACCAGCGAGGTCGACCTCGGCTTCCCGAAGGTGAGATAGGCCAATGGATTTCGGCGTCGTCTTCCAGTGCGACCCGCCCGCGCGCGACCTCGTGACGCTCGCGCAGCGGGCCGAGCGGGCCGGCTTCAGTCACGTGTGGACGTTCGACTCGCACGTGCTGTGGCAGGAGCCGTTCGTCATCTACAGCCAGATCCTCGCCACCACCGAGCGGGTGGTGGTCGGGCCGATGGTGACCAACCCGTCCACCCGCGACTGGACGGTGACGGCGTCGACGTTCGCCACCCTCAACGAGATGTACGGCAACCGCACGGTCTGCGGCATCGGCCGCGGCGACTCGGCCGTGCGGGTGCTCGGTGCGCGCCCGACGACGCTGGCGGAGTTGCGCGAGTGCGTCGGCGTCATCCGGGAACTGGCCAACGGACGCGCGGTGAACTACCGCGACCGCGATCTCCAGTTCCTCTGGGCGCCGGAGAGCCGGCTAGAGGTGTGGGTGGCCGCGTACGGGCCGAAGGCGCTCGCGTTGACCGGCGAGGTCGGCGACGGGTACATCCTGCAGTTGGCCGACCCGGACATCGCGGCGTGGATGATCGGAGCGGTGCGCGCCGCCGCGGAGAAGGCGGGCCGTGACCCGGCCGCCATCAAGTTCTGCGTGGCGGCGCCGGCCTACGTCGGCGACGACATCGAGCACCAACGCGAGCAGACCCGGTGGTTCGGCGGCATGGTCGGCAACCACGTGGCCGACATCGTGTCCCGGTACGGCGCCGCGGGTGGGGGAGTGCCGCAGGTGCTCACCGACTACATCGCCGGCCGCAAGGGCTACGACTACGCCGAGCACGGCCGGGCGGGCAACACCCACACCGATTTCGTGCCCGACGGGATCGTCGACCGGTTCTGCCTCCTGGGTCCGGTCGACGAGCACGTCAAGCGACTCACCGAGCTGAAGGAACTCGGCGTCGACCAGTTCGCGCTGTACCTGCAGCACGACGCCAAGGAGTCCACATTGGACGCCTACGGCGCCGAGATCCTGCCGACGTTCGCGTGAGGAAGGTGCTCGGCGCGGTGCTCGCGCTCCTCGTGGGCGGCGCGCTGTGGGAGGGCTACAAGGCCGTCGGCGACACCGACGGCACGTCGTTGTTCGGTGTGCGGATCCTGCCGCGCACCGACGACGCGGCGATGCCGCACGTGCTCGACGTCCTGAACCGGTTGGGTGAGCCCGAACTGGCCGGCGGTCGTCCGGTGTGGAGGGTCGTGTTCGACGCGTGCCTCTTCACGCTCGGTATCACCGCCGTCGGCTTTCTCGTCGGCACGTTCATCGGACTGCTTCTCGCGGTGCTGATGCAGCGGTTCCGCGTCGCCGAACGGGGTCTCCTGCCGTGGGTGGTGCTGTCGCAGACCGTGCCGCTGGTGGCGCTGGCGCCACTCGTGGCCGGCTGGGGCGGCGCGCTGTCGCTCGGGCCGTACCCGTGGCAGCCGTGGATGTCGGTGTCGCTGATCGCCGCGTACCTCGCGTTCTTCCCGGTCGCGGTCGGCATGCTGCGGGGCCTGCAGTCGCCGTCCGCGATCGGGGTCGAACTGATGCGCAGCTACGCCGCCGGGTGGTGGCGCACGCTCGTGAAGCTGCGGATGCCGGCCGCGACGCCGTACCTGTTCCCGGCGCTGCGTCTGGCCGGCGCGGCCGCGGTCGTGGGCGCGGTGGTCGGAGAAATTTCCACGGGGACGCGGGGAGGCATCGGCCGGCTCGTCATCGAGTACTCCCGCGAGGCCACCAGCGACCCGGCCAAGGTGTACACGGCGATGCTCGGCGCGGCGTTGCTGGGCCTGGCCGTCGCCGGATTCGTGGCTCTGGTGGAATGGCCCCTCACGCGTCACCGCCGGAGGGTTCTGTTGCCATGACCGCTGTTGAGGTAAGTGGCGTCTCGAAGACGTTCAACAAGGGGCGGCCCGACGAGGTCGCCGCGCTGCACGACATCGACCTCGTTGTCGACAGTGGACAGTTCGTGTCGCTGATCGGGCCCTCCGGGTGCGGCAAGAGCACCCTGCTGCGGCTCATCGCCGACCTGGTGCCACCCACGTCGGGCACGGTCACCGTGGCCGGCAAGCCCGCCCGTCGGGCCCGGCTCGACCAGGAGTACGGCATCGCCTTCCAACAGGCGGGGCTGTTCGACTGGCGGACGGTGCGGCGCAACGTCGAGCTGCCGCTGGAACTGCGCGGGCAGAGCCGCGCGGAGCGGAAGGCCCGGGCCGAGGAGATGCTCGCCCTCGTGGGGCTGTCCGACTTCGCCGGGCACTATCCGGCCCAACTCTCCGGCGGCATGCAGCAACGCGTCGCGATCGCGCGCGCTCTCGCGGTCCACCCGCCTTTGCTCCTGATGGACGAACCGTTCGGTGCGCTCGACGAGATGACACGCGAACGCCTGCAGTCCGAGTTGCTGCGCGTCTGCGCGGCAACCGGAACCAGCACGGTGTTCGTCACCCACTCGATACCGGAGGCCGTGTTCCTCTCCGACCTCGTGGTGGTGATGTCGGCGCGGCCCGGACGGATCACCGACACCGTGAAGATCGATCTGGGACCGCGCACCGACGCGACCCGGCAGTCGCCCGGGTTCTTCACCGCGATCACCAAGGTGCGTAAGGCGTTGCGCGGTATCGAGACCACAGTGGACGAAGACGTCGAGGTCGACGTATGAGATGGGTCCGTTCGGTCCTCCCGCCGCTCGTGGTGGGGCTGGCGGGCCTCGCCTTGTGGGAACTGATCGTGCGCGCCGGCCGGATCGCGCCGTTCATCCTGCCGGCGCCGTCGGCGATCGGTGAACAGCTGTGGCTCGACCGGTCGGTGGTGTGGGAGGCGGGCCTCGCCAGCGGTGCCAACGCGTTGGTGGGCCTGATCTTCGGTTCGGCTCTCGCGTTGGCGGCGGCGTTGGTGGCCAGCCGGTTGCAGATCCTGGCCGAGGTGTCGGTGCCGATCGCGGCGCTCGCCAACGCGCTGCCGATCATCGCGCTCGCCCCGATTCTCAACAACATGTTCGACACCACCAGTAGCATTCCGCGCCGCGTCGTGGTGGCGATCGTGGCGTTCTTTCCCGTGTTCGTGAACACCTTGCGGGGCCTGCGGGAGGTCCACCCCATCCACCAGGAGTTGATGGACAGCTATGCCGCGTCCGGCTGGACGTTCGCGCGGCTGGTGCGCCTGCCGGGCGCGCTGCCGTTCGTGTTCACCGGTCTGCGGCAGGCGTCGTCGCTCGCGGTCA
The DNA here is from genome assembly GCF_016863635.1 of Virgisporangium aurantiacum. Classification (GTDB taxonomy): domain Bacteria; phylum Actinomycetota; class Actinomycetes; order Mycobacteriales; family Micromonosporaceae; genus Virgisporangium; species Virgisporangium aurantiacum. The sequence goes on along the minus strand of NZ_BOPG01000015.1, from coordinate 7,311 downwards.
TCGCCGCCGTGGTGTCGGAGTACTTCGGCGGGCTCCAGGACGGCCTGGGCTCGCGGATCACCTCGGCGGCGGCGTTCACCGCCTACCCGCGCGCGTGGGCCTACGTGGTCGGCGCGTGCATTCTCGGTCTGATCTTCTACCTCGCCACACTCGTGGCGGAACGCTTCGCGATGCCCTGGCGGCGTAGCCAGGCTCATTGACCCTCGACTTCGCGGAGGACCGATGACCAGATTTCGTTTCCTTGTCCTAGCGGCGGTGACCGCACTGACCGTGTCGGCGTGCGGGACGGCCGACCAGAACAACGGCGCGCCCTCGACGTCCAACGGCGTGACCAACGTCAAGCTCCAGCTCCAGTGGTTCTTCCAGGCACAGTTCGCGGGCTACATCGCGGCGGTGGAAAAGGGCTTCTACAAAGAAGAAGGACTCAACGTCGAGCTGATCGAAGGCGGGGTCGACATCGTCCCGCAGACCGTGCTCGGCCAGGGCCGCGCCGACTACGCGGTGGCCTGGGTGCCGAAGGCGCTCGCCTCGCGCGAGCAGGGCGTGCAGATCACCGACGTCGGGCAGTTCTTCGCCCGGTCCGGTACGTACCAGGTGGCGTTCGCGAACAAGGGGATCTCCTCCGCGAAGGACCTCAAGGGCAAGAAGGTCGGCAACTGGGGCTTCGGCAACGAGTTCGAGTTGTTCGCCGGCCTGACCAAGGCCGGGCTCGACCCGGGCAAGGACGTCACGTTGGTGCAGCAGCAGTTCGACATGCAGGCGCTGCTGCGCGGTGACATCGACGCGGCACAGGCGATGAGCTACAACGAGTACGCGCAGGTGCTGGAGGCCACCAACCCGGCGACGGGCAAGCTGTACCAGCCGTCCGACTTCGCCATCATCGACTGGAACAAGGAAGGCACCGCGATGTTGCAGGACGCGGTGTGGGCCAACACGTCGCGGCTGGGCGACAAGGCGTACCAGGAGACCACGGTCAAACTGCTGACGGGCACGATCAAGGGTTGGGCGTTCTGCCGCGACAACCCGGAGGAGTGCCGCGATCTGGTGGTGAAGAAGGGCTCCAAGCTCGGCGCCAGTCACCAGCTGTGGCAGATGAACGAGACCAGCAAGCTGATCTGGCCGTCGTCGAAGGGCATCGGCCTGGTCGACGAGGGCGACTGGAACCGCACGGTCGAGCTGTCACAGAGCACCAAGAACCAGGACGGCAAGACCGTGCTGACCAAGAAGCCCGAGGGGCAGGCGTTCACGAACGAGTACGTCCAGAAGGCGATCGACAAGGCCAAGTCGGCCGGCGTCGACGTCACGGGGAGCGGCTTCACCCCGAAGGCGGTCACGTTGAACGCCGGCGGCGCGTAGCGGTCCACCAGCTTTTGGCCGGGCATGGATGAAGATCCATGCCCGGTTTGTTTCTGCCCGTTTCTGTCTGCGTCGATCTGCCAGCCGAGCACGACGGATATTTCGGGAGCTTTGACGCCAGGTTACGGCCGTCGACATGCGAGATCGCCGGGCTGAGCGCACAGTGAGGGAGTTGCACAGATGAGTGCGACTCCCGTCAGCGTCACCGGCTGACGGATGCGCTCCACTCCCCGGGAGGTGCGTCTTGCGCATGAACCATCCCCGGCCACGACAGAAACTGGCCCTGTTCCTCGCGGCCGTCGTCGCGGCACCCACCCTCGTCGCCTGCGGAAGCGACGACGGCGCCAACGTCCTCACGTTCTGGCAGAGCCCGGACTCCTCCGGCGTCGTGGGCAAGATTGTCGACAGATGCAACCAGGAGGCGAACGGCCGCTACGTCATCCGACGGGAGACGCTGCCGAACAGCGCCGACGCCCAGCGCGAACAACTCGTGCGGCGGTTGGCCGCCAAGGACAAGACGATGAACGTCCTCTTCATGGACGTCATCTGGGCCCCCGAGTTCGCCGAAGCCAAGTGGATCCTGCCGTTCGAGGGCGACGACGAGGCGAAGGCGACCGCCGACCTGCTCGAGGGTCCCAAGGAATCCGCCACCTGGAAGGGCAAGCTGTACGCGGCCCCGTTCTCGTCGAACAGCCAACTGCTCTGGTACCGGAAGTCGTTGGCACAGCAGGCCGGCGTCGACCCCACCGCCGAGAACTTCACCTGGGACGACCTGATCGACGCGTCGTCGAAGATGCCGGAGAACTCGCGCTTCGTGGAGATCCAGGGCAACCGTTACGAGGGCTACATGGTCTGGATCAACGGCCTCGTGAGCTCCGCCGGCGGCTCGATCCTGAAGGACGTCGACCTCGGTTCGAAGGCCACGGCGGACATCGACAGCGACGCGGGACGCCGGGCGGCCGAGATCATCGAGAAGTTCGCGAAGTCGCCGGCCGCCGATTTCGGCCTGTCGACGGCGGTCGAGGAGAGCACGCGGGCGGCGTTCCAGAACGGCACCGCCTGGGCGATGCTGAACTGGCCGTACATCTACGGGCTCGGGAGCGAGAACGCCAAGAAGGATCCCAAATTCAAGGCGATCTTCGACGACTACGCCTGGGCCCGGTACCCGCGCGTCGACGCGAACCGGGCTAGCGCACCACCCATCGGCGGCGCCATGATCGGTGTCGGTGCGTACACGCCGGCGGCCAAGCGACCGCTGGCCTTCGAGGCCGTCGCGTGCATCACGTCGCCGGAGAGCCAGAAACAACGCATGGACACGCTCGGCGAACCGGCCACCCGGGCCGCCATCTACGACGATCCCGCCATCCTCGCGAAGTACCCGTTCGCTCCGTTGATCCGGGAATCCATCGACCAGGCCGCACCGCGTCCGCTCTCGCCGTTCTACAACGACGTGACGATCGCGGTCCAACGCACCTGGCATCCCCCGTCGTCGGTGAACCCCTCGTACACACCCCGCAGGAGCGACCGGCTGATCGGACAGGCGTTGAAAGGCAAGGTGCTGCTGTGAGTGTCGAGGTACCCACCCAGCCGGGAGCCGAGGTCGAGCGCACCGAAACGGCCTCCGACAAAGCCACGAAGGCGCCCATCAGCGAGCGGGAGCGGCACGAGCGCCGGCTCGGGCTGCTGCTGGCCGGTCCCGCGTTCGCGCTCATGATGATCGTGACGCTCTACCCCGTCCTCAACTCGATCTGGTTGTCGTTCAACCGGTACACGCTCGCGTCGCCCGACGACCGCGAGTTCGTGGGGTTGAGCAACTACGTCACGGTGCTGAAGTCGTTGCTGTGGTGGAACGACATGTTCACCACGGTTCTGCTGACGGTCTTCACGGTCGCGGCGGAACTGGTCATCGGGTTCATCTTCGCGATGGTCATGCACCGGGCCATCTTCGGCCGGAAGACGGTGCGTGTCGCGATCCTCATCCCGTACGGCATCGTCACGGTCGTGTCGGCGTTCGCGTGGCAGTTCGCGTTCGACCCGACGGCCGGGTTCGTCAACTCACTCCTCGGTACGGACAAGAACTTCTTCGGTGACCGGTGGAGCTCGCTGTTCGTTATCTTCCTCGCGGAACTGTGGAAGACCACGCCGTTCATCTCGCTGCTGCTGCTCGCCGGTCTCGCGACGGTGCCCAGCGTGCTGGGCGAGGCGGCCGAGGTCGACGGAGCGACGGCGTGGCAACGGTTGTGGCGCGTGACGATCCCCAACATGAAGGCGGCGATCCTCGTCGCGGTGCTGTTCCGCACGCTCGACGCGTTCCGCATCTTCGACACGGTGTTCGTCATGACGCGCGGCGCGAACGACACGGAAACGTTGTCGTTCCTCAGTTACAACCAGATGATCAACCGGTTGAACATCGGCCTCGGCTCGGCCGTGTCGGTGTTGTTGTTCATCTGCGTGGTGCTGATCGCGGTGCTGTTCGTGAAGGGGTTCAAGACCGACATCGGAGCCGCGAGGGGTGAACGCTGATGGAGAAGAAGCAACGATGGTGGATCATCGGGTCGATCGCCATCATCGTCTACACCGCGCTTCCGGTCATGTGGATCATCAGTCTCTCGTTCAAGACCGGCGCGCAACTCACCGACGGGAACTTCTTCCCGCGCGACTGGAGCTTCGACAACTACCAGGCAGTGCTGGGTCAGGACCTGTTCACGTCGGCGCTGCGGAACTCGATCGGCATCTCGCTGATCGCGACCACGCTCTCGGTCGTCATCGCGACGCTCGCGGCCTACGCGATCGCGCGGCTGAACTTCCCGGGCAAGAAGGTGATCCTGTCGACCGCGCTGGCGATCGCGATCTTCCCCGCGGTGTCGTTGATCGGGCCCATGTTCACGATCTGGCGCTCGGTCGGGCTGTACGACACCTGGCCGGGGCTGATCATCCCGTACATGTCGTTCTCGCTGCCGATGGCGTTGTGGACGCTGTCGGCGTTCTTCCGTGAGATCCCGTGGGAGATGGAACAGGCGGCGCAGGTCGACGGCGCCACGGCGTGGCAGGCGTTCCGCAAGGTGATCGTGCCGCTGGCCGCGCCGGGCGTGTTCACCGCCGCGATCCTGACGTTCTTCTTCTGCTGGAACGACTTCCTGTTCGGCATCTCGCTGACGTCGAGCGAGAACGCCCGCCCGGTGCCGGCCGCGATGGCGTTCTTCTCCGGCGCCACGCAGTTCGAGCAGCCGTACGGCGCGATCGCCGCGGCGGCCGTCATCGTCACGATTCCGGTCGTCATCATGGTGCTGCTCTTCCAACGAAAGATCGTCGCGGGTCTCACCTCGGGCGCAGTGAAGGGATAGCGAAGACATGGCTGCCATCACCATCAAGAACATCACCAAGACCTACGGCGACGGCTTCAAGGCGGTCAAGGACGTCAGCCTCGACATCGCCGACGGTGAGTTCATGATCCTGGTCGGTCCGTCCGGGTGCGGGAAGTCCACGTTGCTGCGGATGATCGTCGGGCTGGAGGACATCACGTCCGGCGACATGATCATCGGTGACAAGCGCGTCAACGAGAAGGCACCGCGCGACCGCAACCTCGCGATGGTCTTCCAGAACTACGCGCTCTACCCGCACCTGTCGGTGTTCGAGAACATCGCGTTCCCGTTGCGGTTGCGCAAGGCGCCCGAAGCGGAGGTGAAGGAGCGCGTCGGCAACGCCGCGAGCCTGCTCGAGCTCACCGAACACCTGCAACGCAAGCCCAGCCAGCTATCCGGCGGTCAGCGGCAGCGGGTCGCGATGGGCCGGGCGATCGTGCGTCAGGCCGACGCGTTCCTGTTCGACGAGCCACTGTCCAATTTGGACGCCAAGCTGCGCGGCCAGATGCGCACCGAGATCCTGCGCATGCAGCGGCGGCTCGGCACGACGACCGTCTACGTGACGCACGACCAGACGGAGGCGATGACCCTCGGGGACCGCGTGGCGGTGCTCCGCAAGGGCGTGCTGCAACAGGTCGCGTCGCCGCGCGAGCTGTACGAGCGTCCGGTGAATCTCTTCGTGGCCGGCTTCATCGGGTCACCGCCGATGAACTTCCTGCCCGCCGCCGTCCGCGACGACCAGTTGGAACTGCCGTTCCTCACGGTGCCGCTGAGGCCCGAGATGCGCGAGCGGATCGGCGACCGGACACTGCTCATCGCCGGCATCCGGCCGGAGTACTTCGAGGACGCGTCGCTCGTCGAGGACGGCAAGCGCGACCGCGGTGCCGTCTTCGAGGTCCCGGTCGACGTGACGGAGTGGCTCGGCGACTCGCAGTACGCCTACATCCCGTACGAGGCGCCGGAGGACATTCTGGCCCAGCTGACCGAGTTGGAGCAGGAGCTCGACAGCGAGCACCTGCGCACGCAGATGGTGGTGTCGCTCGATCCGATGAGCCGCATCCGCGACGGGGAAAGCGCTTCCCTGTGGCTCGACCCGGCGCGCATGCACCTGTTCGACCCGCGCACCGGCGAGAACCTGACCCGGCAACAGGAACCGGTGGAGCCGGCGGTGCCCAGGACGCCCGCCCCGCGGACGCCCGCCTAGGATCGGATCCTGGGGACCCTGTCATCGGGGTCCCCAGGATAGGAGGCTGCATCGTGCCAGCACCGGCCATACGGCTGCGGGTACCGACACCCGGGCTTCTCGCGCTTCCGTGGCTGGAACCGCTGCGCGACTGGGACGCCACCGAGGTGCCGTTCCGCGACATCCCCGTCGGCCCCAGCCGGCACCTCGTGCGCTTCGTGGAGACCGACGGGGCGCTGTGGGCGCTCAAGGAGCTTCCGCAACGTATCGCCGAGAAGGAGTACGCCGTCCTGCGTGACCTGGAGGCGCGGTCGTTGCCCGCCGTGCGCCCCGCTGGGCTGGTGGTGCAACCCGACGAGGGCAACGCGATCCTCGTCACCCGGTATCTTGAACGTTCCTGGCAGTACCGGCGGTTGCTCATGCGCATCCCGCCCGAGCAACGCGCCCACCGCGACCGGTTGCTCGACGCGATGGCGAGCCTCCTGGTCGACCTCCACCGCAACGGCGTCTTCTGGGGCGACTGCTCGCTCGCCAACACACTGTTCTCGCGCGACGGCCAGGTGTTGCAGGCCTGGCTGGTCGACGCCGAGACCAGCGAGATCCACCCGCAGCTCAGTTCCGGCCAGCGCCAGCACGACGTCGACATCCTGGTGGAGAACGTCGCCGCCGGCCTGTACGACCTGGCCCTCCGTCTCGACCAGTCCGAAGAGATGTTCGACGCGCTGGTCGAGGAGGCCGCCAGCGTGGCGACGCGGTACGAGGCGCTGTGGGACGTGTTGCACGCCGAGCCGGTGATCTCCTACGACGAGCGGTTCCAGATCGAGGGTCAGATCCGAAAAATCCACGAACTGGGCTTCGCCGTCGACGAGGTCAACCTCCAGTTCACCGGCGACGGAACCCAGACGCTGCAACTGAAACTGGTCGTCGCGGCCCGCCGGTTCCACGCCACGCAACTGCAGAACATCACCGGCCTCGACGTGGGCGAGGGCCAGGCCAAGATCCTGCTCGCCGACCTGCGGGCCTATCAGGGCAAGCTGCAACGCGAGACGAGCGCGTTCATCTCCGAGCAGATCGCCGCGCGCCGGTGGACCGACGAGGTGCTCAATCCCGGCATGGACCGCGCGCACAAGGCCGTGGGCGGGGTCGGCGAGCCCATCCAGGCCTACTGCGACCTGTTGGAGGTCCGCTGGTTGCTGAGCGAGCGGGCGGGCGAGGACGTCGGTGACACGGTCGCGTTGGACGCGCTGTCGAAGAGCTCGGTACCACCGGACTCGGCCGCGAAGATGCTCGTCGCCGAGGCGTCGACGGGCCAGATGCGCGCGCTTTCGCCCGGGGTGCTGGCCGAGCTGGATCCGGACGTGGACTGATTCCGGTCGCGTTGTTCTGGACGCCGTTGCCGTCGCCCGGCTC
>NZ_BOPG01000014.1 GCF_016863635.1 Virgisporangium aurantiacum | reverse complement strand
TGCTGGCTTGTGCCGCTCTGCTTGTGTCGCTCTGCTTGCGTCGCTCCGGCCTGTGCCGCGGTTCTCGAACCGGCTTGCGTCGCTTCGGCGGACAGGCTGGGTCGGGGGGCCTAGGGTGAATCGGATGGTGGAAAGCGCCGAGGTGGTCGTGGTCGGGGCCGGGCTCGCCGGCCTCGTCGCCGCGCGCCGCCTGCGTGACGCCGGCATCGACGTACTGGTGCTCGAGTCCGCCAACGAGGTCGGTGGTCGAGTCCGCACGGATCTGGTCGACGGGTTCCGGCTCGACGCCGGGTTCCAGGTGCTGTGCCCCGCCTATCCCGCGGCCGCCCGCGAGTTCGACCTCTCCGCACTCGACCTGCGACCGTTCCTACCCGGCGTCCGCGTGCACACCGACGACGGCAGCCACCTCCTCGCGTTCACTCCCGCGGCGGTCGCCGGTGCGTGGAAAGCGCTTTCTTCAGGACTTTTCCGGCCGGGTGACCTGTTCGCGCTCGCCGCGCTGAGCGGCCGCGACCTCGTCGGCGCCCGGAAGAAGCTGCGCGCCGACCGCCCCACCCACCGCGAACTGCAGCGGCTCGGCTGCTCGAACCGGCTGATCAACACCGTGCTCGCCCCGTTCCTGTCGGGCGTGTTCCTGGAGGGTGAGCTGACCACGTCCAGTAGGTTCTTCCACCTGGTCTGGCGCTCTTTCCTGCGGGGTGGCGCGGCCCTGCCCGCGGCGGGCATGGGCCAGCTACCGGAGCAACTCGTCGCGCGGCTGCCGGCCGGAACCATACGTATGAGAACGGCCGTGAGCACCGTGGCGCCGGGCGAGGCGCGCACCGCCGACGGCAAGCGGTACGCCGCCCGTGCGGTCGTGGTGGCGACCGACGCCAGGTCCGCCGCGACGCTGCTGCCGGGTATCCGCGTGCCGTCCTGGAACGCGGTGACGACGTACTATCACGCCACCACCCAACCGTTGGACCCCGAGCCGGTGCTGCGCGTCGACCCGACCGACGGTCTGCTGGCGAACAGCGTCGTGGTCAGCGCCGTCGCGCCGGCCTATGCGCCGCCGGGCACGAGCCTCGTGGCGACGTCCGTGCTCGGTGTTCCGTCCACAGTGGACGCGACTGAGCGCCGCGTCCACGAGCGACTGCCCCGGTTGTACGGCGTGGATGCCGGCGCGTGGACCACCGTGGCCGCGTACCCGGTGCCGTACGCCCTCCCGGCGATGCCGGCGCCGCACCCGTTGCGGGGCCGGGTGCGGCTCGGCGAGGGGTTGTACGTGTGCGGGGACCACCGCGACACGAGTTCGATCCAGGGGGCGCTCGCTTCCGGCCGGCGCGCCGCCCGCGCGGTCCTGGCCGATCTGCGGCCGCGCTACCCCGACGTCGTTCAGTAGTCGGTGTTCAGCGTGAAGTAGATGTACAACGGGGTGATGATCGCGCCGATGACGATCGCCGTGATCGTCCAGCCCTTGGCCTTGCCCACTTTCTCCAGGGCCTCGTAGTAGTCGCCCCGGTTCTCGGCGTTGACCGCCAGGGCGGAGTAGACGATTCCGACGATGCCGGCGAGCGTGCAGCACAGCAGCGTGGCCGCGATGGACAGGCCGAGCCACAGTCGGGCTTTGGTATCGGGCCGGTCCGGGTACGTCATTGCGCCTCCACGGATATCGATGGACGCTCAGGGTAAGGGTCGACCGCAACAGTCGGTGAATGGGTCGTGTCACTCGGTGTTGCTGTCGCCGCCGCCGATGATCGTCCCGTTGTTGCCGTTGCCGTTGCCGTTGCCGTTGCGGTCGCTGCCTCGTCCTCGCCGTTGCCGATGGTCGTTCCGTTGTCGCCGCCGCCTTGTCCCCGTCCCCGTCCTCGCCGTTGCCGTCCTTGCCGGTGCCTCATGGTGTTCCGTTGTCGCCGGGCTGGCATCGCCGGCCCGTTGACACCGTTCCTCCGTCCTCAGCGGCTCGCACCCCGTTCTCGGCCCCATCGGGCAACTCGGCGGGACAAGCCCGGCCGCGCCGGGCAGCACAACAGACCCGGGGTGCCCATCGGCCCACGGGCGGACAACGTCGGCAGCCGACCCGATTCCGCGCCCGGTTTTGATAACGATAACAATCGACAATCGTCTATGCTCCTCCCATGACACCCACCAGCAGGAATGCGCTTTCCGCAGTACTTGCGGCCCTCGTGGTGGTCACGGCCGCGACCGCCACTCGCGCCGCAACCGCTCCCGCCACCCCGAGTGCCCTGAGCGCCCCGGTCGCACTTGCCACCCCCACCGTGCCGCCCGCCGCCTATCCCGCCCCCGGCCGTCTCACCGGCGACACCGGCGCGCACGACCCGGTGATGATCCGCCGTCCGGAAGGCGGTTACCTGCTCGCGATGACGGGCAACGGGGTCAGCCTGAAGACGTCCACCGATCGCGTGACCATCCGCAACGCCGGGTCGGCGTTCCCGAACGGCACGCCGTGGGCGAACACGTACACCGGGAATGGCCGCAACCTCTGGGCGCCCGACCTGTCCTACCGCAACGGCCGCTACTACATGTACTACTCGGCCTCCACGTTCGGATCGCAGCGGTCGGCGATCTTCCTCGCCACCAGCACCACCGGCGCGGCCGGTTCGTGGGTCAACGAGGGCCTGGTCATCGAGAGCAGCAGCGCCAACGACTACAACGCCATCGACCCCAACCTGTTCGTCGACGGGCAGGGCCGATGGTGGCTGACCTTCGGATCGTTCTGGACGGGCATCAAGCTGATCAGCCTCAATCCGGCCACGGGTCGCCGGTCCACGACGGACACCGCCGTGCGTCCGCTCGCGTCCAGGTCGGGGAGCACCGCGATCGAGGCCCCGTTCATCGTGCAGAAGAACGGATACTTCTACCTGTTCGTGTCGTTCGACCTGTGCTGCCGTGGCGCCCAGAGCACGTACCGCATCATGGTCGGCCGGTCGACCAGCATCACCGGCCCGTACGCCGACCGCGCCGGAACCCCGATGACGTCCGGCGGCGGAACGCAGGTGCTCGCCAGGCACACCACGGTGATCGGACCCGGGCACCAGGCCGTACTTTCCGACACCGATTCCGACGTGCTGATCTACCACTACTACCTGTCGAACGGGCAGTCCCGCCTCGGGATCAACCTGCTCGCCTACGACACGGCCGGATGGCCGTTCGTGTACTGAGACCGCCGGCCGCGAGCGTCGTCGCACGGCCAGGCTCTCTCGTGTGAGGAAAGCGCTATCCCGGGCACGGGCGCTGCCTCTTGCGGCCAGCGGTGAGGTCCGGGATAGCGCTGTCCTTGAGCAAGCGCTGTCGTTGCGGGGCGGGCGCTGTCGCCGAGGCAAGCGCCGTCCCCGAGGCAAATCCGCGCGACGGCCCAGGGCAAGCGCCGTCCCCGAGGCAAATCCGCGCGACAGCCCAGGGCAAGCGCCGTCCCCGAGGCTAACCGCGCCATCCAAAGGCGCATGTCTCGCCCACCGGTTCACGTCGCGTTCGTGCGGGCGGGGGTCGTTCGTTCACCCCGTCCGCCATAGCATCGACGTATGTCGCTCCCGTATCCGATCAGCCGCCGCCGGTTCGTCGCCAGCGCCGCCGGGGCCGTCACCGGGCTCGTCGCTGGTCCCGCACTCATCGGGCCCGACGGTGCCCGCGCCGTCCCGCGGCCCGGCGCCTCGCCCGCGCTTCCTGACGGGCTCTTCGCGCTCGGTGTCGCCTCCGGTGACCCGGGCCCGGACGGGGTCGTGCTGTGGACGCGCCTCGCGCCCGACCCCGTTCACGGCGGCGGCATGCCCGACGTCGACGTGCCGGTGTTCTGGGAGGTCGCCGAGGACGAGCGGTTCCGCCGCGTACGGCAGCGCGGGACAGCGCTTTCCCGGTCGCAACTGGCGCACTCGGTGCACGTCGAACTGCGTGGCCTGCGGCCCAACCGCGAGTACTGGTACCGGTTCAGGGTCGGGAAGCAGGTCTCCGAGACGGGCCGGACGCGCACCGCTCCGGCACCCGGAGAACGCGTCCACGACCTCCGCTTCGCGTTCGCCAGTTGCCAGGACTTCCAGGCCGGCCACTACACCGCGTATCCGCACCTGATCGACGAGGACGTGGCATTCGTGGCGTTCCTCGGCGACTACATCTACGAGAACACGCCCAACCCGGCCGCCCCCCGCCTCCACGAGGGTACCGGCGAGCCGATCACGCTCACCGACTACCGCAACCGGCACGCCCAGTACCGCACTGATCCCGACCTGAGGAAAGCGCATTCCTCCGTGCCGTGGATCGTCACGCTGGACGACCACGAACTCGACAACAACTGGGCCGACGAGATCCCGCAGGACCCGGCCCTGCAGACGCCGGAGGCGTTCCGGGCGCGCCGGATCGCCGCGTTCCAGGCGTACTACGAGCACATGCCGCTCCGTCGCTCGTCGATCCCCGACGGGCTGGACATGCGGCTGTACCGGCGGCTGTCGTTCGGACGGCTGGTCAACCTGCACGTCCTCGACACCCGGCAGTACCGCAGCGACCAGGTCGCCACCCTGGAGGAGACCTACGATCCGACGCGCTCGATGACGGGCGAGGAGCAGGAGCGTTGGCTCGTACGCGGGATGAGCGAACGGCACGTCCGCTGGAACCTGCTCGCCAACCAGGTGATGTGGGCGCAGAACGACCGCACCGCCGGCCCGACCCAGACCTTCGACCTCGACAACTGGGACGGCTACCGGGCGCAACGCCGTCGCCTGCTGGAGTTCTTCGGGTCCGGCCGGACCAGCAACCCGGTCGTGCTCACCGGTGACCGGCACGCCACGTGGGTCTGCGATCTCAAGCCCGACTTCGACGACCCGGCGTCGCCGGTGGTGGGCGCCGAACTGACCGGCACCTCGATATCCACAGGCGGCAACGCGAACACGGCGGCGTTCCACGCCACCTACGACCCGATCATGGCGGAGAGCCCGCACTGGAAGTTCATCGACAACCAGCGCGGCTACATGGTCTGTGACGTGAGCGAGGAGCGGTTGCACGCCCGGCTGCGGGTTGTCGACACGGTGCTCGCGCCGACGGCCCAGGTGTCGACCGTCGCGCAGTTCGAGGTGACGGCGGGGCTGCCGGGGGTCCACATCGTCTGACCGGCACGAACAGTAGGCGTCAAAGCACGATCTGTAGACAAGTCGGGACCACGGACGCCAAATGCGGGGTTCCTGGCTTCCGATCAATAGCATCGGCGCATGCCGTTGTCCTATCCGTTGAGCCGGCGTCGGTTCGTGGCACAGGCCGCCGGGGCGGTCGCGGGCCTGGTCGTCGGTCCGGCGTTGATCGGACCGGAGGGGCAGAGTCCCCTGGCCGTGCCGGTTCCCCGGCCGACGCCGACCCTGCCCAGCGGGCTGTTCTCGCTCGGCGTCGCCTCGGGTGATCCCACGCCCGATGGCGTCGTGCTGTGGACACGCCTCGCCCCCGACCCGGTCGCCGGCGGAGGCATGCCCGACGTCGACGTATCGGTGGACTGGCAGGTCGCCGAGGACGACCGGTTCCGCCGTATCGTGCAGCGCGGGAAAGCGCTTGCCCAGCCCGAACTGGCGCACTCCGTGCACGTCGAACTGGTCGGCCTCCGGCCGGGCCGCGAGTACTGGTACCGCTTCCTGGCGGACGGACAGGCGTCCGAAACAGGCCGGACGATCACCGCGCCCCCCGCCGACCAGAGCCCGCGCCGACTGCGCTTCGCGTTCGCGAGTTGTCAGGATTGGGCGGCCGGCTACTTCACCTCCTACCCGCACCTCGTCGACGAGGACCCGGCGTTCGTCATCTTCCTCGGCGACTACATCTACGAGAACGGGCCGAACAAGGGCGCGACGCGCCTGCACGAGGGCATCGACGAACCGTACTCGCTGGCCGACTACCGCAACCGGCACGCCCAGTACCGCACCGATCCCGACCTCAGGAAAGCGCATTCCTCGTTCCCGTGGATCGTCACCCTCGACGACCACGAGATCGACAACAACTGGGCCGACGAACATCCGCAGGACCCCACCCGGCAGACCCCGGAGTCCTTCCGCGCCCGACGCGTAGCCGCGCTCCGGGCGTACTACGAACACATGCCGCTGCGGCGGCAGTCGCTGCCGAACGGCCTGGAGTCCCAGATTTACCGGCGGCTCGACTTCGGTCCGTTGGCCAGCCTGCACGTCCTCGACACGCGGCAGTACCGCACCGCCCAGCCGTGGAACCTGGCGAGGGCCAACGACCCGACCATGACCATGACCGGCGCCCGGCAGGAGGAGTGGCTGATCCGCGGAATGCGCGGGGGCGCGCGCTGGAACCTGCTCGCCAATCAGGTGATGTGGGCGCAGAACGATCGCGTCGCCGGGCCGCGGCAGACATTCGAGATGGACTGCTGGGACGGCTATCGCGTGCAACGGCGCCGATTGCTGGACTTCTTCGGCTCCGGCCGCACCAGCAACCCGGTCGTGCTCACCGGTGACCGGCACGCCACGTGGGTCTGCGATCTGAAACCCGACTTCGACGACCCGGCGTCACCGGTCGTCGGCGCCGAGCTGACCGGCACGTCGATCACCTCCGGCGGCGACTACAGCCGCACCGCGTTCCACGCGTTGTTCGACCCGATCATGGCGGAGAGCCCACATTGGAAGTTCATCGATAATCGACGCGGATACATGGTGTGCGAACTCACCGCCGACAGCCTCCAGGTCGCGCTGCGCACCGTGGACACCGTGCAGACGCCGGCGGCCAACATCGTCACGGCCGCGAGGTTCGAGGTCCTTGCGGGAGTACCGGGGGTCCGGCTGGTCAGCACGCAAGGCTAGAAAAGAATCGATGACGCCGTGAGCGTCATCGATCAACCCCTATGTGTTCGTTGTACCGTGCCGCGGATGCCAGCAGCCTCGACTTCGCGTCACCGGTGAGGACCCGGCCCCACCACCCGCCGTAGATCGAGTCGAAGTCGAACGGCTCCAACAGCCGCACCGCCCGCGCGATCGTCTCGGGATGCTCCGGAATCAGGTTCGGGTAGCTGTACATGAAGCTGACCCAACGCCGGTCCATCACCACCATCACGATGTCGCCTGTGCACAACGCGCGGCCGCCGGCCCAGTGGAGAACCGTTCCACCCGGGAAGTGCACACCGCAGTTGACGAGCGTGCGTCCCGGCAGGATCTCCCGCGTGTCACCGCTCCAGAGGACGACGTTGCCGGACCGGCGGACCCACTCGCGATCGGCCTCGTGCACGTAGATCGGCACGCCGCCGAACGCGTCGCTCCACTCGACCATCGAGCCGAAGAAGTGCGGGTGCGAGATCGCGATCGCGGCGATCCCGCCCTGCGCGCGCACGGCGTCCACAGTGGCGTCGTCGATGACGGAGACGCAGTCCCACAGGACGTTTCCGCCCTCCCCGGGCACGAGCAGCGCACGTTGCCCGATCGCGGTCGCCGGCTCGGCGCCGACCCCGTAGAGGCCGGGCCCCTCCTCCCGCACGACGCCACGGTGTCCGTCCGCTGCCAGCGAGGTCACCGTCGTCCACAGCTGCCCGTTCCAGCCGACGTACTGACGGTCGTCCGCACAGATCGGGCAGACCTCGGCTTCAACGTCCTGTTGTACCCCACAGGTGCGGCAGATCGGCGCGCCGGAGAACGCCATCAGGAGCCGGTGTAGTAGCGGTCGGCGACGTCGAGAGCGTCGTCGATCACGTCCAGCCCGTTGGAAAGGTCCTTCTCGGTCGTGACGCAGGGCGGCACCACGTGCAGGCGGTTGAAGTGCGTGAACGGCCAGACGCCCTGCGCCTTGCAGGCGGCGGCCACCTCGAGCATCGGCTTCGCGGCCTCGCCGGCGGCGTTGTAGGGCACCAGCATCTCGCGGGTCGCCCGGTCCTTCACCAGTTCGATCGCCCAGAACAGGCCGAGTCCGCGGACGTCGCCGACCGACGGGTGGCGCTCCTGCAACTTCGCCAGCCGCGGCCGCACCACCTCCTCGCCGAGACGGCGTACCCGCTCGTTGATCCCCTCGTCCTTCATCGCGTTGATCGTGGCGACCGCCGCGGCACAGGCCAACGGATGCCCCGAGTACGTCAAACCCCCGGGGTAAGCCCTTTCCGCGAACGTCTCGTACACGCGCGGCCCGAGCACGACACCGCCCAACGGCACGTACCCCGAGTTGACCCCCTTCGCGAACGTGATCAGATCCGGGGCGACGTTCCACCGGTCGACGGCGAACCACTCGCCGCACCGGCCGAAGCCGCTCATCACCTCGTCGCAGATCAGCAGGACGCCGTGCCGGTCACACAACTCGCGTACGCCGGCCAGGTAGCCGTCCGGCGGCACCAGAATGCCGTTCGTCCCGACCACCGTCTCCAGGATGACGGCGGCGATGGTCTGCGGACCCTCGAGCGTGAACACCTCGTCGAGATGCGCCAACGCCCGCTCGCTCTCCTGCGCCTCCGACTCGGCGTGGAACGGCGACCGGTACGGATACGGCCCGAAGAACCGCACGACGCCGGGCATCGCGGGTTCGTTCGGCCACCGTCGCGGGTCGCCGGTGAGCGTGATCGAGCCGGTCGTGGCGCCGTGGTACGAGCGGTACGCCGCGAGAATCTTGTGGCGACCGGTGGCCAGTCGCGCCATCCGGACCGCGTGCTCGTTCGCCTCGGTGCCACCGTTGGTGAAGAAGACATGGCTGAGATCGCCGGGCGCGAGATCCGCGATCAGGCGCGCGGCCTCACTCCGGGCGGCGTTGCCAAAAGACGGGGCGACCGTGCACAGCGCGGCCGCCTGCTCCTGGATCGCCGCCACCACCCGCGGGTGCTGGTGGCCCATGTTGAGGTTGACCAGTTGCGACGAGAAGTCGAGGTAGCGGGTGTCATCCTCGGTCCAGAACCAGGCCCCCTCACCACCGACGACGACGGCGGGTGCGAGAGCACGCTGCGCCGACCACGAGTGGAAGACGTGCGCACGATCGTCCTGAAACGCCTGGCTGGTCATCGGAGGACCTCCCGGAGTGGCAGCACTATGCCGCCGACCGTAATGGCACAACCGTCACCAGACAATACGTGTTCTGTTACAGC
The DNA here is from genome assembly GCF_016863635.1 of Virgisporangium aurantiacum. Lineage (GTDB taxonomy): Bacteria > Actinomycetota > Actinomycetes > Mycobacteriales > Micromonosporaceae > Virgisporangium > Virgisporangium aurantiacum. The sequence goes on along the minus strand of NZ_BOPG01000014.1, from coordinate 75,131 downwards.
TGTTCGGCGTGTTCCACAGAGCCGCCCGTCGTGAGGCGCCGTCGCGGAGACGCTGTCCGGCGTCCGGATGGCCGCGCCGAGCATCGGCCGCGGGACGCTGTCCGCCGGCCACGAACGACCTGGCCGTGAGCACTGCTCGCCGAGCACGCCGCCCGGGCCGCTGCCAGCTCGGCCCGGGTGCCGGTCGCGCTGTCACGACCGACCCGGGCGCCCAGGGTCGTGGCGGCGCCGTCCGCGTGTCGAGGTCGCGGTGGCGCCGTCCGCGTGCCCAGGTCGTGATGCCGCCGTCCGCGTGCCTAGGTCGTGGTGGCGCCGTCCCGGGTGCCTACGCGCGGTGGCGCCGTCCGCGCGCCCGAGCCGCGTCGGCGCCCTGCCGCCGATGTCAGCCGCGCTGGACCGAGTCCAGAGCGGCGACGGCGGCGCCCCGCGCGCCCGCCATGTCGAGGTCGGGGACCAGCGCAAACGTCGACGCGTGCTCCTGCTCCTCGCGGAGCAGCGTGTGCTCGCGGACGGTGGCGAGGAACCAGTCGCGGAAGTGCGGGGCGGCCTCGACCACGCCGCCGCCGACGAAGTACGCGTGTGGATCGGTGACGTTCGCCGCGATCGTGAACAGCCGGCCGATCGCCTTGGCCTGCTGCCCGAAGACGGCCATGGCGAGCGGATCGTTCCGTTCCCCGAAGCCGCGGAGCAGTTTGGCGGCCTTGTGGATATCGATGTTGGCCAGCTCGTGGTCGGGATACCGCGTGAGCCAGTAGGGGAGGAGGTTCTTCTCGATCCCGGTCAGCGAGGCGAAGCTCTCCGTGTCGCCCTCGAAACCGCAGTTGCACTGCGGCATCGGCTGGTCGGCCTCGAGCAGACCGTGGGTGGGGATATGGACGTGGCCCAGTTCGCCGGCCATGCCGGCCGCGCCGGTGATCACCGTGCCGTCCTGGATCACGCCGCCGCCGAGGCCCGTGCCGACGATCGCCGACACCGACGAGCGCGCGGTGGCGTCGGCGCCGAAGTACTGGTGGTGCGCGTAGAGAGCGGCCGCGTTGGCGTCGTTGGTGTAGACGACGGGCAGGCCGAGGCGGCGCTCCAGTGCTCCCCGGATGTCGAAGCCCCACCACTCCCGCTGCGAGAAGTTCGTGGCGCCCTTCGACGAGATGACGCCGTCGGCGCTGGCAGGCCCCGGGGTGTCCAGGCCGACCGAGCGCACGAGGGTGCGCACCGTTCCGGTCAGTTCCAGAATCGCATCGAACGCCGTCGCCAGGGATTCGACCGCCACGGAGGGACCTTCCAGCACGCGGCTGGGTGTCTCCACAAGCTGGTCGACCAGGTACTGGCCGGTCGCGTCGAGCACCGTCGCGTTGTTGGTGGTGCCGCCGTTGTCGAGCCCGACGACCACCCAGGAGGCGGGAGTGCGCATAGCGATTATTGTGCGTCGAACGTCCGCCGCGGCGGAAGGATCATGAGGGTGTGGAACGGGTGCCGATGTGGGCCGGACGCGTTTCCGCTCGCCCGCGCGGCCCCGCGCGGCCACCTGCGTTCCCGCGTGGGCCGTCGCGTTCCCGCCAGGCGGGGGCTGCGTTCCGCGGAGGTCTGCCAGTACTCCCACGCGAGGCCGCGTACGTTCCCACCAGGCGGGCCCGCGTTCCCGCCGGCTTGCTCCGTTCCCGCCGGGTCTGCCCCGTTCGCGCCGGGCTCCGCCCCCGTTCCAGCCGGGCTCCGCTCCCGTTCCCGCCGGGCTCCGCTCCCGTTCTCGCCACGAAAGATCATGGCCGCTGGTCGGTAGCCGAAACAGATCTGTGGCACGGTGGGAATGGTGATCGCCTTGGCGGACTGGAACGCGCTTTCCCCGGCGGAGGCCGCGCAGGAGCTGGTCGTCTGCTGCGCCGCGCCGGCCTGGGCGCTGGCGCTGGCCGAGGAAAGGCCTTTCCCCACGACGAGCGAGATGCTCGACTCGTCCGACCGGGTGCTGACCGCGCTCGACTGGGTCGACCTGCAACCTGCACTTGCCGCCCACCCCCGCATCGGTGAGCGGATCCGGCGCCAGGGGGCCGAGGCCGACTGGTCGCGCCGGGAGCAGGCCGGCGCTCAGGACACCGACGACGCGACCGCGCGTGCGCTGATCGAGGCGAACGAGGCCTACGAGGAACGGTTCGGCCACGTTTTCCTGATCTTCGCGACCGGGAAGTCGGCCGGTGAGATGCTCGCGGCAGCGCGCGAACGCCTGCGCAACGATGAGATCACCGAGCAGGCCGCGGTCCGGGCCGAGCTAGCGAAGATCACCCGGCTACGGCTGGAGAGGTTGCTGACGTGACGCTGTCGACCCACGTGCTCGATACCGCGCGGGGCGAGCCGGCAGCCGGCGTGCCGGTGACGCTGGAACATCTCGACGGCGACACCTGGCGCCTCATCGCCGACGGCCGTACCGACGGCGACGGTCGGCTGCGGGACTGGGTCCCCCCGGCTCGCTTCGTCGCGGGCCGGTACCGGCTGACCTTCGACACGGAGGCGTACCTCGGGGAAGGCGCTTTCTTCCCGACGGCGGTGGTGGTCTTCCACGTGGCGGCGCCGGACCGGCACCTCCACGTCCCCCTGCTGTTGAGCCCGTACGGCCTGACGACCTACCGGGGGAGTTGATGGCGATCACGTTGGGTCCCAACCGGTACGGCAAGGCCGAGATCCGGATGGTGCACGTCGACCGGACGACGCCCAGCCACGTGCTGACGGATCTCAACGTCAGCGTGGCGCTCTCCGGGGACCTCGACGCCGCGCACACCGTCGGCGACAACTCGGCCGTGCTGCCGACCGACACGCAGAAGAACACCGTGTACGCCTTCGCGGCCGAGCACGGGGTGGGCGCGATCGAGGACTTCGGGTTGCGGCTGGCGCGGCACTTCGTCACCACGCCGAGCATCACGCGCGCGGTGGTGACGATCGAGGCGTACCCCTGGCGCCGGCTCGGCCCGCACTCGTTCCAGCGCGACGGCGGCGAGTCCCGCACCGCCCGGATCACCGTCGCCGACGGCGGTGAGCATGTGATCTCCGGCGTCACCGGCCTCGTGCTGATGAACACGACCGACTCCGAGTTCGTCGGCTTCATCAAGGATCGCTACACGACGCTGGCCGAGACGACCGATCGCATCCTGGCGACGTCGGTCACCGCGGCCTGGCGTCACGCCCCGGCCGGCCCGGCCGGCGACCCCGCGGAGGCGACAGCGACGCCGACCGCGCCGGACGCCGACTGGAACACCTCGTACTCCACCGCTCGGCAAGCGCTTTCCGACGCCTTCACCGGTACCTACAGCCGGGCGTTGCAGGAGACGTTGTTCGCCATGGGGCAGGCGGTGCTCGGCACCGGGAAAGGGCTTGCCGAGGTCCGCCTGTCGCTGCCGAACCGGCACCACTTCCTCGTCGACACCGCGCCGTTCGGGTTGTCCAACGAGGGTACGGTCTTCCACGCCGACGACCGCCCGTACGGACTGATCGAGGCGACCGTGCGCGACGACGAGCTACCGGAGGCGCCGCAGGCATGGACTTCCTGAGTCCCGCCACCTGGGCGGACGCGCTCGCGGCGAAGGCCGAGCATCGCGACGCGGTGCCGATCGCCGGTGGAACCGATGTCATGGTCGAGCTGAACTTCGATCGGCGGCGGCCGGCCGCGCTGCTCGACCTCACGCGGATTCCGGAGCTGTCCACGCACGGCACCGACGGTGAACTGATCCGGATCGGCGCCGGCGTTCCGTACGCGCGCGTCATCACGGAGTTGGGAAAGCGCTTGCCCGGACTCGCGCAGGCGTCGCGCACCGTGGGCTCGCCGCAGATCCGCAACCGCGGCACGATCGGTGGCAATCTCGGGTCGGCGTCGCCGGCCGGTGACGCCCATCCGCCGCTGCTGGCCGCCGGTGCGCTGGTGGAACTGGCTTCCGTCGAGGGCACCAGGCGGGTACCGATCGGCGATTTCTTCACCGGTCCCAAGAAGAGCGTGCTGGGGCCCGACGAACTGATCGCCGCCGTGCTGCTGCCGCCCGCGCCCGGCCCGCAGCAGTTCGCGAAGGTGGGCACCCGGAACGCGATGGTGATCGCCGTCTGTTCGGTGGCGGTCGCGCTCGACGCCGAGCGGCGCACGATCGGCACCGGGATCGGTTCGGCCGCGCCGACGCCCGTCCGCGCACCCGACGGGGAAGCGCTTTCCGCCGACCTCCCGTGGGAGACCCGGGGCGAGCTCCCTGAGCTGTTGGCGCGACGGTTCGGTGAGCTGGTCGCGGCCGCCGCTTCACCGATCGACGACGTGCGTGGCACCGCCGCGTACCGCAGGAAGGCGCTTTCCGTGCTCGGCCGCCGCACGCTCACCTGGGCCTGGGACGAATACCGGAAGGGGACGGCATGACCGTGGCGGCGATGCGGAAACGGGTCGGCCGGGAACTCGTCCGCGAACGGCGGCTCACCGCGGATGCGAGAGCGACCGGCGGTCCGGTCGTGGAAGGCGGGTCGACGTGAGAATCACGTGCACCGTCAACGGTGAGACACACGAGGCCGACGACGTCTGGCCCGGCGAGAGCCTGCTCTACGTGTTGCGCGAACGCCTCGGCCTGCCCGGCGCGAAGAACGCCTGTGAGCAAGGCGAGTGCGGGTCGTGCACGGTGTACCTCGACGGCACCGCGGTCTGCTCGTGCCTGGTCGCCGCCGGGCAGGCCCAGGGCCGGTCCGTGGTGACCGTGGAAGGGCTTTCCCGTGACGACGGAAGCCTGCATCCCGTACAGGAAGCCTTTCTGGCGACGGGGGCGGTGCAGTGCGGGTTCTGCACCCCCGGGCTGATCGTCGCCGTCCACGATCTCTTGGCCCGCAACCCGGCGCCGGCCGACCCGGAGATTCGCGAGGCGCTGGCCGGGAATCTGTGTCGCTGCACCGGGTACGAGAAGATCCTGGAAGCGGTTCGAATGGCGGCGCGGTCATGAGCGTCGTCGTTCTGCAGAATTGCGCGGTGGCGCCGGTTGTCGGCGAGGAGTACCTCGACGGCCATGTCGTGGTGCGCGATGGCCGGATCGCGGCGGTCGGATCCGGGCACGCCGGCCGGTTCTCCGGCGAACAGGTGCGGATGATCGATGCCACCGGATGTCTGGTGACGCCCGGCCTCGTCAACACGCACCATCACCTGTACCAGTGGGCGACGCGTGGGATGGCCGTCGACAAGAACCTGTTCGACTGGCTGGTCGAGCTGTATCCGGTGTGGGCGCACATCGACGCGCCGCTCGTCGAGGCCACCACCGCGGCGGGCCTCGCCTGGCTTGCCCTGAGCGGCTGCACCATGTCGATGGACCACCACTACGTCTATCCGCACGACGCCGGTGACCTGTTCACCGCTCAGGTCGAAGCGGCGCAACGGATCGGGCTGCGCTTCCATCCGACGCGCGGCTCGATGGACCTCGGCCAGTCGCGGGGCGGCCTGCCACCGGACCGGATCGTCGAGGAGACCGACGCGGCGCTCGCCGCCACCGAGGATGCGATCGACCGCTGGCACGACCCGGCGCCCGACTCGAAGCTCCGGGTCGCGGTGGCGCCGTGCTCCCCGTTCTCGGTGACGTCGCGCCTCATGACCGAAGCCGCGGAACTGGCCCGCCGTAAGGGCGTTCGGCTGCACACCCATCTCGCCGAGACCGTCGAGGAGGAGGAGTTCTGCCGCAAGACGCACGACTGCACGCCGACCGAGTACGCCGAGCGCCTCGGATGGCTCGGCGACGACGTGTGGCTCGCGCATGGCGTCCACCTGAACTCGGACGCGATCGGTCGGCTGGGTGCGACCGGCACCGGCGTCGCGCACTGTCCGAGCTCCAACGGCCGTCTCGGTGCCGGCATCGCCCCCGTACGCCAGTTGCTGGACGCGGGTGCGCCGGTCGGGCTGGGCGTGGACGGTCCGGCGTCGCAGGAGGCCGGCCGGCTCGGCGACGAGTTGCGGCAGGCGTTGCTCGCGGCGCGACTCCGCGGCGGTCCGGCCTCGTTGACCGCGAGGGAAGCGCTTTCCATGGCGACGATCGGCGGCGCGCGCTGCCTCGGCCGGGACAAGGAGACGGGCTCGATCGAGAAGGGCAAACTCGCCGATCTGGCCGTGTGGCGCCTGGACGGCATCGGGCAGGTCGGTATCGACGACCCGGTCGTGGCCCTGGTGTACGGCGCGCAGCCGCCGTTGGAGTTGCTGCTTGTCGGTGGCGAAACCGTTGTGCGGCACGGCGAACTGCAGACCGGTGACGCCGACTCGCTCGCCCGGGGCGTGCGACGGGCACACCGTCAACTGATGAAGCGGGTACGTCGGTGACCGCGCCTGCGTCCACGGGAACCGGAACCACCGGCGGTGTCGGCAGCAGCCCGCGCCGTCCCGACGGGACCCTGAAGGTCAAGGGGGAGTTCGCCTTCTCCTCGGACCTGTTCGCCGACGACATGCTCTGGGGCGCGACGCTGCGCAGCCCGCATCCGCGCGCCCGTATCCGGTCGGTCGACATCGGGAAAGCGCTTGCCCTGCCGGGCGTGTACGCGGTGCTCACGGCCGACGACGTCCCGGGCGAGAAGGTGTACGGCCTGGAGATCGCCGATCAGCCGGTCCTCGCCTTCGACGAGGTGCGGTACCAGGGCGAGCCGGTTGCCGTAGTTGCCGCCGAGCACCCGGAGACGGCGCGGCGGGCCGCGGCCCGCATCGAGGTCGAGTACGAGGTGCTGCCGCCGGTCGCCGATGTGACGGCGGCTCTCCGGCCCGGTTCGCCGACCGTGCATCCGCCGGCGGAGGACCCGCCGGTACCGGGAGACTCCGAGCCCGGACACGCCCTGCCTGTCATGGGAAACGTGCTGCGGCACGTGCCGGTGCGGCGCGGGTCTGTGTTCGAAGCCGATGTCGTGGTCACCGGCGAGTACGAGGTCGGCATGCAGGATCAGGCCTTCCTCGGGCCGGAGTCCGGGCTCGCCGTGCCGGCCGAGGACGGCGGGGTCGACCTGTACATCGCCACCCAGTGGCTGCACGTCGACCAGCGACAGGTAAGCGCTTGCCTCGGGCTCCCGCCGGAGAAGGTTCGGCTGACGCTGGCCGGCGTCGGCGGCGCGTTCGGTGCCCGCGAGGACCTGTCGATGCAGGTGCACGCGTCGATGCTCGCGCTGCACACCGGCAAGCCGGTGAAGATGGTGTACTCCCGCGAGGAGTCGTTCTTCGGGCACGTCCACCGGCATCCGGCCAAGATGCGGTACGAGCACGGCGCGACCCGCGAGGGCCGGTTGGTGTACGTCAGGGCACGCATCGACCTCGACGGCGGGGCGTACGCGTCGTCGTCGCCGGCTGTCGCGGCGAACGCGGCGACGCTGGGCATCGGTCCGTACGACGTCCCCAACGTCGAGATGGACGCGTATGTCGCCTACACCAACAACCCGCCGTGCGGCGCGATGCGCGGCTTCGGCGCCGTACAGGCGTGCTTCGCGTACGAGTCGCAGATGGACAGGTTGGCCGCCGCGGTCGGCCTCGATCCGGTGGAGCTGCGCCGGATCAACGCGTTGGAGACCGGCGCGCTCATGCCGACCGGACAGGTGGTCGAGGGTCCGGCACCGGTGGCCGAACTGCTCGCCCGCGTCAAGGCGGCACCGATGCCCGGCCCGGCGTCCGGCGACCCGCGCGAGCAACCCGGTGGAGTCTCGAACACCACCCACGGCGAGGGTGTGGTGCGCGGTGTCGGATACGCGATCGGCATCAAGAACGTGTGCTTCTCCGAGGGTTTCGACGACTACTCGACCGCCCGCGTGCGGCTGTCGGTGGTCGGTGGCGAGCCGGCGGTGCTCGTCCACACGGCGGCGGCCGAGGTCGGGCAGGGCCTGGTGACCGTCCAGGCGCAGATAGCCCGCACCGAGCTGGGCGTGGATACGGTGACCGTCGCGACCGCCGACACCACCGTCGGCAGCGCGGGGTCGACATCGGCCTCCCGGCAGACGTACATGACCGGCGGCGCGGTGCGAGCGGCCTGCGAGGCGGTACGGAGGAAAGTGCTCTCCCGCGTACCCGGTGCGGTGGGGCTGGGCGGCGGCATGGTGCTGGGAGCGGACGGCGAAGCGCTTTCCTCGCTGGTCGACCTGCTCGGCACCGACGTGGTCGAGGAGACCGCCGAGTGGCGGCACCGCCCCACGTCGTCGCTCGACCCGGCCACGGGTCAGGGTGACGCGCACGTGCAGTACGCGTTCGCGGCCCATCGCGCCGTGGTCGACGTCGATGTCGACCTGGGTCTGGTGCGGGTCGTGGAGATCACCACGGCACAGGACGTCGGCAAGGCGGTGCACCCGCAGTCGGTCGTCGGGCAGATACAGGGCGGCACCGCGCAGGGACTGGGGCTGGCGTTGATGGAGGAGATCCAGGTGGTGGACGGGCTGGTGCGCAACCCGTCCTTCACCGACTACCTGATCCCGACGATCCTCGACATGCCGCCGATGAACGTCGATGTGCTCGAGATGGCCGACCCGCACTCGCCCTACGGCCTGCGCGGTGTGGGCGAACCACCGACGATCTCGTCGACGCCGGCGATCGTCGCGGCGGTGCGGGCGGCCACGGGGAAACCGCTTTCCCGAGTTCCCATCCGCCCCGAACACATCGTGTGACTCAGAGGTTCAGCCGGTACTCCACCGACCTGGTCGCGGTCGTGAAGCCGGCGCCCTCGTACACGCCGACCGCGCCGGTCGGGCTGTCGGCGTCGACCCACAGGTACGCGTAGCCCTTGCCGAGCGCCGCCGTCCCGGTCAGGACGTCCGAAAGCAGCGCGCCGGCGGCGCCAGGCCCGTCGGGTACCGACGTGTCCGATGTAGACGCGGTCAGGGTCGGCGTCGTCGTAACTGAGTACGTAGGCGGCCAGCTCGTCGCCGTCGAACGCCAGCCGCGACAGGTCGGCCCGGAATGACTCGGACCGTACGGTGAACCCGGTCCACTGGTCGAACGTCCGTTGCTGGTGTCCCCAGTGGTCGCTGAACGCCTCGGTATGGGCCTCGAAGAGCGCCCGCTCGAACCGTGGTTCGTAGGTCTGGACGCGCAGACCGTCGGGTGCCGGCCTTGGGCCATCCTTTGCCGGGGCGACCATCTCGAAGTAGTACCGCGACGGAGCCGCCCCGAACCGTTCGAACAGCCGGACGGCCGCGTCGTCGGCGAGGAGCGTGTTCGTCTCGAACACCCAGCCGTCGGGCGAGCCCGCGGCCCGGTGGATCTCACGCGACCGGTCGAGCTGCCAGCCGAGCACCTCGCGCCCCAGCCCGCGCCCCCGCCACTGCGGCGCCACGCCGCCGTGCGCGTCGATCCGGAACCCGCCGGGCGGCGGCGTGGCCACCACACCCGCCGCGACCAGCTCGCCGTCGGGGGAGAACACCAGGCGGGAGTCGGTTTCCGGGTCGGCGACGATCGAGTTGATGATCGCCGCGGTCTCGTCCTCGGTGTTGCCGGGATGACCTCCCCCGTGCCGTTCGACGGCGTTGTACAACGCGGTGAGCGCGGCCGCGTCGCCGAGCCGGTACGGGCGGGAGGTCGGATCAGCCATGCCACGACGCTATCCGGGCGGGCACCCGAAATACCTCAGACCAAGGTAGCTAGATCAACGTGATCATGAATTGCCGGAGCGACGTTAAGCTGGCGTGATGGAGGAGAGTGGGCGGCTGGGCGCCGAGGTCTCCGCCGAGCTCGATCAGTTGCTCGGCCCGGTCGACGCGGTGCTCGCCGCCACGTATCCCGGTCCGCTGCGGGGCCGCCAGCCCGTGCACACCGTTTACGTTCCCGCCGACCGGATCGTGCCGAGCCTCACGGCCGCGTGGGGAAGGGCCGCGAGGGAAGCGCTTTCCGCCCACCCGCCCACCCCGTTCGAAGCCGACCTGCTGCCCCGGGTGCATGCCAAGCTCGACCGGGAGCCGATCGAAGACCTGCGGGTCGACTTCGAGGACGGCTTCGGCGTACGGCCCGACGCCGAGGAGGACGCCGCGGTCGACCGCGCGGTGGCGGCGCTCGTCGCCGGTCCGATGCCGCCGTTCGTGGGCCTGCGGTGCAAGAGCCTCGAGGCGGCCACCCGAGCGCGAGCGGTCCGTACCCTCGACCGCTTCCTCGACGTGCTCATGAGTACCGCCGACCTGCCGGACGGGTTCGTGGTGACGCTGCCGAAGGTCAGCGCCGTCGAGCAGGTGACGGCGATGGTCCTGCTGTGCGAGCGGCTGGAAAGCGCTTACCAGTTGCCCGTCGGCCGCTTGCGGTTCGAGCTCCAGGTGGAGACACCGGCCGCCGTCCTGGGCGCCGACGGTACCGCCACGGTGGCCCGGATGCTGCACGCCGCCGCCGGCCGGTGCGCCGGTCTCCACTACGGCACCTACGACTACAGTGCATCACTCGGCATCGCCGCCGCCCAGCAGGCGATGGACCATCCGGCCGCCGACCATGCCAAGGCCGTGATGCAGTTGGCCGCCGCCGGTACGGGAGTGCCGGTGTCGGACGGATCGACCAACGTGCTCCCCGTCGGCGATCCGGAGCAGGTTCACACGGCGTGGCACCTGCACGCCCGGCTCGTCCGGCGTTCGCTGGAACGCGGGTTCTACCAGGGATGGGACCTGCATCCCGCACAACTGCCCACCCGCTACGCCGCCACGTACGAGTTCTTCCGGAAAGGGCTTTCCCCCGCAGTGGCCAGGCTGCACGCGTACCTGGAACGCCGCGTCGAGGGCATCGCGGACGAGCCGGCGACGGCCCGGGCACTTGCGGGCTATCTGCTGCGCGGGCTGTACTGCGGGGCGCTCGACGACGACGAGGTTCCGTTCGAACGGTCCACATTGGAGGCCCTGTGATCCTGGAGGCTCGGTGACGGATCTGGTGCTCCGGTCGCGGCGGGTGGTGTTCCCGGACGGCGAGCGCCCGGCGACCGTTCACGCGCGCGGCGGCCGCATCACGGAGATCACCGCCTATGGCGACGAAGGGACCGACGTCCCGGCGCTCCTGCCCGGCCTGGTCGACACCCACGTGCATGTCAACGAGCCGGGCCGCACCGAGTGGGAGGGCTTCGCCACCGCGACGCGCGCGGCCGCGGCCGGCGGAGTCACCACGATCATCGACATGCCGCTGAACTCGATCCCGGCGACGGTGTCGGAGGAAGCGCTTTCCGTGAAGCGCACCGCCGCCGAGGCCGCCCGGCCGTCGGTCGACGTGGGCTTCTGGGGCGGCGCGGTGCCCGGCAACGCTCCCGACCTGCCCGCCCTGCACTACGCCGGCGTGTTCGGGTTCAAGTGCTTCCTCATCGACTCCGGTGTGCCCGAGTTCCCGCCCCTCGACGTTGCCGGCCTCGACCGTGCTCTGTCCACAGTGGACGCGCTGTTCGTCGTACACGCGGAAGACCCGACGATGGTCGTCGACGCGTCCCCGTCCCCCCACTTCTCGGACTTCGTGGCCTCACGACCGATGCGGGCCGAGACACGCGCGGTCGCGACCGCCATCGACGCCGCGCGCCGGCACGGTGCCCGCGTGCACATCCTGCATCTGTCCGCGGCGGAGGCTCTGCCGCTGATCGCCGCCGCGCAAGAGAGCGGGCTACGCGTGACGGCCGAGACCTGCCCGCATTACCTGACGCTCGACGCCGCCGACGTGCCCGACGGGGCGACCGAGTACAAGTGCTGCCCGCCGATCCGCGACGCGGCGAACCGGGAGGCGCTATGGAAAGGGCTTTCCTCGGGCACGATCAGCTGTGTCGTGTCGGACCACTCGCCGTGCACGCCCGACCTGAAAGTGGGCGACTTCGCCACCGCCTGGGGTGGCATCGCGTCCGTGCAACTGGGACTTCCGGTGGTGTGGACCGCTGCCCGGGAACGCGCTTTCCCGCTCGCCGAGGTGGTCCGCTGGCTCGCCACCGCACCGGCCGATCTGGTCGGGCTGCGGAACAAGGGCCGAATCGCCGTGGGTGCGGACGCGGATCTGGTGGCGTTCGATCCCGACGAGCCGTTCGAGGTCGATCCGGCCCGGTTGCATCACCGCCACCCGGTGACGCCGTACGCCGGTGCGCGGCTGGTCGGCACCGTACGGTCGACGTGGGTCCGCGGTGTGCCAGCGGCGTCCGGCACCGGCCGGCTGATCACCCGGGAGGTGGCCGCGTGAGCGGGTGGTCATGGGAACTGCGGTTGTCCTGACGCGCACGGCGGCCGTCGAGGCGGGCGCGGTGCGCGTGCGGACGGGCGCGGGGGCGTGGTGGACGGGCGCGGCGGTCGTGTGGATAGCCGCGGTGATCGCATGACGAGTGTGATGACCGTGCAGACGGGTGTGGTGGACGCGGGGACATTGCGGACGGGCGCGGCCGGCGTGGGGACCGTGTGGACGGGCACGGTGGGCGTGGACGGCCGCAGCGGGCGTGTGGACAGGTGCGGTGAGCGCGTGGACAAGCGCGACGAGCACAAGCGCAGCGAGCGAAGTGGGGCGATCGCGTGACGGAGTTTGAACTGCTTCCGGATCTCGCCGCCCGCAGTCTGGGTGGGGGCGTCGTGTACGCCAACGACGAGCTGTTCGCGGCCGCCGATCATCTGGTGCACGATGCGGCACCCGTGTTCAACCCGGCGACGTTCGGGCCGAAGGGACAGATTTACGACGGGTGGGAGTCGCGGCGGCGGCGGTCACCGGGCCATGACCACGCGATCGTGCGGCTCGGGGTGCCCGGCGTCGTGCGCGGGGTGGTGGTGGATACCGCTTTCTTCACCGGAAATTATCCGCCCGAGGTGTCGGTGGAGGCCTGCAGCAGCCCGGGGCATCCGGCGCCGGACGAGCTCGCGGCGGCGGACTGGGTCACCCTCGTTCCGCGGTCGCCGGTGGTGGGTGACAGCCGCAATCCGTTCGCGGTCGGGGTGCCGGTGCGCTTCACGCACGTCCGATTGACGATTTTTCCGGACGGCGGAGTGGCGCGCCTGCGTGTGCACGGCGAACCGGTCCCGGACCCGCGGCTGCTGCCCGGTGGCCTGATCGATCTCGGGGCGCTGGAGCACGGGGCGCGCGTGACCGCGTGCAGCAACATGTTCTACGGCAGTCCCGGCAATCTGCTGCGGCCCGGCCTCGCGCGCGTGATGGGCGAGGGCTGGGAGACCGCGCGACGTCGCGACGCCGGCAACGACTGGGTCGAGGTGGCACTGGCGGCGCCGGGTCGGGTTCTGGTGGCCGAGCTGGACACCACGCATTTCAAGGGAAACGCCCCGGGGGCGGCCAGCCTGCGGACCATGACGAGCGGTGCGGCCGGTGGCGACCTTCTTCCCCGGACCCGGTTGCAGCCAGACACGCGGCACCGGTTCGCGATCGACGGGTCGGACGAGGTCGAGGCGGTTCGGCTGGATATCTTCCCGGACGGGGGGATGGCCCGGCTGCGGTTGTGGGGGCGGCTCGGGCCGGTGGCGGCCGAGCGGTTGACCCGTCGTTGGATCGAGGCGCTTCCGCCGGCGGAAGCCGCCCAGGTGCTCGACGGCAGGTCGGTGGAGGCGCTGGTCGCGGAGATCGCCGGCGGCTGGTCGCGCTAGCGCTGGTCGCGGAGGCGAACACAACGGTCGCGGAGACGGCGGAGTCGGATACGGCGGTCGCGGCAGCCGTGGACAGCGGCCGCGGGGACAGCGGCAGCGCAAGACAGCGGACGCGGAGACGGCGGTCGCGGCAGCCGGAGACCGCGGCAGGGCAAGACAGCGGGGGCGCAAGACAGCGGTCGTGGACGCGGAAGACAGCGGACGCCAAGACAGCGATCGCGGACCCGAAAGAGAGCCGGGACACCCAGCGTCAACCAGCAAGAACGGGTGCAATGTCTCACCGGCTCTTGCGCTCCTGCCATCCCCTATGGCTACCCTAACTTAGGATAGGCTAAGCGCAGGGGAGTGTCCGTGTTCGTGTGTATTTGTGCCCGGGTTCGGGAGTGTGAGGTCCGCTCCGCGATTCTGTTGGGCGCGCACACCGAGGACGCGGTGGGCGATGCGTGCGGCGCCGGCACCCACTGCGGGACCTGCCTCGACCGGATCGAGGAGATCCTCACCGAGGAGGACAACGTCGTAAGGGTTGGCTGACCATTGTTAGGTCTGGCTGACAAGAAACGGACATTTGGCCCCCCGTAACGTCTGTGGACATGCAGGGCGACACCAGAGTCATCGAGTTCCTGAACGAGCAGTTGACGGCCGAGCTTACGGCGATCAACCAGTATTTCCTGCACGCCAAGATGCAGGAGAACTGGGGCTACACCAAGCTTGCGGCCCACACGCGGTACGAGTCCATCGACGAGATGAAGCACGCCGAAGTGCTCACCGACCGCATCCTCTTCCTCGAAGGACTGCCGAACTTCCAGAAGCTGTTCCCGCTGCGCATCGGCGAGACGGTCAAGGAGCAGTTCAACTGCGACATGAAGATCGAGGTCGAGGCCGTCGACCGGTTGCGGCGGGGCATCGAGTACATGCGGTCGATCGGCGACGTGACGTCGGCGCGGATCTTCGAGGACATCCTCAAGGACGAGGAGCACCACGTCGACTACCTGGAGACCCAGCTGCACCTCATCGAGACGCTGGGCGAGCAGCTGTACCTGCAGAATGTGACGGAGCATCCCGAAGCAGGATGACGCCGAAGTGCTACCCTTACTCGTTTCACGGCAACAAAAAAGAGCGGCATAAAGCCGCTCGACCAGTCGCCAGTGTATCGAATGGGGTAACGGCTTGTCAAACGACGTCGAGTGGGAGCAGGGCCAGGAGCAGGTCCACCTGGACCTGCTCTACGGCCACCTCGATGAAATGCGGGAACGGGCCCAGGCGCGGCTCAGGGAAACCCGACTGAGCCGCGGCAGCACGCACCAGGCGATGTCGGAGCGCGACAGCATGTCCGCGCTGCTCGCCGATCAGATCGAACGCTACGACGCCGTCGAGAACGGTCTATGTTTCGGACGCATAGACGGGTTCGACGGCACCACCCGGTACATCGGCCGCATCGGCCTCTACGACGAGAAGAGCGGCGAGCACATCCCGCTGCTCACCGACTGGCGTGCCCCGGCGTCGCGGCCGTTCTACCTGGCCACGGCCGCGTCGCCCGAGGGCGTCCAACGACGACGCCACATCCGCACGCGCGGCCGGAAGGTCACCGACCTCGACGACGAGGTGCTCGACCTCGACGTCGCCAACGTCACCGCCGGCAAGACGCTGAGCGGGCTGGCCGGCGAGGCCACGCTCATGGCGGCGATCAAGGCCAAGCGAACCGGCCGGATGAGCGACATCGTCGAGACCATCCAGGCCGAGCAGGACGTGGTGATCCGCTCCGACCTCGGCGGCGCGCTCGTCGTGCAGGGCGGGCCGGGCACCGGCAAGACCGCGGTCGCGCTGCACCGGGCCGCATACCTCTTGTATACATTCCGCGAACTGCTCGAGACCCGGGCCGTACTCATCGTCGGGCCGAACGACACGTTCCTGCGCTACATCTCGCAGGTGCTGCCGTCGCTCGCCGAGACCGGGGTGCTGCTCTGCACGGTCGGCGATCTCTTTCCGGGGGTCACCGCCCGCCGCGAGGAACCGGCCGTGGTCGCGGAGATCAAGGGACGCCTGACCTTCACGGACATCCTGAGAAAGGCACTCGACGACCGCCAGCGCCAGCCCACCAAGCGGATCCCGATCGAGATCGACCGCGACGGCAACCGCGAGACGCTGTACCTGGAGCCGGGCGAAGCACGGCGGGCCCGGAACCTCGCCCGCGCCACGAAGAAGCCGCACAACGCGGCAAGAGCCGCCTTCGAGAAAGAGATCGTCGAGGCACTGACAACAAAGATCGCGGAGCGGATCGGCGACGACCCGTTCGCCGACATCACCCGCGCCGCGTTCGAGAGCGGACGCAAGGACGACTTCGCCAACGCCGAGGACATCGGAAACAACGTCCTCGACCAGTCCGACATCGCCGAGATCCGGAAGAGCCTCGCGAAGGAGCCCGAGGTGCTGGCCGTCTGCGACTGGTTGTGGCCCGTCCTCACGCCGCAGCAACTGGTCGCCGGGCTCTACGCGTCACCCGAGCGTCTCGACAAGGCCGCGCCGCAACTCACCGGAAGCGAACGCGCGGCCCTGCGCCGCGACCCCCGCGGCGGCTGGACGGCGGCCGACGTGCCCCTGCTCGACGAGGCGGCCGAGCTGCTCGACGGCGACAAGCCGGTCAGCGACGAGTTCGTGATCGAGGAGCGGGAGCGGCTGGCCCGCCGCGAGTACGCCGAGGGCGCGCTGCAGATCCTGGAGGGCTCGCGGTCGCTCGACGACGAGGAGGACCCCGAGTACCTGGCCGCCACCGACCTGATCGACGCCGCCGACCTGGGCGAACGCCAGCGGGTCAGGAGCCACGTGACCGCCGCGCAGCGGGCCGCCGCCGACCGGAGCTGGGCATTCGGGCACATCATCGTCGACGAGGCGCAGGAGCTGTCGCCGATGGCCTGGCGGCTGCTGATGCGGCGCTGCCCCAGCCGCTCGTTGACGCTGGTCGGCGACGTCGCGCAGACCGGCGACCTGAGCGGCGCCGCGTCATGGGAGACCACCCTGCGGCCCTATGTGGAAAACCGGTGGCGCCTCGCCGAGCTCACCGTGAACTACCGGACGCCGGCGGAGATCATGGCCGTCGCGGCCGGTGTGCTCGCCGACATCGACCCGACGATGTCCCCGCCGCGGTCGGTGCGCGAGACCGGGGTGCCGCCGTGGGCGGAACGGATCGATCCGGTCAAGCTGACCGACCGCCTCGTCGACGCCGTGCGGCAGGAGACCGCGGAGGCCGGCGACGGTCGCGTCGGGGTGCTCGTGCCGGCCGGGCGGGTCGCCGACCTCGGCGCCGCCGTCGCGTCGGCGATCGGGGGCACCGCCGTGGGCGCCGGCGCCGACCTGGTCAGCCCGGTGGTCGTGCTCACCGTCAAGCAGGCCAAGGGCCTGGAGTTCGACTCGGTGCTCCTGGTGGAGCCGGACGAGATCGTCAAGGGCTCACCGCGCGGCGCCAGCGATCTCTACGTGGCGCTGACCCGCGCCACGCAACGCCTGGGGATCCTCCACACCAAACCGCTGCCACCGGCGGTGAGACTGTAAGAACCGCGGTGACCACGGGAGAATGCCTCCCGTGGTCACCGTCGAGTTCGTCAAGGCCTTCTGTGCCGGCCTGCCGCGCACCGAAGTGAAGATCATCCGGGACCGGCTGAAGTTCCGCGTCGGTCCCATCGTCTACGCGGCCTACTCCCGCGACGAGACCCAGCTCGGCTTCGGGTTCCCCAAGGAGGAGCGGGCCGCCCTGGTCGAGGCGGAGCCGCACAAGTTCTTCCTGCCCGGGCCGTCCGACATGCGGTTCAGGTGGGTCTGCTGCTGGCCCGCCGCGATCGAACCCGACGAGATGGAAGAGCTTCTCCTGGACGCATGGGCGATGTGCGTACCTAAGAAGGTGCGCCGAACGGTAGTCCCACGTAGTTCTCGGCCAGACTGGTGAGAGCGGCCGTCGACGACGCCGTGTACCGGAGTTGCGAGAGCTGCAACCGGTGGTCGAACGGGTCGCCGGCCGGGTCGCGGTGCAGCATCGACGTCATCCACCAGGAGAAGTGCTCGGCCCGCCAGACCCGGCGCAGGCACGTGTCGCTGTAGGCGTCGAGGAGGTCCGTGCGGCCCTCGCGCAGGAAAGCGCTTGCCGCCGACGCGAGCACCCGGACGTCCGCGATCGCCAGGTTCATGCCCTTGGCACCGGTCGGCGGGACGATGTGGGCGGCGTCGCCGGCGAGGAACAGCCGACCGTGGCGCATCGGCTCGACGACGAAGCTGCGCATCGGGGTGACGCTCTTCTCCAGGATCGGGCCGGTGGTGAGCGTGAACCCGTCGGCGGAGAGCCGCGCGGAGAGCTCGTCCCAGATGCGATCGTCGGACCATCCGTCGAGGGATTCGTCCGGCGGCACCTGCAGATAGAGCCGGGTGATCTCGGGCGAGCGCATGCTGTGCAGCGCGAACCCGCGGTCGTGGTAGGTGTAGATCAGCTCCTCGTGCGACGGCGCGGCCCGCGCCAGCACCCCGAGCCACGCGAACGGGTAAGCGCGTTCATAGAAGGAAAGTTCAGAAGCGACAGCGGGCCGGCAGATCCCGTGGAACCCATCGCAGCCCGCGATGATGTCGCACTCCAGCGTCTGCGCCACGCCGGCGGCGTCCACGTAGGAGATGCGGGGTCGCGAAGACGTGAAATCGTGCACGCTCACGTCCGTCACCTCGAATTCGATCGCGAGCCCGGCGCCGAGCCGGGCCGCGATCAGGTCCTTGACGACCTCCTGCTGCCCGTAGACGGTGATCTCGCGGCCGGTGAGGTCGGTGAGCGCGACGCGGTGGTCGACCCCGTCGAACCGCAACGCGAACCCGTGGTGCGGCAACCCCTGCGCGTCGAGCCGCTCGCCCAGGCCGGTCTCGCGCAGCAACTCGACGGTTGGGTGCTCCAGCACTCCGGCCCGCACCCGCTTCTCGACGTACTCGCGGCCGCGGTTCTCCAGCACCACCGACTCGATGCCGGCGAGGTGCAACAGGTGCGCCAGCATGAGGCCGGCCGGGCCGGCACCGACGATTCCGACCTGCGTTCTCATGGCACCAGACTATGGCTGTTGCCGGCCCGCCCAGTCCACCACCACGATCGCCGCGTCGTCGTCGAGCGGGACGCCCTGCCGGAACACGTTGTGGTCGGCGAGGACGGCCCGCACCGCCTCGGCCGGCGGCAACCGGCGGGTGCCCACGAGGGTCTGCCGCAACCGCCCCTGCTCGGTGTACCGCTGGTTCCCGTACGGCGACTCGTGCACGCCGTCGCTGAGGACGATCAGCCGGTCGCCCGGTTCGGCCCGGAACGTCTGCTCGACGTACACCGTCGACTCGAACATGCCGAGCGGAAGCTGGGCCTCCAGGTTCACCTGGGTCAGCTCCGCGCCGCGCAGTCGCAGCACCATCGGCGATCCGGCGTCGACCGCGGCGACCATCCCGGTGTCCAGGTCGAACCGCAGCAGCAGCGACGACAGGTGTCGACGGCCGGCATGCTGAGCGTATACAGCCTGGTCGGCCAGCGCGGCGTGGTCGGAGATGCGCGGGCTGGCGAGCCGGGCGTTGCGCATCGCGGTCACCGCGAGCACGGTCAGCAGCGACGCCTCGATGCCGGTGCCGTGACCGTTGGTGACGGTGAGCACGAGGTGGTCGTCCTCGGCCGCCCAGTCGAAGTTGTCACCGCACACGGAGTACGCGGGTTCGAGCTGCCCGGCCAGGGCGAACTCGGGCTTGCGGCACGAGCGTCCGGGCAGCAGGTGCCACTGCATCTCGGCGGCGACGGTCAACGCGGTCCGGCGCCGCGCGTTGCGGTAACGGTCGGTCACCGAATCGGCGGCGCGGAGGTCATGGCCGAGGGCGGTCGCGAGAAAAACCAACTCGTCCAATTCCGACGGTCCGGGCCGCGCTTCAAGATCAAGAATTAATACGCCCGCAGCGTCCCCGCGTGCGGCCGCGGGCAGCAGTAACCGGACCCCCTCGGGCCCCTCGGTGACGATCGCGCGCCGGTCGACGAACACCTGGCCGGCCGCGCTGCCGGTGACCGGTACCGGTTCGGCGACCCCGATGACCGGGCACAGCACGTTCAGCTCGTAGTCGGCGAGCAGGAGATCGACGGCGAGCACGCCGTAGTGCTCGCGCAACGCGGCCGCGAGGGCGTCGATCAGTGCGTGCGCCGGTGCCTCGAACATGGCACGTTGGCAGCGGAGGTATCGGTCGGGCCTCGGCTCGGACTCAGTCACCGGCGTCCTCCCAGCGCGACGAGGCGGCGATAATGGTGCACAGTACAAACGATCCACCGGTTCCGTTGCGGGGCTGGGCGATCGCCCGACGCAGGGGAGGAGAGACGCTGCCCGACATCCCCGACGTCGACGTTGGCGACCCGGTCGCGCTGGCGGCCGCGGTCGACGCCGCGACGCGGGCACTGGTCATCACCCTCGGCCGCGCCGAGGAGGAGGTGCTGCCGCGCGTCTCGGTGTCCCAGCTGCGCGCGTTGCTGATCATCAGCCGGCAGGCTCCGACCAACCTCAACCAGCTCGCCGAGGAGCTCGGCGCGATCCCGTCGTCGGCCAGCCGGCTCTGCGACCGTCTGGTGGCCGCCGGCCTGGTGACCCGCCGCCCCGGGAGCGTCGACCGGCGCGAGGTGGAGCTGCGGGTCAGCGCCGAGGGACAGCGGCTGGTCGACGGGCTGCGCGAGACCCGGGTTTCGCAACTGGCGACGGTGCTCGCCGCGATGTCCGCCGACGGGCGGCGGGCGCTGCTGCAGGGCCTGCGGGAGTTCGAGCGCGCGGCGGAACGGCTCGAAAATGCCGCCGCCGCGTCCGACGACCCGCCCGCCGACCACGACGTGGCCTGATCTCGCACTCTCCACCCCTGCCCTTATTTGTCGCGCGGCAAGAGTATCGCCTCGTGCCGTGACAAACGCCGGTGGCCGGCCTCCACGGGGGAAGAGGCCGGCCACCGGTTCTTGGGGTGTTGTTTCAGGTTTTCCGGGCTTGTTACGCGCGGGCGTACGGGTTGGTGTCGTGGTCGCCGTAGTGCACCTCGTCGAAGACGCCGTCGAAGTCGGTGTCGGTGACGGTCTTGTCGATGTTGCCGTCCTCGTCCGGGTCCACCTGGACCTGGTCGACGCGGCCGTCGAAGTTGCGGTCGAAGGCGGCCAGGTCGAGCGCGCCGTCGTGGTCGGTGTCGGCCGCGGCGGCGTCGACGTAGCCGTCCTCGTTGGTGTCGGCGTAGACCTGCTCGGGGTTGCCGTCCTCGTTGTGGTCGACGTAGACCGTGTCGAGCGCCGGGCCACCGTGCTCGTCGGTGTACACCAGCTCGGGGCGGCCGTCGCCGTCGGCGTCGGTGGCCAGGATGTCGGCGTAACCGTCGTGGTCGTAGTCGGCGACGCCGATCTGCGAGCCGTCCGTGAACTGCGCGACGATCACGTGCTCGTCGTGCGTGGGCTCCGGGGCGTAGTCGTCGTTGTGGCCGTAGTCTTCGCCGGTCGGCTCGTACTCGCTCATGTGAATCTTCCTCCGAGTTTATGTTTTTCGTTCCGTTGTTGCGGTGTTGAAGAGAACAGTAGGAGGAGTTCGGAGCCGGGTGCTCCCGGCTTCGTGCCACCCCGTAGGGGTTCCGTTGGCCCCGGTGGGGGGCATATATTGCACTCACCGTGTAGAAAGATTGGGGGCCGCGGTGACAGCGTTGACAGAGGCCGCCCTGCGCGAGCAGGTCGCCACGTTCCTGGCCGGGCACGACCCCGCCGGTTCTCGGTTGGAGTTCCTGCGCGCGCGTTTCGACGCCGGTCTCGCCTGGGTGCACTACCCGGAGGGGCACGGCGGCCTCGGTGCGCCGCGCGCCCTGCAGGCGGTGGTCGACGTCGAGTTCGCCCGGGCCGGCGCGCCCGTGGTGAACCCGGCGCTCAACCCGATCGGGCTGGGCATGGCGGCGCCGACGATCCTGCGTCACGGCACCGAGGAGCAGAAACGCCGCTACCTCCGTCCACTGTGGACCGGTGAGGAGGTGTGGTGCCAGCTCTTCAGCGAGCCCGGCGCCGGCAGCGACCTCGCCGGCCTGGCCACCCGCGCGGTGCGCGACGGCGACGACTGGATCGTCGACGGCCAGAAGGTGTGGACGTCGCTCGCGCACCTGGCGCGGTTCGCGATCCTGGTGACCCGGCACGATCCGGCGCTGCCCAAGCACGAGGGCATGACCTACTTCGTGCTCGACATGACCGCGCCGGGCGTGGAGGTGCGGCCGCTGCGGCAGCTCACCGGCGAGGCCGAGTTCAACGAGGTGTTCCTCACCGACGTGCGGATCCCCGACTCGATGCGGCTGGGCGCCGTGGGCGAGGGCTGGAGCGTCGCCCGCAGCACGCTGATGAACGAGCGGGTGTCGATCGGCGGCGGGCCGATCCCGCGCGAGGGCGGCGCGATCGGCGTCCTGGCCGACCTGTGGCGCTCCAGTCCTTCGGTGCGGACACCCGGGGCGCACACCGAGCTGATGAAGCTGTGGGTCGACGCGGAGGCCGCCCGGCTCACCGCCACCCGGCTGCGCCAGCAGCTGGCGGCCGGCGAGATCGGGCCGGAGGGCTCGGCCGTCAAGCTCACGTTCGCCACGCTGATGCAGCGCATCTCCGGGCTGGAGATGGAGGTGCGCGGCGAGGAGGTGCTCCGCCACGACGACTGGAACGGCGGCCGGGGCCGGGAAACCCCTTTCCTGGAACGCTCCGCCGGCTACCGGTACCTGCGGGCGAAGGGCAACTCGATCGAGGGCGGCACGTCCGAGATCCTGCGCAACATCATCTCCGAGCGGGTGCTCGGCCTGCCCAGCGAACCCCGTTCGGACAAGGACATCCCGTGGAAGGACCTGCCGCGATGACCTCTGACCTTCTCTATGACGAGGTGGACGAGGAACTGCGGGCCACCGTCCGCGGGTTGCTGGCCGCCCGGAGCCCGTGGTCGGCCGTGCTCGCCCGCACCGAGAGCCCGGAGCCGTACGACACGAAGCTGTGGGCCACGCTCGCCGGCGAGATGGGCCTGGCGGGCCTGCCCGTTCCGGAGGACGCCGGCGGCGCGGGTGCGACGTGGCGCCAGGTCGCGGTGGTGCTGGAGGAGCTGGGGTCGGCGGTGGCGCCGGTGCCGTACCTGGGCAGCGCCGTCCTGGCCACGGCCGCGCTCCTGGTGGCGGCCGGGGAGAGCGCTTCGCCGGGGGCCGCCGAAGGCGCCCCGCCCGGCGCCGGCGCGGAAAGCGCTTCCCCGGCGGCCGCGGCCGAGGTCCGTGCCGCCGCCGAACTCCTTGCCCGACTGGCCTCCGGGGAGAGGTCGGCGGCGCTCGTCGTTCCGTTCTCCACCACCGCCGGGACAGCGCTTTCCCCCACGGTCTCGGCCGCCGGCGACACGCTCGACGGCACGGTGACGTCGGTAGCCGACGCGGTGACCGTCGACGTGCTGCTGGTGCCCACCACCGACGGCCTGTACGCGGTCGACGCCGCCGCCGCCGGGGTCACCCGGACGCCACTGTCCTCATTGGACATGACCCGGCAGGTGTGCGACATCGGGTTCGCATCGGCGTCCGGGATAGCGCTTGCCCGTGGTGAGACGGCCGTGCGCGCGGTGACCACCGCGCTCACGACGGGCGCCGCGCTGCTCGCCTCCGAGCAGGTCGGCCTGGCGCAGTGGTGTCTCGACAGCACCGTCGACTACCTGAAGAACCGGTACCAGTTCGGCCGCAAGGTCGGCTCGTTCCAGGCGCTCAAGCACCGCCTCGCCGACCTGTGGACGCGCGTGGCGCAGGCCCGCGCCGTCGCCCGGTACGCCGCCGCGAGCATCGGCACCGACGACGCGGAGGTCGCGGCCGCGCTGGCGCAGTCCTACTGCTCCGAGACCGCGGTGCTCGCGGCCGAGGAATGCGTGCAGCTGCACGGCGGAATCGGGTTCACCTGGGAACATCCCGCGCACCTGTACCTGAAGCGGGCCAAGAGCGCGGCGATCGGCCTCGGCACGCCCGACCGGCACCGCGCCGTTCTGGCGAACCTGGTCAATCTTCCACCTGCCTGAGGGAGCCCTTTTCATCCCGCCTTGGCGTAATGTGAGCACCCCCGAAATTCCCTGGTCACAGCCTCGCAACAAGACCGTTGACGGGGCGATCCAAAAATGTACACTCCCGATGTAATTACTTTGATCGGCTCGTACCTCGCATCACCAGGCGCGTCCCCGGCGCGGTAGCGCCCCACCCCACCCCAGAGGTGAAGATGAGCCCGCCGTCCGCTGATCCCCCGGATACCGGTATCGGCAGTACCGGTATCCGCAACACCGGTGCCAGCCTCGACCTGAGCGGCATCGGCGTGAACTTCGGTGGCCTGGTGGCACTGGAAGACGTGTCGCTGGCCGTTCCGGCCGGCAGCGTCGTCGGTGTCATCGGGCCCAACGGTGCCGGAAAGACCACGCTGTTCAACGTCGTGTGCGGGTTCGTGGAGCCCAGCAACGGAAGCATCACGTTCGACGGCCGGCCGTTGCGGCCGAAGCCGCACCAGCTGGCGCGCCGGGGAATCGTGCGCACCCTCCAGGGTGTCGGGCTGTTCCGGGGCCTGTCGGTGCTGGAGAACGTGATGGCCGGCGCGACGCACACGTCCGACGCGGGTTTCCTGTCGGCGCTGTTCGGGCTGCCCCGCAGCGACCGCGACGAGCGCCGGCTGCGCGCCGAGGCGGTCGCCCGGCTCGACGAGCTGGGCGTCGCCGACCACGCCGGTGCCTACCCGGAGACGTTGCCGTACGCGGTGCGCAAGCGCGTCGCCCTGGCCCGGGCGTTGGTGGCGAGGCCGCGGCTGCTGCTGCTCGACGAGCCCGCCGGCGGTCTCTCCGCGGAGGACATCGAGGAACTGGCCGCGCTGATCGTCGGGTTGCCCGCGCGGTCGGAGGGAGCCTGCTCGGTGATGCTGGTCGAGCACCACATGGACCTGGTGATGCAGGTGTGCACGGGAATCGTCGTGCTCGACTTCGGCCGCGTCATCGCATCCGGTACGCCGCAGGAGATCCGCGACAACCCCGCGGTCGCCGAGGCCTATCTCGGTGCGGAGGTCACGTCATGACGCTGCTGGAAGTGAAGGACCTCAGCTCCGGCTACGGCGCGGTGCCCGTCCTGCGCGACGTGAACCTCACCGTTCCACAGGGGACGATCACCGCGGTGCTGGGCGCCAACGGCGCCGGCAAGACCACGTTGCTGCGCACGCTCACCGGCCTGGTGAAGCCGACCGGCGGCAGCGTCACGTACAACGGCACCGATCTGCGCGGCTGCAAGGTCGAGCAGTACGTGCAGCGCGGCATCGCGCACGTGCCCGAGGGCCGCGGCGTCGTCGCCGAACTCACCGTCGAGGAGAACCTGCGGCTCGGCGGGTTGTGGCGCAAGGACAAGGCCGACGCGAAGAAGGCCACCGACGAGGTCTACGAGCTGTTCGAGCCGTTGGCCCGCCGGCGCCGCCATCTCGGGCACCAGTTGTCCGGCGGGGAACGGCAGATGCTCGCGGTGGGGCGGGCGCTGATCGCGCGTCCCGAACTGTTGTTGCTCGACGAACCGTCGCTCGGTCTCGCGCCGAAGGTGACAGCGCAGATCATGGCGCTGCTGCGGCGGTTGCGTGACTCCACCGGTCTCACCGTGCTGCTGGTGGAGCAGAACGTCCGCAGCGCGTTGTCGATCGCCGACCAGGGCGTGGTGATGTCGCTCGGCCGCGTCGTCATGACCACCGACGCCGACCGGTTGCGCGACGACGAGTCCCTCCGCCACGCGTACCTCGGTTTCTAGGGGGATTGCCTTGGAACGCTTTGTCTTCCTCACCTTCGACGGCGTGTCGAGGGGCGCGATCTACGCCGCGTTCGCGCTCGCGCTGGTGCTCATCTGGCGGGCCGCGCGGGTGGTGAACTTCGCGCAGGGCGCGATGGCCGTGGTCACCGCGTACGCGGCCTACCTCGTCTCCGACTCGACCGGCTCGTACCTGCTGGGGCTCGTGGTCGGGCTCGTCGGCGGGTTCCTGCTCGGCGCGGCCGTGGAGCGCGGGCTGATGCGGTTCGTCGGCCACGCGAATCCGCTCAACGACGTCATCGTCGCGCTCGGGCTGGTGCTGTTCCTCACCGCGGTCGTCGGCATCATCTGGGGCGGCGAGTACCGGGCGGCGAACCATCCGTTCGGCACCGCGGCGATCGAGGTCGGCGGCGTACCGCTGATGACCCAGTACGACCTGTTCATCTACGGGTCGGTCGCCACGATCGTGGTGCTGCTGGCGTTGCTGTTCACGCGCACCGCGATCGGGCTACGGATGCGGGCCGCGGCGTTCGCGCCCGAGGTGTCGCGACTGCTGGGTGTGCGCGTCGGCCGGATGCTCACGCTGGGCTGGGCGCTGGCGGCGCTGGTCGGTTCGCTCGCCGGCATCCTCATCCTGCCCACCGAACTCGGCCTGCATCCGCACGCGATGGACCTCGTGTTCGCGTCCGCGTTCACGGCCGCCGTGGTGGGTGGTCTCGACAGCCCGGTCGGCGCCGTCGTCGGCGGCATCATCGTCGGGCTGATCCTGTCCTACGTCAGCGGATACCTCGGCGCCGCCGTGACGCCCATCGCGGTGCTCGTGGTGCTGCTCGGCGTCCTGCTGTTCCGGCCGGGCGGAATCTTCTCCAGCGTGCGAGCGAGGACGGTATGACGACCACGGAAAAAGCGCGCGAGACCGTGCCGGTGACGCCGCAGCGTTCGCCCTTGCGCCGCTTCGTTTCCGCCGGCATCGCGCCGGCACTGCCGGGCCGTGGCGGCTCGACCCTGCTGCGGCACCTGATCTGGGTGGCCGTCGGCGCGATCCTCGTCTACTTCATCAGCTACGGCATCGAGCCGTTCCGCAACTACCAGTTGGCGACCGTCGCCGCGTACCTGTGCGTCACGGTCGGGCTCACGATGCTCACCGGGCTCAACGGTCAACTGTCGTTGGGGCACGGCGCGTTCATGGCGTGCGGCGCGTACACGGTCGCGTTGATGCAGAACGAGTTCAGCGACCGCAACCTCCTCGGCAACTGGACGCTGCTGGTGTCGTTGCCGTTGGGCGTGATCGTCGCGTCGCTCGCGGGTCTCGTCATCGGGATGTGCGCGGCCCGGCTGCGCGGCCCGTACCTCGCCGGCGTGACGCTCGCGGTCGCGCTCGTCGTGCCGGCATTCACCACGCGGTTCGCGAGCGTCTTCAACGCCGACCAGGGCTTGTCGGTCTACGTCGAACCGTCGCCGGCCGCGCTCGGCCCGTACTTCCCGCCCGAGCGGTGGCTGGCCTGGATCGCCATCATCTGCGCCCTGGTGGCGGTGCTGTTCGTCGCCAACCTCGTACAGAGCCGGTTCGGCCGTTCGTTCAAAGCCGTCCGGGACGACGAGGTGGCCGCCCGGTTGTGCGGCATCCATGTCGCCCGCACTCAGGTGCTGGCGTTCGTGGTGAGCGCGGCGTGCGCCGGTCTCGGCGGCGGCGTGCTCGCGGTCATCTCGCAGAGCGTGTCGCCCAGCGTCTTCGGGTTGACGCTCTCGCTCAACCTGTTGCTCGCGATCGTGCTCGGCGGGCTGGGAAGCCTGTTCGGCGCGGCGTGGGGCGCGCTGCTGCTCGTCGTCCTCCCGTATCTCACCACCGAAATGACCCGCAGCTTCGAGATGAGCCGGGCCATGGCCAACAAGCTCGAAGGAAACCTGCCGCTGGCGATCTTCGGGCTCACCCTGATCATCGTGATGCTTCTGGCGCCCGGCGGCATCCAGGGCGCGTTCCGCAAGGCCGGTTTCGCCATCCGCCGGCGCCTGCGTGCCCGTAAAGCCTGAACCTGTAGAACCCGAACCCACCCTCTTCGCAGGAAACCCACCACCAACCCACCCGAACAGGAGAGCCATGCATCGCATCGCACGGCGCGGCATCGCGATCGCCGCCGCGCTCACGCTCGTTGCGGCGGTCGCCGCGTGCTCCGACGAAGCACCCGACGAGGGCGGCACCGCCGAGAACGTTCCCGGTGTCACCGCCGATTCGATCACCTTCGGCACGCACATGCCGCTGACCGGTCCGGCCGCGGCCGGTTACTCGAAGATCGCGCCCGCCACCAAGGCATACTTCGACTACGTCAACAAGAACGGCGGCGTGCACGGCCGTCAGATCAAATACCTGATCGAGGACGACGCCTACAACCCGGCGAACACCCAGAACCTGGTGCGCAAGCTGGTGTTGGAGGACAAGGTCTTCGCGATCCTCAACGGTCTGGGGACGCCCACCCACACCGGCGTGCTCGACTTCCTCAAGCAGCAGAAGGTTCCCGACCTGTTCGTCGCGTCCGGCAGCCGTAGCTGGGACCAGCCCGACAAGTACCCGGGCACGTTCGGCTTCCAGCCTGACTACACGGTCGAGGGCAAGATCATGGCCGACTACGTGAAGCAGAACTTCTCCGGCCAGACCGTCTGCCACTTCGGCCAGGACGACGACTTCGGCCGCGACAGCCTCGCCGGCGTCGAGAAGATCCTGACCCCGGCCGGCGTCAAGGAGAAGCAGAAGTACGTCACCTCCAACGCCAACATCACGCCGCAGATCCAGGCGTTCAAGACGGCCGGCTGCCAGGTCGTCATCTCCGGCACCATTCCCGGCTTCACCGCCCGGGCGCTGGGCACCGCCGCGCAGCTCGCGTTCAAGCCGCAGTGGGTGGTCTCCAGCGTCGGCGCCGACAACCTGACGCTCTCCGGCCTGCTCGGCCAGAACAAGGGCCTCCTCGAGGGTCTGCTCAGCGTCGGCTACCTGCCGATCGCGACCGACGAGTCGAACCCGTGGATCCAGCTCTACAAGAAGGTCAACGCGGAACACAACGCGAACGCGCCGTTCGACAACAACATCGTGTTCGGCATGACCGTGGGCTACCTGACCGTGCAGGCGCTGCAGAAGGCCGGCAAGAACCTGACCCGTGACAAGATCATCGAGGCGATCCAGTCGGGCGGCTTCAAGAACGCCGCGGCCGGCCCGTACCGGTACTCGAAGACCGACCACTCGGGCATCGGCGGCATGCAGATGGGCAAGATCTCCGGCGGGTCACAGGCCGCGTTTGGCCCGGTGCTGGAGACCGACGAGGCCGACGGCGCCGTGAAGGAGTACTCGGAGAAGGCCACCGCGCCGCCGGGCAACGGCATTCCGTCCTGATGTGACACGCGAGCGGGCCGCCACAACGGGGTGGCGGCCCGCTTCGTCTGTCAGAAATAAAGACGGGCGACGGTCTGCGCGACGCAGATCGGCTTCTCGCCGCCCTCCCGCTCCAGCGTCACCTCGTTGGTGACCTGGTAGCCGCCGTCCTTCGTCTGCTCGACGCTCATCAGCGTGGCGCCCGCGCGGACCTTGCTGCCGACCGGCAGCGGCGACGGGAACCGCACCTTGTTCGTGCCGTAGTTGATGCCCATCCGCACGCCCTCGATCGCGTAGATCTCGGGCGTGAGCGCCGGGAACAACGACAGCGACAGGAACCCGTGCGCGATCGTCGTCTTGAACGGTCCGGCGGCGGCCTTCTCGGTGTCGACGTGGATCCACTGGTGGTCGCCGGTGGCGTCGGCGAACTTGTTCACCCGGTCCTGGTCGATCACGTGCCAGTCGCTGTAGCCCAGGTGCTCACCGACGGCGGCGGTGAGATCCTCGGGGGAGGTGAAGATCCGCATGTACGGCTCTCCTTTCAGCTCAGCTCATTCTCTCGATGATCATTGCCATGCCCTGGCCGCCGCCGACGCACATCGTCTCCAGGCCGATCTGCTTGTCGTGCCAGCCGAGCGAGTTGATGAGGGTGGTCGTGATCCGGGCGCCGGTCATGCCGAACGGATGACCGACCGCGATCGCACCCCCGTTCACGTTGAGCTTCTCCCAGTCGGGGCTGAGGTCGGCCGCGCTGGGGACGACCTGCGCCGCGAACGCCTCGTTGATCTCGACCAGGTCGACGTCGTCGATGGTCATCTTCGCGCGGGCGAGCGCCTGGCGCGAGGCTTCCACCGGTCCGAGCCCCATGATTTCCGGCGACAGCGCCGACACGCCGGTCGAGACGATCCGCGCGAGCGGCGTGACGCCCAGTTCGCGGGCCTTCGTGTCCGACATGATCACGACCGCGGCGGCGCCGTCGTTGAGCGGGCAGCAGTTGCCGGCGGTCACCGTGCCGTCGGGCCGGAAGACCGGCTTGAGGTTGGCGACGGCCTCCAGCGTGACGTTGGCGCGCGGACCGTCGTCCCTGCTCACCACCGTGCCGTCGGGAAGCGTGACGGGCGTGATCTCGCGGGCCCAGAAGCCGCTCGCGATGGCCGCTTCGGCGAGGTTCTGGGAGCGGACGCCGAACTCGTCCTGGAGTTCTCTCGTGATTCCCTTGGCGTACGCCAGGTTCTCGGCGGTCTGGCCCATCGCGATGTAGATGTCGGGGATCAGGCTGTCCTCGCGCGGGTCGTGCCACGCTTCGTTGGTCTCCGCCCGCTTCGCCGTGCGCTCCAGCGCCTCGGCGAAGTCGGGGTTGTGGGTGTCGGGGAGGCCGTCGCTGCGTCCCTTTCCGTAGCGGGAGACGCATTCCACGCCGGCCGAGACGAAGATGTCGCCCTCGCCGGCCCTGATGGCGTGGAACGCCATGCGGGTGGTCTGCAGCGACGACGAGCAGTACCGGTTGACGGTGGTGCCGGGCAGCGTGTCGAGCCCGAGTTTCACGGCGATCACCCGGGCGAGGTTGTAACCCTGCTCGCCGGCCGGCTGGGCGCAGCCGACCATGAGATCGTCGATCGTGGCGGGGTCGAGCTGCGGCACCTTGTCGAGCGCGGCGCGCACGATCGTGGTGGCGAGATCGTCGGGGCGCAGCTGGGTCAGGGACCCTTTGCCGGCGCGTCCGATGGGGGAGCGGGCGGTGGAGACGATGACGGCCTCGGCCACGGTGGGGGTCCTCTCGGGTCGGTTCTGGCATACCCGGCGTTGCTTTCCTGGGGCTGGCTCCATAGTATCTGCACTTACGATGCATAAATAGGGGAGCGTATGACTGGACGTCTTGCCGGCCGGGTGGCCATCGTCACCGGCGCCAGCCGCGGTATCGGGCTCGGCATCGCGACCCGGCTGGTGGCCGAGGGCGCGAAGGTCGGCATCACCGCCCGCAAGCCGGAGGCGCTGGCCGAAGCCGTCGCGTCCCTCGGCGCTGATCACGCCGTCGCGATTCCCGGCAAGGCCGACGACGCCGACCACCGGTCGGAGGCCGTGGAACGGGTGGGCGCGGCGTTCGGGCCGGTCGACATCCTCGTCAACAACACCGGGATCAACCCCGTGTACGGGTCGCTGGCCGAGCTCGACCTCGCCGCCGCGCGGAAGATCTTCGAGGTCAACGTGCTGAGCTCGCTGGCCTGGGTGCAGGAACTGTGCCGCACCGGGCTGGCGGAGCGGGGCGGGGCGATCGTGAACGTGTCCTCGATGGCGGGGCTGCGCCCGTCGGGCGGGATCGCGTTCTACGGCGTCACCAAGGCGGCGCTGAACCACCTCACGATGAATCTGGCCGCGGAGCTCGCGCCCAACGTGCGGGTGAACGCGGTGGCGCCGGCCGTGGTGAAGACGCGCTTCGCCTCCGCGCTGTACGAGAACGACGAAGAGGCGGCGGCAAGCGCTTACCCGTTGAAGCGACTGGGCGTGCCGTCCGACGTCGCGGGTGCGGTGGCGTTCCTCGTGTCGGACGACGCGGCCTGGATCACCGGACAGACCCTCGCGATCGACGGCGGCGCGCTCCTCGGGCGGGCCTGAATGCTTCCCGGGTTGGACCTCCATGTCCTCCGCCGTTACCTCGACGACGCGGTTCCCGGCCTGGTGCGCGGTGACCTGTCGGGCGAGGTGATCGCCGGCGGCCGGTCGAACCTGACGTACGTCGTCACCGACGGCACCGACCGGTGGGTGGTGCGGCGCCCGCCGCTCGGTCACGTGCTCGCCACCGCGCACGACATGGGCCGCGAGTACCGCGTGTTGACAGCGCTCTCCCCGACGGGCTACCCGGTGCCGTCGACCATCACGTTCTCCGCCGACCCGGACCTCGTCGGCGCGCCGTTCTACGTGATGCAGTTCGTCGAGGGTGACGTGCACCGGGAAGCGTCGTCCCTGGCGGCGTTCGTCCCGTCGCTCATCTTCGATCTTGTCGACCGGTTGGCGGATCTGCATGCCGTGGACTACGGATCGGTCGGGCTGGGCGACTTCGGGCGGCCCGACGGCTACAACGAGCGCCAGGTGCGGCGCTGGAAGAAGCAGCTCGACCTGTCGCGCAGCCGTTCGGTTCCCGGGCTGGATGAGCTGCATCTGCTTCTGGCCGCTTCGCCGCCGCCGGTGCGGCAGGGGACGATCGTGCACGGCGACTTCCGCATCGACAACGCGATCGCGGTGGGAACCCGGATCGTCGGCGTGCTCGACTGGGAGATGTCGACGCTCGGCGACCCGCTCAGCGACCTGGCGCTGCTGCTCCTCTACACGGCCGACCGGACCCTGTCGGTGCCCGGGCATCCGAGCCTCGACGACATGGTCTCCCAATACGCGTCCCGGTCCGGGCGCGACGTCTCCGACCTGCACTGGTACCGGGCGATGGCCGCGTTCAAGCTCGCCGTCATCTCGGAGGGCATCCACTTCCGTTTCACGCAGGGGCTGACGGTGGGCGACGGCTTCGACGTGGTCGGCGAACGGGTGGCCCCGCTCGCCGCGATGGGACACGACTTCCTGGGGGAGAACTGATGGACTTCGCGTACGACGCAACGACCGTCGAGTACCGGGACCGGCTCCTCGCGTTCATGGAGGAACACGTTTTCCCGGCCGAGCCGGTGTTCGCCCGGGAGTTGGAACAGCGGAACGACCCGTGGTCGATCCCACCGGTCGTCGCCGTACTGGGCGCCGAGGCGCGCCGGCGCGGCCTGTGGAACCTGTTCCTTCCCGGCGAGCACGGCGCGGGCCTGACCAACCTGCAGTACGCGCCGCTCGCCGAGATCACCGGACGCAGCGGGCTGGGGCCGATGGCGCTCAACTGCGCCGCGCCCGACACCGGCAACATGGAACTGCTGGCGCAGTTCGGCACCGAGGCGCAGCGCAAGGAGTGGCTGGAACCGTTGCTGGAGGGGCGGATCCGGTCGGCGTTCGCGATGACCGAGCCGGCGGTCGCCTCGTCCGACGCGACGAACGTCGAGACCCGCATCGAACGCGACGGCGACGGGTACGTCGTCAACGGCCGGAAGTGGTTCATCACCGGCGCGCTGAACCCGAACTGCCGCATCTTCATCGTGATGGGCAAGACCGATCCGGCCGCGCCCCGGCACCGGCAGCAGAGCCAGATCCTGGTTCCGCGCGACACCCCCGGGCTGAGCGTCGTCCGCGCCATGCGGGTCTTCGGTTATTCCGACGACGACCACGGCGGCCACGGCGAGGTCGTGTTCGACAACGTGCGGGTGCCGGCCGAGAACCTCATCGGCGGCGAGGGCGACGGGTTCGCGATCTCCCAGGCCCGCCTCGGCCCCGGCCGGATCCACCACTGCATGCGCCTCATCGGCACGGCCGAGCGCGCGATCGAGCTCATGTGCCGCCGCGCGGTGGCGCGCACCGCGTTCGGGAAAGCGCTTGCCGACCAGGGTGTGGTGCAGGACTGGATCGCCGAGGCCCGGGTCCGCGTCGAGCAGGCGCGCCTCCTGGTGCTGAAGACCGCCTGGCTGATGGACACCGTGGGCAATCAGGGCGCGCACACCGAGATCCAAGCCATCAAGATCGCCGTGCCGTCGACGGTGGAATGGATCCTCGACAAGGCGATCCAGGCCCACGGCGCCGCCGGCGTGAGCCAGGACACGCCGTTGGCGCGCCTGTGGAGCGGCGCCCGATCACTGCGTCTGGCCGACGGCCCGGACGAGGTCCACCGCCGTTCGCTGGCACGCCGCGAACTAGCCCCATATCGGGCCGCTTCGGGACAGGTCTAGACTTCCCGCTTGGCCTGGCGAGCCCCTGACCACTACAAACCGACGAAGGACAGCTTGCGATGACCGACATCGAAGCGTCGAATCGGGTCGACGGCCGGTCGGCGCGCTCCGAGCGCACCCGACGGGCGATCGTGGCCGCACACCTCGCCCTGATCGACGAGGGTGACCTCAAGCCCACCGGCGAACGCATCGCCGAGCGGGCCGGGGTATCGCTACGCACCCTGTGGACGAACTTCAAGGACATGGAGACGCTGTTCGCGGCGTCCGGTGAACTGGTCAAGGAGCGCCAGGACGCCATGTACCGGCGCATCGAGCCGGAGTTGCCGCTCGTCGAACGGGTGGAGGAGTTCTGCTCCCAGCGCGTCGAGGTGCTCGAGATGCTGGCGCCGTCGGCACGGGCGTCGTCGTTGCGCGAGCCGTTCTCGGCCCAGCTGCGGATCAACCGGGCCCGCAACATCGCCCGGGCGCGCCGCCAGATCGAGGAGGTCTTCGAGACGGAGCTGGCGTCGGCCGTGGAACGCGACCAGCTGGTGAACGCGATCACGGTGGCGAGCACGTGGTCGTCGTGGTCGATGATGCGCGACGCCCTCCAGATGCCGATCGACGACGCGGAGGCCATCATGCGGCGGATGGTGGCCGCACTGCTTCAGTAGGGCGTCCTCAGAACACGACCACCGACCGGCCGCCCTCGCCGCGGGCCATGCGCTCGAACGCTCCTGGTGCGTCATCGAGCTCGATGCGATCGGTGATCAGCGGCCCGAGGTTCAACGTCTTGTTGAGCACGGAGGCGGCGAGCGCCGGCACGTCGCGGTCGGGATCAGCGGCCCCGTACACCGACGACCGCAGCACCTTCGCGGAGTGGAAGATGTCCAGCGCGCCGAGGCTGACCATGTCGTCGCGGCGTCCCATGCCGACGACGGTCACCTGGCCACCGCGGCGGGTGGCCCGCCACGCGGCCTGGATCGTCGCCGACCGGCCGACGCACTCGAAGGCGTGGTCGACGCCGCGCCCCTCGGTGAGCCCGCGCACCGCCTTGGCGAGCCGCTCGTCGGAGACCAGGTAGTCGGTGGCGCCGACCGCCTCGGCGAGCGGGCGCTTGGCCTCGGACACGTCCACCGCGATCACCGGCGCGGCCCCGGCCGCCCGCGCGGCGAGCACCACCGACAGCCCGACCCCGCCCAGCCCGATCACCAGGACGGACTCGCCGTCCCGGACGGCGGCGGTGTTGCGTACGGCCCCCGTACCCGTGAGCACCGCGCAGCCGAGCAGCGCCGCCACGTCGGCCGGCACGCCGGCCGGGACCTTGACGACGGCGTTCCCCGGCACGAGCACCTCCTCGGCGAGCGCTCCGAGCCCGAGCGTGACGCTCACCGGAGTGCCGTCCGCCGTTGTGCCGCCGGGCTTCGCCGGGCCGGCGGCCGTCTCGCACAGCCACGGCTGACCGTGGGTGCAGTGCCAGCACTGCCGGCAGGCCGGTGACCAGTTGAGCACCACCTCGTCGCCGGCGCTCACGTGCGTCACCCGATCGCCCGCCGCGACCACGACGCCGGCCGCCTCGTGGCCGAGCACGAGCGGAAAGCTCGGCGCGAGCGTGCCGTTGATCATCGACAGGTCGGAGTGGCAGACCCCGGCCGCGCGGACCCTGACCCGGACGCTGTCCGGACCGAGGTCGGGCAGCGTGATGTCCTCGACCACGAGCGGCCCGTCGACGCCCCGCGAAACCAGCGCTCTGACCATCGTGTCTCCCCTCCGGATCCGCGAACCGTACCCCGCCACCTTCTGCGCGGAGAAACCTAACACTGGAAGTTTAATGCGGGTAGTCTCCCGCCATGGACCTCACCCTCAGCCCGGAGCAACAGGCCGTCCGGGAGCTTGCGGCCGGGTTCGTCGACCGCGAGATCGTGCCCCACGCCGCCGAGTGGGACCGGCGCGAGCGGGTCGACACCGGCATCGTCGAGAAGCTCGGCGACCTCGGGTTCCTCGGGCTCACCATCCCCGAGGAGCACGGCGGTTCGGACGGCGACCACCTCACCTACTGCCTGGTGCTCGAGGAGCTCGGCCGGGGCGACTCCGCCGTGCGCGGCATGGTGTCGGTGTCGCTCGGGCTCGTCGGCAAGTCGATCGCCGGGTTCGGGACGCCGGAGCAGCAGCGGGAGTGGCTGCCGCGCCTGTGTTCCGGGAAAGCGCTTGCCTGCTTCGCGCTCACCGAGCCCGACACCGGGTCCGACGCGGCCTCCCTCAAGACCCGAGCCGACAAGGACGGCGGCGACTACCTCATCACCGGCTCGAAGATGTTCATCACCAACGGCACCTGGGCCGACGTGGTGCTGGTGTTCGCCCGCACCGGCGGCCCCGGTCACCGCGGGGTAAGCGCTTTCCTCGTCCCCACCACCGCGGCGGGCCTGACCCGCCGCGAGATCCACGGCAAGCTCGGCCTGCGCGGCCAGGCCACGGCCGAGCTGGTGTTCGACCACGTCCGCGTCCCGGCCGACGCGATGCTGGGCCCGGAAGGAAAGGGCTTTCGCGTGGCGATGACCGCGCTCGCCAAGGGACGCATGTCCGTGGCGGCCGGGTGCGTCGGCATCGCGCAGGGCTGCCTCGACGCGGCGGTCGCCTACGCGCGGCAGCGCGTGCAGTTCGACAAGCCGATCGCCGCCCATCAACTGGTGCAGAGCCTGCTCGCGAACATCGCCGTCGACACCGAGGCCGCCCGGATGCTGGTGTGGAGAACGGCCGACCTGATCGACCGCGGCGAGCCGTTCGCCACCGAGGCGTCGATGGCGAAGCTGTTCGCGAGCGAGGCCGCCGTGCGCGCGGCGAACAACGCGCTGCAGGTGTTCGGCGGTTACGGCTACATCGACGAGTACCCGGTCGGCAAGTACCTGCGCGACGCCCGGGTCATGACCCTGTACGAGGGCACGAGCCAGATCCAGGAACTGCTGATCGGCCGTGCCCTCACCGGAATCAACGCATTCGGAGGAACAACGTGAGGTTCACCGACCGGGTTGCCGTCGTCACCGGTGGCGCACAGGGAATCGGCGCCGCCACCGCGGCGATGCTCGCACAGGGCGGTGCGCGCGTCGCAGTGGTCGATCTCACAGCGGATCGTTCGGCGTCGATCGTGGAAAAGATCACATCTGACGGCGGCCGCGCGCTCGCGATCGGCTGCGACGTGACCGACGCGGACGCCGTCACCGCGATGGCCGGGCAGGTCTTCGAGACGTGGGGACGCGTCGACATCCTGGTCAACAACGCCGGCATCACCCGCGACAACATGCTGTTCAAGATGCCCGAGGCAGACTGGAACGCCGTGCTCACCACGAACCTGACCAGCATGTTCCTGTGCTGCCAGGCGGTGCAGAAGTACATGGTGGAGCAGCGCTACGGCAAGATCGTCAACCTGAGCAGCCGGTCTGCGCTGGGCAACCGCGGACAGGTCAACTACGCGGCCGCCAAGGCCGGCGTTCAGGGGCTGACCGCGACGCTGGCGATCGAACTCGGGCAATTCAACATCAACGTCAACGCCGTGGCACCCGGCTACATCGCCACCGCGATGACCGCCGCCACCGCCGAACGCGTCGGCGCGACGCCGGAGGAGCACCAGAAGCACGTCGCGGCGAGCACTCCGCTACGCCGGGTCGGCCAGCCGGAGGAGGTGGCGTCGGTGATCGCGTTCCTCGCCAGCGACGACGCGTCCTACGTGAGCGGCCAGACCCTGTACGTGAACGGCGGCGCCCGCTGAGGATCGCCAAAGCAGCGGGCGCCGGCGCGGGTCAGACGCCAGCGTCCGCTGAGAAGGCCGAGCAGGTCCGGTCCGCCGCGCCGATCTGGCCCTGACCGACGCGGCGGACCGTAGCTACCAGTCCCTAGGCATCCGCAATGGCCGAATGCCGAGGCCGATTGAAGAACCGTGCCCAGCACGCCTCCTGAGCCAGCCGCATCAGCGGACCCAGATCGAGACGCCCGGCGGGAGGCACCGCCGACCGCCTCTCCACCGGAGGCAGTTCCACCGGGAACGCCGGCAGGCGGCGTCCGCCGGCCGCGTTGACCGTCCAGCGGGACCGGTAGGCCGTGTCGAAGTTCTGCGCGGCCCGCCGGCCGACCCCGTTGTACGCACGCTCGCGGTCAGCGTCCATCGCTGCGCCCTCCCATCAGGGCCCTCCCATCAGGCCGGCCGGGGGTGGCCGGCATTCGTCAGCGACCCCGCCACGACCTTGCCGGGATGGACAAGATCGGTCGTTCGCCACAACTGGCGCAGGTGACGTGGTCGCCGCACTGCGGGCACCACGAGTTGATGCGACGCAGGTACCAGCCGATCGCGACGCCGGTGAGGAGCGCCAGCAGGCCGACCATGGCGATCATGGCGAACCTTTCGAGGGGGTTGAAGCGGGCGGGACGGTGCCGTGGTGCGTACTACGAGGTGGTGACGCGATCGAGCAGGGGGTCCCGATCAGCACGGGCGAGAACGAACCGCGCGGTCAACGTATCGACGCCCGTGCCACGGGAGTCGCTCGGGCGATACGTGACCATCGCGGCGCGTGCGGACGCGGCTTCGATCACTCCCGCCCGCCAGTTGCCGCCGCGGAAGACCCAGACCGGGTCGAAGCGCTGGTAACTGTCGGTAGGCGCCACATCTGCTGGATCGCGGAGTTCTGGGTCGATCGTGGGGACCGGCATGCCTGGTTGCCTCCCGCCTGCGTGCCGTCCGGGTGGGGAAGTTTTGCGCTATGTAGCTGGGGAAGTAGCGGGGAGTTTCGGTTGGTCACCCGTCTGGATGAAGAGCAACCCTTTCGGCCTCATAAGTCGTCATTGAGCATGTCTGTGCCTGGCCGATCCTCACTCCCTGTGCGATATCATCCTCCGCGTCGCATGCAGGCGCAAGAGCGGATGCACGTGCAGATGACGGATTCACCGCTCGACAGAGCACCCAGTCCCGCCTGAGACATAGAGAGACACACATGAGCGAAGTGAGTGTGAGATCGTCGGCCAGTGATTTACCCGTCCTGGCCTGGCGGAAGAGTCGTCGGAGCAACCCGAGCGGCAACTGCGTCGAAGTTGCCGAGCTTCCCGACGGCAGGGGTGTCGCGGTGCGGAACTCCCGTGATCCGGAGGGTCCCGCGCTGATCTACACACCCGCGGAGATTGCGGCATTCATCCTCGGCGCGAAGGATGGGGACTTCGACGATCTGATCACGTGACCTGAACCGGCAGTTTCGCCGGTTACCGATTGGTCATAGCATGCCTACGGGGGAGAGCAGCGGCCTGACGTCGGGTCGCCTCTCAGTAACCGGAGGTATTTCGTGACGACGGCCCAGCCGGAACCTGGGTCGGCCGGTGGGCCGACCGTGCTGCGTATTCTGCTGGGCAACCAGCTCCGCACGCTCCGCGAGGCGAACAATGTCACCCGGGAAGCGGCCGGGTACGAGATCCGCGCCTCCGAGTCCAAGATCAGCCGTATCGAGCTTGGCCGCGTCGGCTTCAAGGAGCGCGACGTCGCCGACCTGCTCACGCTGTACGGCGTCACCGACGAAAAGGAGCGTGCGGCGCTGCTGTCCCTCGCCCGGGAGGCGAACACGCCCGGGTGGTGGCACCGGTACGGCGACGTCATGCCCAGCTGGTTCCAGTCCTACATGGGCCTGGAGTCGGCCGCGGAGATGATCCGTACCTACGAGGTGCAGTTCGTGCCGGGTCTCCTCCAGACCGCCGACTACGCCCGCGCCGTCATCTGCCTCGGCCACGGCGACGCCTCCGACGCGGAGATCGAGCGCCGCGTCCAGCTCCGCATGGACCGCAAGCGCCTGCTCACCCGCACCGCACCGCCCGAGATCTGGTTCGTGGTCGACGAGGCCGCGCTGCGCCGGATGATCGGCGGCCGCGACGTGATGCGCGCCCAGCTCGAGTACCTCATCGAGGTGGCACAGATGTCGCACGTGCGGCTGCAGGTCATCCCGTTCCACGCCGGCGGCCACGCCGGTGCCGGCGGCGCGTTCACGATGCTGCGCTTCCCCGAGGAGGAACTGCCCGACGTGGTCTACGTCGAGCAGCTCACGAGCGCGCTCTACCTCGACAAGCCGGAAGACCGCGACCAGTACGCCCTCGCGATGGAACAGCTGTGCATCGAGGCCGAGTCGCCCACCCGCACGGTGGAGATCCTGGACAAGATCCTCCAGGAGATCGATCTCTATCACCGCTGAAAA
This sequence comes from Virgisporangium aurantiacum, assembly GCF_016863635.1. Classification (GTDB taxonomy): domain Bacteria; phylum Actinomycetota; class Actinomycetes; order Mycobacteriales; family Micromonosporaceae; genus Virgisporangium; species Virgisporangium aurantiacum. The sequence goes on along the minus strand of NZ_BOPG01000014.1, from coordinate 35,475 downwards.
GCTTATGAGACGGGCGCGGCGCCGCCCGGCTACGGAAATCCCGCGCCGTTGTGTCTAGGAGCGCGTCCCGTCGAGGTAGGCGAGCACGGCCAGCACCCGCCGGTTGTCGTCGTCCGACGGCGCGAGCCCGAGCTTGGTGAAGATGCTGGCCGTGTGCTTGCCGACCGCGCTCTCGGACAGGAACAGCCGCTGCCCGATCGCCGCGTTCGACCGGCCCTCGGCCATCTGCTCCAGCACCTCCCGCTCGCGCGGGGTCAGGGCTGCCAGCGGCTGGTCGGTGGAGTTGCGGGCGAGCAGCTTCGCGATCACCTCGGGGTCCATCACGGTGCCGCCCGCGGCGACCCGCCGCACGGCGTCGACGAACTGCTCGGAGTTGAACACCCGGTCCTTGAGCAGATAGCCGACCCCGCCCGAACCGTCGGCGAGCAACTCGCGGGCGTACAACTGCTCGACGTGCGACGAGAGCACCAGCACCGGTAGCCCGGGCCGCTCCCGCCGCGCGGAAAGCGCTATCCGCAGGCCCTCGTCGGTCTGCGTCGGTGGCAGTCGCACGTCGACGACGGCCACATCGGGCTGGAGGTTCGGGAGGGCGGCCGCCAACTCGGGGCCGGTCGACACCGCCGCCACCACGTCGAAGCCGTGGGCGGTCAGGAGATGGCGCAGCCCGTCCCGAAGAATCGCCAGATCCTCGGCCAGCACAACCCGCATGGGGGCGAGCCTAGGGCCAGGGCGCCGGTGTAGTTACCTACACCCGGGTGGGTATCCATCGTCATTACCGCGGGCCGGCGTGATCCATAGCGTTTTCCCCATGCCAGTCATCGACGTTTCCCAGCTCCGTAAGGCCTACGGCGCGCGGCGGGTGCTCGAGGATGTCTCCTTCTCGGTCGAGCGGGGCGAGATCTTCGGCATCGTCGGCCCGAACGGCGCCGGCAAGACCACGACGGTCGAGTCCATCGCCGGCATCCGCACGCCGGACGCCGGAACCATCCGGGTGCTCGGCCTCGACCCGCGCCGCGAGCGCGACACCCTCCGGACCCGCCTCGGCGTGCAACTGCAGAGCGGCGACCTGCCCGACAAGATGCGGGTGGGGGAAGCGCTTTCCCTGTACGCGTCGTTCTACCGCGACCCCGCCGACCCGGCGGGACTGCTTGCCGACTTCGGCCTCGACGGCCACCGGAAGACCGCGTACGGCAAGCTCTCCGGCGGCCTGAAGCAGCGCGTCTCCATCGCTCTCGCCCTGATCGGCAATCCCGAGGTGGCGATCCTCGACGAGCTGACCACCGGCCTCGACCCGCACGCCCGCAGGGAGACCTGGCGGATGGTGTCGCAGATCCGCGACCGCGGCGTCACCGTGCTGCTCGTGACCCACTACATGGACGAGGCGGAGCGGTTGTGCGACCGCATCGCCGTGATCAACAACGGCCGGGTGGTCGCCCTCGACACGCCCGCCGGCATCCGGGCCCTCGCGGGCCCGGACGCCTCTCTCGAAGACGCCTACGTGACCCTGACGACCACTGGGAGCGACCGATGACGACCGGACTCAGGCAGCTGACCCTCATGGAGTTCAAGCTCGCCGCGCGCGACTTCATCACGATCCCGCTCGCGCTGGTGCTCCCCACGGCGCTGGTGCTGGCGTTCGGGTTGCCGGCGAGCAGCCGGGTGCCCGACCCGAACTTCGGCGGCGCCCGCGCCGTCGACTCGGCCCTGCCGGCGCTCGCGGCGACGCTGGCGGTGGCGGCGCTCGCGCTCACCGTGCTGCCGACCTACTTCGCCACCTACCGGGAAAGGGGAATCCTGAAACGGTTGTCGACGACGCCGGCGAGGCCGAGCGCCCTGCTGTTCGCGTACCTGTCGGTGCACGTGGCGCTGTCGCTGGCGGCGCTGGTGCTCACGCTCGTGGTCGGCGTGCTCGCCGTCGACATGAAGCCGCCGCAGCACCTGCCCGGGTTCATCGCGTCGTACGTGTTCGGCCTCGCCGCGATGTTCGGGCTCAGCATGCTGGTGGCCGCGGTGGCGCGGACCGCGCGGGGCGGCAGCGGCTACGGGTTCCTGCTGTTCTTCCCGTCGCTGTTCTTCGCCGGCGCGTACCTGCCGAAGGAGCAGATGCCCGACTGGCTGAGCCGGACGGGCGACTTCACGCCGCTGGGCGCGTTCCGCATCACCGTGCAGGAGTCGTGGGCGGGCACCGCTCCCGAGTGGATCCTGGTGGTGTTCCTCGCGGCTTTCGCGGGGATCGCGTTCTGGGCCGCGTCGAGACTGTTCCGGTGGGAGTAGTTTACTTGTGGACGCAACTAGGTGAAGGAGGACGGAGATGCCGCAGCCACAGGGCGAGGAGCTCGCCGCCGTACGGCAGCGCCGCGACGAGATCCGCGAGCGTTACCTCCGTCCCCGCACCGAACGGACCCCGCCCACGACGCGGGGGATCCACCACGCGGCCCTGATCTGCCGCGACGTGACGGAGACGATCGAGTTCTACCAGGAGTTCCTCGGTTTCCCGCTGGTGGAACTGGTGGAGAACCGCGACTACGCCGGGTCCAGCCACTTCTTCTTCGACCTGGGAAACCGCAATCTTCTGGGGTTCTTCGACTTCCCCGGTCACGACCACCCGCCGTTCACCGAGACCATCGGCGCCGTGCAGCACCTGGCGCTGTCGGTGAGCCCGGAGCAGTTCGCCGCGGCGAAGGCGAAGCTCGACGAGGCGGGCGTCGAGTACCTCGGTCCGGATCGCGGGGTGGAGGACAGCCTCTACATCCGCGATCCGAACGGGGTCGGCATCGAGTTGTACCGCGAGGTGCTCGGCCGCTTCGAGGGCACCGAACTCCTCTAGGGAGCCAGCGTTTCCAGGATCTCCTCGGCGCGTTCGACGGCCTCGACCGGGTCGGCGTCGGGGGATCCGATCCGCGGGTCCCAGTTCAGGTCGTAGAAGACCTCGGTGACGCCCTGCGACGCGAGCCACTCGGTGCCGGCGCGCACCTGTTCCGGCGTCCCGGACAGCGGAGCGTCGGTCTTCTCGCCCAGCCGCACCACGCCCCGCGACACGACGCGCAGCGCCGCCGGGTCGCGGCCCGCCTCGGCGGCGGCCTCGCGGACGATCGCGACGTCGCCGGCGATCGACGACAGGTCGGTGGCGCTGCGGCTGACCCAGCCGTCGCCGAGGCGGCCGGCCCGCCGCAGGGCGGCCTTCGCGGAGCCGCCCACGAGGATCTGCGGGCCCGGCCGCTGCACCGGCCGGGGATCCATGCGGCTGGGCGGAACGGTGTAGAACTCGCCGCGGAAAGCGCTTACCTCGTCGGTCCACAGCGTGCGCAGCACCTGGATGTACTCGTCGGCGCGGGCACCCCGGCGCTCCATCGAACCGCCGGTGGCGACGAACTCGGACTCCGAGTGGCCGGTGCCGAGCCCGAGGTCGAGCCGTCCGGCGGAGAGGACGTCGAGGGTGGTCGCCTGCTTCGCCAGGTAGGCGGGCGACAGGAACGGCAGGTTGATGACCGCGACACCGAGCCGGATGCGGGTGGTGTGCGCGGCCGCGAACGTCAACGCCAGCAACGGATCCAGGACGCTACGGTAGTTCGGCGGTGGCGGTTCGCCGGCGTCGACGAGCAGCCGCTGGAACGTCCACAACGACCCGTACCCCAATGCCTCCGCCCGCTGGGCGAAGCGCACGACGTTCTCCGGTGTCGCCCAGACCCCGGCGACAGGCAACCCGAACCCGATCCGCATGGCCCTACGGTAATCCCCGGATCATGGCGCCGTGCCGCCGGAGCCAGCCAGGTGGCTACCCGACGCCTTGCACGGTTCTGTGCCGACATCGCCCGGCATCGTTGTTGCTAATAGTGAACGTACGTATCCTCTAGGTAAGCGGTGGCGTCGGGGAAGGGCGCCGCCGCTTCAGCGTTGGCGACGCATCGATAACCGCCAAATCGTCGTCATTCAGTGATCTTCTCGAATGGACACGGCCCTGCGCCCGTGCCAAGGTCGGGTACGCGCACCCGCCGTTTCCTTCGGGGAGGAACCGATGCATCGACGCATCCTGCCCGCGCTCGCCGCCGTCCTGCTCGCCGCCTCCGCCACGTCCGCGTGCCTCGGCAGCGACGACGAGCCCGATACCGCCAAGAACGCCGACGCCAAGGAGTTCAGCCTCACGATCGCGGCCAACGCGATCGCCGGTGGCAAGAACGCCGCCGGTGCCGAGTGGATCGAGAACTGGGTGATCCCCAAGTTCATCGAGGCCCAGAAGGCCAAGGGACGCACGGCGAAGGTCGAGTTCCAGCCGTCCGGCGCCGGCGACGAGGACTACAAGAGCAAGATCGCGCTGGACCTGAAGACGGGCAGCGGCGCCGACATCTACTCCCTCGACGGCATCTGGGTCGGTGAGTTCGCCGACGCCGGTTACATCAAGCCGCTCAACGATCTCGTGGGCGCCGACGTCGTCGACGGGTGGGACGGGTGGAAGCAGATCCCGCAACCCGTGCAGGGCAACATGTCCTACAAGGACAAGCGGTACGGCGTCCCGGAAGGCACCGACGGCCGCGTCATCTACTTCAACCGCACGTTGCTGGCCAAGGCCGGCCTGCCGCGTGACTGGCAGCCGAAGTCGTGGGACGAGATCATCACCGCGGCGCAGACCATCAAGACCGCCGCGCCCGGCGTGACGCCGATCCAGCTCAACGCCGGCACGGCGATGGGCGAGGCGACCACGATGCAGGGCGTGCTGCCGTTGCTCGTCGGCACCGGCAAGCAGATCTGGGCCGACGGCAAGTGGCAGGGCAACAGCGCGGCCGTCCGCGACGTTTTCGGCCTGTACCAACGGGTCTACGGCGGCGGGCTCGGCGATCCGGTGCTGCAGCAGGACGCCAAGGGTCGGGACAAGTCGTTCCAGGCGTTCGCCGAGGGGAAGATCGCGATCCTCCTCGAGGGCGACTACTTCTGGCGCAGCGTCGTCGAGCCGACCAAGGGCATCGCGAAGATGGCCGACCGCAACGAGAACGTCGGCTACGCGCTGATTCCGGCCACCAAGGCCGGTGGCGGCGTCCGCGGACAGGACTTCGTGTCGATGTCCGGCGGCGCCGGACGGGTACTGAACCCGGCCACCAAGTACCCGCGCCAGGCCTGGGAACTGCTGCAGTTCATGAACTCCAAGGAGGCGACGGTCGCGCAGGTCGGCACCTCGCCCCGGCTCACCCAGCGGCAGGACGTCAACGACGAGATCCTGAAGAACGATCCGCTGTTGACGTTCATCGCCCAGAAGGTGCTGCCGCTGACGGCGTTCCGGCCCGGCTTCGCCGAGTACCCGCGGGTGTCGCAGGCGTTGCAGCAGGCGACGCTGTCGGTGGTGACCGGCACGGCACCGGCGGCGGCCGCGTCGGAGTACCAGAAGAAACTGGAGTCGATCGTCGGCGGGGCGGACAAGATTGCCTCCGACTGACCCCGACACCGGCCCGGGGCCGGCGTCGTCTGGACTGAGGAGCGCAGGGAGCGTAGCGACCGGAGCGACGAGGGAAGACGACGCCTCCGGAGGCCCCGGGCCCGCGCGAGCGGACGCGAGCGCAGACAGCAGAGCGAGCACAGACGCGGCGGGGTTGGGGCGGTGGCGCGCCTTCGGGTTCACCGCCCCGGCCCTGACCCTCATCGCGGTGTTCCTGGTCTTCCCGGCCCTGTGGACCCTCTACATCGGACTGACGAACTTCCGGCTCACCGGCGCCGAGGCCCGCCGCCCCGCCTTCGTGGGGCTGGACAACTACAGCCGCGCGCTCACCGACGAGACGTTCTGGAACTCGCTGTGGCTCACGCTGCTGTTCGTGCTCGGCTCGGCCGTGCTGGGCCAGAACGTGTTCGGATTCCTGCTCGCGTACGCGTTGCGGGCGGCCGGCACGGTGCTGCGGCGGATGGTCGAGGCGCTGGTGCTGCTGGCGTGGATCCTGCCGAGCTCGGTGGTGGCGTTCCTGTGGATCGCGATGCTCGACCGCGACGCGGGCACGCTCAACAACATCCTCGGCGGCGCCACCGCGTGGCTCGTCGAGTACCCGATGATCTCGATCGTCGTGTTCAACGTCTGGCGCGGCACCGCGTTCTCGATGATGCTGTACGGCGCGGCGCTCACCAGCGTGCCGCCGTCGCACCTGGAGACCGCGCGGCTGGCCGGATCCGGCCGCTGGCAGACCCTGCGCGACGTGGTGCTGCCGCACCTGCGTCCGTACGTGCTCACCAACACGCTGCTGATCAGCCTGTGGACGTTCAACGACTTCACGCCGTTCCTGCTCACCGCCGGCGGTCCGGGGAACGAGTCGGAGATCGTGCCGGTGTACATCTACAACACCGCGATCATCGGCGGCGACATGGGGTACAGCGGCGCGATCTCGTTGCTGGTGCTGCTCATCAATCTCGGGCTGGCGCTGGTGTACCTGCGGGCGTCGAAGGTGCGTGGGTCGTGATCATCCGGTACGTGGCCGGGCGCGTCGGCGTGTACGTCCTCGTCGGGCTCGGCATGGCGTTCTTCGCGCTGCCGTTGCTGTGGTTGCTGTCGGCGCCGTTCGACGAGACGCCCACGTACGCGGTGCGCCCGCCGTCGGATCCGACGCTCGGGAACTTCGCCGAGGTCGGCGACAACCGGTACGCGTTGCCCTCGTTGCTGAACTCCGTGCTGCTGTCGGTGGGCGCGATGCTCGTCGTGGTCACGGCCGCGGCGCTGGCGGCCTACGCGCTCAGCCGGGTGCGGATTCCGGGACGCGACGCGCTGCTGTACGCGTTGCTGCTGCTGTCGAGCGTGATCACCGGAACCGCGGCGATGGTGCCGATCTTCCTGCTCGTGTTCGAACTGGGGCTGATCGACTCGCGGGCCGGCGTGATCCTGGTGCTGTCGGGCGGGCTGCTGCCGGCGGCCATCTTCCTGTTGAAGGACTTCATCGACACGATCCCGCGGTCCTACGAGGAGAGTGCCCGGGTGTTCGGCGCCTCGCCGTTGCAGGTGCTGCGGCACGTCGTGGTGCCGGTCGCGCGGCCGGGCCTCGCGACCATCGGCGTGTGGACGATCGTGCAGGTGTGGGGCAGCTTCCTCACCCCGTTCATCCTGCTGCGCGACCCTGACAAGCAGCCGGCCGCGGTGCTGGTGCGCACCCTCTACACCGAGGGCGGCTCGCCGAACCTCGCCCTGATCTCGACGTTCTCGTTGCTCTACTCGATACCGGTGGTGCTGATGTACCTGTTCGCCTGGAGCCGTTACGGGTTCCGCTTCCACGGCGGGATCAAGAGCTGATGGCCGACATCGTCCTCAGTGGACTCGTGAAGGAGTTCCCCGGTGGCGTCCGGGCGCTGGACAAGCTCGACCTGACGATCGCCGACGGCGAGTTCTTCGCGCTGCTCGGGCCGAGCGGCTGCGGCAAGACGACGCTGCTGCGCACGATCGCCGGTCTGGAACCGCCCACCGACGGCACCGTCCACATCGGAGCGCGCGACGTCACCCGGCTCGCACCCGGCGCCCGCGACGTCGCCATGGTGTTTCAGGACTACGCGTTGTTCCCGCACATGACGGTCAGCGAGAACATCTCGTACCCGTTGAAGGTGCGGCGCCGTCCGCGCTCCGAGCGGTCGTCGCGGGCTGCGGAGGTCGGTGCGCAACTCTCGCTGTCGACCTTGCTGGAACGGCGTCCGGCGGCCCTCTCGGGCGGGCAGCAGCAGCGGGTGGCGCTGGCCCGCGCGGTGGCCGTGCGGCCGGCCGCGTTCCTGTTCGACGAGCCGCTGTCGAACCTCGACGCCCGGCTGCGGCTGGAGGCGCGCACGTTCCTCAAGCGGCTGCAGCGGGAGTTGGCGGTGACGACGGTGTTCGTCACCCACGACCAGGCCGAGGCGCTGGCGCTGGCCGACCGCATCGCGGTGATGGACGCCGGCCGGATCCGGCAGGTGGGCACGCCGCGGGAGGTGTTCGGTCGGCCGGCCAACACGTTCGTGGCGAACTTCATCGGGTCGACGCCGATGAACCTGATCGACGGGTCGGTCCACGATGGAGGGTTGTCGGTCGCCGGTGCGCTGCTGCCGTGGAAGGGCCCGTTGGAGGACGGCGAGAAGGTGGTCGTCGGCGTGCGGCCGGAGTACCTGACGCTGAGCACTACCGACCCGGGCGGGCCGGCGCTGCGGGGCACCGTGTCGGTCGCCGAGAATCTGGGTACGTCGGCGCTCATGAGCGTGGCGGTGGGAGACGAACTGATCGGCGCGGTGGTGCCGGAGGAGGCCGAGCCCGCGGCCGACACACCCGTGTGGCTGACGCCGCAGCCCGGCCGGATGCTCGTCTACCGGGCGTCCGACGGAGAATTGGTGACGTGAGCGAGCACTTGTGCGAGCGAACCATTGGCTCAGTGCCGTGCGAACGCATCGCACCGCGGAGCGGGGCGATCGCGTGAGCACCGTCCACCGTGGAGTGTGGCGGCCGGAGGACCGGGCGGCGGCGCCGTACCGCTACCTGCCGGTCGACGTGCCGGCCGGCGTCCGGACGCTGCGGGTCGAGCTCGACTACGACCGGTCGGCCGGCGTGCTCGACCTCGGCTGCTTCGACCCGAGCGGCGCGTTCCGCGGCTACTCCGGCGGTGCGCGCGAGTCGTTCGTGGTGGGGGAGTCGGTGGCGACGCCCGGCTACCTGCCCGGGCCGCTGCCGGTCGGCACCTGGCAGGTGCTGCTGGGCCTGCACCGGGTGCCGGCCGACGGGGTCGCGTGGCGGATCACGGCCGAACCCGGTGTCTCCCTTCCCGTTCCCGCGGCGACGGCGCCCGACGGAGCCGGTACGGCGGGCACGGGGCCGCGGCGTCGCATGCTCCCCGCGTCACCCGGTTTCACCTGGCTTGCGGGCGACCTCCACGCCCACACCGTGCATTCCGACGGAAGCTTGACGGTCCCGGCGCTGGCCGCGTTGGCGGCCGGCGCGGGCCTGGATTTTCTCGCGGTGACCGACCACAACACGGTCTCGCACCATCCCGAGCTCGCGGCGGCCGGTGCGGCGGCGGGGATCCTGCTCGTGCCCGGGCAGGAGGTGACGACCGGACGCGGCCACGCCAACGCGTTCGGCGCACTCGACTGGGTGGACTTCCGCGACCGGCCGGACGCCTGGCTGTCCACTGTGGACGCCGGCGGCGGGCTGCTGTCGGTGAACCATCCGCTCGGCGGCGACTGCGCCTGGCTCATGCCGATGACGGGTCGCCCGCCGCTCGCGGAGGTGTGGCACTCCGGTTGGTGGGACCGCACGTGGGGCGCGCCGCTGGCGTGGTTGCTGGCGTGGGCGCCGGGCGCGGTGCCGGTCGGCGGATCGGACTTCCACACGATGGACGGCCCGGAACGGCCCGGATTGCCGACCACGTGGGTGGCGGTCGCGGAGCCGTCGGTGGCCGGGATCCTGGACGGGTTGCGCGCGGGCCGGGTCGCGGTGAGCGCGGCGCCCGACGCGCCGGTGCTGCTGCGCGCCGACGACCGGTTGGTGGCCGTCGACGCCGACGGGACGCTGCTGGTCGACGTGGAGGGCCGGCGCCGGCCGGTGCGCGGCGGGGTGGCCCGGTTCCACGTGTCCGGTGCCGGTCCGTTCTGGCTGGAGGACGCGAAGGCCCAGGTGCTGGCGCTGACGGCGTAGTGTCCGGCGGATCCTGGCCGCGCGGGGTGGTTACGCTCGGCGCGTGGCGGACGAGATCGAGGACGGGTCGTTCCTCAGCGACGACTGGTACGGCGAGGACCTCGGCGACCGCGTCTACACCCAGTGCTTCTTCACCAACGTCGACCTGACCGAGGCGGTCAGCCGGGGCGCGGTGTTCACCGAGTGCCGGTTCGGCGGGGTGCGGTTCAACGCGTCGCGGCACGAGGACAGCGCTTTCCTGCGGTGCACGTTCGAGCGCTGCAACTTCTTCGAGGCGTCGTTCAGCGGGTGCAAGCTCGTCGGCAGCACGTTCACCGAGTGTGACCTGCGTCCGCTGACGGTGACCGGCGGCGACTGGTCGTTCGTCTCGCTCGCCCGCGCCGACCTGCGCGGTGTCGGGTTCACCGGCACCCGGATGCGCGAGGCCGACCTCACCGGCGCGAACCTGACCGGCGGCACGCTCACCGGGGTCGACCTGAGCGCGGCGCGGCTGGGCGGCATCAAACTGGGGCAGTGCGACCTGCGCGGGTCGGACCTGAGTGCCCTGGACCCGCGCGACGCCGACCTGCGCGACGCGGTCATCGACGCCGAGCAGGCCCTCACGGTGGCGCGGGCGTTGGGCCTGCGCATCGGGTGAGACGGTCGGCTACGCGACCCACCTCCTGATACGTCGAGTTTCCGGCTGCCGTCGCGCCCCGGCGTCCGCACCCTTCTACGGTGAACAGCTACCACCTCGACCTGACCCAGTGCCCCGACCCGGAGTGCGGTGCGCCGGCCGAGGTCGCCCACCGGTGGACCCTCGGCTCCACGTCGGGCGCCATGACGATGGCACACACGATCTGTCTGCGCCGGCACATCTTCGTGCTCCCGGAGTCCTGGTTGCCCAACCGGGAAAGCGCTTTCCAGGCCGGCGGTGTCGCCCCGACACCCTGACCGGGACCCGCGCATTCGCCCGCGTCACTGGCTTTTGATCGACGCACGCGAATAGGCTCGGCGCACCCGATTCAGGAGGCGCCTGCGATGCGATCCGTCCGTCAGCTCGTCACCCTGACCGCCGCCGCCACCGTGGCGCTGCTCGCCGTCACCGCGAACCCGGCCTCGGCGGTGCCGAAACCGCCCGGGATCGTCGTGCAGAACGGGGTGACCCAACCCGTCTTCGACTACACCCAGGCGATCCGCGAGCGCCGGTACGTCGAGACGGAGATCGACAGCGATCACGACGGCAAGCGGGACCGCGTCGAGGTGCGCGTGATCCGGCCGGCCGAGACCGAGCGGGGGCTGAAGGTCCCCGTCATCTTCCAGCCGAGCCCGTACTACGCCGGCCTCAACGACGTCCCCAACCACGACGACATCGACCGCGACGACCCGGCGGCCGCGCGATCGGCCGGCGGGGCCGACCGCGCCGCGGAGACGATCCTGTTCGCCGGCTATCTCGACAACTACTTCGTGCCGCGCGGCTACGCGGTGGTGTTCGCCGACAGCATCGGCACCGGCGGCTCCGACGGCTGCCCGACGTCCGGCGACCCGAACGAGACGCTCGGCATGAAAGCGGTCGTCGACTGGCTGAACGGGCGGGCGCGCGGCTTCACCCCGGAGGGTGACAGCGCCCGGGCGACCTGGTCGACCGGGAAGACCGGCATGATCGGGGTTTCCTACAACGCGACGCTGCCGAACGCCGTCGCGACGACCGGCGTGCGCGGGCTGGAGACGATCGTGCCGATCGCCGGGATCTCCAGTTGGTACGACTACTACCGCGCCAACGGTGGTGTGGTCGCGCCGTTCCCGTTCCAGGGCGAGGACACCGATGTCCTGGCGAGACTCGTGCTCACCCGGAAGAACCCGGAGGTGTGCGCCGGGGTGATGGACGAGCTGGAACGGCGGCAGGACCGGGAGACCGGCGACTACAGCCGCTACTGGGACGAGCGGAACTACGTCAAGGACGCGCACAAGGTGCGGGCAAGCGTTTTCCTGGTGCACGGCCTCAACGACTGGAACGTCCGGACCAAGAACGGGATCCAGTGGTGGAACGCGCTTTCCTCGAACGGCGTCCAGCGCAAGATCTGGCTGCACCAGGGTCCGCACACCGACCCGTTCAACGTGCGCCGGGCCGAGTGGATCGCGACGCTGCACCGCTGGTTCGACTTCTGGCTGCACGGCGTGCGCAACGGCATCATGAACGAGCCCATGGCCGACGTGGAGACCGCGCCGAACCAGTGGACGACCAGCCGCTCCTGGCCGGTCCCCGGCACGACGCAGGTGCCGCTGTTCCTCGGTCCGGAGGCCGCGGACGGACGCCCGGGCACGCTGAGCCGCTGGCCGTCCGGGTTCGGGCACGATCAATCATTCGTTGACGACACGAGCCAGACCGCCGACCAGCTTGTGGACAACGAACTGGCCGCCGACCCCAACCGGCTGGCGTTCCTGACCACGCCGCTGACGTCGCCGGTCCGGCTGTCGGGCACGCCGCGCGTCACCGTGCGGGCCAGCCTCGACGGGCGCTCGCCGTACCTGACCGCGCTACTGGTCGACTACGGCACCGACGTGCGGTTCGCCGGCATCGCGACGGTGCCCGGGCAGGACTGCATCGCGCCGGGCATCCCGGAGGATCCTGGCTGCTTCAACAAACGGGCGTACGTGACGCGGGAGACGCCGCTGAAGATCGTCAGCCGCGGCTGGCTGGACGTCCGCAACCGCTACTCGCAGTGGGACGAGACCCCGGTGGCGGCGGGCCGCACGTACACCCTGTCCTGGGACCTGCAACCCCAGGACCACGTGTTCAAGCCCGGCCACCGGATTGGCGTGGTCCTGATCTCGACGGACCGCGACCACACGCTGCGCTATCGCACCGGCACCCGCGTCGAGGCGGAACTGGGCCTCAGCCACGTGCTGCTCCCCCTGTCCTGAGCGGTGATCCCCGTCGATCTTGCAGTTGTGGTGCCACCCAAATATGTACAAAACAGGGTGATTCCGGCACCACAACTGCAAGATCGACTCGCGAGAGGGGGGCGGTGGCGCGCGGGGTTACGGACGGTGGTGGCGGGCTCTCGCGGTGGCGCGGCGCCAGAGCACGGTCCAGTCGGCGCCGGCGAGCCAGGCCGCCGGCACCACCAGGCCGGTTACGGCGATGCGGTCCCAGAACTCGTCGACGGGTGCGCCGAGGTCGCGGACCGCGGGCCAGGCCCGCTGCCACGGGCCGTCGGGGTCGTCGAGGGTCGAGGCGGGGAAGCCGGGCACGCGCACCCGGCGCGGCGGCAGGATCCGCACCGAGTCGACAGTGTCGGCCCACAGCGAGGTGGCGGTCACCAGCGCGCACAGGGCGGGCGTGGTCGACTCGGTGGCCACCGCCGTGGCCAGGGCCGGGTCGCCGGACCGGGCGAGGCGGCCCAGCGCGGCGCGCAGCCGCGCGTTGACGGCCTCCAGGGTGCGGCCGGGCGCGATCTTCGGCGTGCGCACCAGCAGGCGTAGGGAGCGCGGGAGCTCGTCGTCGCCGGTGAGGCGGGACAGGGCGGGATAGCGGTCGCGGAGCTCCGCGGGGAGGGCGGCGACCGCGGTGGTCAGGGGGCGGACGTCGGTGGCGGTCCACAGCTCGTCGAAGCCGCCGGGGCGCGCGATCGCCGCGCGGACCAGCTTCGTGAGGTCGTGGTCGGTGGCGCGATGTAGAGCTGTGCCCAGGGTGGTCACCACGGCCAGGGACCCGCGCGAAGCGGGCGTGGCCAGGTTCTCGGTGACCAGGTCGCCGAGCCGGGCGGCCGTGTCGTCGAGCAGGCGGCGGGCCAGCTGGCGGGGTGGCGCCGTGCGGATCGGCTCCGCGTCGCGGGCCGGTGGGTCGGTGGTGCCGCGGCCGCCGTGCGGGTCGATCCGGTTGTCGCGGACGTTGAACGCGGGCGCGGCCGGTGCCGCTTCGGGATGCGTGGGGGTGCGGAGGGCGGCGACCCAGCGGCGCACCGCCTCGACCAGGGCGGGCTCGGGGTCGGCGTTGAACCGGGCGGCCAGCGCGTTCAGCGCCCACGGGCCGGCGGGGAAGCCGCGGCGCAGTTCCAGGTTCACCACCGGGCGGCCGTCGGCGTCGACCAGCGCGGCCAGCACCCGGCGCCCCCGCTGGGCGCCGACGGCGTAGTGCGGCGACGCGATGCAGTTGCCCATGTCGTTGGCCCAGCGGGCCAGCGCCGTGCTGTCGTGGGCGAACTCGACGCGCAGGGCGGTGCCCGGAAGCACGGTGCCGTCGAGGCCGGGGAACGGGTCGGGCAGCAGGAACGGGCCTGTGCGCCCCTCGGCCAGGGCCTCGGTGGCGAGCAGGCCGTCGACCAGTTCGGCCCAGGTGCCGCAGCGCTCCGGCACCCGGCCGCCGATCGACACCAGTTGCGCGGCACCGGCCACGGCCAGCGGCACCGACTCGAGCACCTGTCGCAGCGGATCGTCGTCGTCGGTCGGGCGGCCCGCCGGCCACACGACCGGGCCCCACAGGTCGACCTGGACGTCGGCCGATGCCCGCCCGCGGTAGACGGCCAGCGCGTCGCCGAGGTCGGCGTACCACAGCAGGTCGGCGGCGACCTCGACGTCGCCCGGGGGCTGGCCGGGGCGGTCGGCCAGGCGGGTGGCCAGCGGACCGAGGCTCAGCAGGTCGTGGAACACCGGCACCTGTGACCACGAGGCCGGCGCGCGGTGGTACCCGGCGGCCCGGCGCCAGCCCTCCATCGACCGGGTGGCCCACATGGCCAGCGGCGACTCGCGGGGATCGAAGCCGCCGGTGAAGAGCTCGCGGATCGCGTCGCCGGACGCGTCGAATACGACCCGCCCGTAGTCGCGCGCGGTCGAAAGAACCTCAACGGGCGGCTGGGCCGACCTGCCCGACACCGCCTGCCACAGGTCGTGCACGTAACAGCCGGGCCGGGCCGGATGGCCGTCTCCATCGGAAGCGCGGGCCGCGGCGTTCAGCAGCCCGGCGCCGTACTTGAGGATCGGCCGCGACGCGGCAAGACCATCGGTGACGCCGGTGCGCGCGACCGCTTCCGCGGTGCGCAGCAGGATCGTGGCGGCGAGCGCGTCCTTGAGCAGGTCGCGCAGGCCCTCGGCGAGGTCGTGGAGGTCGGGTTTCCAGCGCGCGGCGTCGAGCAGCGTCGGCTCGTGACCGTAGAACCGGTGCACCGTCGCCAGCAGGACGGCATCGCGGTACGCCCGGCGGCGGGTGGCCAGTTCACCGCTGAGGTCCACCGCGGACTGGCCCGTACGGATGCGTCGATAGACGGATCTGGCCGCCTGGTGGACGCTCACGGCGTCCCATAATGATCTTAAAATGCGTGGACGCCGCGCCGGCGCGATCGGGCCGAGCGCGACCGCCAGATGCCCGGCGAGATCGGACGCGCGGCCGTGCGGAACCGGGTCGGTGCCGGGTGGGACGGGCCAGCCGAGCACGTCGGCGAGTTGTTCCGGGCCGAGCAGGTCGCTGGCGGCGCTGGCCAGGTGCACGACCGCCCAGCGGCCCTCGTCGACCGCGCGGCCCGCCGCGGCGCCGAGCGGTTTGGTGGCGGCCGGGCCGAACAGCGCGACGAGGACGCCGGCCCGGTCGCCGAGCCGCTCGGGGCCGATCGACCGCAACGCGGCGAGGACGGCGTCGCGCCGGTCGCCGCGGGCACCGGCGAGGCGCGCCGAGCGGAACCCGTCGCCGAGGTCGACGCCGGCGCCGGTGGCCTCCACGCCGGCGGCCGCGACCAGCTCGGCGAGCGCGGTCACCGCTGCGGCCGGATCGGCACCGGCGGGGCCGACGGCGACCGGGAGACCGGACCCGTCGCCGGCCGCCGGTGGACACGGGCCCTCGGGCGAGGGCAGCCACACCGTGAGACCCGCCCCCGCCGCCACGCCACCCGCGAGCCGAACGGACACCCTGAGAATGATGACCGCTGATCACTCCCGGCCGCCAGCCCGTTACGCCGTCGCGGGCACCACAGCCGGGCGGACCGGCGCGCCGCGACGGATCGCCAGCGACAGGACCGCGCCGAGGATCGCCAGCCCGCCGGCCACGTACCAGGCCACCGTGTACTCGCCGAGGCGGTCGCGCACCAGGCCGGCGCCGGTGGCGGCGAGCGCCGCGCCGAACTGGTGCGACGCGAACACCCAGCCGAACACCACCGGCCCGGCCGCGCCGTAGTACTCCCGGCACAGCGCGACCGTCGGCGGCACCGTGGCCACCCAGTCGAGCCCGTAGAAGACGATGAACACCACCATCGGTGCGGCCGAGGCGTTGAACAGCGTCGGCAGGATCAGCAGCGACAGCCCGCGGCCGGCGTAGTACACGCCGAGCAGGATCCGGCTGTCGACCCGGTCGGTCAGCCAACCCGAGACGACCGTGCCCACGATGTCGAAGAGACCGATGAGCGCCAGCAGGCTCGCGGCGGCGGTCGGCGCCATGCCGTGGTCGTGCGCGGCGGGGATGAAATGCGTGCCGACCAGGCCGTTCGTGGTCGCGCCGCAGATCGCGAAGCCGCCGGCGAGCAGCCAGAACGGCCGGGTCTTCGCGGCCGACGTCAACGCGCCGATCGCCCGCCGGGCGGCCCCTTCCTTCATGGGCGGCGGCGGTTCGGGGTCGGCGTCCGCGCCATAAGGGCGCACACCGACATCCGCCGGGTAGTCGCGGAGCCAGATCAGAACCAGGGGGACGACCGCCAGCGCGGCGCCCGAAACGATCAGTGACGCGGTGCGCCAGCCACTGTTCTCGACGACGAGTGCCAGCACGGGCAGGAAGACCAGTTGCCCGGCGGCGCCGGCGGCCGTAAGCACGCCCGTCACCAGGCCGCGCCGCTTGACGAACCACCGCCCGGTGACCGTCGCGACGAACGCCAGCGCCATCGACCCGGTGCCCAGCCCGACCAGCACCCCCCACAGCAGGATCAGCTCGACGCTCGACCGCATCAGCACGGTCAGCCCGCTGCCCGCCGACACCAGCAGCAGCGCGCCGGTGGTGACCCGGCGGACGCCGAAACGGTCCATGAGCGCCGCCGCGAACGGGGCGGTGAGCCCGTACAGGATCAGGTTGACCGACACCGCGGCCGAGATCGTGGCCAGCGGCCAGCCGAACTCCTCGTTCAGCGGGTGCAGCATCACCGACGGGGTGGCCCGGAAACCGGCGGCACCGACCAGCGCCACGAGCGCGACGCCGGCGGCCAGCCAGGCAGGGTGGACTCTTCTCACCCGACCAGTCTTCCGATCATCGGTAACAACCGGGAGTGGCCGACAGGCCATCATGCGCAATAATCGGGCCATGAGTGCTTTTAGCGGTGACGGGCGTCACCGGGTGGCGGTGCTGGCGCTCGACCACGTGGTCGGCCTCGACCTGGGCACCTCGCCCCAGGTCCTGGGCTCGGCCCGCGACCTCGACGGCCGCCGGTACTACCAGGTGCGGGTCTGCACGCCCGGCGGCCGGCCGGTCCGGAGCGCGGCCGGCTTCTCCGTGCTGCCCGACAACGGGTTGGAGCTGCTGGAAGCGGCCGACACGGTGATCGTCCCCGGAATCCACAACGGCCCGGCGCTGCTCGACGGCGTCCTCGATTCCGAGATCGCCGAAGCGCTGAGCCGCGCGCACGGGCGCGGCGCCCGGATCGTCTCGATCTGCACCGGTGCCTTCGTGCTGGCCGCCGCCGGCCTGCTCGACGACCGCCCCGCGGCCACCCACTGGGCGCACGCCGACCGCTTCGCCCGCCTGTTCCCCGCCGTGAAGCTCGACGCCGACGTCCTCTTCGTCGACGACGGCGAGATCCTCACGTCGGCCGGCGTCGCGGCCGGGATCGACCTGTGCCTGCACCTGATCCGCCGCGACCACGGCGCCGAGGTGGCCAACCGCGCGGCCCGGCGCTGCGTCGTCCCGCCGTGGCGCGACGGCGGCCAGGCCCAGTACACCGAGCGGCCGGTGCCGTCGCCGTCGAACGCGGGCACCGCCCGCACGCGGGTGTGGGCGATGGATCACCTCGGCGAACCGCTCACCCTGGACCGGATGGCCGCCCATGCCCGGATGAGCGTGCGGACGTTCACCCGGCACTTCCGCGACGAGACGGGCCTGAGCCCGGCGCAGTGGCTGCTCCAGCACCGCACCGACCGGGCCCGGGAACTGCTGGAGTCGAGCGACCTGAGCGTGGCGCGGATCGCCCGCGACACCGGGTTCGGGAGCGCCGCGGCGCTGCGGCAACGGTTCCACCAGGCGCTGGGCGTGTCGCCGCTCGCCTACCGCCGGACGTTCGCCCCGCGCTGAGTCCCGCGGGTCAGGTCGGTTCCCACACGTCGTCCTCGACCGGGTCCGGCGCGCCGACGCGGGCACCCTCCAACTGCGCCGAGAACGCCAGGCCGAGGAACAGCGCGATCCCGGTGAGGTTGGCCCACAACAGCAACGCCATGATGCCGGTGAGCGCGCCGTAGGTGGCGCCGAACGCGTCGCTGCTGCGCACGTACAACGCGAGCAGGCCGCTGATCAGCCACCAGATCGCGGTGGCCAGGCCGGCGCCGAGCAGCAGCCACGACAGCCCGGGTTGCCGGCGCCGGGGCGCGTGCCGGAACAGCAGGCCGATGCTCACCACGGTCAGGGCCAGGCTCAGCGGCCACCGCGCCCAGCTCCAGACGGCGTGCGCGACGTCGCCCCAGTGGTAGTGCCGCTCGATGGAGTCGCCCACGGCTCCACCGGCGACCAGGAACAGGAAGCCGATCAGCGCCGGCAGGCCGGCGGTGACGCCGAGGATCACCGCGCGGGTGTACTTGGCCAGCGCGGGCCGGTCGCGCTCGACGCCGTAGATGCGGTTGGCGCCGCGCTCGATCTGCGCCATCGCGGTGCTGAGGGCCACCATGCCGGTGATCAGGCCGAGCGCGAGGGCGACCTCACCCGCGTCCTCCGTGCCCTCGTCGCCGCCGAGCAGGTCGGTCACGAGGCTGTCGCTCGCGCCGGGCGTGAGGGCGAGCACGACGTCGGCGACGACCCGGCCGCCCTCCTCGACGCCGAGGTCGCTCGACAGGCCGGTGAGCGCGATGAGGAACGGCACCGTCGCGAGACACAATTGCAGGCCGAGCGCGCGGGAGTGGCTGAACCCGTCGCCGTAGCGGAAGCGGAGGAACGCGTCGCGCACCAACCGCCAGCCGCCGTAGTGGCGCAGGGCGTGCCAGGCGTCGTCGGCCGACAGGTCCTCGTCACCCATCAGTTTGGTCTCGGGGACCCGGCGCGTGCTGCTCACGAGGAGAGACGGTACCCAACAGGGATCTTCCGTGAACGGCCATCGATGGTTGACAATGTCCTCCCATCACCACCGATCGGAGCTGATCGATGACAATCAGACGTCTCCTGGGACTGGCCGCGGTCGCCGCCGCCGCGGCCGTTCCGATCACCGCGATCGCCGCACCCGCCCACGCCGCCGCGCCCGTCGACTACGTCGCCCTCGGTGACTCGTACTCGTCCGGGGTCGGCGCGCCGCCGTACCTGTCCGGCGGCTGCTCCCGCAGCAACAACAGCTACGCCGCGCAGTGGGCGACCACCCACGCCGCGGCGACGTTCGCGTTCCCCGCCTGCGGCGGTGCCACCACCAACGACGTCCTGACGACCCAGGTCGCGTCCGTCACCGCGAACACCGACCTCGTGACGATCACGATCGGCGGCAACGACGTCGGGTTCGGCGACACGATGGTCAACTGCACGATCGGTAGCGACAGCGCCTGCATCAATTCGGTCAACGCGGGGATCACGGCCACGAACACGACGCTGCCGGCCAAGCTCGACGCCACGTACGCGGCGATCCGTTCGCGGGCGCCGTCGGCGCGCGTCGTCGTGCTCGGCTACCCGCGGCTGATCTCGCCGACCGGATCGTGCGGGCTGTTCAACCTCAGCGCCGCCAAGCGCACCGCGCTCAACAACGGCGCCGACATCCTCAGCGGCGTGATCGCGGGGCGGGCCGCCGCGGCCGGCTTCACGTACCTGGACGCGCGCGGCCCGTTCGCCACCCACGGGGCGTGCGGTTCGTCGCCGTGGATCAACCGGTTCAACCTGTTCGCGATCGGCGATTCCTACCACCCGAACACCGCCGGCTACACCCAGGGCTACCTGGCGATGCTGAACTCGGTGGGCGCTCTCGCGCGTCGCCGGTAAAGCGGCCGGTAGTGCCGAATGTGAAGGCCGGGCCCGCCGGCCTTCACATTTCCATAGACAACCATCGGCTACAGTCCGGGCGTCTATCCGGTTGTGCTCCTCGACGAGGGGCCGCGATCTGGGGGTGGCCCGGTGCCTTTCACGAGACGCGTGCGGATGCTCGGCGTGTCCGCCGTCCTGCTCGCCGGCACCGCGCTGGTGGCGTGCGGTTCCGACGACAAACCCACGACGCCCGACCTGGCGGCCCGCGGCACGGCGATGACCACGGTCAAGCCGGAGCGCCGCGACCTGGCCAACAAGGTCAGCCTCACCGGCAAGGTCGTGCTCAACCCGACCTACGGGCTGGTGGCGCCGGTCGACGGCGAGGTGCGCTTCCTCAACGTCCGCCCGCCGACCCGCACGCCGACGAAGGCCACCCGGGTGGCGACCGTCTATGACGACGACGACAAGGCCCACCACATCGAGGTGCCGGCCGGGTCGGGCTTCGCCGGGCGGCTCGTCGACGACCGGGCCACGGTGACCGCCGGCATGCCGGTCGTGTCGGCGAAGTACGCCGGGTACGCGCTGGTGGCCGAGCTCGACGGCGGGCAGGCGTACCAGATCTCCGGTGCGGCCGGCACGGTGATCGCGCAGATCAAGAACGGTCCGGGACCGTTCCCGTGCACGATGCTCGGCACGATCGCGGCGCTGCCGGCCGGCAACGTGCCGGAGGAGCCGGCGCCGTCGACGTCGGCGAGCGCGCCGCCGGTGGTGCGGGAGCCCGGCAACACGCAGAACTCCGAACCCACCGGGCTGCGGCTCACGTGCACCGGCGCGGCCGACATCAAGATGATCAACGGGGCGGCGGCCACGCTGGAGGTGGTCACCCAGTCGGCCAGCAACGTTCTGACGCTGCCGGTCGAGGCGGTCGCCGGCAAGCAGGGCAAGGGCCAGGTCGACGTCGTGGGGCCCGACGGCATGCGGCAGACGCGCGAGGTGGTGCTCGGCCTCACCGACGGCAAGGTCATCGAGATCAAGTCCGGGCTCACCGGCGACGAGATGGTCGCGGTGCCCGGTCCGAACCTGCCGCAGCCGGCTCCGGGCGAGAACGGCCCGCTCGGGCCGGGGACCAAATGACCGGGCCGCTCAATGAGCCGCTCATTGAACTGACCGGCCTCACCAAGACGCTGCGCGGGCAGAAGGAGCCCCGGCCGATCCTCACCGGGGTCGACCTCACCGTCCACGCGGGCGACAGCGTGGCGATCCTCGGCCGGTCCGGTTCGGGCAAGAGCACCCTGCTGAGCCTCATGGGCCTGTTCGACCGGCCCGACGGCGGCCGGTATCTGCTGCACGGCCGCGACATCACGCGGTTGCCCGAGCGGAAGGCGGCCGCGCTGCGCAGCGCCGAGTTCGGGTTCGTGTTCCAGCGGTTCTTCCTGCTCAAGCACCTCACCGCGGCGCAGAACGTGGCCATGGCGCTGGTCAACGGGCAGGGCTGGCTGCCGCGCCGGCGGCGGAAGGCGAAGGTGATGGCGGCGCTGGAGAAGGTGGGCATCGCCAACCTGGCCAAGCATCGGCCGCCCCGGCTGTCCGGTGGCGAGCAGCAGCGGGTCGCGATCGCGCGGGCGCTGGTGCGCGAGCCGCGGGTGCTGCTGGCCGACGAGCCCACCGGTGCCCTCGACACCGAGACGGGCAACCTCGTGGTCTCGACGCTGTACGAAGCCACGGCGCAGGGCTGCGGCCTGATCCTGGTGACCCACGACTGGGACCACGCGCGAAGGATGGACCGGGTGCTGCGTCTCACGAACGGTCGCCTGGCCGAAGTCGACGGGGCCGAATCCGAGCGGACGCAGGAGTTTCCGGCCGGGGTCGGCTCATGATCCGGCTCAGGGGACGGTTCCGGTCCGCGCTGATCATCGGCGGGCAGGGCATCCGGGCCCGCAAACTGCGCACGTTCCTGTCGATGATCAGCCTGTTCATGGGCGTGCTGGCGGTGGTCGTCGTGCAGGCCGCCGCCGAGACGGCCGAGCGGGCGGTGCGGTCCGATCTCGAACTGAACGAGGGACCCGACGGCACGATCGTGATGCAGCTGCCGAACATGAACGGCGCGGTGCCGATCGTCCTCGACCAGGTGCGCGGCAAGACCGGCGTGGTCGCCCAGATCACCGGCCAGGCGATCATCGGCGAGCCGAACGTCGAGCCGGTGAACCCGGGCGCCGGCCCGTTCGAGGACGGCCGGGCGCTCGACTTCGGCGGGCCGCCGTTGACCTGCGACGCCAACGGGTTCTGCACCGTCGACGAGAACGCGCCCCGGCCGACGAAGGGCGCGGCGATAGCGGTCGAGCTGATCGCGGTCACCGGCGACGTGCGCCAGTTCCGCCCGTACCGGCCCGAGACCGGTGCCTGGCTCGACTTCGCGTCGCCGCCGTCGCTGGCGCCGCGTCTCGTGCTCAACCGCGAGGCGGCCGAGGGCTTCGCGATGCACCGGGTGCCGGCCGAGATGCGCGTCGACGGTGCGATCGCCAACACCACGCCCCGGGTGGTCGGCGTGGTGGACGACTCCGGGTTCCAGCCCCGCGCGTACATGCGGGCCGACGAGCTCGTGAACTGGCTGCCCGAGAGCGCGCTGAAGTCCAACAGCGGCCGGGGCTCGTTCTACGACATCCAGGTGATGTTCACGCCGGCGGCGGCCGGCGAGATGACGGCCCTGCGGTCGAAGCTCTCCGGCCTCGGCCTGCCGCCCGACGCCATCTCGGTGCGGACCGTCGACATCGAGAAGCGGCTGGGCAAGCAGATCCAGGTCGTCCGGTACGTGTTCCTCGGGCTGGCGTCGCTGGTGCTGCTGATCGGCGTCGCCGGGATCCTCAACGTGGGCCTCGCGACGGTGGGGGAGCGGGTCGAGGAGTTCGCCCTGCGGCGGGCCGTGGGCATGTCCCGAATACTGCTGGCCGGCATCGTGCTGGCCGAGACCCTGCTCACCGGCTTACTCACCGCGGCGGCCGCGATCGGGCTGTCCGCCGCGGCGATCCCCGTGATCGCAGACCTGATCGGCGACCGCGACCCGACGCTGCGCAACCTCACGTTCCCCTGGGAGGCCGGGGTGGCGGGCGTGATCGCGGGCCTGATCGCCGGCATCCTCGGCGGGCTGATCCCGGCCATCCGGGCCGCCCGCATCCCGATCGCGACGGTGATGCGGGCCTAGAACCGGGCCGACACGGCGTCGTCGAGGAACCGGGTGATGCCGCTGATGCGGTCGCCGGCGCAGGTGAGGACGAGGACGCCGGCCCGCCGTTCCGCGAGGTGGCAGACGAACGCGGGCTGGCCGTTGGCGCGGGTCGGTCGGAGGGACTCCGGGCTGGTGGTCGCGGCCCAGCTCGCCCGGAGGAATGCCCTTACCGCCTCGCGGCCGTGGTACTCGTGCGGGGCGGGCGGCATGGCCAGCCACGCGTCGTCGGTGAGCAGGGCGAGCAGGCGATCGAGGTCACGGTCCACGAAAGCTTCCGCGAAACGGCGGGAGAGTTTCTGCTCGTCCCTTTTGATGGGTTCTTCCATCGGACGCGCGAGCGTGGCGCGGGCGCGCTGCAGCGTCCCCTTGACGGCGACCTCGGTGGTGCCGAGCATCCCGGCGACCTCCGCCGCGCTGTAGCCGAGCACGTCGCGCAGCACCAGCGTGGCCGCCTGCCGCGGTGGCAGGCGCTGCAGGGCGGCGATGAACGCCAACTCCACCGTTTCGCGGCGCGCGGTTCGCGTTTCGGGCGTCTCCGGATACGGCTGCAACCAGGGGACGTCTCCGCGGCGCGTGGGTTCCGGCGGCTCGAACGGCGGCACCGGCTCGACGGGGATCCGGCGCCGGCCGTCGCGGATGGCGTTGAGGCAGCGGTTGGTGGCGATCCGGTACAGCCAGGTGCGCAGGCTCGCTCGGTGGTTGAACGCGGGCAGGCCACGCCAGGCCGCCAGCAGCACCTCCTGCAGCACGTCGTCGGCGTCGGTGAGCGACCCGAGCAGGCGGTAACAGTGCAGGTGCAGCTCGCGGCGGTACGGCTCGACCAGGTCGCCGAACGCGTCAGATCCCGTCACGTCGGACCGTTCCCTTTCCGCGTCGCCCGGTGTCGGTACGTGGTGCAGGCTTTCACACGAAGATCGGAGCAGACATGGACGCATTGCAGGTGGCCCTGGCCTACCACCGGGCCTGGGCGGCCCGGGACCTGGACGCGGCGATGGCCTTCATCGCCGACGACGTGGTGCTCGACGCACCGGCCGGACGCGTCGAGGGCGCCGCCGGATACCGGGCGTTCCTCACGCCGTACCTCGACATGCTGGTCGGCGCCGAAGTGCTGGCGGCCTACGGGGACGCCGACCGGGCCGTGGTCGTGTACGACTCGGCGACGAAGCCGGTGGCCAGCGCCCCGGCCGCGGAGTACGTGACGGTGCGGGACGGCAAAATCACGTACAGCCGCTTCATCTTCGACCGTCTCCCGTTCCACCTGGCCCGCCAGGCCTGATCCTCCGGCGCCGGCCCGATCTTCCGGATCTTGGACTCCCCGAGGGGTTATGGCACCTCGGGCAGTCCAAGATCCGCAAATCGTGGCGGTCAGCCGTCCTCGTCGCCGCCTCCGGTGCCGGCACCGGTGCCGCCGGCGTCGGTGTCCGCTCCGGTTCCGGCCGAGCCGGTGCCGCCGGCGGGCGGGGGTTCGGGGTCGGTCGTGGCCGGGTTGCTGGCCGGGGGCTCGTTGGTCTGGGTGGGCGTGGTGCCCGGGTTCCCGGCCGGGGTGGAGGCGCGGCCGGGCGTCGTGCCGCCACGGGTGCCGGTGGAGGTGGGGCGGCCGTTGGTCGTCTGGGTGCCGGCGGTGGTCGGCACGGTGGTGGTCGTCGGGTTGCCCGGGCCGGACGGGTCGGCGCCGTCGTTGTCACCCGTGAACGCGACGACGGCGGCCAGCGTCGCGCCGGCGAGCACCACCGCGGCGGCGCCGGCCAGGGCGGCCATCCGCTTGCGGGATCCCGACCCGGCCACACCGGCACCGCCCGCGCGCCCGGACCCGCCCGCGCCGCCCATGCCGCCGCCCGCGCCACCGCCCATGCCGCCCGCGCCGCCGGCAACGCCAGCACGGCCTGCACCGCCGCCCGGGCCACCCGGACGGCCGGAGCCGGCCCCGCCGCCGGCCCCGCCGCCGGCCCCGCCGCCGGCCAAGCCGCCGGCCAAGCCCGTCGCGCCGCCCGCGCCGCCGCCAGCCGCGCCGCCGCCCATGCCGCCGGCCGCGCCGCCAGCCGCGCCGCCAGCCGCGGCGCCCGCTGCCAAGCCGGCCGCGCCGCCGGCAGCACCGGCGCCGACCGCCCCGGCGAAGCCGTTCGATCCGTTCGAGATCGGGTCACCCATCACGGTGGTGCCGCCGCGTCGGCCGGATCCGCCGTCGAAGGGAGGGCCGTCGGACGGTGGGCCGGCTGGTGCGCGTCCCGGAGCGAAGCCGCCACCCGGCGGCACCGGCGGCAGGTCGATGGCCGTGCGGGCCATGCCCCCGACCGGTGCGACCGCCGCGACCGCCGTCGTGCCGGCGGCGCCGCGCACCTCGCCGCCGATGGCGACGGCCGCCGCGCGGGCCGCGGCCGCGAACTCCGCCGCGGTCTGGTAGCGGTCGGCCGGGTTCTTCTCCAGCGAGCGCATCACCAGGTGACGGACGGGCTCCGGCGTGTCGCCGGGCAGCGGCGGGACCTCGTCGTTGAGGTGGCGCAGCGCGATCTCCATCGGCGCCTCGCCGTTGAAGGGCGGGACGCCGGACATGCACTGGTACGCCACGGCGCCCAGCGCGTAGATGTCGGTGGTCGGCGCGACCGGCTTGCCGGACACCTGCTCCGGCGCCATGTACAGCACCGTGCCGGGAACGGCGTTCGCCGCGGTGATCGCGGTGATGTCGGCCGACCGGGCCACCCCGAAGTCGACCAGGACGACCGTCCCGTCGGCCTGGACCAGCAGGTTGCCGGGCTTGACGTCGCGGTGGACGACGCCGCCGCCGTGTGCGGCCGCGAGCGCGTCGGCGGCCTGCGCCACCACCGACAGCGTCTCGACGACCGGCAGCCGGCCGTCGGTGGCGATGCGGTGCGACAGCGGTTCGCCGTCGACGTACGCCATCACCAGGTAGGCGGCCGAGCGGCCGTCGAGGTCGCTCTCGCCGAAGTCGTAGACGTCGACGACGTTCGGGTGCCGGAACGCGGCCAGGATGCGCGCCTCGGCCTTGAACCGGGCCAGGAACGCCGCGTCGGTGAGCAGCGCGGGCAGCAGCACCTTGACGGCGACGGTGCGGCCGAGCACCACGTCGGTGGCGCGCCACACCTCGCCCATGCCCCCGCTGGCGAGGAACGCGTCGAGACGGTAGCGGTCGCTGAGGAGTTCTCCGGGGCGCAGCACGTATCGTCCTTACCCCACGGTGGCCCTACCTACGCGCACCGCATCGGTCCGGGGCGACATGCCTCACACCCCACCTAGGTATATCGTTTCTGATATGACGGACGACGGCCTGCCGGTCCTCCCGGGGTTCCGGGAGATGGCGGCCAATCACCTGGTCGCGGAGCTGGTGGCGATGCGGCACGCGGCCGGGCTCTCGCAGAACGACGTCGCCGAGCGGATGGGCACCTCGCAACCGGCGGTCGCGCGGCTCGAGGCCGGACTGGTCGACGCGCGGATGTCGACGGTCCAGCGGTACGCGGCGGCCGTCGGCGCCCGGCTCGAACTCAAGGAACAACGGGGAGACCACCATGCGTAACGATCGCCCGGTACCCGGGCCGCCCGGTGCCGACGGCGTCGCGCCCTGGCTGGCCGAGCGGCTGTTCGACCGGCGGCTGGTGCTGCTCACCGGTCCGCTCACCGGCGGGTCGGCCAGCCAGGCCGCCGCGTCGCTGCTCACCCTCGACGCGCTCGGCACCGAGCCGGTCCAGCTGCACCTGTCGGCGCCGGAGGGCGACCTGAACGCGGCGTTCGCGGTGGTCGACGCGATCGACGCGATGCGGTGCGAGTTGCACGCGACCGTCACCGGCGAGGCCGGTGGGGCCGCCGTCGCGATCCTGGCCGCGGCCCACCGCCGGCTCGCGTACCGGCACGCCCGCATCCGGCTGGCCGAGCCGCGGTCGGCCAGCGTGTCGGGGACGGCCGACGAGGTCGCGTCCGCGGCCGGGCGCTACCTGCGTGAGCTGGAGGAGTTGGCGGTCCGGCTGGCCGAGGTGACCGGGCAGCCGCGGAGCCGCGTCGAGACCGACCTGTCGACGGGCCGGATTCTCACCGCCGCCGAGGCCCTCGACTACGGGCTGGTCGACGAGGTCGTGGGCGGCGTGCGCGGAGAGTGAGCGTCGTACATCGACCGCCGTGGACGACGCGGAGAACCGCTGTCAATGTGCGCCGTTGATATTGAGGACCGGGCGGTGTCAGCATTGTCGGGTGGATGAGGTACCGAAGCCACGCACGCGGCTCCGGACGGGCACCGACGAGGTGCTCGTGCTGGAGAGCTTCCTGTCGTTCCAGGTGACGATCCTGTCCAAGCTGCTCGAGCGGCGGCTGGCCCGGATGCTCAGCGAGCGGTTCGGCCTCGCGGTGGCCGAGTACCGGGTGCTCGCACAGGTCACGATGCGCCCCGGCTGCACCGTCCGTGCCATCGCGGCGCGCACGTACGTCGACAAGGCGCAGGTCAGCCGCGTGGTGGCGGCCCTCGAGGAGCAGGGCCTGGTCACCCGGTCCACCCGGAGCAACGACCGCCGGTCGCCCGAGTTCACGGCGACGCCGGCCGGCCGCGCGCTGATCGGCAGCATCGTGCCGCTGCGCCGGCAGCAGGAGCACGACCTCTGCGAGCACCTCGGCGCGCTGGGCTCCGAGCAACTGGCTGTCGCCGTCCGGTCGCTGATCGGGCTGCTCAGCGAGCCGTCGCGGGAAGCCGAACCCGAGCCGACCGCGATGCAGCGGCGGCGGGCGATCCGCACCGAGCGGGTGGTGCGGTCCCGCGCCAGGGCGGCCGCCCGCGCTCAGGGCTGAGACCTTAGCCACGCGAGTGATCCACGTCGATCGCGGCGGACGCGCGCGCCGCTCGTGCGACGAGCGGCGCACGCGCCACCGGTGGTTACCGGGTGTGACGTGACGGCAGGACGCGTCCCCGTACCTCGCCCAGCGACACGCCGTTCGACGCGGTGGCGCGCAGGACCACCTCGTCGCCGTCTTCGAGGAACGTGCGCTTGCCGGCGCCGGTCGGGATCTCGTCGCGGCCGCCCCAGGACAGTTCCAGCAGCGAGCCCATCTGCTCTCTGGTCGGACCGCTGACCGTGCCGGACGCGAACAGGTCGCCCGTGCGCAGCGTCGCGCCGTTCACGGTCATGTGGGCGAGCTGCTGTGCGGGCGTCCAGTACATCGAGGCGAACGGCGGCCGCGATATCAACGTTCCGTTGATCTCGACCTCCAGGGCCAGGTCGAGGCCCCACGGCGCGGTGCCCGCGTCTTCGAGGTAGGGGAGCAGCGGTTCGGTGCGCGGGGGCGGGGGGACGCGTGCGTCGTCGAGCGCCGCGAGCGGCAGCACCCACGCCGACACCGACGTGGCGAACGACTTGCCGAGGAACGGCCCCAGCGGCACGTACTCCCACGCCTGGATGTCGCGCGCGGACCAGTCGTTCAGCAGCACCACGCCGAACACGTGCCGGTCGAGATCCGCCAGCGGAACCGGTCGGGTCGCCGGCACGCCGACCACGAAACCGACCTCGGCCTCGATGTCGAGCCGGCGCGTCGGTCCGAACGTCGGCACCGGGTCGCCGGGCGCCTTGCGCTGACCATCGGGACGCACGACGTCGGTGCCGCTGACCACCACCGTGCCGGCCCGGCCGTGGTAGCCGATCGGCAGGTGCTTCCAGTTCGGCGTCAGCGGTTCGCCGTCGGGTCGGAAGATGCGGCCCACGTTGGTGGCGTGGTGCTCCGACGAATAGAAATCCACGTAGTCGGCCACGTCGAAGGGCAAATGCGGGGTGACGTCGGAGAGCGCGATCAACGGTTCGTTGAGAACCCATTCACGGGCGTCGTCGCGTACCTCGGCCCACACCTCGGGGCCGGCCGCCATCAGGGGATTGAGCACGGGACCCGCGACCAGATCGGCGTACGGGCGGCGGTGCGCCGCGGCCGTCCCGGAAAGGTCGAGAACCGAATCATCGACCCGCACGCCGATGCGCGGCCGTCCGTCCCCGACCGAGAACGCGCCGTAGGAAAGGGCTTTCTCAGCCACGGCCACCGACCCACGTCCACGCGTACTTTCCGTCGTCGCTGGCGCGGCCGCCCTCGCCGAGTTCGAGCGGGCGGAACGTGTCGACCATGACGGCGAGTTCGTCGAAGAAGTCGACGCCGACGCTGCGCTCGTACGCGCCCGGCTGCGGGCCGTGCGGGTGGCCGCCCGGGTGCAGCGACACCGAGCCCTGCGCGATGCCGGAGCCCTTGCGCGCCTCGTAGTTGCCGCCGCAGTAGAACATGACCTCGTCACTGTCCACATTGGAGTGGTAGTACGGCACCGGGATCGACAGCGGGTGGTAGTCGACCTTCCGGGGAACGAACGCGCAGATGACGAAGTTCGTGCTCTCGAACACCTGGTGCACCGGCGGCGGCTGGTGC
This sequence comes from Virgisporangium aurantiacum, assembly GCF_016863635.1. Classification (GTDB taxonomy): domain Bacteria; phylum Actinomycetota; class Actinomycetes; order Mycobacteriales; family Micromonosporaceae; genus Virgisporangium; species Virgisporangium aurantiacum. The sequence goes on along the minus strand of NZ_BOPG01000014.1, from coordinate 6,159 downwards.
ACGCGTCCGGTGATCGGCTCGAAGTCGCTGACGTTGAACGTGTACGGGTACAGGCAGCCGTCCCAGCCGACGACGTCGAACGGGTGCTTCGGGTAGAGAAAGCGCGTTCCCGTGACGCCGGCGGCGGTGCGGTGCTTGACGAACACCTCGACGTCGTCGCCCTCGGCCATCATCGGTTCCGTGGGGCCGTGCAGGTCGCGCTCGCAGTACGGGGAGTGCTCCAGCAACTGGCCGTACTTCGACAGGTATCGCTTGGGCGGCGAGATGTGCGTCGACGACTCGATGCAGTACGCCTTGAACGGCTCGCCGTCGGTGGGGATCCAGCGGTGGGTCGTGTTGCGTGGCAGCACCACGAAGTCGCCCGTCGTCACGGGTAGCGAGCCGAAGAGCGTCTCGACGACGCCGTCGCCCTTCTCGACGTAGACGCACTCGTCGCCGATCGCGTTGCGGTACAAGGCCGACGGCGTGCCGGCGACCACATAGGACAGTCGCACGTCGGCGTTGCCGAGCACCAGGCGCCGGCCGGTGACGACGTCGGTGCCCTTCCAATCGTCGGTGCCGAACAGCTTCGGCAGCTGGAAGTGGCGCGGCTGCAGGGGATGGTTGGGCACGGTCGCGACGTCGGGCGGCTGCCACGGCTGGGCGTCGACGATCGCGGACGGGATGTTGACGTGGTACAGCAGCGACGAGTCGGACGAGAAGCCCTCCTCGCCCATCAGTTCCTCGTAGCGGAGCGTTCCCTCGGGCCCGCGGTGCTGGGTGTGCCGCTTGGGCGGGACGCTGCCGACCTGACGGTAGTAGGCCATGCCCGCAGCCTACGGTGAGCACATGACGCACGCGACCGTGAACGGTGTTCCCGCTTCGGCGGACGACCTGGTGCCCCTGGCGTTCGCCGGATACGGGCACTACACGTCCATGCAGATGAGGGCCGGGCGGGTGCGCGGGTTCGGCTTCCACCTCGACCGGCTGCGGGTGGCGTCGCTGGAGCTGTTCGGCGTCGCGGTTCCGGACGAGCGGGTGCGGGAGTGCGTCCGCGCCACCGTGACGGGCGACGCGTCCGTGGTCGTGCACATGTTCGTCGGCGACTGGGCGGCCTTCGAGGCCGGGCGGCCGGTGGAGCCGTCGGTGCTGGTCCGGACCCGCGCTCCGGCGGAGCCGTCGGAGACGCCCGTACGGGTGCGTACGGCGCGGTTCGGCCGGTACCTGCCCCACATCAAGAACGCCGCGACGATGGGCCTCGTCCACCACCACCGTCACGCCGTGATCGACGGCTACGACGACGCCCTGTTCGTCGACGACGACGGGGTGATCTCCGAGGGTTCGGCCTGGAACGTCCTGTTCCTCGACGCCGACGGCACGACGGTGTTCCCGGTCGCGCCGATGCTGCTGGGAACCATGCTCCAGATGATCCGGACCCGGTTCACCGGGCCGGTGACGGACCGCGCGGTGGGCGTAATAAATCTCCCGGATCTGCGTGGCGCCGCGCTGACGAATTCCATCAACCCCGCGCGGCCCATCTCCGCTGTCGACGGCCGCGAGTTTCCCGTGGACGACGAGTGGCTCGGGCGCCTCCGTGCCGCGTACGCCGACAATGTTCCCGAGGCCGTGTAGAAATCCGGCTGCCCCGTTCGACGCGGTATTGAAGGCCTGCCGATGAGGGAGAAATCGCAATGAACTGGACACTGGAAGTGGTGCACGTGCCGGTCTCGGACGTCGACCGGGCGCTCGGGTTCTACGTCGACAAGCTGGGCTTCGTGGTCGACCACGACACGCACGCCGGGTCGATGCGGTTCGCGCAGCTGACGCCGCCCGGATCGGGGTGCTCGATCGTGGTCGGCATGTCGCAGATGGAGCCGGGGTCGCTGCACGGGACGCAGCTGGTGGTCAACGACGTGCGGAAGGCGCGCGCCATCCTGGTGGAGCGCGGCGTCGACTGCGGCGAGGTGCAGTACGCGAGCCGGGAGGGCGGCATGCGATCGGCTCAGGACGGCGACGACCTGAACAACTCGGGCTTCCTCTTCCTGACCGACCCGGACGGCAACAGCTGGGCGGTCCAGCAGATCACCGCGCGCTCGTAGCGTCAGTGCAGCTGCTCGACCTCCAGTTCGCCCTTGGCGTAGGTGGACTGGAGTTCCTTCTTGTTGAACTTGCCGACGCTCGTCTTCGGCACGGCCTCGATGAAGGACCAGCGTTCGGGCAGCTGCCACTTCGCCACCCGGCCGGCGAGGAACTCCTTCAGCTCGGCGGCGGTGATCGTCTCCCCGGGGGCGACCACCACCGTCGCGAGGGGACGTTCGCCCCACTTCTCGTCGGGGACCGCGACCACGCACGCCTCCGCGACGGACGGGTGCTCCATCAGGTGGTTCTCCAGTTCGAGCGAGCTGATCCACTCGCCGCCGGACTTGATGACGTCCTTGGCCCGGTCGGTGAGCGTGATGAAGCCCTCGGCGGTGAGCTTGCCGACGTCGCCGGTGCGCAGCCATCCGTCGCGGAACTTTTCCGGGTCGCTCTCCCGGTCGCCGATGTAGGTGCCGGTGACCCACGGGCCGCGCACCTCGAGCTCGCCGACCGCCTCGCCGTCGTTCGGCATCACCTCGCCGGCCGGGCCGACGATGCGCGCCTCCACCGACGCCGGCACGCGGCCCTGCGTGTACCGGTACGCCCACTGCTCGCTCTGGCTCACGCCGGCGGGGGCGCGGGCCACCGAGCCGAGCGGCGACGTCTCGGTCATGCCCCAGGCGTGGATGACCTCGATGCCGTGCCGCTCCGACAGCGCGTGCATCAGGGCCGGCGGGCACACCGAGCCGCCGATGATGACCTCCTTCAGGGAGGACGTGTCGGTGGGGTTCGCGTCGATGTGGCGCAGCAGGTCGGCGAAGATGGTCGGCACGGCGCCGGCGAGGTTGGGCTTCTCGGTCGCGATCATCTGGGCGATCGGCTCCGCCTGGAGGAACCGGTCGGTCATGACGAGCGACGCGCCGCTCATGAACGCCGCGTACGGCAGGCCCCAGGCCATCGCGTGGAACATCGGGACGATGCACAGCTCGCGGATCGACGGGTTGAGCCCGAACGTCTCCGCCGAGCACACCTGCAACGAGTGCAGGTAGATGGAGCGGTGCGAGTAGGCGACGCCCTTCGGGTTTCCGGTGGTGCCCGACGTGTAGCACAGCGCGGCGGCGTCGTTCTCGTCGACGTCGGGCCAGTCGTAGGTGTCCGCCCGTCCGGCCAGGAGCTCGTTCCAGCGGTGCACGGTGACGCCGTCGAGCGCGGCCGGGTCGCCGCCCTCGCCGACGATGACGACATGCTCCACTGTGGACAGATGCGGCAGGACCTTGGCCAGCAACGGGACCAGCGTGTCGCTGACGATGACGATCCGGTCTTCGGCGTGGTTGGCGATGTAGGCGATCTGGTCGGGGAACAGGCGCAGGTTGAGCGTGTGCAGCACGGCGCCCATGCTCGGTACGGCCAGGTAGGTGGTGAGGTGCTCGGAGTTGTTCCACATGAGGGTGGCGACGCGCTGGTCGCCGGTGACGCCGAGCTCGTCACGGAGCGCGTTCGCCAACCGGGCGGCGTCGCGTCCGACGTCGGCGAAGGACGAGCGACGGGACGCACCGGGCGTTCCGGTCCAGGTGACGACCTCCGAGCCCCCGTGCACGGTGCTGCCGTGACGCAGGATGCGGGAGACCTGTAACGGCAGTGTCATCATCGTGCTACGCATGACGAAACGTTAAAGCACCATCCGGCGCGAGGGAAGCAAGGAAAACCGCGGCCGCGCACTCCGGCTAGCCCCACCATGGGGTGGGGCAGACCCCACCTCACACCAGCAGGTCTGCCGGATCGATCTCAATCGTTGCTCTCCGTAGCTTTTGGAGCATGGCGGAAATCAAGGGGATCGCGGCCCGCACGGCGGGCTGGAGCATGCGTCACCGGGCGCTGGCGGTGATCGGCTGGCTCGTGTTCGTGGCGGGAACGGTGGTGCTGAGCGGGATGCTCGGCACGATCGACGACGAGACGGGCGGTAACCACGGCGAGACGGCCCGCGCCGAGAAGCTGATCGAGGCGGCGAACTTCCCCGAGCGGTCCGGCGAGATGGTGCTGGTGCGGGCGGGCGGCCGCACGATCGACGACCCGGAGATCCAGGCGGCGCTCGCCGAGCTCACCCGGTCGCTCGACGCCACCGGGGTCGCCCTCGACCGGTCCGAGCCGCTGGCGTCGGCCGACCGCACCGCCGCGCTGGTCACGTTCGACCTGGCGAACGCCGACGACGTCGACCAGACGCTCGCCGCGGTCGCCGCGGTGCAGAAGGCGCACCCGTCGCTCACCGTGGCCGAGGCCGGCGATGCCAGCGGCGACAAGTTCATCGGCGAGGAGCTCGACCGGATCCTCAACAAGGTGGGGATCGCGTCGCTGGCCGTCACGTTCGGGATCCTGCTGGTGGCGTTCGGGGCCGTGGTCGCCGCGCTGCTGCCGGTCGGTCTCGCGATCACCGCGGTCATCGCGGCGATGGGCCTGGTGGCGGTCGCCAGCCGGGCGGCGCCGCTGAGCGACACCACGCCGCACGTGATGCTGCTGATCGGGCTCGCGGTCGGCGTCGACTACTGCCTGTTCTACATCCGCCGGGAGCGCGAGGAACGGGCCCGCGGCAACGACAAGGACCGTGCGCTGCTGATCGCCGCGCAGACGTCCGGCCGCTCGATCTGGATCTCCGGCCTCACCGTGATGACCGCGATGGCCGGCCTGCTGTTCACCGGCGACGTCACGTTCGTCAGCATCGGCATCGGCACCATCCTGGTCGTGGCCACGGCCGTGCTGGGCTCACTCACGGTGCTGCCGGCCCTGCTGTCGCTGCTCGGCGACAAGATCAACGCCGGCCGGCTCCGCCGTCGCAAGGCGACCCACAGCGCCCGGTCGACCGGACGCGCATGGCGGGCGGTGCTCGCGGTGGTGCTGCGGCGTCCCCTCGTCTCCGCGCTGCTCGCCGCGGTGGCCCTCGGCGCCCTCGCGATGCCGGCGCTGCGCCTGAACATCCAGGGCGAGGGCCTCAACGACTTCGGCGACACGATCCCGACGATCAACACGCTGCGCGACATCCAGGCCGCCTACCCGGGCGGTGCCGAGCCGGCGCAGGTCGTGGTCGCCGCCGACGACGTCACCGCCGCGCCGGTCACGGCCGCGATCGAGCGGTTCCGCGCCGAGGCGGTCGCGACGGGTCAACTGCACGAGCCGATCTCGGTGGTGATCAGCCCCGATCGGAGCGTCGCGATCGTCTCGGTCGGGCTGTCGGGCTCCGGGACGGACTCGGCGACGGAGAAGGCCCTGAAGGTGCTCCGCGGCACGGTGATCCCGAAGGTGTTCGACGAGGTGCCGTCGGTCTCCGACGTGGCCGTGAGCGGCGAGGCGGCCGGCTCCTACGACTTCAACCGGTCGCTGCACAAGAGCATGCCGCTGGTGTTCCTGTTCGTGCTCGGCCTGACGTTCGTGCTGGTGCTGCTGTCGTTCCGGTCGGTGGTGCTCGCGGCGACCACGATCGTGCTGAACCTGCTGTCGGTGGCGGCCGCGTACGGCGTCCTGGTGCTGATCTTCCAGGACGGCCACGGCTCGCGGGTGCTCGACTTCGAGCCGAGCGGCGGGATCACCGACTGGCTGCCGCTGATGCTGTTCGTGATCCTGTTCGGGCTGTCGATGGACTACCACGTGTTCGTGCTGTCGCGGATCCGCGAGGGCTACGACCGGGGCCTGACCACCCGGCAGGCGGTCGCCGACGGCATCGCCGGCACCGCGGGCGCCATCACCAGCGCGGCGGTCGTGATGGTGGGCGTGTTCGGGCTGTTCGCCCTCATGCCGCTCACCTCGATGAAGCAGATCGGCGTCGGCCTGTCGGTGGCGGTGCTCCTCGACGCGACGCTGATCCGGGCGATCCTGCTGCCGGCGGTGATGGCGCTGCTGGGCAAGGCGAACTGGTACCTGCCGCGCTGGCTGGGCTGGCTGCCCCGGATCGAGCACGGCCCCGCGTCGTCGCCGGCCGCGCCGCTGCCGCCGACCCAGCCGACCGCCGAGCCGGCCGGGGTGGGCGCCCCCCGCTGATTTCCGCGAGCGCCTGTTTGGAAAGGGGGGTCGAGCCGAGGCGAGGTCCAGGCGGCGATCCGGCAAGGCGCGGCT
>NZ_BOPG01000013.1 GCF_016863635.1 Virgisporangium aurantiacum | reverse complement strand
CGGAGCCGCAACGCCGCCGGTCGTCGTCTGGACCCGCCGCAGGCCGGCCACCCTTTCCAAACAGGCGCTGGGGGGACAGCCGGGCCGGGTGGGGATTCCCACCCGGCCCGGCCGTGTCCGTGTTGCTCCGTGTTGCGCTGTTAGCCGGTTCGGCAGGTGACCGTGGGCCAGGTCCAGTTGCCGTTGGCCATGATCGTGACGCCGAAGTTGTTGCCGCTACCGTTTGGCCTCGCGGTGATCGATCCGCTGGTGCCGCTGACGGAGGCGTTCCAGCTGTTCTGCAGCGTCTGGCCGCCGTTGAGGTTCAACGTGACGATCCAGTTCGTGGCGCCGCTGACCGCGACGTTCAGGTTGAACCGGTCGCCGAACTGCTGGCCGGCCGACAGCGTCGCGTTGCAGTTGCCGCCGCCACCCGGGTTGGTGGGCGTGCCGGGGTTGCCGCTGCCGCCCTCCCACACGGTGAGGTCGGAGCTGCCGCTGCTCTGGTAACCCTCGGTCGCCAGGATCTGGTAGGCGTGGTTGCTGCCCAGGTTCAGGCCGGCGCGGGCCCAGGCGTCGAAGTGGTTGGCGGTGGTGATCGTGCCGCCGGTGCGCTTCTGCTGCCGCACGCTCCAGTACTGGTAGAACGTGGCGGTACCGTCGATCGACGGCTGGTTGACCCGCTGGGTGCGGTAGATGTCGTACGTGCTGCCGTCGGTGCTGACCGAGCCCATCCGGGTGGCGCCCGTGCTCGGGTTGTAGGTGCCGAAGTTCTCGACGACGTAGTACTCGATGAGCGGGTTGCGCGTCCATCCGTACAACGCCAGGTAGCTGTTGCCGTTCGGGTTGTAGCTGCCCGAGTAGCTGACGGTCCGGCGGCTGCCGGTCGCCCAGCCCTTGCCGCCGACCCAGTTGTTGGTGCTGTTGTTCCAGCTGCTGCTGTACCGGCCGTCGGCCCGCAGCGTCACGCTGGCGCTGCCGCTGTCCTTCCAGAAGGAGAAGTAGTAGCCGTTGTGGGTGCCGGTGGTGTTGGAGCTGACGGTCCGGTCGGCCTCGGCGCGGGCGGCGGTGGCCGTCACTGCGCCGACGGTGGCCAGCACGGCGGCGCACGTGGCGCCGACGAGTAGACGCCTGGGGGTGCGTTTCATGTGCGCGCTTCCTCCTCGAAGGACGGGGGCGGGGAGGCACCCGGGCCCGTGGCGGGGAACCCGGATCAACGGTTCGAAGCCCGTCGATGGCGACAACATTGGGGCGCGCGGGCGCCGATGTCAACGACTTTCGAAGAACTTTCGCGTGCTGAATGCGCTGCGGTGCCCGAAACTTTCGCAGAAACCCTATGCGGTGCGCTTGCGAGTCGACCTTGCAGTTGTGTTCGCTTGAAATCGGGACGAATCACTACGAAAGGGCGAACACAACTGCAAGATCGACGGGGGAGGGCGGCCTGGCGGGGTCAGCGGGGGAGGGGGCGGTGCATGGCCACCCGCGGCCAGCGGTCGAGGCCGTGATCGGACTCGGCCCGGATCAGCGCGCGCAGGGCCGGCTCCGGGTCGGGCATCACCCGGAAGCCGCAGCGTTCGTAGTACGGGGCGTTCCAGGGGACGTCGGTGAACGTCGTCAGGGTCAGGGCGGGCAGCGCGTGGTCGCGGGCGTAGGCGGCGGCGTGCTCGATCAGGTCGCGGCCGATGCCCCGACGGGCCGCCCGCGGATGCACGGATACCTGCTCGATGTGCAGGTTGCCGTCGACTACGTCGGCGATCAGGTAGGCGACCGGCCGGTCGTCGGGGTCGACCGCCACCCAGGCGCGTCCGGCCGCGGCGTAGGCCGCCAGCGCGTCCACCGGAAGGGGTTCGTCGTCGGCGATCTCGGGCATGCCGATCTCCCGGAACGCCTCGCCCGCGGCGCGTTCGATCTCTTGCAGGACAAGGAGATCGGCGTCCACGGCCGCCCGGATCACCGGGACGCGCCCACGATCGCGCGGACCGCCGGCGGCAGCGGGTAAGGGCTTTCCGGCGGGAGCGACGCCGTCGCGAGGTCGTCCTTTCCCTGTCGCACAAGCTCGTGGACGCGGTGCGCCCGTTCGGTGACGTCGGTGATGCCCACGGTCCACTCGTCGACGTAGCGCGGCACCGCCGGGCCGGACAGTCCCACCTGCAGCGACCGGTGCGGCAGCGGCGCCAGCCGGATCGACCGCTCCGGATCCCACTGGACGCGCACCGGGCTCACCCGCAGCCGCTCCTGCCACGCCCCCGCGTCGGGGTAGACGTCGCGGTCGTAATGGCTCAGGCAGGCGTTCGCGAGCGCCCACTCGAAACCGGAGCGGGTGATCTCGATTGCGAGCACGTGTTCCTGGCCGGGCTTGGTGCCCCATCCACAGCGGTACATCATCCACCGGAACGACGGCTTGATCCACGTCATGCGGTCGGGCTTGAACGGCGGCACGAACCGCTGGGCCGCCACGGCCGGCAGCGCGATCTCGGCCGGATACGCCTGGTACACGGTGACCGTCCGGACGGTATACGCCGCGCGCACCTGACGCTGGGGAACACTCACGGCCGCGATGATCCCCTATGCTGCCCCGCCGTGACCGCTGAATTTCCACCCGGCTACCGGGTCATCACCGCCGACGAGGCCGAAGAGCGTTTCTCCGTCTCGGACGCGATCTGGTACCCGTACCAGGAGTTCACCGACGAGCAGGAGATCCGCCTGTACGAGGGCGGCCTCCGGACCCCGGACGGCGTGAAGTCGTACCCGGACGCCGACTGGTCCCCGTTCAACGTCATCGTCGACGGCGACCTCGTGACCGACGGCGACGTCGAGCTGTTCGACTACTCCGGCGGGCACTTCCTCGTGGTGACCGGCGACCTGTGGGCCCGCAACGTGCTGCTGGAAGGCTGCCCGAACGTCGTGGTCAACGGCGACCTGACCGTCACCGGTGGCGTGCTCGGGCGCCGCGGCGAGGACGGTGGCGTGCTCGTCGTCCACGGGCGGACGCGCGCGCCGCTCGTCATGAACTTCCTGTACTTCAACATGGAGTTCGGGCAGCCGCCGGAGGCGGTGGTGTGCGGCGACCCCCACCGCATGAACTGCCCCGTCGACTTCGAGGACGACGACGACCTGGTCGCGGCCGCCCGGCCCGAGGTGGTCGGCGCCGACGGGTCGGTCGACGACGGGCTGGTCGACCAGGCGTTGACGGAGGGCCGGCCGGTGCTGCGTCCCGACGCGCTGCCGCCGCACCTCGCCGCCGAGGCGGAACTCGACGCGTTGCTGGCGCGCGCCGACGAGGTCACCGAGCTCGATCTGAGCGAACGGCGGCTGCGCGCGTTCCCGGAGAAGGTACTGCGGTTCCCGAACCTGCGCCGGCTGTCGCTCGCCGGCAACGACGAGATCGGCACGGTGCCGGCGGACATCGCGACGCTCACCGCGCTGGAGGAGCTCGACCTTAGCCGCACCGGGCTGACCGCGCTCCCGGCGACGATCGGCGCCCTGCAACGGCTGCGCGTGCTCGACATCTCCCGCAACAGGTTCACCGAGCTGCCCGACGCGCTCGGCGACCTGGCCCGGTTGAGCGAGTTCCGGGCGCATCACCTCGGCACCGGTTTCCCGACGATGGTGACGCGGCTGCCCGAACTGCGCTCGCTCGACCTCAGCATGTCGGTGCTCGACGAGCTGCCCGACGACCTCCTCCAACTGTCCACACTGGAGGAACTGCGGCTCAACGGTTCGCTGGGCGAGGTCGACCGGCTGCCCGATCTGGCGAAGCTGCCCCGGTTGCGGGTGCTGCACGTGGACGGGCGCAGCGGCAACGCCGGCCGCTACCCGAAGCGGGAACTGCTCGCCGGGATCTGGGACATCACGACGCTGGAGGACCTCGGCATCGACCGCTGGGGCGAGCAGAAGGGCCGGCCCGCGCTGGCATTGCCGGCCGACGCGTTCGCGCGGCTGCCCCGCCTGACGCACGTCGACCTGTCGTTCAACGCCTTCACGACGCTGCCCGAGCCGTTCTACCGCCTGGCGGACCTGGAGTTCGTCGACCTGCGGTACACCAAGCTCACCGGCGAGACGCTCGACCGCATCGGCGCCACGTTCCCGCGGGTGCGGATGGACCTGCGCAACATCGACGCACGGTCCGATGTGGACGATCCGGGCTTCCAGCGGATCCACACGATGGTGAAGGACGGCGCGCGCACGGCGGCGGACGGCGACTACGAGCAGTCGGTGGAGACGCTACGCGAGGCGCTGGCCCTGTGCACGCCGGGCGCCCGGTACGCCGAGTACGACCGGCTGTACGCGCTCTACTCCATTGTGGACTCGCTGGGTCGGCTCGCCAACGATGCCACCGGCGACCGGTGGACCGCGCTGTCCGACCAGCTGGTCGGGTACGCGGAGGCGGCGCTCGTCGAGGTGCCCGACCAGATCTGGCACTTCACCGATTTCGGCGCGTTCCAGGAGGAGGTCGTGCGCCGCTGCGGCAACGCGCTCGCGTGGCACCTCATGCAACGCGGCGACCTCGGCCGGGCACTGTCCATTGTGGAGCGAGCGCTCACCGTCGCGGAGAGCGGCGACCACGACTACATCCGCGACACGAAGGTCCGCATCCTGTTGAAGGCCGGCCGCGACCACGACGCGTACGTGATCGTCGACCAGGTGCTGGCCCGCGCCCCCGGCTTCGGTGACTTCGCCGATCTGCGGGACGCGCCGGAATACCTTCGGTGGAAGGAGACAGCCTCAGCCGAAGGCGGCGTCGCGTAGGTCGCGGGGGAGGGCGCGCGTCAGGTAGGTGCTGGTGCCTGCGTCGAGCAACTCACGCGCCGCCGTCACCAGCGCCCCGTACGCGGCCCACGCCAGCGCGCCACCGGTCGACACGCGGCGCACGCCCGCGCCGGCGAGTTCGGGCACCGACGGACCCTTCGGCAGCGCGAGGACGTTCACCGGCGCGCCGGTCTCGTCGACGACCCGGGCGATGTCGGCGAGGTCGGTGAGGCCCGGCGCGTACACGCACCCCGCGCCGGCGTCGCGGTACGCGTTCAGACGCGCGATCGTGTCGCCGAGATCGGTGACGCCGTACAGGTGGTTCTCCGCGCGCCCGGTGAGCACGATGCCGTGCTTCACGCAGACCTCGGCGGCGGCGGCGATCCGTTCCGCGGCCGCGTCGAGCGGATAGAGCGCGCCGTTGTCCGGGTCGTAGTCCTCGATGGACAGTCCGCTCGCGCCCGCATCGGCGAGCAACGACACCGTTTCGGCGACCCCGGCCGGGTCGGCGGCGTAGCCGCTCTCCGCGTCGACGTTCACCGGCACCGTCACCGCGGCCGTGAGCGCGGCGACGTGCGCGACCAGCTCCTCCCGCGTCACCTCCTGATCCTTGCGGCCGAAGGTTGCCGCGAAGCCGGAACTGGTCGTGGCGAGCGCGACCGCACCGACGTGTTCGAGCAGCTTGGCGGAGCCGACGTCCCACGGGTTGGGGAGCAGGAACGTGCCGGACTCGTGCAGGGCGCGGAACGTGCGGCGGGCATCAGTGGTCACGGAAGGATCCTAGCTAGGATGATCCTCATGCTTCAGCGCTACGACGAGCGCAATGCCGACATCCGGTACTGGGTCAACGGTGTGCTCCGGCACCGCGAGGAGCCCGGTATCTCCCCGTTCGACTCCGTGGTGCAGGGCGGTGACGGAGTGTGGGAGGGGCTGCGGGTGTACGCGGGCCGCATCTACGGCCTGCACGAGCACCTGGCCCGGCTGCGGCGGTCGGCGGTGGCGCTCGGGTTCGCCGGGGTCCCGTCCGATCAACATCTTGTTGACGCGATCAGCGCGACCCTGCGCGCGAACGCCATGGAGGACGGCGTCCACATCCGCCTCACGCTCACGCGCGGCGTCAAGGTGACCAGCGGCATGGACCCGCGCCTCAACCAGGCCGGGTGCACGCTGATCGTGCTCGCCGAGCACAAGGCACCGGTCTACGACACCTCCGGGCTGAAGCTGGTGACGTCGAGCGTGCGCCGGCCGGGGCCCGACGTGCTCGACCCGAAGATCCACCACAACAATCTGTTGAACTCGATCCTGGCCAAGATGGAGGCCAACGTCGCCGGCGCCGACGACGCGCTGATGCTCGACGGGCGTGGCTTCGTGGCCGAGACCAACGCCACCCACCTGTTCGCGGTCGTGGGCGAGACGCTGCACACGCCGTTCACCGTCGCCTGCCCGGAGGGGATCACCCGGCAGACGGTGCTGGAGCTGGCCGCCACCAACGGGATCCGGGCGGAGGTGCGCGACATCTCGTTGACCGAGATGTACACGGCCGACGAGGTGTTCTGCACCGGGACGATGGGCGAGATCGCCGGGGTCACCGAGATCGACGGCCGGCCGATCGGCACGGGGAAGGTCGGCCCGCTGACGCTGCGGGTGGCGACGCTGTACCGGGAGCACGCGTCCGCTTCGGGAGTGCCCGTTCTCTAAAGTTTGGCGGCGGCGAGCTCGTCGTAGTACGGCTGCGCCTGCTCGACCAGGTGGCGCAGCCGGTCCGGGACCACCGCCGGGGTGGGGTCGTACGGGGCGAACCCGGTCGACTTCTCCACCGACGCGTACCAGTGCGGCGCCCACACGCCGTCGGTGGCGCGGCGGCCGGGCGGCCACGACAGCATCACCGGATCGAACGGGATGCCGACCGCGGCGCAGAGCCGTTCGAGCACACCGGGCGGATCGCGCAACAGGTCGGCGGCGTCGACCACCGGGCCGCCGTAGGCGCGGAAGATCTCGACCTGCTGGGCGTAGCCGAGATCGGCGAGGGTCGGCTCGCCGCGCACCTTCGAGTAGGACGCCACCACGCTCTCGGGCGCGCGGATCAGGAACGCGTTGCACAGCTTGCCGATCCAGTCGCGTCCGATCTCCGGCAGCAGGTGGTGCGTCATGTGCTTCTGGTAGTACACCGCGACGCCCGCCGGCAGCGGACCGGTGAGCCCGGCGGCGACGGCCTGCCACCGCGTGGGCTGGCTGGCCATGATCTGCTCGCGGCCGGGGTGGTCGAGGCCGGTGACCGCGAGATAGTGCGCGTAGAGGGGCTCGTCGACGACGAGCGTGTCGGCGCGGGCGCCGAAGCTGCGCAGCAGCGCGGTGGACACGTTGCGGGGCCCCGACCACATCGCCACCCGTACCGGTTCCACGCACGGATACTAATGCACGGGTAGCCGTGCCCGGTGGTTCGGCGACACCGCGACGGCGCCGGCAAGCAACGCGATCGAGACGACGAGCAGCGTGCGGACCGCCTGATCGTGGAACAGCCGCACCGGTTGCAGCGGCAGCAGGGCCGCTCCGGCGGTCGCGACGACGATAGCGGTCGCCCAGAACCTGGCCGGCCTTCTCCGCACCGGCACCGGCGCGCCGTGCCACCGCCGCAGGAGCCGCGACCGTCCGATGTGGACGGCGAGCACGGCCGCGAGCACGAACCCGATGAGGTCGGACAGCCGCGAGATCACCAGCCACCACGGCCGGCCCGCCAGCGCCTCCGACGTGAGCGGCGGGAACGGGACGCGGCCGCCGTCGACGGTCGGGTGCGTCACCGCGTCCCACAAAATGTGGGTGACCGCGCCGAGCGCCGCCGACCACGCGGTGACCCACCACCGGTGCGTCGACCGCGACAGGACCCCGTAGTCGCGCAGCGCCAGCGGTCCGCCGTGCGGAAGGTGGGCGGCGACGGGCGCGGCCGCCCATCGCACGAGCGGCGCGAGGACGAGCGTCAGCGGCACCGCCCACCACAACGGCGCGTGCCACGCGTGGCTGTGGATGGTGACGCCGTAACCGTCCGCGGCGTAGGCGAGATCCGGCGCGATCGCGCCGAGCGTGAGCCCGACGCCGTCGAACCACCGCGGGCGCCAGAGTTTCAACGGGGCCACGGCGAGCGGATGGGTGGGAAGCGTCAACGGCACACCACCGACCGTACGAACGCGCTCCGGACAACCGGTGGTGGTGCTGTGAAGATTTATCCCACCGGCAGCAGGCGGTTCGGGTTCGGCAGCTCCACGCCCGGCAGCCAGCCGTTCGGGATGTCGGTGACGCGCCACGTGTTGACGCACAGCCGCACCACCTCGACCGGCGTGGCCAGGAAAGGGCTTGCCTGGGGCACTTTCGCGAGCAGGAGGTCGCGGGAGTAGTTCGCGGCGGCGCCGGAGAGCTCCTCGGCGTCGGCGGTGGCCTGGAGGAACGGGTCGCCCGGCGAACCGGTCGACACGATCACCGCCACGCGGGGCTGTGACCGGACCGCGGCGATCGTCCGGCCGTCCCGTTCCAGCACGAGCGAGAGCGTGAACAGGTCGTCCTCGGCGAAGTAGACCCCGTTGACCCACGGCCCCGCCTCACCGGCGGTGGCGAGGAACAGCGAGGCGTGTGCCGCGAGGGTGTCACGGACGAGGCGTTCGACGTCGGCCTGGCGCATGGCGACGATCATTCCGGGCGGTGACGCGCCGTGTGAACACGCGGTGGCGTTGTCCACCCGTACGTGTTTCTAGTTCCTTCAGGGAACTTGGCCGGGTACATTTGACGCATGCAGCGCACCCGGTTCTCCGACATGGCGTGTTCCATCGCCCGGACCCTCGACGTGATCGGCGAACCGTGGTCGCCGCTGATCCTGCGCGACGTCTACGTGGGGATCTCCCGCTTCGACCAGATCCAGCAGGATCTGGGGATCTCCCGCAAGGTGCTGGCGGAACGGTTGGCCTGGCTGTGCGAGCAGGGCGTGCTGGAGCGGCGGGAACCGCGCGGCGCCGGGTATGCGCTTACCTCAAAGGGTTTGGAGCTGTGCGACCTGCTGCTGGTGATGGTCCGCTGGGGCGACCGCTGGACGGCGGGCGAGGCCGGCCCGCCGGTCCTGCACCGGCACCGGGCGTGCGGCGAGACCGGCCACGTCGACCTGCGCTGCCCGACCTGCGGCGAGCCCATGCGCGCGGCCGACGTCGACGTGCTACCGGGACCCGGTGCGCGTCTTTGATTTTTCTTAAGTCGACATTGAGGGCGTGGCGGGCATTCCGGCGTCGTTGCTAGCGTGCCCCGATGATCACCGGACGCCCCAACCACATGCCTGACCACGTGCCGTCCGACCGCCGGTCGAACGTGCAGTCCGCGATGGCGTCGGCGTCCGAACACAGTCGGTCCCGTACGTACGGCGCGCGTTAGTCACTTTTCGAGCGCGCGTCAGTCGCCTTTCGAATAGGCCGCGCGCGCCGCCGCTATCTCCGGGACAGCGCTTTCCAGCAACTCCACCAGGTCGCGGACCTTCGCCGCGACCTGGATGCCGAGCGGCGTGAGCGTGTACTCCACCCGGGGCGGGATCGCGGTGACCACCTCGCGGTGCACGATGCCGTCGCGCTCGAGCGCCTGCAGCGTCTGCGACAGCATTTTCTCGCTGACCCCCGACACCCGGCGGCGCAGCGCGTTGAACCGGTAGGCACCCTCGCCGAGCGCGAGCAGCGCCAGCAGCCCCCACTTGCCCGCGACATCCTCCAGCGCCGCGCGTGACGTGCAGCCGCGCGCGAAAACGTCTGCGATCAGCTCGTCGGTGGGCCCGGTGTGATCCGTCACCCCTTGATCATACGGCACTACCTGTTATGTTGGCGCTGTGGAATAGTTAGTGCCTGCAAATCGACAGCATCGCGGAGGACTGCACATGACCACCATCGGCGTCACCGGCGTTACCGGACACCTCGGCCGGTTCGCGGCCGAACAGCTCATCGCGGCCGGCACCGACAGGATCGTGGGCCTCGCCCGCAGCCCGGAGAAGGCGACCGTTTCCGGCCTCGACGTGCGCACCGGCGACTACGACCGGCCCGAGACGCTGGTCGAGGCGCTCAAGGGCGTCGACGTGCTGCTGTTCGTCTCGGGCAACGAGGTGGGCCGGCGGATCGGGCAGCACACCAACGTGGTCGAGGCGGCGAAGGCGGCCGGGGTCGGCCGGGTCGTCTACACGAGCGCGCCGCGGGCCGACGCCACCGAGCTCGTCGTCGCTCCCGACCACAAGGCCACCGAGGAGCTCCTCCGTGCGTCGGGCCTCGAGTGGACGATCCTGCGCAACAACTGGTACGTCGAGCTCTACACCGGCCAGCTCACGCGGTACCTGGCCGACGGGGCGATCGTCAGCGCCGCCGGCGCCGGGCGCGTGGGCGTCGTTCCCCGCGCCGACCTCGCCGCCGGTGCGGTGGCCGCGGTCACCGGCGACGGCCACGCCGGCCGGATCTACGAACTGGGCGGCCCGCCGATCACCCTCGACGACCTGGCCGCGACGATCACCGAGGTCACCGGCACGACCGTCACGCACCGGTCGGTGAGCCCGGCCGAGCTCGTGGCCGCGCTGCGGGCGGGCGGCCTCGACGAGGGCACGGCCGGATTCGTGGCCGCCATCGACGAGGCGATCGCGCGGGGCGACCTCGACGTGCCGAGCGAGGACCTGCCGAACCTGCTCGGTCGCCCGGTCACCCCGCTCGCCTACTCGATCCGCGCCGCGCTCACGCCGTGAGTGTCGGGGCACATGTTGTGAGCGCGGGGCTCTCGGTTGAGCGCGGGGCTCTCGGTTGAGCGCGGGGCTCTCGGTTGAGCGCGGGGCTCACGGTTGAGCGCGGGGCTCACGCCGTGAGCCACCAGGGGCTCGTGTAGGCGACGCCCCAGTCGTTGCACGGGTGTCCGGCCGGGCCTGGGCTGGCGTTCGCCTGGGTCGGGTCGGAGATCCGCAACACCACCCACGGTCCGTCGTCCAGGCTGAGCGGCACCGTGAACTCGGCGACCTGCCCGGCGAGCGTGTCGACCACGAGCGGCACCGTTGGCGCGTTCGAGCCCGGGCGCAGCACCTGGATCTTCAACGGTTTGTTGAGCCACTCCGGACCCCGGTCGAGGTCAACCCGGAACCGTACGTCGCCGCCGACCGTGGTGCCGCCCATGCGGACGCCGTTCGCTGTCGCGTCCAGTCGAAGCCCCGACACGCGTGTCGCGAAGAAACACCGCGACCGCATCGCGGCCTGGACCTGCCCCCGCGTGTTCTCGGTGACCCACACTCCCGTGCGGCCCTTGCCCTCCGGGAAACCCCAGTCGGTGCCGTGCTCGTCGGAGACGCCGGTGAGCCCGGTGCGCCAGCCGGCGTTGAGGCAGCGGTTCAGCGGCGAGGACTGGCCGTTGCTCCAGCCGTCGAAGAGGTAGTCGTCGCCGCGGTTGAAGATCTCCATCCCGACCATCGGGTCGCGGGCCGCGGCGTTGAACCGGAAGTCCTCGAAGCGGACGAGTTCGCGGCCGGGGTGGTTGAACCCGGCGATGCCGCCGGAGCCGGTGATCCAGCTGTAGAGGCGGCTCATGCTCGACGACCCGCCGAGGTCGGTGAAGCCGGGCGTGAACCAGACGTTCACGTGGCCCAGCAAGGGATGCGACCACTCG
Organism: Virgisporangium aurantiacum; assembly: GCF_016863635.1. Taxonomy (GTDB): domain Bacteria; phylum Actinomycetota; class Actinomycetes; order Mycobacteriales; family Micromonosporaceae; genus Virgisporangium; species Virgisporangium aurantiacum. The sequence goes on along the minus strand of NZ_BOPG01000013.1, from coordinate 152,386 downwards.
AAGCCGCGGATCGCGGTGTAGTTGCCCGGGTCGTCGGCGGCGTCGGCGAGCGCGCCCACACGGTCCCACTCCCGGCTGCTGAGGCCCTCGATCGCGAACAGCGTGGTGTGATCGGTGATCGCGGCGACGTCGAGGCCGGCGGAGCGCATCGACGCGAACGCGAGCGCGGGATCGCCGTCGCCGTCCGAGAGGAGCGTGTGGTTGTGCAGATCGGCGTGTACCAGCGTGGTGCCCTGCGTGATCCGGGACGCGCGTGCCGCGCCGGTTGCCGCGTCCGCGGTCGTCGTGCGCCTGGCCCGAGCGGTGCCGGGCGCCGCCGCGAGCATGAGCAGACCACCGCTCACACCTGCGAGCAGTGCTCTCCGTCCGACATTTCCGTGAGCGTGATCCGTCATCCCGTCAGTTGACCCGACCGGGGGCAACGTGTCGAGACATCGACATTAATTGCGGGTGTACCAGACCGCACCGGAGACGGTCTCGAACCCGAGCGACTCGTAGAGCGGACGGCCGGCGTCCGTCGCGACGAGCGTCCACGGCCGGTCCGGCCCGGTCGCGAGGGCGGTGGCCAGGACCGCGCGACCCAGGCCGGCCGATCGGTGCTCGGCCTGCGTGGAAAGCCAGTAGACGCCCACCGCGTCGCCGTCGTCGAACGTGTACCCGGCCGCCGCCGGCTGCCCGTTCCGGTAGCCCAGCCAGACGTCCCACCCGGGCGTGTCGAGGAGGCGGGGCGGCAGGGCGGCGCCCCGGGTGAGCGGCTGGAACGAGCGCAGCGGGAACCCGTCCACCATCACCCGTTCCGCCGCGGCGAGTTCATCGGCGTCACCGACCCTGACGACGCGGACGCCGGGCCGCCCGACCACCTCGACCGGACCGGGCCGACGCACCATGAGCGGCATCCGCAACACGTCGAACCCGTTGAGCGGCAACGCTTCCGCGCCCCACGAGTCCTCGACCGTGACCCGCGTGCCGGCCGGCACCGACGCTGCCAGTTCGCCCACGACGGCGATCGCGCCCGGCTCGGTGAGGATGATCCGGGTGGCTGTCGGCAGGTCGGCCCGGAGGTGGGTCGGCGCTTGCTCCGAGGCGGGAGCGAGGCCGGCCCACATCGCGACGGCGTTCGTGACGTAGGTGCCGGGGTTCATCACGGGTCGAGTCTAACGATCTTGCGCCTTGTCCTACGTGCTCGGCGTCTTTTACGCGCTCGGCACCTTGTCGAGGAAGCCGAGCACCCTCGCGATCCGCCCGTCGGGGGCGAACTCGACGACGTCGAAGCCGACGACCAACGGCTCGTCGCCGGGCCGGCCCAGATGCCAGGTGAACCGCGCCTGTTCGTGGTGCGCGTCCGTGGCCCCGCCCGGCGTGAACGTGAGGCCGGCGAACTGTTGCTGCACCGCGCCGATCAGCCCGTCGACCGCGTCCCGTCCGGTGACCGCGGCAAGCGGGTCGACGTACCGGACATCCGGCGCGCACACCTCCTCGACGAGCGCCCGCCGCGCGGCGGCGTCGGTCTCGTTCCACATGTCCAGGTACCGCGCCACGGTGGTGTCGGCGTCACTCATGACCACTCCCTCAGTCGATTGCTGGTTGCGGGAGTAACTCTGGCGCGCGCCGCGCACCGCGTCGATTACGCCGGAGGTAATGCCGTTCGCTTCAGGTCGCTTCAGGTGATGAGCGGCAGGCGGACGTGCGCGTCGGCGAGGCCGGCCTCCGGCCAGCCGACCACCAGGTCGAGGAAAGCGCTTGCCGGGCGGTCGAACGCATACTCGGCGCGGCCGGAGAACGTGTCCTCGCCACCGGCGGTGGTGCCCTTGGCCGGCATCAGCCAACTCGCCCCACCGCCGCCGATCGCGGCCCGGTCCGCCGTCTCGCCGATTGCGGCCCGGTCCGCGGTGTCGCCGATTGCGGCTCCGTCTGTCGCGCCGTCGGTGTCGGATCCGTCCGTCGCGTCGCCAGTGTCGGATCCGTCTGTCGCGGCGGGGTGGAGGAGGGCGATCGACGCGCCGACGCCCGGATCGCGGGGGTGCTCCGGCTCGATCCGGCCCGTTCGGGTCGGACCTTCCGGCGGGTTCTCCGCGTGCGAACGGTGGCGCGGGCCGTACATCGCGGCCATCGTCGCGACGCCGCCCGGCCGGCCGCGGGCGATGCTGTGGATATCCAGGGACAGCGCCGGGCCGACCAGCGTCAGCCGGGTCAGTACCACCACCGCGTGGTCGCCGCGGTGCAGGACGCGCGGGCCCGACAGGATCAGGCCCGCCTCGGCGTCGACGTCGAGTGAGTGCAGGGTGGTCGGACGGAAGGCGAGTCCGGTCGGGACGGGCCGGGCGTCGACCGGCGCGGTCCAGACCGAGACCTCGGCGTCGGTGACGGCTTCGCGGTCGGGCAGCGGCAGCGTGACCACGGCCTCCGGGAAACCGATTTCCGGCCACGCCAGCACGATCCGGGCCCGGTCGAACATCGGCGGGAGGAGCATTCTGGTCTGCAGGACGGTGCCGTTGAACGGGTAGCCGGTGCTCACGTCGACCGAGCCGTACTCCCAGTGCGGGCGGTCGTCGGCGTCGAGCCAGGCGACGCGCAGGTTCATGCCCTCCTCGTAGCGGGGGAGCAGGACGCGCGGGGCCGGCGGATCGGTCATCGAGTCGGGGTTGCGCGGGCTGCGGGCGACGAGTTCCAGTTCCAGGCCGTCGCGTCGGCTGATCGCCGCGACCACACCGACCCGCAGCCTCGGGTGGTCGACCAGGATGCCGCCGGGGTGACCGAGGAGGCCAAGTGTCTCGTCCACAACGTGCCGTCCGTTCATCGACGTCGATCCGCCGCTCACCGTACCGGAGCCGGGATCGTGTTCCGTTTTGTCCGCGATCGTGCTTGCGTTGTCAACGATCGTGTTTGCGATCGCCGTCGATGTGGTAGTTGGCCTGCGGGTTCTCACCGGCTCAAGGAGGTCGGTCGTGTCGATTCTCTCCGCCCTTGATCGACAGCACACCGTCGCCCCACCGGGATACAGCCGGTGGCTGATCCCGCCCGCCGCTCTGTCGGTACACCTGTGCATCGGCCAGGCGTACGCCACGAGCGTCTACAAGAACTCGCTGATCGCGCACTTCGACGTCAGCCAGACCGCGATCGGCATCATCTTCAGCATTGCGATCGTCATGCTCGGCCTGTCGGCCGCCCTCGGCGGCACGTGGGTGGAGTCGAACGGACCGCGCAAGGCGATGTTCGTGTCGGCCGTGTTCTGGGCAAGCGGTTTCCTGGTCGCCGCGCTCGGCATCGCGACGAAGCAGCTGTGGTTGGTGTACTTCGGCTACGGCTTCCTCGGCGGCATCGGGCTCGGCATCGGCTACATCTCGCCGGTGTCGACGCTCATCAAGTGGTTCCCCGACCGCCCGGGTCTGGCCACGGGACTGGCCATCATGGGCTTCGGTGGCGGCGCGCTGATCGCCAGCCCGCTGTCGCGCCAACTGATGTCGTTCTACGACTCCGGCTACGACCCGAACAACGCGGCGTCCGTCGCCGACGGGCACGCGTTGGTGCTCCTGTTCGTGACGCTCGGCGTCCTCTACTTCATCATCATGATGTTCGGTGTCGTCAACGTGCGGGTGCCGGCCGAGGGCTGGAAGCCGGAAGGATTCGACCCCGCCACGGTGGCGGCGAAGCCCTTGGTGACGACCGCGAACGTGTCGGCCGCCAACGCCATCAAGACCCCCTCGTTCTGGCTACTGTGGACGGTGCTTTTCTGCAACGTCACCGCCGGCATCGGAATCCTGGAACAGGCCAGCCCGATGATCCAGGACTTCTTCCGGGAGGGCGGCACGTCGACCGTCACGGTGGCGGCGGCCGGTGGTTTCGTCGGTGTGCTGTCGTTGTTCAACATGGCCGGCCGCTTCGTGTGGTCGTCCACATCGGACGTTGTCGGCCGCAAGCCGATCTACATGCTGTACCTCGGCGGCGGCATGGTGCTGTACACGTTGGTGGCCACCGTCGGATCCGCCGCGACCGCGCTGTTCGTCGTGATGACAGGCGTGATCCTGTCGTTCTACGGCGGCGGGTTCGCGACCGTTCCGGCGTACCTGCGCGACCTGTTCGGCACGTTCCAGGTCGGCGCGATCCACGGCCGTCTGCTCACGGCGTGGTCGGCGGCCGGCGTCGCCGGCCCGCTCATCATCAACGGCTTCCTGGACGCGCAGGGCAAGCCCGGAACGCTCACCGCCGAGGCGTACCGGCCGGCCCTGTTCACGATGGTCGGCGTGCTCGCCGTCGGTTTCGTCGCGAACCTGTTGATCCGGCCGGTGGCGGAGAAGTACCACGAGGAGCACGGGCAGGAACTGTTGGAAGGGAGCCCGCGATGAACCAGACGATGCGGTTGGTCGTGTCGTGGCTGTTGGTCACGGTGCTGCTCGGGTACGGCGTGATCCAGACGGTCAGGACGGCGGCTAAGCTCTTCACGTGAAATTCTCGTTCTGGCCCGGTGCGGCGCAGTCGTTCGACGAATTCCTCGACGCCGCACGGCATGCCGAGGCCGGCGGGTGGGACGGCGTGTACGTCGCCGACCATTTCATGCCGAACAACGGCGCGGGTCCGGTGCTGGAGGCGGGCGCCGTGGTCGCGGCGCTCGCCGCGCTGGTGCCCCGCGTCCGGATCGGAACGCTGGTGCTGGGCAACACGTACCGGCACCCGGCGGTCGTCGCGAACATGGCGGCGACCGTCGACCGGATCAGCGGCGGCCGCCTGGTGCTCGGTGTCGGGGCCGGCTGGCAGGTCAACGAGCACGAGCAGTACGGCATCACGCTGCCGCCGGTACGCGAACGGCTCGACCGGTTCGAGGAGGCCGTGCAGGTGCTGCGCGGTCTCCTCACCCAGCAGCGGTTCAGCTTCGCCGGCGAGCACTACACGCTCACCGACGCGACCTGCGAGCCGAAACCGGTGCAGTCGCCGCTGCCGATCCTCATCGGCGGTGGCGGCGAGAAGCGCACGCTGCGGATCGTGGCGCGGCACGCCGACGAGTGGAACACGTGGGGCACGCCGGAGACGTTCGAGCACAAGAGCGCGGTGCTCGCCGAGCACTGTGCGGCGGTCGGCCGCGACCCGTCCACGATCGTCCGGAGCGCGCAGGCGGTGGTGTTCCTCGGCACCGAAGCCCCGGAGGAAAGCCGTTTCCCGGTGATCGCGGGCGAGCCGTCGCGTCTGGTGGAGACGCTGCGACGGTACGAGGCGGCCGGGCTCGACGAGTTCATCGTCCCCGGCTTCGGGCTCACGGAGCGGGACGAACGCCGTCGCTGGATGGACACGTTCGTCGAGAAGGTGATTCAGCGCCTCGCCGAGTAGCGCGGCAGCCACACGGCCATGATGACGGCGGACAGCCCGGACACCACGCCGAGCGACGCCACTGCGGGTGCCAGTGCGACCGCCGCGATCCCGCCGACGAGCAGCGGCCCGAGCCCGTTGCCGATGTCGCTGAGCAACCGCCACACGCCGAGGAACGTGGGCCGGTTGTCCGGCGGTGAGACGTCGGCGCTGATGGTCATGTTGATGCCGCTGCCCATGCCGTTGAACAGACCCATCACCGCGCCGACGCACATCAGCGCGACGAAGCCGTTGGTGAACGGCAGCAGCAGGTACGCCGCCGCGAGTCCGATCGTCGACATCAGCACGGTGAACAGCCGCCCGTACCGGTCCATGAGGAAGCCGGCCGGGTAGAACACCAGCGCCTCGATGCCGCCGGACACGCCGAAGATGAGGCTGGTCTGCGCCGCGTCGAGGCCGAGATGCTCGGCCCACAACGGGATCGCGACCGGACGGCCGGCACGTACCGCGCTGAGCAGCAGTGCGCCCATGGCGAGCGTCCGCAGCACGGGGAGGTGCCGCCGGACCGTGTCGAGCGTCCCGGACGGCGTCTCCGGCGTGCGGCTGGCGCGTCCCGTCGGCGGCTCCGGAAGCGCGAGCATGACCGCACCCGCGATCACCACGACCACGACGTGGATCCCGTACGCCGCGCCGATTCCCCACACGCTGACCGCGCCCGCGGACAGGAACGGGCCCACGAACAGGCCGATCCGCTGGGTGCCGCCGAGTGTGGACAGCGCGCGGGCGCGCAGGTGGTACGGCATCACGTCGGTCAGGTACGCCTGGCGGGCCAGTCCCCAGACGGCCTGCGCCAGCCCGAGCCCGGTGACGCCGGCGCCGAGCACCCACACGGCCGGCGCGAACGCGCACACCACGAGCGAGGCCAGGGCGATGACGATCGCGACGAGCATCGCCCGCCGCTCGCCGACGCGGTCGGCCAGGATGCCCGCCGGCACGTCGGCGACGATCTTTCCGATGCCCATGAGCGCGACCACGAACCCGGCCACGGCCAGCGAGGCGCCCAGCTCACGGGCCGACACGACGAGCACCGGGACGACCGCGCCCTGCCCGATGCCGAACAGCAGCGACGGAAGGTAGACGGTCGATCCGACCGACCGCAGGCTCGTGACCTGACCTGTCATGTCGGTCGACTGACCTGTCACGCCGGGTCACCTGACCTTTCGCCACCATCAATCCGGCCGACCGCGAACATAGCAAACCGTACGTCCGTCTTGCTAGAGGGGAGTGATGTTCGTGCGGCTGTGGGTAGACACACATCTATGACGACCGGTGTCGCGCCCACCGCCCCTCGTGAACGCACGTTCTTCGGACAGCCGCCGGCGCTGGCCAACCTGTTCGGCGTCGAGCTCTGGGAACGGTTCTCGTTCTACGGCATGCAGGGGATCCTGCTGATCTACCTGTACTACTCGGCGGCCGAGGGTGGCCTCGGCATCGACAAGGCGACGGCGACCAGCATCGTCGGCGCCTACGGCGGCCTCGTGTACCTGTCGACCGTGCTCGGCGCCTGGCTCGCCGACCGCGTGTGGGGCGCCGAGCGCGTCCTGTTCTACAGCGCGGTGACGGTGATGGCGGGTCACATCGCGCTCGCGCTGCTGCCCGGCCTCGCCGGCGTCGGGGTCGGCCTGGTGCTGGTGGCGTTCGGCAGCGGCGGGGTCAAGGCGAACGCGACGTCGCTCGTCGGCTCGCTCTACGCGCCGGACGATCAGCGCCGCGATGCCGGGTTCTCGCTGTTCTACATGGGCATCAACATCGGCGCGCTCATGGGTCCGCTGCTCACCGGGCTGCTTCAACAGAATGTTGGCTTCCACTACGGGTTCGGGCTCGCGGCGGTCGGCATGGCCCTCGGGCTGACCCAGTACACCCTCGGCCGGCGCCGGCTCGGCGACGTCGGCCGCGACGTGCCGAACCCGTTGCCGGAGAACCGCCGGCTCATGGCGGTGGGGATCGGCGTGCTCATCGTGGTGGCCGTCGCGCTGCTCGCGATCGCCGGGCTGCTGCCGGCGCGGCGGCTGTCGACGATCGTCGTCGTGGTCAGCGCGGTCGCGGCGGTCGCGTACCTCGCGGTGATCCTGGCCGACCGGCACCTGAGCCGGGTCGAGCGGCAGCGCGTGGTGGCGTTCATCCCGCTGTTCGTGACCAGCGCCGTGTTCTGGTCGCTGTACCAGCAGCAGTTCACGGTCGTCACGATCTACTCCGACACCCGCCTCGACCGCGACCTGTTCGGGTGGGAGATGCCGGTGTCGTGGGTCCAGTCGATCAACCCGGTGTTCATCATCGTGCTCGCGGGCGTGTTCGCCGCCCTGTGGACACGGCTCGGCGACCGTCAACCGTCGACCCCGGTCAAGTTCGCGGCCGGAACGATCATCATGGGGCTGGCGTTCCTGCTGTTCCTGCCGCTGGCCGGTGGCGGGGAGAACAGCGCGCCGCTGCTCGCGCTGGTCGGGATCCTGCTGGTGTTCACCGTCGCCGAGCTGCTGATCTCGCCGGTCGGCCTGTCGGTGACCACGAAACTGGCGCCGGACCGCTTCCGCACCCAGATGGTCGCCCTGTTCTTCCTGTCGATCGCGCTGGGTACGGCGATGAGCGGGACGCTGGCCCGCTACTACAGCGAGGATCGGGAAAGCGCTTACTTCGGGGTGCTCGGCGCGGTGGCGATCGCGTTCGGCATCGCTCTGTTGGCGCTGATCCCCGTGATCCGCCGGCTCATGCACGGGGTGCGGTGATCGTCGGCTGTTGTACGACGCGGCGCGGATCCGGCCCGACCTCTGGTAGGAATCAGGTACCGCTGTCTTCAGCCAGAGGAGCCTGGAGTCCCATGACGACCCTTAGCCCGGCCGACCTGTACGAGCGCCACCGCGAACTGCTGGATCGCGCCCGCACGGCACTCGACACCCGCGAGTACTGGAGTCCGTTCCCCGAATCGCCGAGCAAGTCCGTGTACGGCGAAACGGCCGCCGCCGACGGCGAGGCCGCGTTCCGTGCCCTGCTGGGAAAGCCCTTTCCGGTCGAGGTGCCCGGCGCCACCGGTCAGGTGAGCACCGAGCGCTCCCCGTACGGGCTCGACCTCGGCGTCAGCTACCCGCGGGCGAACGCCGAGGCGCTGCTCGCCGCCGCGGAGAAGGCCCTGCCGCAGTGGCGGGCCGTCGGTCCGCAGGGGCGGGCCGGCGTCGCCGTGGAGATCCTGCGCCGCATCAACGCCCGCAGTTTCGAGCTGGCGCACGCGGTGCAGCACACCACCGGACAGGCGTTCGTGATGGCGTTCCAGGCCGGCGGCCCGCACGCGCAGGACCGCGCGCTCGAGGCGACCGTCCAGGCGTTCACCGAGTCGGTCCGCATCCCCGGCGCGGCCCGCTGGGAGAAGCCGCAGCGCGGTGGCGACCCGCTCGCGATGGACAAGACGTTCACCGTCGTGCCGCGCGGGGTGGCGCTGGTGATCGGCTGCACCACGTTCCCCACCTGGAACGGCTACCCGGGACTGTTCGCGAGCCTCGTCACCGGCAACCCGGTGATCGTCAAGCCGCACCCGGGCGCGGTGCTGCCGCTGGCGATCAGCGTTCAGGTGGCCCGCGAGGTGCTGGCGGAGGTGGGCGTCGACCCGAACGTCGTCACGCTCGCCGCCGAGGAACCGGGTGACGCGATCGCGGCGACCCTCGCCACCGACCCGCGCGTGCGCGTCATCGACTTCACCGGATCGAGCGAGTTCGGCAACTGGCTGGAGCACAACGCCCGCCAGGCCGTCGTGTACACGGAGAAGTCCGGCCTCAACACGGTGATCGTCGACTCCACCGACGACTACAAGGGCCTGCTTCGCAACCTCGCGTTCTCGCTGTCCCTCTACAGTGGACAGATGTGCACCACGCCGCAGAACCTGCTGGTGCCGTCCGGCGGCATCGGCACCGACGCCGGTCACAAGAGCCCCGACGAGTTCGGCACCGACCTGTCGGCCGCGCTGGGCAAGCTGTTGGGCGATCCGGTCAGGGCAGCGGGCACGCTCGGCGCGATCGTCAACGACGGTGTGAAGTCACGCCTGGAGGAGGCGCCGTCGTACGGGACGGTGGTGCGTGCGTCCGAAAAGGTCGAGGACCCCGCCAACCCCGACGCCACGATCCGCACGCCGTTGGTGGTGAACCTGTCGGCGGGCGACGAGAAGGTGTTCACCAGCGAATGGTTCGGCCCGGTCAGCTTCCTCATCACCACCGGGTCCACCGAGGAGAGCCTGCGCATCTTCCGGGACACGGTGCGCCGGCACGGCGCGCTCACCGCGTCGGTCTACTCCACCGACGACGCCGTGATCGGCGCGGCACGCGAGGCCGCTCTCGACGCCGGCGTGCACCTGTCGGAGAACCTGACCGGCGGCGTGTTCGTCAACCAGACGGCCGCGTTCAGCGACCTGCACGGCACCGGCGCCAACCCGGCCGCGACGGCGGCCTATGCCGACGCCGCGTTCGTCACCGGTCGGTTCTTCGTTCTGCAGTCGCGCCGCCACGCGTGATTTCCGCGGCGGTCCCGGCAGCCGGGACCGCCGCGGCCTACGCGCTCCAGGCCACCGGACGCACGGGATCCGGTGTGTAGACACACGTCGTCCCGGTCGCGACGGTCTCGTCGAGCAGGGCCGCCAGGGCGGGTTCGGACTCGCCGATCTCGGTGATCGCGCGCTTGATCGCCTTACGGACGGCGGTGCGGGCCCGCTCGCCGGCGTCGGCGAAGCGCCGGCTGCGCCCGCCCCGGCCGGTGCTGCGGCGCAACTCGTCGAGCAGGGTGTCCAGCTCCTTGCGCAGCGCGGCCGCGGCGGTCGTGTCGCCGGCCGCCTCCGCCGCGCTTTCCCGTGTCGTGAGGTCGGCGACCCGCCGCCGGTATTCGGTCTGGGCGCGCTCGTCGATGACCGGTTGGGCCGGTGCGCCGATGGCGTCGTCGACGCCGGTGAGCCGCAGCGCGGAGATCGGCCGGCCGGGACTCGTCAGCAGTTGGGCCAGGTACCGCACACCGACCCGATCGGCGACCACGGCCCGCTTCCCGTCGAGAGTGAGAACCCACTGCCGGCCGGTCCGCACGATCGTCGCCGCGGTCTCGGTGAGGTCGGCCAGCGCGTCACCCCATTGCGCCGCGCGTCGATCGAGCCCCATCGCCACGGCCTCGCCGTGGGCCGACGCGAGGAGCCCGGCGGCACGGGCGCGATCGCCGGGCGCGTTCCGGGCGACCAGCGCGAGGGCGAGATCAGCCGTGTTGACCGCGGTCATGGGACGGTTTCCGAGCAGCCGCGTCGCGTCGACCGCACGCTCGAAGGCGGCCACCGCGCCGTCCTGATCGCCACGGGTCAGCCCGGTGAGCGCGAGGATCCGTTCGGCGGAGCCGAGACACGTCACGGCGAGCGACGGCGTGATCGGCAGGCCGGCGAACGGTTCCACGAGTTCCTCGACCTGCCGGGCGAGGCCGGCGTCGCCGATCCCGTACGCCGCGTCGGCGAGCGAGAGCATCCCGATCAGCCACGTGCTCGACTGCGGCAGCGCGGCGAGCCCCGGCGCCGTCACCTGATCGAGCATCGTGCGGGCGCGGCCCGGGTCGCCGGCGCGCACCGCGAGGCAGGCGGCCGTCGCCTGGAACGAGAACTCGGCCGGGTTCAGCGTCGGCGAATCCGCGATCTCCGCCGCGGTGTCCACCAGTTCGGCGTCGCGGCCCTGAATGAACCGGATCGTCAACAGGTGTGCGCCGTAGAAGCCGAGCGCGTCGGCGTCGCCCACCTCGTCGCCGAGGCTGAGACAGGCGCCCGCCATCTTCTCCGCCTCGTCGAGGCGGCCGGCGCGGATCAGCAGCATCACCTCGATCGAATCGACGACGTAACGGATGCTCCGGCAACCCAGCACGTCGCACCGGTCGCGCAGTTCCGCGAGCAGTTGTGTGGCATGGGAATCGCCGACGTGGAAGGCGTCGACGGTCCGCCAGCACAGACCCACCAACGCGAGCATTCCCGCGCCGGCCGCCGACGCGACCGCGATCTGCTCGTCGGCCAGCGCCGGCCGGTCGTACGTGTGCGGCGGCGACAGCAACGCGTGGTGGCACAACGACAACGCCTCCGCGAGCGCGACGCCGTCGTCGAGCCGCCGGGTGGCGGCCAGGGCCGCGACCACCGGACCGATCGGGCCGCCGCGGTACACGTCCTCGACGGCCAGCCGGGTCACGAGCCGTTGCCGTAGAACGGTTTCGGAGTCGGGCAGGCCGGCCAGCGCTCGGCGCTGCAGGCCCACGACCCGTTCCCACTCCAGGCGGGTCCGGTGCTCGTTGACCCACACGCCGCCGATGCCGATGGCCGCGTGTGCCAGCGTCACCGGGTCGTTCTCGGCGTCGGCGGTGGTCGCGGTCCGCTCGTAGAGGCGGCGGGCCTCCGTCAACAGTCCACATTGGAGGACGGCGTCGGCGTGCTCGGCCAGCAACGGCGCCAACGGGGACGAGAGGCGGGCGACCTCGTGCGCGTCACAGGCCGACGCGAGGAGCGCCGCCGCCTGCTCGTAGGCGAACGCGGCGACCAGCGCGCGGGCGGCGTCGCGGCACGCGGTCACCGCGTGTTCGGCGTCCGCTGTGGACCGTGACGCGGCCTGCAACGCGTGGTAGGTGTACCGGGTCAGCCGGTCCGGACGCACGGAAGCCGTGGACCGCAACGCCTGCGCGGCCCGCGCGTGCGCGTCGACCCGCTCCTGCACCGGCATCTCTCCGAGCAGCACCTCGCGCACCAGTTCGTGGCTGAACGCGAAGCGCTCGACGTCCTCGATGTCGACCAGACCGGCGGCCGTCGCCGACGCGAGGGCCGTACGCACGACAGCGGCCGGGACCACGGCCACGGTCGACACGTCGGCGACGGCCGGACCGGCGCCGAGAACCGCGGCACAGCGCAGAATCCGGCTGGTCTCGGGTGCGAGCCCGGCCAGCGCGCGGTCGATCACCGCGCGGAGGCTCGTGTGCGCCGCGCCCGCCCGCACGGTGTGGTGCAGGTGCAGCGGATGCCCGCCGGTCAACCGGTGCAGGGCGCGGGCCTCGGTGTCGGCGGGTGCCGGAGAACCGCGCGACCGGAGGAACTCCGCGGTCTCCGCGACGTCGAACGGGCCGAGTGTGACGAGTGTCGCGTCGCTCCCGTCCCAGACGGGACGGTCAACTATCCGACTGCTCAGCAGGAGCAGCAAGGGTTGCCGGATCAGCGAGCGGGCGACGAACCGGGCGAGCAGCATTGCGCCGGGGTCGGCTGCATGCGCGTCATCGATCATGAGGAGAACGGGGGAGCGGACGCACGCGGCCGCGACCAGATCGGCCACGGCGGAGAACCGCGCGAACCGTTCCGGGCCGGCGCCGGTGCTCTGCGGATCGGGCGGAAGCTCGGCATCGAGGCTGCTCAACATGGGTTGCCACGGCCACAACGGCGGCGCGCCACCGTCGGGCCAACATGATCCCCAGGCGACCGCGAAGCCGGCCGCCTCGGCGCGGGCGGCCGCTTCGCGGCACAGCCGCGTCTTGCCGATGCCGGGTTCTCCGGTGACGAGTACCACACAGGACTCGCCGTTCCGGGCGACCGTTCGGGCCGTCTCCAGCATGGCGAGTTCCCTTGTACGACCGACGAATCCACCGATCACCCGTCGAGTGTGCCATCACGTGGCACACAGATGCCCCACGATGTCACGCCTTTGACGGTGGAGGGGGGATCGATGACGGAAGTGTGTGTGCGGCTGGTGGGCCCTGTGGCAATCTGCCGTGACGGGCGTCGATACGCGGGCGGGGATCTGGGCAGTCGCAAGGCCCGGACGTTGATCGCGTTGCTGAGTGTGGAACCCGGCCGGTTGGTGAGTATGGACCGCATCGTCGAGATGTTGTGGGGCGACTGTCCGCCGCGGCGTCCACCGGCGAACGTGGCGACGTTGGTGAGCCGGTTGCGGTCGACGTTCGGCCCCGACCTGATCGTCGGCGGCCGGGCGGGTTACCGGCTCGGCGACGAGGTCACCACGGATCTCGACGAGGCGGCGGAACTGTTGGTGGCGGCCGGAACCCGGTTGGCGGCGGGGTATCCGGTGCGTGCGCTCGGCGCCGCGACCGCGGCGCTGGGCCTGATCGGCGCGGAGTCGGTGCTCGCCGACGAGCCGGACGCGACGTGGACCGAGGTGGCCCGCGTCGCGCACCGGGAACTTCTGCGGCGGAGCCGCCACATGGTTGCCCAGGCGGCGATCCGTGCCGGCGATCTCACGACGGCGGTGACGGCGGCGAGAGCCGGGGTGGCCGCCGATCCGCTCGACGAGGCGGCGTGCCGGTTGTTGATGTCGGCGTACTGCGCGCTCGACGAACCGGGACGGGCGCTGCGGGTGTACGAGAATCTGCGCGCGACGCTGGCGGGGGAGTTGGGGTGTGACCCGGCCCGCGTGACGCGGGAGATGCATCTGGCCATCCTGCGCGACGATCAGAGTTCCCTGACGGCTTGACGACTCTCATTCTCTCCGGTGGCGCGGGATCTGCGCGGCCGCGACGCAGGCAACGGCGCCGAGCAGCGGCGGGGCCCAGCCGGGCACGTACTGGATGGTGAGGACCATGAGCCAGCCGAGGGCGGCCACCAGCACAAGAGTGGCCGCCCGGCGACGTTCCACCCGGCGGACGGTGGCCGCGACAACGACGCACTCCGAGAGCGGCACCAGCGCGACGGCCGTGGCGACCGCGGCGGTGTGGCCGAAGTCGTGCCAGGAACCGACGGTCCAGTCGTTCACGTACACGGCGACGAGCCAGGTCGCGGCGCCGGTGCCGGTGAACGCGGTGAGGAGCGGTCGCCAGGCGCCGGCCGGCGAACCGGTGACACCCGCCGCGAGCCCGACGACGATCAGCACGGCCATCGTCGCCAGCACGTACGGCGGCGGACCGGTGCCGGCGCTTGGGGACGGGCCGGTGATACCCAGGTAGGAAAGCGCTATCCAGGACGCCAGACCGGCGGCCGTCCCGATGGCGTGCCAGCCGGCGCGGGCGAGCGAGGCACCGGGAGCGGTGATCGTCCCTTGTGGACGCTGCGGGTGCGGATGGCGGGCCAGCCGGTGCATCACCGCGACGGTCACGCACGTGGCGAGCAGCACCTGGGCGAACCGGCCGAAGTGCGGTGCGTGCGGCGACGCCACCGCGGTGCCGGTGAACGGGCCGAGCCATCCGGCCGGCAGGCCGAGCAGGGCGGCGGCCCAGAGGCGATCGTGCGCAGGGCGTCCATGGAACAGGTGGAACGCCGCGATCACCGCGAGGGCCGCGACCGCACCGACCACGACGGCGCCGACCCGCGCGATCGTGGCACCGTAGTAGCCGGCGGGGTTGACGACCCAGGACTGCGCGAGCGTCGAGGTGCAGACCGCCACCGCGACCGCGCCGGCCGCCCCGCACAGGCGGGCTTCGGCGGTGGGCGGCCCGGCGCCGAGACCCGGTGCGGTGCCGAGCAGGGCGACGATTCCGAACCCGGCAAGCGCCATCAGCACCCAGAGCGGTGGACGTTCGCCGAGCGGCGTCGATGCGAGCACCGGCACGACGACGACCGTGGTGACCAACGCGACCGCGATCGCGAACCGGCCCAGGGCGGCGGGGAGCACGGCCCGCGCACCGGCCGCGAGCAACCAGGCAGCATAGGCGATCGGCCCGAGCGTGCCGGGACCACCGACGGGAGTCGCCGCCGTCGACGGGCCCGCCGCGGCGTCGACCGCCGACGCGCCCTCGACGCGCCACCACAGGAACGCGGCGATGCCGGCGGCGAGGGCCAGCCCGGTCGGCGCGGCCGCGATCAGCCCGCCGGCGAGGCCCGGCACCCGACCGACACGGCACCGTTCGAGCAGACCGGCCTGGACGAGATCGACCACCTCGGCCAGCCGGGGAAAGCGCTGTCCCGGGGCGGCCTCGGCCAGCAGCGTGTCGACGATCTCGTCCCCGCGCCGGGCCCGGTACCGCGGCGGGTAGGCGAGGAGCAGGTGGCGGTAAGCGCTTTCCAGCCCGCTGCGGTGTTCCCGCTCGCTGTTGTGCGCTTGGCCGCTGCCGCGCGTTGGCTCGCGGGTGTGCGTTGGCTCGCAGGCGTGCGCCTGGCCGCTGACAGGTGGCGAATCGCTCGCCGTGGGCTCAGGCATTCGCGGCTCCCGGCTTCGTTGCCCGGCTTCGTCGCCGAAGCCCCGCCATCGCGACCTTCGCGTTACCTGCCAGCCGTTGCGCCTCCTCGGTGAGGAGCGTGGCACCGGAATCGGTGAGGCGGTAGTAGCGGCGCAGCCGGCCGTCGACCACCTCCTCGCGGTCGGGCTCCACGAGGCCCTGCTCCGTCAACCGGTCGAGCGCGCCGTACAGCGTGCCCGGACGCAGCCTGACCCGGTTGTCCGACATGGCAGCGACGGACTGGGTGATGCCGTAGCCGTGGGCCGGCTCCTCGGCGAGCGCGGCGAGGATCAGGAACGTGGGCTCCTGCAGCGGACCGGTCACGGGTCAATACTACGGCCACCGTTATAACTCGGCAAGCGTTGCGTCCTCGTGTACATTGCCCGGCATATATCGGCGACCGATGTATGGAGGGATGTCATGGACGACGGCGAGGTTCGCCCGGGATGGCGCGGGTTGGGCTGGTGGGTGTTGGGAGCCGGGGTGGTCGGGGCAATCGCTTTCCCCGGCGTCCACACCGGGATCGGCTGGGTGATCGGGGGCCTTGCGGTAGCGGTGATCGCGCTGGTGGCCCGCCGGCATCGTGACGGGAAAGCGCTTGCTGTACCGATGGGCGGCAAACGGCCGGGGTCGGTCGTGGAGGTGGGTGCGCGGGCGGGGAAAGCGCTTGCCGTAAGGGCGGGCGATGCGCAGGTCGGGTTGGTCGTGGCGGCGGATGCGCGGGAGGATGACGAGCCGGCGGGGGGCGACGCGGAGTCGGGGTCGGTCGTGGCGGCGGGCGTAGGGGCCGACGGCACGCCCGGAGCGGAGGCCGGCGGGCGCGGCGTGGCCGGGGGCGGCGTGGTCGGGGGCGGCGTGGTCGGGGGTGGCGTGGTCGGGGGCGGCGTGGCCAGCCGAGCCGGTCGGGTCGATCGGGCGTGGCAGGGTGCGGCGGGACTCGCGGCGCTGGTGCTGCTCGCCATCCCGGGGATTCGGGCGGCGGTTTGGCTGGACGTGCTGTGCGTGCTCGCCGCAGGGGCGCTCGGGTCCTACTCGCTCGCCGGTGGGCGGAGCTGGGCGGGCATCGGGCTGGGAGTGCTCGCGGTGCCGCGCGCCGTTCCGGCGGGCGTCGGCCTGGTGGCCCGGACGACCACCGACGACGGGGACGGGCGGCGGTGGCGGGTTCTTGCCGCGGCGGGGGTGGGGTTGGTGCTCGTGATGGTGTTCGGCGCGATGTTCCGGGCAGCCGACGAGCGGTTCGAACGGCTGATCAGCAGCTGGGTTCCTGACCTGTCGGCCGGAACGGTGGTCCGATGGTTGTTCGGGTTCGTGCTCGTGGGGGCGGTCGCGGCGGGGGTCGCCCGCGTCGCGCGGTGCGGAGCGCCGACCGTCCACGATGGAGAGACGAAGATGCTGGCGCCCGACGAACGTACCCGGCTGCGGACGGCGGAGTGGGCGGTGCCGTTGGGGATGTTGGTGGCGCTGTTCGCCGTGTTCGTCGGCACCCAGCTTGGCACGCTCTTCGGCGGGCGGGAGCACGTGCTGGACCCGCGCGGACCCGACTTCGCGGAGTATGCGCGCACCGGGTTCGGGCTTCTGTTCCTGGTGACGGTGCTGACGCTCGGCGTGGTGGCAGCGCTTTCCCGGTTCGCGGGGCGGACCGATCGGCGCGACCGGATGCTGCTGCGGGGGCTCGGCGGGGCGCTGTGCGGGCTGACGCTCGTGATCGTGGCCTCCGCACTGGAGCGGATACACCTGTACGCGGGCGCGTACGGGTTCTCCCATGAGCGGCTGCTCGGGTACGCGGTGGAAGTGTGGCTGGGGCTGCTGTTCGTCCTCGTGCTCGTCGCGGGACGGCGGCTGCGCGCGAACTGGCTGCCGCGGGCCGTCACCGCGTCGGCGGTGGTCATGCAGATCGGAGTGGCGGCGGTCAATCCGGAGGCGTTGATGGCGCGGACGCACATCGATCGTCTGGAGCACGGATACCCGCTGGACACCGCTTTCCTGGACAGCCTGTCGGCGGACGCGGCGGAAGAGATCGAGAAGGTGCCGCCGGTGTGGCGGACGTGCGATGAGGCGGCGCGGCCGGCTCAGCCGGATCCGTGGTACCGGTTCAATCTGAGCCGGCACCGGGCCCACAGGATCGACGACGACACGCGTTGCTGACGGGTCGCACGCCGGTAGGTCCGTCACCGGGTGACAGACCTACCGGTGGGACCGATCTACGCGAAGCCGAACTTCTCGTGGTGGATCTGGCGCTTCGGCACCCGCAGCGCCCGTAGCGTTTGCAGCACCGCGTTCGTCATCGCCGGTGGGCCGCACACGAACACGTCGCGGTGGACGATGTCCGGCACCAGGTGCAACAGGTTCGGCGGCTCGAACGGGGTGTTCGGCGGGTTGCCGGCGCCGGTGCGTCCGGTCAGGAGGTGCAACCGTGCGCCGCGGGCCTGTGCCAGCGCCTGCAACTCCTGCCACAGCACGGCGTCGGCGGGGGTGGCGGCGCGGTAGAGGACCACGATGTTGCCGCCGCACTCCTCCAGTAGCGACCGGATCGGCGTGATCCCGACGCCGCCGGCGATCAGCAGCGTCGCGTCTGAATTGCGGTGCATCGCGGTGAACGCTCCGTACGGACCCTCGGCGAACACGCGGGTGCCGACGGGCACGTGACGCAGCCCGGCGCTGGTCTTGCCGACCGCCTTCGCGGTGAGACGCAGGGTGCGGCCGTTCGGGGCGGCCGACAGCGAGAACGGGTTGGCCTGCCACCAGCGGTTGTGGCCCAGGAACCGCCAGATCATGAACTGACCGGCGTGGCCCGGGAACTTGTCCATGTTTCGCCCGGTGACGTGCACCGAGACCACGTTGTCCGACTCCGGCACCACGGCGGCGACCCGGAACTGGTGATACATGTTGCGGTACAAGGGAAGCACGAAGCGTCCCATCGCGAGCGCGGTGAGCACCAGCGCCCACAGCGTCCACCAGTAGACGGTCGACCACGTCGTGGACTGGTACGTGGCCGGTTCGAGGAACTGGTGGATCAGACCCAAGAGCAGCGCGGCGTACAACAGGAAGTGGATCGCGTGCCAGGTCTCGTACGAGATCTTGCGACGCGCGTAACGCACCGACGCGACCGCGACCACCACGATGATCGTGGCCGCCGACATGCCGAACAGCGTGTCGGGAACCGAGGCGAGCGCGAAGAACGTGCGCCACGGCGGGTCGCCGTCGAGGGTGGCGTAGCCGAGGACGATGAACGTCGCGTGCGCGACCACGAACCACAGCAACGTGAAGCCGGTCCAGCGGTGCCAGACGGTCAACCGGTCCATGCCGATGCGCCGGTCGAGCCACGGGAGGCGGGAGATCAGGAGCAACTGGAACATCATGATCAGGGCGACGTGCATTCCGAAGAACTTGGCGATCGTGAGAATCGTGTTCTTGCCGCCGTCGGACATCGCGAACAGCGTCCACAGGACGAGCAGGTTCACGACCACGATGGTCCACAGGACCGCCTGCGCGAGCGTCGCCGGTGGGACGGCCGGCCTGGCCCGGGTGAGTGGTTGACTCGTTGCGGTCATCGTTGTACTCCTCGTTCCACGGGCCGCCGTTGCAGTGGTTATACGGGACCAGGTGGGCAACGGTTCGAACTGTCGCCCACCTGATACAACCCGACGTCAGGCGGTCAGCCGGTAGCGCAGACGGTACCGCGCGTCACCGTCGTCGTAGACGACCTCCCGCAGCGTATCCGTGCAGGTGATCTTCCGGCCCTCGATCCGGTAGTTGGTCGGGAACCGGTCGAAGATCAGCCAGTTGCGCATGCCGGTGGAGTCGACGCCCTGCACCGGGTTCCCGAACACGCTCGCCGGTCGCGGCACGAACTTGTCGCCCTCCCCGAACGGCACCCCGTCGTTGCCGGCCGGGTAGAAGTCGTTGTTGAACCGCAGGAACACGAAGTCGATTCCGCCGTCGTTCAGCAGGTTCTCGGCGGTGAGCGAGTCCATCCGGAACACGCAGCTCGTCGCCGCCTCGGCGGGCGCGGTCGCGATGAACAGGCCGGTGCTCGCGATGAACGTCGCGAGCAGTGCGCCGGCGGCGCGGCGCAGTCGTGTGGTCATGGGTGACTCCTTTGTGGACGGTCGACCACCGGGCGGGTCGAGGTGCTGACAGCCTCGGTGCGTACGACGATCGGCCGACAGTCGGGAAATCCCCTATCCCGTTCCCGTCGCACCCTGACGCCGCCACCATCGCCGGATGCCGCTGGTGGGCCGTGCGGTGGAGACAGCCGCCCTCGACGCCGCGCTCGACCTGCTCGAACGCGGCGTCGGTGGCACCATGCTGATCACCGGCGAACCGGGAATCGGCAAGACCGCACTGCTCGCCGAGCTCGGTCGCCGGGCCGGTGCGGCGGGCTGTCGGGTACGCGACGGGCGGGCGACCGAGTTCGAGCGCGACGACCCCTACGCCGTCTTCCGGCCGATCATCGGTGCGGCGACCGGTGACCGGATGGGCGCGCTGCGCACCGTGCGGTCGCTGCTCGCCGAGCTCGCGCCCGTCGTCCTCGCGCTCGACGACCTGCACTGGGCCGATGCCGCATCGATCGATCTTCTTGGATACCTGTTGCGACACCCGCCGGACGGCCCGGTGCTGATCGCGGCGGCGCTGCGTGCCGGCGGCTGCCCGGCCCGCCTCGCGGTCGCGCTCGACACCTGTCGCCACACCGAACTGCGGCCGTCGGCGCTCACGCGGGCCGAGGCCGCGCAACTGCTCACCGACGTCGATCCGGCCCGGCTCGACGATCTGCACGCCGACAGCGGCGGCAACCCGTTCTATCTACGGGTGCTGGCCGCGTCCGTCCGGACGGCGCCGAACGGCCCGGCGCCCGCGGTGGTCCCGGCCGCGGTCGGCGCGGCGCTCGCGGCGGAACTTCGTGAGCTGACCGCGAGAGCACGCCGAGCCGCCCGCGCCGCCGCGGTGGCCGGTGACCCGTTCGACGCCGGACTGGCCCGCGCCGTCGCCGAACTCGACGACGACCGGTTCGCGGTCGCCCTGGACGAACTGGTGGCCGCCGGACTCGTCGCGCCGACCGGCGAACCGTGGCTGTTCCGGTTCCGCCACCCGATCGTCCGCCGGGGGGTGTACGAGTCGGCCGGGCCGGGCTGGCGACGCGCGGCCCACGCCCGGGCGGCGGCGACCCTGGCCCGGCGCGGTGCCGGCCCGCTGGCGCGGGCGCATCATGTGGAGCGCAGTGCGGAGGTCGGTGACCGGGCGGCGGTCGAATTGCTGACCGCGGCGGGCCACGCCGCGTCCGCGACCGCGCCGGCGGAGGCCGCGCACTGGTTCGGCGTGGCCCTGGCCCTGCTTCCGGGCGACGGCGTCGTCGAACGCGGCGGCGGCATCGAGCGCGGCATCGAGCGCGGCGGCGGCGTCTTCGAGGGCGGCGGCGGCGTCTTCGAGCGCGGCGTCTTCGAGCGCGGCGTCTCCGAGCGCGGCGGGGACGAACGCGGCGCCGGTGAATCGCGGGCGGTCGCGCCGGACGGTGCCGACGAACGGCGTGCGGAACTGTTGCAGGCGTTGGCACTCGCGGCGGGCGCGGCCGGGCGGCTGGCCGACAGCGCGACGGCGGTGGACCATCTGCTCCGCCTCGTGCCGGCGACGCGGGCGGCGGACCGGGTCCGGCTCGTGGCGCTGCGCATGTACCTCGACCACGCGGTTGGCCGGCTCGAGCCGGCCCGGGTCCTCGCCCACCGGGAACTCGGCGCGTTGCCGCCCGGCGCCCGGGCGGGCCGGGCCGCGCTGCACGCCGAACTCGCCCTCAACGCCTTTCTCCGGGCCGACTACGCGGCGATCCGCGGCCACGCCGGCGCCGCGCACACGCACGCGGTGGCGGCCGGCGACAGCGCGGCGCGGGCGTACGCCGCGGCGTTGATGGCCCTCGGCGAACACGCGGCCGGCCGGACCGGTCGCGCGGTGGCGCATCTGGTGGAGGCCGCCGCCATCGTCGACGCGTTGCCGGACGGGGTGCTGGCCGGCGCGCTGCCCGCCGTCGTCGCGTTGGCACTGGCCGGGTACCACCTGGACCGGCATGCCGACGCGATCCGGCACGCCCGCCGCGGTCTCGACCTCGCCGAGGCGACGGGGCAGGTGCTCGTCATGCCGGGCCTGCACGTCACCCGGGCGGGCGCGGAGGCGTTCTCGGGCCGGTTGGCGGCCGGCCTGGCGAGCGCCACCGCCGCGTACGACGTCGCCGTGCTGACCGGCGGCGACCACGCCGCGTCCCTCGCCCTCGGCCTGAGTGTCTGGATCCACACCTGGCGCGGAGACGTCGCCGTCGCGCTGGCGCGGGCCGAGGACGCGCGGCGCCGGTGCGGCGGTTCGGCGATGGGTGCGGGCAACATCGGCCTGTTCCACGCCGAGGCGTTGCTGGAGGCCGGTCGGGCGGACAGCGCGGCGTCCACTCTGCTCGCGGCCGCGGGCGGGCCGGACCTGCCGCGGTTGGAACGGCCCTGGCGGACGCGCGCGGGCCAGACCCTGGTACGGGCGGCGATCGCCACCGGGGACCGGCATGCCGCGCTAGGGTGGCTGGAGCAGGCCAGGATGGACGCGGCAGGGGTGACGTCTCCGGCGTGTGTGGCCAACCTCCGATACGCGGAGGCTGTGGTCCATTTCGACGGCGGCGCGTTGCAGGAAGCGGCCGGTGTGGCGGGGGAGTCGGCGACCGCCGCCGACCGGGCCGGCCGTCGCGTGGATGCGGCCCGCGCCCGCGTGCTGGCCGGGCGGGCGTTGGCGGCGGCGGGTCGGCGGGCAGACGCCGTCACCGAACTGCGCCGCGCCGAACGCGACGCCGTTGCGATCGGCGCGGGTCGATGCCGCGAGCAGGCCGCCCGGGAACTGCGCCGCCTCGGCCTGCGCGCCGCGCCGCACGATGGGCCGCACGATGCGCCGGCCGGGCCGGTGTCCATTGTGCTCAGTGCGCGGGAGCGTGAGGTCGCCGACCTCGTGGCCGCCGGGCACACCAACCGGCAGATCGCCAGCCGGCTGGTCATCAGTGACAAGACCGTCGAGGCGCACGTGTCGCGGATTCTGCGCAAGTTGCGGGTGCCGTCGCGGTCGGCGGTCGGGCGGGTGCTGCCGACCGGTTCATGATTAGGTCGATCTCCATCTATCGCTGATCCATCGATGTTCGTTAGCGTGGAACCAGAACAGGCGGCGTTCGCCGCCGTAACGGGGGAGACACGCGATGCCCGATCCGATCACTCGCCGGGCGGCCCTCGCCGGCCTGGCCGCAGGTGCCGTGACACTGCTGGGAACCGCCGGGATCGCCCGGGCCGACGTCGGTCCGGACGACACGCCCTGGGCCGGTTACGAACCCGGGTCCGCTCGAAGCGGTGGCGACGTCGGCGTCGCCGCGGTGGCGTACGCCGGATTCCGGGTCGTACGTGCGGTTCCGGGGCCGCCGTCCGTTCCCGAGGTGACGCTGCCGGACGGCTACTCGCTCGTGCCGGGCGCCACCTACAACGTCGCCAGCCGCGCGGAGTTCTACGCGTTCGTGCAGGGCGAGCAGAACGACGCCGGCGTCACCGTTTCGGTGCGGTGGCCGGGCATCCGGATCGCCACCGTCGTCGCGGGGGACAACCGGTTGGCGCTCACCACCGACCCCGCCGACCCGGACCGGGTGTCGTTCACGCTGCCGGTGTTCCGCGCGTCGGCGGGTGCCGATCAGGGGACGATCCAGGTGTGGAGTCACATCACCGGCGCCGCCACCGGCGAGTACATGAAGTACGAGCACAACGACCCCGACCGGGTCGCCGGGCCGTGGACGACGGTCGCCTGGCCGGCCGGCGCCGTGCGGGCGGCGAGCACGTGGGTGCTCGTGACGCACGAGATCCTGCAGGACTCCGGGCTCTCGGCGCGGGCGAAGGCGCGCGGGCACTTCTTCGCGCTGATGGGCTTCGAGACCAACAACACCCTGCACGCCGACAACCCGCCGCACTGGCACATGGCGTACTACCCGGGGCCCGACATGAACGCGCCGAAACAGACCATCCCGCACTACTGGATCAACAGTCGGGGCCAGGTCTTCTACAACGGGCAGGACCGGCAGGGCGAAGGCCGCACCCAGTACCGCCTCGACAACCCCGCGCCGATCCTCGACGCCGAGGGCGGGCTCATCATCACGACGACGATCCGCGCGCACGGCGGTCTCGACTTCGACACCCCCGAGGGTGTGCGGTACACCGTCTACTCGCCGGACGGCGACTACACCGGACCGGTGCAGATCCTCAAGGCCGGCAAGCTGTGGCGGTACGCGGCGACCGACGACGACGTGAAGGCCGGCATCCTCCGCACCGACGTGCGCGGCGCGGGCCGGGATCCGGTGCGGGAGAGCATCGAGTACCGCTACGACGAACTCACCGGGTTGGTGCGGAGCACACGCCGGTTCTAACCTTGCGACCCATGGCTGAACTGCTGCTCACCGGTGGCCGCCCGTGGGGCCGGAACGAACGGGCGGACATCCACGTCCGCGACGGTGTCATCGCCGCGATCGGTGACGGACTCGATGTGCCCGGCGCGGAGCGGATCGACGTCGCCGGGAAGCTCGTGCTGCCCGGCCTCGTCGACGCGCACACGCATCTGGACAAGACCCTTTTCGGACGCGACTGGGTGCCGCACTCGGCCGGCGACACCCTCGCCGACCGCATCGGCAACGAACGCCGCCGCCGCGGCGAACTGGGCCTGCCCGACGTCGACGCGATGGTCGCGCTGCTCGAGACGATGGTCGTCAACGGGACGACGCACGTGCGCACCCATACCGACATCGATCCCGAGGTGGGTACGAGCCACGTCGACGCCGTGGCGGAGGCGGTCGCGCGCCTCGACGGCCGCATCGGCGTCACCCAGGTGGCGTTCCCGCAGCACGGCCTGCTGACCAATCCCGGCACCGCGGAACTGTTGGAGCAAGCGCTTTCCCGAGGCGTGGAGGCGATCGGCGGCATCGATCCGGCGGGGGTCGACGGCGACCCGGTGCGTCACCTCGACGTCGTGTTCGGGTTGGCCGAGCGGTACGGCGCGTTCGTCGACATCCACCTGCACGACGGCGGGACCCTCGGCGCGTGGCAGCTCGGCCTGATCGCCGACCGCACGACGGCGACCGGGCTGGCCGGCCGGGTCGCGGTGAGCCATGCCTACGCGCTCGGCCAGATCGACGCCGGTCACCAGGACCGCCTCGCCGCGCAACTCGCCGCCGCCGGCGTCACCATCACCACCGCGGCGGTGTACGACTTCCCCGTGCCGCCGATCCGTCGGCTCGTCGCGGCGGGCGTGAACGTCGCCACGGGACACGACGGCATCCGCGATCTGTGGGGACCGTACGGCACCGGGGACATGCTCGACCGCGCTCACCACGTCGCCTACCGCAGTCTCTTCCGCCGCGACGACGACATCGAACTGGCGCTGCGGGCCGCGACCCACGGCGGCGCCGCGGCCCTCGGGCTGACCGGATACGGCCTTGTCGAGGGCGCGGGAGCCGACCTCGTCGTGGTCGAGGCCGCGACACCGGCGGCCGCCGTGGTGACCCGTCCGACGCGTGACGTTGTGCTGAAAGCTGGACGCGTGGTCGCCCGGGCTGGGACGCTGACCTGATGTGTACCGGTACGCCAAGTGTGAGCCGCCGTGCCGCCCTGCTGGGCGGAGCGGCCGTAACCGCGACCGCGGCGCTGGGTCTCGCCGACCCCGCGCCGGCCGCAGCCTCGCGCATCGCGAAGCACGGCCTCGAAGATCTCACGTACACGTTGACGACCACGTTCCCCGCGTACTCGCCGGGCGAGGAGGCGGTGCGGCGGACCGTCGTCAACATCGATCCGGACGGGTACTACCTCCAGGAATGGCGGATCATCGAACACATCGGCACGCACGTCGACGCGCCCGGGCATTTCGTCACCGGCGGTCGGTTGGCGCCCGAGCTGCGGCCCGCCGAGCTGATCGTGCCCGCCGTGGTCGTCGATATTTCGGGACGCGCGAAGCGTGACCCGGACGCGACCGTGACCGTCGGCGACCTCCAGGCGTTCGAGCGCCGGTACGGGCGGATCCCGCGCGACGCGGCGGTGCTCATGCACTCCGGGTGGGGCGCGAAGGTCGGCGACCCGGACGCCTACCGGGGCACCGACGCCGCGGGAACCCTGCATTTTCCCGGGTTCAGCGCCGACGCCGTCGACTATCTGGTGCGGCGACGGGCGATCCGCGCCATCGGCGTCGACACGCTGAGCACCGACCCGGGCATTTCGGCGAACTTCGAGGTGCACCACGTGCTCGGCGGCGCCGACCGGTACGGGCTGGAGAACCTGGCGAACCTGCACCGGATCCCGCCGACCGGTGCCCGCATCACGGTCGGGCTCATCCCGTACCAGGAGGGTTCGGGCGGGCAGGCGCGGGTGTTCGCGTCCTGGTGAGCGACCTGCTCTCGCTGGCGGACTTCCGGGCCCGCACCGCCGCGATCTATCTGTCCGATGTGGACGTCCACGGGTTCCGCGCGGCGCGGGCGGAGTTGTTCCGCACCCATCCGCAGTCGGCCGCGCGGGGGACGTTGAAGTACTTCGACCATTCCCGGGACTTCGTAGCGGACGTGCCGCTGTGGCCCGCCGACGGGCACATCGACGTCGACACCGGCGGGCCCGACGGCGTGCTGCGGTACGAGCGCGTCGGCATCCTCGGGACGCCATGGGGTGAGCTGACGCTGTGGTGGTTCCGCGCGTACGGCGGCGGGTTGTTCCTGCCGTTCCGCGACGGCACGTGTGGGCGCGGGTCGTACGGCGGCGGCCGGTACCTCACCGACACGGTCAAGGGGACGCACGGGCGCGGGGTGGTGCCGCTCGCGGACGGGCGGGTGCGGCTGGACTTCAACTACGCGTACAACCCGTCGTGCGCGTACGACGCGCGATGGGCGTGCCCGCTTGCGCCGCCGGAGAACCGGGTGGCGGCCGAGATCCGCGCGGGGGAGATGGCGTATTAGGCGACCCGCGGCCGGTCGCGCGTTGGCCGTGGACGACCGGCCGCGGGTCTCTACGACAGCCGGTGTGGGTGTCCGGCTGTCGGTCTTCACGACGACCGGCTGTCCACGGAGTGGGCTGTGGCCGGTCGTCGGTCTTGACGACGACCGGCCGCGGGGGGCTGCGGCCGGCCGTCGGTCCTTGTGGGTGGGGTTCAGTCCCAGTCGGCCTGGGGAACCGCGACCACCACCCGTTTGTTCGGGTACTCGCCGAGCGACCACAGCATGTCAGCCTGGTCCGGATGTGGATAGTAGGACAGGTCCTCGGCGCCGACCAGCCACCGGTAGCTTCGCACGGCGGTCGTGCCGCGGTCCCAGACCCTCAGGTACCCCGGGGACTGCCCGTTGCTGCTGGAGAACCAGAACCGGCCGTTGCGGGCCGTGGCACCCTGCAGCTGCGGGATGTGCGTGTCGTACGCCTCCGACGCGTACGTGCGTCCGTCGGCTTCGACCGAGGGCCACTTCGTCGTGGCGTTCAGCGGGTACCGCATGACGCGGGCGTTCTCGTCGGGCACCCCGTTGCCGTCGGCGTCGGGGGAGTACTCGCCGACGATGAAGCTCGGCGGCGACGTGGCCTGGTCGAGCGCGACGAACGAGTGCCGGAACGCCGCACCCGCCGACCGGACCCAGCCCACCTGCACGAGCACGTAGGCGTAGTCGAAGGCGTGGAACGTGCCGTCGGACTGCTTGCCGATCTTCGTGCCGTCGCCGGTGTTCACCGAGTAGATCCGGTTCAGGTCGAACACCCGGAACCCGCGTGAGGTGTCGGCGACGTACAGCAGGTTGCCGTACCACATGATGCCGCCCGCGTGTACCGACACCGCCTTGAAGTTTCCGCCGGCCGTCGGCTCCACCGCGATGACGTGCCGGTAGGTGTTCGGCCAGTCGGCGTCCCAGTCCACGAAGGACAGTCGGAACCCCTTGTCGGGGGCGGTGGCGCTCTCGTTCTCCGGGATGTGGTACCAGCTCGTCACGACGATCTGGTGGTCGTCGACGTGTCCGGACGCGACCGCGTCACGGCTCGTGGTGATGCCCTGCGGGTACCAGTAGTCGACGGCGTCGTCGCCGTCGTTCCAGCAGAAACCCTCCACTGTGGACCGCGCCGACAGCTGCGCGTACGTCGCCGAGTTGCACAGCCCGGTGCGCTCGCGGTTCGCCGCGGTCATCACCTGGCCGACGGTCCGCTTGCGGCCGGTGCCGAGCGCGGTGTCCAGCGCCGCCACGTTGGCCGCGAGGCCCGCGGTGTCGGTGGTGGTGAAGAACTGGCGCGCGTTGATGGCGGCGGGCGCCGCTGCCGCGGCCGCCGGCGAGGCCGGAATGAACGCGACGGCACAGGAGGCCGCCGCCACACCGAGCGCGGTCAGGATCTTCATCAGTATGTCTGCGTCCCGCTACCGAACCGGAGCGACGCCCGGTTGAACGCCAACCAGTTCGACTGGGTGTCGAGCGTCCCGCTGACACCGATCCGGCCGAGTGCCCGGCCGGCCGCGGCAATGGACTTCGGACCCCAGGAACCGTCGACGACGAGCGCCTCGCCCCAGATGGCGTTGAGCGTCGCCTGGGCGCTGAAGATCTGCGCCGACGCCCGGTTGAACGAGCTGTTGCCGCTGCCCGACACCCCGTTGTCGAAGTGGATGTGGTTGTCGTGATCGGCGCGCCACGGGTAGGTCAGCATGTGCTGGAAGTGGTAGTTCAGGCTGGCCGCGGTCGTCCAGTACTGCCGGTTCGCGGTGGTGAAGGCGCTGCCGGTCCAGGACTTCCAGATGTCGTGCCGGGAGTTGAAGACCTGGCTCTTGATGCCGGTGGCCGGGTCGGTGGCATAGATGCGGCTGATGTCGAAGGCCCGCCCCACCTTGTGGAACGAGTCGCCGCAGTCGCCCTTGTCGACGAAGACGCCCCAGCACCAGATCTCGAACGGCGGGCCCACCGCGATCGGCGTGTTCGCCCGGAAGAACTGGAACCAGGTCTCGACCCGGCTGTAGAACGTGTCGTCGTACGAGAAGTTGCGCTGCTTTCCGTCACCCTCGTACGGGGTGGGGAAGCCGAGGATCTCGTTGTGCGGCCAAACCGTGGAGCCGCAGCCGCCCGGGTCGAGGCCGTCCGGCGGCACCAGCTCCTCGGGCGTCACCTGGGTGACGTCGTGGTGCGGGAGCGGCTCGGCAGGCGGCTCGGGTGCTGCCTGCGTCGCCCACGCCGCCGCCGACGGAACGAAGATGAGGCCACCTGCAGTGGCGACGGCGGCTAGCACCGACCGCCTCGATGTGATCCCCCGTGGAATGTCCATCATTGCTCCTCATCAATGGGTCCGCCCGGAAGGGACGGTATGAGTGCGCGTAGACACGCGTCAATGATGGGATATCGGTGACGGATCGATGGCGGATCTGTGAGCGCTGCTCGCTTCAAAAGAGCGCAGTGCAGGCAGTAGGATTTTGAAGTGTGAACCGCCGTTCCTACAACCAGTACTGTGCCACCGCCCGGGCGCTCGACGTGGTCGGCGAACGCTGGACGCTGCTGCTGGTGCGCGAGCTGCTCACCGGTCCCAAACGTTTCGGTGACCTGCAGGCGAACCTGCCCGGCATGGGCACCGGCCTGCTCGCCGCGCGGCTCCGCATGCTGCAGGACACCGGCCTGGTGTGCCCGGTGACGCTGCCGCCACCGGCGCGCACGGCGGCGTACGCGCTCACCGTGGTCGGTCGGGACCTCGAACCGGTGGTGCTGGCGCTAGCCGGCTGGGGCATGCGGTGGGCGTATGCGGAGCGGATCCAGGGCGAGGTGTTCCGGCCGGGCTGGGCGGTGCTCGGTATGCAGGCGATGTTCGACCCGGCGGCGGCCGCCGACGTGAGCGCCGTCTACGAGTTCCGCGTCGACGACGACGTTTTCCACACCCGAGTGCACCACGGCACGATCGAATCGGTGCACGGCCCGGCCCAGCGTCCCGACGTGGTGATCGAGACCAGCGGCGACGTGTTCGCCGAGCTCGCGGCCGGCCGGATCACCGCCGCCGAGGCGGTGCGGGCGGGCGGTACCACCGTGACCGGTGACCAGCGCGCCGCCCGCCGGCTGCGGGCCATGTTCCGCCCACCCGGAACCGAGTGATCCGGAGCGGTTCACCGTTGGCGGGTCAGAGCCACCTCCACGGTGCCGCGGATCGCGTTCGAGTACGCGCGTAGCAGGTGCGCTGCGCGTTCCGGGTGCGCCGCGCGTTCCGGGTCGGGCGGCGTCGGCAGGGTCATGTCGAGTTCGCCGCCTGGCGCGAGCGTGCCGTCGGCCGGTAGTAGCGAGACCCCGCGCCGCCACCCGGTCTACAGCGACACTGCTACCTATTTACATGGTTGGCACTTCAAAAATAGGAAGTCAGACGTATAAGATCCGGGCGATGGAAGGTAAGGGAGGGGGACCGGTGACCACATTCGTGCTCGTCCACGGGGCTTGGCACGGCGGCTGGGCATGGGACCGGGTGGCAGGGTTGCTCGCTGCCGCCGGCGCCCGGGTTGTGACGCCCGATTTGGCGGTGGGGCCGGACGTCGGCCTCGGTGGGCACGCCGACGAGGTAGTCGCGGCCATCGACAGCACCGGCGACGACGTCGCGGCTGTCCACACCCGCGACGGCGCGGCGGCCATCGGCAGCGGCGGCAACGGTGGCGCGGCTGTCCACAGCGGCGACGGCGTGGCGACTGTCCACAGCGGCGGTGGCGCGGCGACTGTCCACAGGGGCGGCCATGGTGGCACGACCGTCCACAGCGGCGGTGGTGCGGCCGTCCACAGGGGTGGCGATGTCGTGCTGGTCGGGCACAGCTATGCGGGGATGGTGGTGCGGCAGGCCGCCGATCGGCGTCCTGACCGGGTCGGCCGGATCGTGCTCGTCGACGGATGGGCGGCCGGCGACGGCGCGAGCCTGGTGGACGTGGCGCCACCCTGGTTCGGCGAAGCCGTGCGGAGCGCGGCCCGGGACGGGCTCGTTCCGTCACCGGGGCCCGACGCGTTCGGAATCACCGATCCGGTCGACGCCGACCTGCTCCGCGGGCGCCTGCGTCCGCATCCGCTGCGAGCGTTCACCGAGCCGACCCGCCTCACCGGCGCGGTCGACCGGATACCGGGCCTCGGCATCTGCTGCCGTCCGGAGCAGATGCCGTTCGCCGCGATCGCGGAGGACCTCGGCTACGCGACGGTGGCGATCGACGGTCCGCACGACGTGATGCTCAGCCACCCCGAACGGCTGGCCGAGCTGCTGCTGTAAGGCTGGAATCTTGGACTCCCAGACACGCCACGGCGCCATGGCGTGTGCTCGAGTTGACTGAAATAGCGTTCGCAGAACGCGGCAAAAGGCGTATGCAAGGCCGCCCGAGTTGGCTGATTCCGCGATACGCGCTCCTATTTCCTGCCTCCAGGGCGGCCGGGCACATCCCGGCCCTGGTGGTTTCGGAGTACTCCCGTGAGGTGGTCGACGGGGCGACGAATGCGTATTTTGTCGGATTCGAGTTCGCCGCTTTCCGGATCTTGGACTGCAAGAGGTGTCATAACCCCTACGGGAGTCCAAGATCCGCAAAACAGGCCCACAAGATCGCGGCGCGGCGGGACAGCGGCGCGCAGCTTTAGAGGACGACTTTGCGGCCCCATGCTCGGGCGCGGCGGGTCGTCGGCATGTGGGAGTGGAACAGCCAGGCCTCGGCCTGGCAGTTCCGGCACATCCGGACCGCGCCGACCGTGTGACGCAGGCCGTCGCTGAGGCGGCTGACCAGGTGACGCTCGGCCAGCAGTGTCCCGCAGCGGCGGCACTGCACCGGGTCGACCTGGATCACCGTGTACGACAGGTGGTGATCGGCGTAGCGGACGACCGAGTAGTCCTTGCGGCCGATTCTCAGCACGGGGCGGCGTGGCGCGCCGCCGAGCGGGCCCAGTTCCGCGTTCGACATCGCCTCGGCGAGGCCGCCCATCAGGCGGGTGCGGCGGCGCAGCCGTTGGAACGTGTCGGAGCTGTGGGCGGCCAGCCAATCGTCATCGGCTTCGATGCGCCACTCGTTGGCCATGGCCCGCCTCCTTATGCCCGCGCCGTCTCGACCGGGTCGGCCGGTAGGCGGCGCCAGGCCCGGCGGGTCCACAGTGCCACGGGCAGCCCGGCCACGGCCACGGCCGCGATCTCGACGAGGCCGGCGACCAGGACCGGGGTGTGGTGGGCGGCCGTCGCGGCGTCGACGGACTCGGGCAGGGTGACCAGGCGCTGGGCGAGCACGACCGTACCCAGCATGACCAGTGCGAGCGACCACTCCGGGCCCCCGCGCCGCACCAGGTGCACCGCGAGTCCCACCGCGACGAGTGTGCAGGCGATCGCCGGCCAGTCAACCAGCCACCACGTCACCGGCACCGACACGGTCAGGACGAACGTCGCCACCGCGACCGCGATCGCCGCCGGCAGCGCCAGCAGCCAGGGGCGGCGGGGGACCGGTGGGGCATCGGCGTGATGTGCCCACAGCGTCGCGAAGACCAGCACGTCGAGCAGGAGCGACAGCCAGCGGCCGGCCATGAGCGGGTAGCCGGCGAACAGGTCTCCGACCGCGGTGATCAGGACGGCGCCGAGGGAGACCGAGGCGAGCACCCGTGCGGCCGGCTGGTGCCCGGTGACCAGCAGCAGGTAGGCCGGCAGGGCGGCGGCGACCAGCAGCACCCGCGTCGTCGGCAGCACCCCGAGCGTCGGCGGGACGCCCAGGTCGGGCGGGGCCACCCCGGGCAGCTTTCCGATTAGCCACAGGTGCGTGCCCGTTCCGACGACGCCGGCCGCGGCGCTGACCAGCAGTCCGATCAGGGCGACGAGGCGGACGGCATTACCGAGAAGCGGATCGCGACCGGAGCCGCCGGCCGGCAGCCGCAGCCGCACGGCGAGCCCGACCACGCTGGCCACCTCGGCGAGCCCGGGCCGGCCGAACTCGGCCTGGTACTCGGCGTCCTCCGGGTCGTCGGACAGCTCGGCGGTGAGGAACGTGGCGACCATCTCCTCTTCCCAGGCGGCCCGGTAGTCGGCCGGCAGGATCCGGAGCAGCGAGCGGTAGCGGTCCTCCAGCACCGACGTCACGACGTGCCACCCAGCGCCGCGAGCCGGCCGGACGCGAGCCGGGCGTTGGCGGCCATCCGCTCGGCCTCGGCGGCGAGGTAGCGGCGGCCGTCGTCGGTGATCGCGAAGTAGCGCCGCAGCCGGCCCTGCCACACCTCCTCGCGGTCGAGCTCGACCAGACCCTCCTTGACCAGCCGGTCGAGGACGCCGTACAGCGTGCCGACCTTCAACCGCGTGCGCCCACCGGACAACCGCCCGACCTCCTCGACGATGCCGTACCCGTGCCGGGACGCACCGACCAGTGCGGTGAGGACGAAGAAAGCGGGCTCCGTCGCCGTGCTCATGCGTCCAATATATCGCCTGCCTGAATATTATGGAAGACAGGCGGGTTCCGATCAGGCGGATCGGGTTCACCCACTTCGTCGATGTGACTACATGGGTGGCAACTGGGAAACTTGCATCCATCGTCCCGTGGTGGGAGAGCCACCCGTCCGAAGGAGTGCGGCGACCCTGCGCGAGAGGCCCGAGCCGAGCGCGGCCGAACCACCGCATACGCGCTGGTGCCGCGCCTGCGGAGCCGTCCCCAGGGCCAGGACCCAACGGGACGAGTGTGAGACCTGCGGTACCCCGCTCGATCCACCGGAGCCCGGCCCGGTGCGGGTCGGCCGGGTCGTGCTGGTCGGCAACCGGCTGCTGCCGCGGTACGCGCTCGCGGTGGCCGAGACATGGAACGGGGAGGCCGCCGACGCGGTGCTGATCCTCGACCGCGGCGACACGCCGGTGGCGGTGTCGATCGAGCGGTTCGACGGGTTGCCCGAGGTCACCCTGCCGACACCCGGCGTGGAGAGTGCGGCCGGGCGGGTCTGGGCGGCGATCCGGGCCCGGGGCGACGGCGCGTTCAAGGCCCGGTGGTCGGACGCCGCCGCCGACTCGGCCGCCGTCGACGCCGCGCTGATCAGCCTGGGGACGCGGCGGGCCGCCGCGGTCGACCTGGTGACGCTCGGCCTCGCGGCGCGGCCGGAGTTGGGGCTGAGCCGTTTCGAGACGGCCTGGTACCAGGCCCGCGGCGTGGCGTTCCCGGCAACCGATGCCAGGGCGGGCGACCCGCGCAGCGCGGGCGGGGACGGGGCGCGTGGGGACGGGGCGCGTGGGGACGGGGCGCGGGGAGACGGGGCGCGGGGAGACGGGGCGCGGGGAGACGGGGCGCGGGGAGACGGGGCGCGCGGAGACGCGCCGCGCGGGGACAGGCCGCGTGGAGACGCGCCGCGTGGAGACGCGCCGCGTGGAGACGCGCCGCGTGGAGACGCGCCGCGTGGGGACAGGCCGCGTGGGGACGGGGCGCGTGGGGACAGGCCGCGTGGGGTGGGTGACCCGCGCAGGCTGGTCCGGCTGTTGCAGGAGCTTCCGTCGGGAGGCTACCCGGACCGGGTGCGGCTGCTGATGCCGTGGCTCGACGAGCTCTGCGCCGATCCCCGCCTCCGGGGGGCCGCGGCAGAGCTGGTCGCGCCGTTCGTGAACGCATCCGAAGACGCACAGGCGTTGGCGGCGGCGCTCATGGCGTCACCTGATCTTGAGATCTTGGGGACGCTCGGCGCCTACGTCGGCGTGGCCGGGACCGGCGCGGAGGCCGCGGTCGCCGCCGCGATCGCCGGCGGCGGGCGGCTGCCCGACGACGCGCCGCGCGGGCCGGCGCTGGCCGAGCTGGACCGGCACGCGACCGCGCTGGCCCGCTGCCTGGCCGACCCGGGCGCGGCAGGCGACGACGAGTTGCGGCTGGTCGGGTTCGTGGCGGAAAGGGCCCGGCGAGCGTACCTGGCCGGTACGACAAATGATCTTGATGGGGACCACGAGGCGGTGCGGCACTACCGGGCGTTGGCCGCGTACCTCGCCGGTGAGCCGGTCGACGCCGGCGATCTCCGGCCGGCCGCGCGTGCCGTGATCGCCCAGCTGGACGGGCAGGTGGCGGGCGCGGAGGTCGCGGCCGATCCGTCGGCCTGGCCGCGGCTCTGGGCGGCCGCCGTGGAGGGCAGGCTGGTCGCGGACGCCCGGATCCGCGCGGACCGACCGGGGTTCGGGCATTGGGTGGACCTCGGGGCCGTGCACCGATTTTTACGGGACGCGGACTGGGCGCGCGCCGCGGCGGACGCCGACCGGATCGCGGCGGAGAGCGACCTGGCGCCGGTGCGGGCCGAGGCGCTCAACCTGGCCGCGTACGCGTGGTGGCAGCTCGGCCGCGCCGACGACGCGGTGCGCCGGCTCGACGAGGCGCTCGCCGTGCACCCGGTGGAGGGCGTGGCGGTGAACGCGGCGTTGGTGGCCGACGGGCCGGCCGTGCTGCCGTACCTGGCCCGGGTGATGGGTCTGACCAAGTCGCCGACGGTGCGGGCGGGCGCGCTGAACCGGGCCATCGACCTGTGGACGGCCGGCATGTGCGGGTCGGGGTATCCGGCGGCGCTCGCGGCGATGGTCCGGGGTGGGTTGGCGGTGCCGCAGGCCGACAACGACCTGCACCGGACGCTGCTCACGCTGTCGTTCCGCAACGACCGGGCGTGGCTCGCGTCGGCGTCGGTGGTGGCGACCGGTCCGCTGCAGGAGCGCACCGCCCGGTACGTGCAGCGGCGGGCCGCGTACGAGACCCGGCCGTCGAAGGTGTCGCTGCGGGCGGTGACGGTCGCGCTGATCGGGGTGTGGCGGCTGCATCCGCGTCCGGCGTGGGCTGTTGCCGAGTTGAACTGGCTGGTGGAGGTGTTCGAGCGGCTGCTCGACGCGCCGTTCGATCCGGCGACTAACCCGGTGCCGGCGGTGGAGACGCTGCTCGGAACCGAGGTCCTCGACCTCGCCCCCTCGTTGATCCTCGGCGTGCGGGCCGGTGCCCACCTGGCCCGGGAGGCGGAGCGGCGGGGCCGGTCGCTGCCGGCGGAGACCGAGCGCAAGCTGGTGCTCACCCCGGTGCGGATGTTCCGGCTGCGCCGCGACGAACTCGACGAGCAGGACCGCAAGGCGGTCTCGGCGGCGCTGGCCGCCGGGCTGGAGGCGGCGACGGGCGCGATCGTCAACGTGACGGTGACGCGCAACCAGCAGCTCGTGCGGCGCTGGCGGCAACTGGAGATGGAGCCGGTGCAGGATTACGCCGACGGCCGGCGGGTCGTGGCCCAGCGGAGGTACGTGCTGGACCGGTTCGACGGACACGTCCGGCGCTGCCGCGCGTACCTCAAGGCGATGGACGGGTTACCGGTGAACGAAGGGTTCGTCAGGCACGTGCGCGACGCGATAGACGGGTGGACGGGGATCAGCTCACGGGTGCGTAGATCGGGGGCTGTGTGATGGAGCGGCGCAATCCTTACCTGGTGCTCGGGCTGCCGTTCGGCGCGTCCCGCGACGAGGCGGTGCGGGCGTTCGCCCGGCGGACCAAGTTCCTGCGCCGGGAGGGGCCCGCGGGCCGGACGCGGCACACGGATCTCACCGGTGCGCTGCACGAGATCGAGACGGCGCCGCCGGACGCTCCGGCGCGGATGGCGCCGTACCGGATCCCGGTCGATCCCGGGTCGGCGTCGTTGTCCTCGGCGGGCCTTCTCGGGGAAGGCGTGTTCGCGCCGCCGCCGGAGGTTCTCGAGGTTTCGCCGGATTTGGGTGATTTGCGGCGTGATGCGGCCTTCGAGTACCTGCGGCACGTGGTGCGCGCGCGGGGTCAACGGCTCGGGCCCCCCGCGCCATGACCGAGCGTAGCGAGGTCATCATTTGGCTCAGTGGAGCCGATTCGCGCGCGGAGCGCGCGGAGCGGCGGCATGACCGCACCTCGCGGAGCGAGGCGCGGTCATGACCTCTTATGGGATTGACTTCGGGACGACGAACAGCGTGCTCGCCTGTGTGAGCGGCGGACGGGTGGCGACGCTGCCGCTCGTCGACGAGATCCCGATCGAGTGGGCCGACCTCGGCTTCGACCGGGTGCTGCCGTCGTCGTTCACGGTGACGAACGGGGTGCCGGAGTTCGGCTGGCCGGCCAAGACCCGCGTCGGCCACCGGGTCGAGGCGGTCAAGCGCATGATGGCGACCGACGACGTGGTGCCCGTCGGCACGGCGTTGGTGCCGGTGGAGGTCGCCGGCGCGCTGGTGCTGCGGCAGGTGCGGCGACGGGTCGACGAGCTCGGGGCGGCGCCGCTGTCGAAGGCGGTCGTCACGATCCCCGCGAACAGCCGCGGCCTGGCCCGCGCCCGCACGAAGCTCGCCGCCGACCTCGCCGGCATCGAGGTGCTCGCGCTCATCAACGAACCCACGGCGGCGGCGCTCGCGCACGCCCGGGCCATCGCCGCGGACCAGCGGATCCTGGTGTTCGACTGGGGCGGCGGCACGCTCGACGTCACGGTCCTGCAGGCGGTCGAGGGCGCGTTCATCGAGCAGGCGTCGATGGGCATCCAGCGGCTCGGCGGCCTCGACCTCGACGCCGCCCTGCTCGCCGCGCTGGAACCGTTCGTGCCCGGCTCCGCCTCGTGGTCGCCGGCCGAGCGGGACCTGTTCCGCCTCAACCTGGAGCTCGGCAAGATCCAGCTCTCGAACGAGGCGGCCGTCGACATCCAGTTGCCCGACGGCAGCGGCGCGATGCAGATGAAGCGCGACTTCTTCGAGCACACGATCGCGCCGCTGCTCGACCGCGCCCGCGAACCGCTGGAGGTGTGCCTGCGGGAGAGCCCGGGCCGGATCGACCACCTGGTGATGGTGGGCGGCAGCTCGCGGATCCCGTCGGTGCAGCGGTTCGTCGCCGGGATCGTCGGCGCCGAGCCCAACACCGAGATCGACCCGATGACGGCGATCGCCGAGGGCGCGGCGATCGCCGCGGGCGTGCTGCAGGGGACGGTGAACGACGTCGACTTCCACGTCGGCGCCGAACACGCGTTGGGGACCGTGGCCCGCGACGACACCACCGGCGAGAGCCGGTTCTCGGTTCTGATCGGAAGAAATACGAAATATCCGGCGAGGACCACGCAGGTGTACACACCCGTACACGACTTCCAGGAGGAGATCGCGGTCCTGGTGGTGGAGGGCAACCCCGACAAGCCGCTGGAGCACGAGGACAACGTGCTGCTCGCCGACTGGCTGATCCCGCTGCCGGAGAAGCGGCCCCTGGCCGACGCGGCGGTGGAGATCACCTACGAGTACGACGTCGACGGGATCCTGCACGTCGTGGTCCGCGACATCGCGACGGCGCGGGTGTTCGTCGACGAGCAGTTGGCACCGGGCGCGGGCCGCGACCCGTCGGAACTGGCCGCCCTCCGCGAGCATCTGGCGGTATGGGCGGCCTGACGCCGGGCCGCCCCGGCGGCCCGACGTTGCGGTTTCAGCGGGGGCGGGGCGGGTAGCCGACCGGCATGGTGGTTGACCAGATCGAACGGACCGAGCGGCTCGACGCCGTCAGCGACCGGCTGCAGAAGGCCGTCGGCGGGGTGTTCCGGCCGCAGCGGCTGCGGGACTTCCTGCACGGGGTGTGGCTCGGCCATCCGCTGCACCCGGCGATGGTGCACGCGCCGGTCGGGTCGTGGATCTCGGCCGCGGTGCTCGACCTGGTGCCCGGCCAGGAGAAGGCCGCCACCACCCTGGTCGCGGCCGGTACGGTCAGCGCGGTGCCGGCGGCGGTCGTCGGCTGGAACGACTGGGCCGCCCTCGACGCGGAGCAGCGGCGCACCGGCCTGGTCCACGCGCTGTGCAACGCCTCGGCGGTGGCGCTGTACGCCGGTTCGCTGGTCTCCCGGCTGCGGGGTGACCACCGCCGGGGCCGCCTGCTCGGCTTCCTCGGGCTCGGGATGGCGGGCGCCGGTGCGTACCTCGGCGGCCACCTCACCTACCGGCAGGGCGCCGGCGCGAACCAGGCCGTGGCCGACCGGATGCGGATCCCGGCCGGATGGCACGACCTCGGCCCGCTGGTCGACGTCCCGGACGGCACGCCGGTGATCCGGCGGATCGGTGACGTGCCGGTGCTGGTCCATCGCGCCGGCCACGAACTCACGGTGCTGCTGGAACGCTGCGGTCACCAGACCGGCCCGCTGGGCGCCGGCGACACGGTCGTGGTGGACGGTGACCCGTGCGTCGTCTGCCCGTGGCACGGCAGCACGTTCCGCCTCACCGACGGCTCCGTGGTGCACGGGCCGGCGACGTCGAGCCAGCCCACGCTGGAGGTCCGCGTGGTGGGCGACCGGGTGGAGGCACGCCGTCCCTGACCTGACCTACCCCGAGGTCGGCGCGACCCGCGACCCGTCGCTGCCGCCGGGCTACCACCATGTGGACCGCGACGAGCACCTCGGCACCGGAGCGGCGACGTTCGAGCGGGCGGCCGCCGCGCTGTCCGGCTGGCGCATGCACGAGGCGACGGGCCTCACCGTCGTCGAGTCCGGTGGGAGCGACGTGATCCTCCGGTGGCGGCTCCTGCGGCTGACGATTCCGTGCCGGGTGGTCTACACCGTCGAGGAGCCGGGGCGGCGCGGCTTCGCCTACGGGACCCTGCCCGGTCATCCGGAGCGGGGCGAGGAGGCGTTCGTGGTCACCGTGACGGACGCGGGCGAGGTGCGCTTCCGCGTCCGGGCGTTCAGCCGACCGGCGTCGCCGCTCGCCCGGGCCGGTGGGCCGGTGGGGCGCCGCGTCCAGCGGTACATGACCGACCGCTACGTCACCGCGCTCCGGCGGCTGGCCCAGCCATGAAGATCGCTGAGTTCGCCGCCCAGGTGCTGGCGCACGTCGGTGTGCCGGACGGGCGACCGGCGGTGCTCGCCGTCGACGGGCGGAGCGCCAGCGGGAAGTCGACGCTCGCCGGGCGGTTGGCGGCCGAGATACCGGGCGCCGTCGTGGTGCACACCGACGACATCGCCTGGTGGCACGCGGTGCTCGACTGGGTCGACCTGCTCGTCGACGGGGTGCTGGCGCCGGTCCACCGGGGGGAGGCGGTGTCGTACCGGCCGCCGAAGTGGGACGAGCGGGGACGTCCGGGCGCGGTCGAGGTGCCGGCCGGCAGCCGGCTGGTGATCGTCGAGGGGGTCGGTGCCGGGCGGCGGGAGGTGGCCGGCTGGCTCGACGGCATCGTGTGGGTCGGCACCGATCCGGCGCTGAGCGCCCGCCGGGACGCGGCGCGGATCGCCGCCGGGGAGACCGATACGGCCACGTTCGACGCGTGGATGGCCGAGGAGATCCCGTTCGTCGCCGACCAGCGGACGTGGGAACGGGCGTTCGCCGTCGTCGACGGCGGGGCGCCGAACGAGGAGATCGTGCTGCGGTGACCCGCAATGCTCAGGTTTGTGCCGGTCAGACCGATTAGGTCGGCAGAGACTGCGAGCGGGGGTGGGCGGTGGCGTTACGGCTGGCGATCGGCTTCGGGCTCGTCGCGGTCGTGCTCGTCGGCCTGGCCGTGACCCGGATGTGGCGCGTCGCGGCGGCGGGGCTGCGGCGGAGCCTGGCGCGCGAGCGCGAGCTGCGCCGGGGCTGCGAGGCGCTGCTGTCGGCGACCGATGTCGAGGCCGTGCGCGTCGTCGTGGGCGGGGCGGTCGCCGGGCTGCTGCCGCCCGGTACCGCCCACGAGGTGACGCTCGTGCTGGGCGACGGTGCGCTGCCCGCGTCCGATTCAGCGGCCACGATGATCGTGGCCGAGACCCGGCACCTGCCGGCGGACATCTCCGCGCGACTGCCCGGGCACGACCTGGCCCTGCACTGCCGGCTGTCGGTCGGCGAGCGGCAGCTCGGCCGGCTCTACGTCGCCGCCGACGGAACGGCGCTGGTGGAACTGCAGCAGGCGATGCCGGTGCTGGCCGGCCAGGCCGCCGGCGCGATCGACCGCCTCCGGCTCACCGGCGAGCTCGGCGAACTCGGCCACGAGCTCGGGCGCGAGCTCGCCCGCCGGGACGCCGAGGCGCACTTCCGGACGCTCGTGGTCAACGCCGCGGACGCCATCCTGATCGTGGACGACGACGGGCGCGTCCGGTACGGCAGCCCGTCGGCCACCGACCTGCTCGGGCCGGACGACCCGACCGGCCGCCCGGTGCAGGACCTGTTCGAGCACGGTGACGCGGTGCTGGCGGCGGTCCGGGCGCGGGTCGGCACCGTGGCCGGCTGGACCCGGCTGCGGCCCACCGGCGAGCGGATCGAGGTGGAGGCGGCGATCCGCGACCTGCGGCACGAGCCGACCGTGGACGGGATCGTGCTGACCCTGCGCGACATCACCGAGCGGCGCCGCCGGCAGCGCGAACTGGAGGAGCGGGCCTACCTCGACCCGCTCACCGGGCTCGGCAGCCGGCTGCTGTTCGAGGACGAACTGGAGCGCGCCGCCGCCGCGCCGACGGTCACCGGCGTGCTGCTCGTCGGCGTCGACGCCACCCCGACGGACGAGTTGCTAAGGGCGGTCGGCGAGCGGCTGCGCGCCTGCCTCGACGGCCGGACCGTCGCGCGGCTCGGCGCCGACGAGTTCGGCGTCGTCGTCGAGAACGCCGGCGACGAGATCGACGGCCTGGCCGACAGCATCCTGGGCCGGGTGCCCGGGCGGGTGAGCATCGGCGCGGCCACCACCGCCACCACGGACGCCGACGCCGACGGCCCCGGGCAGTTGCTCGACCGGGCCGGCGTGGCGCTGCGCACCGCCCGGTCGCAGGGCGGGGGACGCCGGCGCCGGTACGACGCGGCCCTGCACCGCGAGATCGCCGAGCGGACGCGGCTGCGCGACGACCTGCGGCAGGCGCTCGCCGACGGTCACCTCGCGCTGCGCTACCAGCCGATCGTCGACCTCGGCTCCGGCCGGGCCGTCGGGCTCGGGAGCCGGGTGTGCTGGACGCACCCGGAGCGCGGGCCGGTGCCGCCGGACGTGGTCACCGAGCTCGCGGAGGAGTCGGGACTGACCGCCGCGCTCGGGTCGTGGGTGCTCGACCGGTCGATCCGGGACGCGGTGGGCTGGCAGTGCCGGTTCCCGTCCGACCCGCCGCGCGTCAGCGTGACCGTTCCGGCCGGCCAGTTCCGCACGCCCGGCTTCGTCGAGCACGTGCTGACGCTGATCAACCGGCACGGGCTGGAGCCGTACCTGCTGACCCTGGAGATCACCGAGAGCCTGCTGCTGGCCGGGCCGGCGGAGGTCCGGGGGGACCTGTCGATCCTCCGCAACGCCGGCCTCCGGATCGCGGTCGGCGACTTCGGCACGCTGTCGTGCCTGTACGACGTCGACGTCCTGACGCTGTCCACCGCCGACCCGGGCCTGGTCGCGGGCGTGGTGCGGTTGGCGCGGACGCTGCGGCTCGACGTCGTGGCCGACGGGACCGAGCCGCCGATGCCGTCGGACGAGGTGCTGCCCTGGCTGACGGCCGACGTCGGCACGGCCGAGCTCAGCGGGGCCCGGAGCTGACCCGCACGCCGCCCTGGTAGACCTGGCGGATCCGGGCGGCCAGGTCGGACAGGACCTCGGCTCGGCACGGGTCGCCGTCGACCACGACCAGGTCGGCCAGCTTGCCGGGCTCGACCGTGCCCAGCTTCTCCTCGACGCCGAGCAGCCGGGCGGCCTCCTGCGTCGCCGAGCGGAGGGCCTGTGCCGGGGTGAGGCCGCAGTCGGTCAGCAGGGTCAGTTCCTCCAGGTTGCGGCCGTGCTTGGTGACGCCGGTGTCGGTGCCGAACGCGATCTTCACCCCCGCCTCCAGGGCGCGGGTCACCGAGGCCTGGTGGGACGCGACCACCAGGCGAGCCTTCTCGACCACATACGGGTCGAGAGCGGCCGCCGCCTCCAGCACGCCGCGCGGGGCGAGCAGGGTCGGCACCAGCCACGCGCCGCGGTTGAGCATCAGGTCGACCGCCTCGTCGTCGAGGAAGATGCCGTGCTCGATCGACCGCACGCCCGCGCGCACCGCGGTCTTGATGCCGTCGGCGCCGATCGCGTGGGACATGACGAACGCGCCGGCCGCCGCCGCCTCCCGCACGGCCACCTCGACCTCGTCGCCGCGGAAGTGGCCGTGGCGGGGATCGTCGCGGGGCGACACGACGCCGCCGCTGGTGGCGATCTTGATGACGTCGGCACCGGCGCGCAGCAGTTCGCGGACCTTGCGCCGCACCTCGTCCGGTCCGTCGGCGAGGCCGGTCGGCCGCCCGGGGTGCGGTTGGAAGATCGGGGTGACGCAGCCGGAGGCCTGCCACGGGTCGCCGTGGCCGCCGGTCTGGCTCAGCAGGCTGATCGAGATCTGCGTGCGCGGGCCGGGCACCACGCCGCGCCGCTGCGCCTCGCGCACGCCGAGGTCGGCGCCGCCGGCGTCGCGCACCGAGGTGATGCCGATGTCGAGCGTGGCCCGCATCGTCCGCACGGCTGTGTAGAACTGCAGCGAGAACGGGTCGGTCAGCCAGGACCGCGGGTTCAGGCCGTCGATCATCAGGTGGACGTGGCTGTCGATCAGCCCGGGCAGGATCGTGCGGCCGGTGCAGTCGACGCCGTCGTCGCCGTCGAGTCCCGTACCGACGTCGACGATCCGGTCGCCCTCGATCACCACGTCGGCCGGGCGGGGCTCGGCGCCGGTCCCGTCGAAGACGGCCCCACCGTGCAGCAGCAGTCGACTCATGCGAAAAGGAGATCACAACGGGACCCGCCGCCGGCGGGCGGGCGTGAACATGAATGAATAATGCTCGGGGCCACCGCTTTATGGATATCTTTCACGCTAATGAAAGATAGATGAGGATAACTGAATGTCTAGCTTCGGATGATCACGGATGCGATCATCGAACGGTGTCTGAAATGCACAATCCGACAGCCCACAAGGCCGTGTCGGTACCCGTTCACAAGGCCCTTCCCGCCCTGATCCGCGATCCACTAGGTGCCCTCGTCGCATTCGGCAACCAGGCCGACGGCGCCGTGGTACGGCTCAATCTCGGCTCGTTCCGCCCGTTTCTGGTGACGAACCCGGCGCACGTCCAGCGGATTCTGCGGGACAACGCCCCGAACTACGTCCGCGACGGCAAGGGCATGCTGTGGGGGTCGATAAAACGGCTCTTCGGCGAGGGCATCATGTCCGAGGGCCAGGTGTGGCAGGCCAGCCGGAAGACGTTGCAGCCGATGTTCACGGCCCGCCGCGTCGACGCGCTCGTCGACGCGATGGCCGCCGAGGTCGCGGCGGGGGTCGACGACGTCCCGGCGGAGACGGTCGTCGACATCGGCGCCGAACTGTCGCGCATCGTGTGCCGGACGATCATGCGCACCCTGTTCGCCGACAAGGTGTCGGTGCCCGACGCGCTGCGGATCGTCGCCGCACAGAACACGATCGCCACGGCGATCCTGGTGCGGCTGCTCGTGCCGTTCGTCCCGAACGCCGTTCCGATGCCGGGCGACCGCGCGTTCCGCGACGCCGTGCGCCAGATCGACGACGTGCTGCTGCCCGTGGTGCGGCGGGCCCGCACCGCGCCGGACGGCGGCGACGACATCATCTCGACGCTCGGCCGGGCCACGGCGGCCGACGGCGGCGACCTCGACGACCGCCAGGTGCGCAACGACACCGTCGCCATGTTCGCGACCACCACCGAGACGACGTTCGGCGTCCTCACCTTCCTGTGGCCGATCCTCGACGCCCACCCCGACGTGGCCGAGCGGCTGTACACGGAGGTCGACGACGTCGTGGGCGCCGGCCCGGTGCGCCGCGAGCACCTGGCCCGGCTGACCTACACCCGGATGGTGCTCGACGAACTGCTGCGCCTGTACCCGGTCGGCTGGCTGATCCCGCGGGTCGCGGCCGGCGAGGACGTCGTCGACGGCGTCCGGATCCCGACGGGCGCCGACATCCTCATCAGCCCGTACATCACCCAACGCATGGACGCGTTCTGGGAGCGGCCGGCGGAGTTCGACCCGGACCGGTTCGCGCCGGACCGCGCCGAGCGCCGCCACCGGTACGCGCACTACCCGTTCGGCGGCGGGCCGCACCAGTGCCTCGGCCAGTACCTGTTCTACGTGGAGGCGCAGCTGATCGTC
The DNA here is from genome assembly GCF_016863635.1 of Virgisporangium aurantiacum. Classification (GTDB taxonomy): domain Bacteria; phylum Actinomycetota; class Actinomycetes; order Mycobacteriales; family Micromonosporaceae; genus Virgisporangium; species Virgisporangium aurantiacum. Next base: position 107,884 of record NZ_BOPG01000013.1, on the reverse strand, counting down.
GCCGCCGTCCTCGGCCGGTTCCGGTTCCGGCTGCGGTCGAAGGGGCTGCCGGCAACGCAGGTCGCGGCGTCCCTGCGTCCGAAGGACAAGGTCGAACTGACGCTGACCCCGCGCGATCACGCGGCCGCGCGTTGATGCTCGCGGAAGCGCTCTCGGCGGCGGCCGAGAGCGGACGGATCAGCGCGCTGGCCGCCGGTGGCCAGCGCGATCTCGCCGGACGCGCCGCCGCGTATCCCGCCATTTTTCCACCGGAACCCTTCGACGGGACGCTGTTCAGCTCGGTCGCGCTGGCCACGGCGTACGGCGCGCCGTGGTGCTCGCGCGACCAGTTGACGGCCGCGAACCGGGCGGCGTTGTGGGTCTTCGCCGCCGACTGGCGGATCGACTACCTCAGCCGGTCGGCCGGCGAGGCGGACGCCGTCGTGGCGCGCTGCCTGGCCGTGGCCGACGGGCACGACCCCGGCGACGACGACCCGCTCGGCCGGTTCCTGGCCGAGATCAGGGACCTCCTCGGCGTCGGACCCGGCGGGCACCGCGCCTGGCGGGCCGAGCTGCGGCGGATGCTGACCGCGATGGCGCGCGAGCGGCGATGGACGCTCGACCACGCCGCCGGCGGCCCGCTGCCGTCGATCGAGCGGTACCTCGACAACGCCGACAACTTCGGTTCGTCGTTCGTCAACGTCTCGCACTGGATCGCCATGGGCGAGCCGGACAGCCTGGCGCACCTGCCCGACCTCACCGCGGCGGGCCGGCTCGTGCAACGGGTGCTGCGGCTGGTCAACGACCTGGCCACGTACGACCGCGACGTGGGCTGGGGCGACCTGAACGCGCTGATGCTCGGCGTCGACCGGGCGGAGGTGACCGCGCGGATCGCCGCCCTCGTCGAGGACTGTCTGGGCCGGCTGGAACCGCTCACCGACCGCTGCCCGCGGGAGGCGGTGTACCTGGCCCGGCAGATCGGATTCAGCTCCGGCTTCTACCGGGTCGGTGATTTCTGGGGACGTCTGTGAGCCTGCCGGCCACCGGCCGGGACCGGGTCGAGCAGGACCGGGTCGTGCGGGACCTGCTCGACGGCATGGCCCGCGAACCGTGGGGCCAGACGTCGCCGTCGGTGTACGAGACCGGCCGACTGGTGACGCTGGCCCCGTGGCTGACCGGGCACGCCGACCGGGTGCGGTGGCTCCTGGCGAACCAGCGGCCGGACGGCTCGTGGGGCGCGCCCGACGGGTACGCGATCGTCCCCACGTTGAGCGCGGTCGAGGCGCTGCTGGCGACGCTCGACCGGGCCGACACCGACGGCGAACGCCGGATCGCCGCGGCGGCCGACCGCGGACTGCGCGCGCTCCTCGACCTGCTGACCCGCGCCGACGCCGCGACGCTGCCCGACACCCCGGCAGCCGACCTGCTGATCCCCGTGCTCGTCGGCCAGGTGAACGGCCGCACCGGCGGGCGCCCACCGCTACCGCTGCCGGCCGGCATGGACGCGGGCCGGCTCATCGCGGTGCGCCGCTCGCTGGAGTCGGGCGCACCGGTTCCGTACAAGCTCCTGCACGCCGCCGAGACCGTGGCCGACCTCGTGCGCGACGCGCCCGACGCGCGTCCCGCCGGGCCGGGCGGCGTCGGTGCCTCACCCGCCGCGACGGCGGCCTGGCTCGGAAGCGGGCCGGTCGCGTCGGCACCGAGCATCGGCGGCGTCGACGCGGCGCGCAGCTACCTGGACACCGTGGCACGGCGGCACGGCGGGCCGGTGCCGTGCGCGGTGCCCACCACCGTGTTCGAGCGGTCGTGGGTGCTCAGCACGCTGGCCCGCGCGGGCGTCCCAATGCCGGCCGGGCCGGAACCGGTGGGCGGGATGGTGCGTGAGCTGGCCGCGGCGCTCGGCCCCGACGGCACCGCGGCCGGCCCGGGCCTGCCGGCGGACGCCGACACGACCTCGGTGACGCTGTACGCCCTCGCGCTGCTCGGCCAGCCGGTGGATCCCGGCTGCCTGTGGGCGTACCGGGTCGGCCCGCAGTTCTGCACCTGGCCCGGCGAGAACGGTGTATCAGTCACCACGAATGCGCATGTTCTCGATGCGTTCGGGATCCACCACGGCGAATCAGGCCACAACCATGCGATTGCGGTGGAACAGCTGGCGATCTGGCTTTGCGAACAACAAAATGCCGACGGTTCGTGGATCGACCGATGGCATGCGTCTTTGTACTATGCGACATCGTGCTGCGTGCTCGCGCTCGATCGTTTCGGCCGGATCGGTACGGCGTCCCGGGCCGTCGCGACCGCTATCGACCGGGCGGCGGCATGGGTTCTCGCCACCCAACGGCCCGACGGTTCGTGGGGGAGATGGGCCGGCACCACGGAGGAGACCGCGTACGCGATGCACGTGCTGCTGGGAGTCCGGTCGGCGCCCGATCCGCGGATCGGGGAGGCGGCCGCCCGTGGTCGTGCGTATCTACAGGCGACGATCGATCGGCCGGGACCCGCGCTGTGGCACGACAAGGATCTCTACCGGCCGGCCGCGATCGTCCGGGCCGCGACGATCGCCGCCCTGCACCTGGGCCGCGACGTGGGCCGCGACATGGGCCGTGGTCCATCGACGTAGATCGTCGGTGCGCATCTGGAAGATCACGCTTCGCAAATGTTTATGTTGGAATGCGAAGGATGTACTGATAGCGTGCCCCGGTGATGCGCTCCCGCGGTTCGCGCCTGCGTACCAAGATCGTCGCTCTCCTGCTCTCCCTGACCGCGTTGTGGGCGTTCGCGGCGTGGGTGACCCTGCGCGACGGCCTCAACCTGCTGTGGGTGCAGACCTACAACACCGGGATCTACGAGCCAAGCGAACCACTCCTGCTCGACCTGCAGATGGAACGGCGGCTGTCGGTGGGCTACCTCGGGTCCGTCACCGGGCCGAAGTCGGCCGAGCTCGACGCCGTGCGCGTGCGGGCCGACGACGAGATGGCGACGTTCCGCGAGTCCGTCCGGGGCAACCTCGTCGGCATGGCCGCCGACGACGAACTGGAGAAGCGGGTCGACGCGCTGGTCGCGCTCCTCGACGAGCTGCCCCAGCTGCGCTCGGACATCGACAACCGGGGCGTCGACCGGGTCGCCGCCGCCGACGCGTATACGGCGGTCGTCACCTCGATCTTCGAGGTCTACGACGCGCTCGGCCAGCTCGATGACGTGGAGATCGCCGACGACATCAAGGCGCTCACCGAGCTCTACAAGGCCCGGGAGCTGATGTCGCAGGAGGACGCGCTGGTCACCGGCGCGCTCGCCGCGGGCAACCTGACCGACCTCGAGTACGTCCGGTTCACCCAGTTCGTCGGCAACCACCGGCTGATCGCCGCGCGGGCGGCCGCCAACCTCTCCGACAGCGACCGCGGGCGCTACGACGCGCTGCTCGCCAGCACACCCTTCACCCAGCTCACGGGGTTGGAGGACAAGCTCATCGCCGAGACGCGGCCGGCGCTGCGGCTCCCGCTGGTCTCCGGCGCGTGGCGGGCCTCCGCCGACGCCGCCCTGCAGGCGCTCAACGACGTCGTCACCACCGGCGGCGACCAGATGGTGGAGCGGGCCACGCCGGTCGCGATCTGGGTCGTGCTGCGGGTGCTGCTCGCCGCCGGGCTCGGGCTGCTCACGGTCATCGCGTCGATCATCGTGGCGATCACGACGGCGCGGGCGCTGCTCAAGCAGTTGGAGCGGCTGCGCGAGGCGGCCCGGCACCTCGCCAACGAGCGCCTGCCCGGCGTCGTCGACCGGCTCAGCCGGGGCGAGACCGTCGACGTCGCGACCGAGGCGCCGCCGCTGGCGTTCGGTACCGACGAGATCGGCCAGGTCGGCCAGACGTTCAACGTCGTGCAGGAGACGGCCGTGCGGGTCGCCGTCGAGCAGGCCGAGCTGCGGCGCGGCGTGCGCGACGTCTTCCTCAACCTGGCCCGGCGCACGCAGGCCCTCGTGCACCGGCAGCTCACCCTGCTCGACGAGATGGAACGCCGGCACGACAACGCGAACCAGCTCGACGACCTGTTCCGCCTCGACCATCTCGCGACCCGGATGCGGCGCAACGCCGAGAACCTCATCGTGCTGTCCGGCGCCACACCGGGCCGGGCCTGGCGGCGCAGCGTCCCGATGGTGGACGTGATCCGCGGCGCGGTCGCCGAGGTCGAGGACTATACCCGGGTGACGGTGCTGCCGGCCGGCGACTACGGGCTGGCCGGTCGCGCCGTCAGCGACGTCATCCACCTGCTGGCCGAGCTGATCGAGAACGCGTTGTCGTTCTCGCCGCCGCACACCGAGGTCCAGATCCGCAGCCAGCTGGTGGCCAACGGCTACGTGGTGGAGATCGAGGACCGCGGTCTCGGCATGACGTCGGCGGAGCTCGCCGCGGCGAACGTGCGGATCGCCAACCCGCCCGAGTTCAACCTCAGCGCGGTGCGGCTCGGGCTGTTCGTGGTGAGCCGGCTGGCCGAGCGGCACGGGATGCGGATCCAGCTCCGCGAGTCGCCGTACGGGGGGACGACGGCGATCGTCCTGATCCCGCGCGACCTCATCGACGAGGTGACCCCCGAACCGGTGGCCGTGCCCGCGGCGGTCGGCGCCCGGGCGGCGGAGGAGGCCCACCGCGCCGAGCCGCCGCGGAACGACGGGGACGTATCTCCGTCACCCCGCATTGACACCACGCCGGGCCCGGCGCCGGCGGAAGGGCCGGCACCGACGACCACGCCGCCGGTGCAGCGCCACACCCCGACCGGGCTGCCGGTGCGCAACCGGCAGGCCGCGCTCGCCGAGCCGTTACGGACCTCCGCCCCGGGCCCGGACGAGGCCGTCGCCGCTTCCGCCGCGGACGCCGCTTCGTCCGTGCGGCCGCCGGAGAAGGTCCGCAGCATGATCGCGTCGTACCAGGCCGGCACCCGCCGGGCCCGGGCCGAGGCACCCCGCCCGCATGACGACAGCAGTGATGACGAGGCACAACGAGAGGGCGCAGATGGCGACTCCTAACGTCGACCTGACCTGGTTGCTCGACGACCTCGTCGGTCGGGTGAAGCAAGCCGAGCACGCCGTCGTGCTCTCCGTCGACGGGCTGCTCAAGGCGTCGTCGCAGGGGATGAACAAGGACGACGCCGAGCACCTGGCCGCGATCGCCTCCGGGATACAGAGCCTGTCGCGTGGCGCCGGCAAGCGGTTCCGCGGCGGGCCGGTGCAGCAGGTGATCGTCGAGATGGAATCGTCGTTCCTGCTGATCACGGCCGCCGGGCACGGCGCCTGCCTCGCGGTGCTGGCGGCCGAGGACGCCGACCTGGGGCTGATCGCCTACGAGATGAACATGCTCGTGACCCGCGCCGACCGGTTCCTCACCTCGCCGGAGCGCACGCCCGATGAGTGACTCGCCTTCGTCTCCGCCCGAGGAACTGTGGGTCGACGACCACGCCGGCCCGGTGGTGCGGCCCTACGCGATGACCCGCGGCCGCACCCGGCACGCGCGCGGCGAGTTCGACATCATCTCGCTGGTGACGACCGTCCGCACGCCGACGTCGATGGACGCCGGGCTCGGGCCGGAGCACACGGCGATCCTCAAGCTCGCCGACCGTCCGCTCTCGGTCGCCGAACTGGCCGCCTATCTGAAGCTGCCGCTCGGCACCATCCGGGTCATGCTCGGCGACCTGCTGGAGCGGGAACTGGTCCACGTCCAGGAACCCGCGGCACCGGACGGGTTCACCGACACGAGCATCATCGAGGCGGCGATCAATGGACTCCGTGCGCTCTGAGGCCGCTCCGGCTGCCGTGTTGCCGACCACGATCAAGATAGTGATCGCCGGTGGGTTCGGCGCGGGCAAGACCACGATGGTCGGCGCGGTGACCGAGACGGGTCCGCTGCGCACCGAGGAGGTGCTCACCGAGGAGGGCGTCGGCATCGACGACCTGGCCGGCGTCGAGGGAAAGTCGACGACGACGGTCGCGATGGACTTCGGCCGGATCACGTTGTCGCCGTCGCTGGTGCTCTACCTTTTCGGGACGCCGGGGCAGGACCGGTTCTGGTTCGTGTGGGACGAGCTGGCCATCGGCGCGCTGGGCGCGGTGGTGCTGGCCGACACCCGGCGGCTGGCCGACTGCTTCCCGTCGGTCGACTACTTCGAGCGGCGCGGGACGCCGTTCGTGGTGGCGGTGAACTGTTTCGAGGGCGCGAAGCAGTATGACCTGGAGGACGTCCAGCTGGCCCTGAACCTCGACGACGGTGTGCCGGTGCTGCTGTGCGACGCGCGTCAGCGGGAGTCGAGCAAGCATGTGCTGATCACGCTGCTGGAGCACGTGAGCGAGCTGAGCCGCCGCAAGAACGCGTAGCGCTCGCATCGGGATTGGCCCAGCGGGAAGTGGCGGAATTGGCCCTTCTCCGGGCCAATCGCGCGGCGGAGGCTGGACGCATGATCGTCGCCGACATGTGGTTCGACCCGAAGTGCCCCTGGGCGTGGAACGCGTCCCGATGGTTGCTGGAGGTGGAGCGCGTCCGCGACGTCGAGGTGCGCTTCCACGTGATGAGCCTGTGGCTGCTCAACGACGGGCGCACCGGTCTCGAACCCTGGTACGCGGAGTGGCTGAAGGACACGCTCGGCCCGGTGCGGGTGGCCGTCGCCGCCGAGGGGAAGCACGGCACGCCGGCGCTGCGCGACCTCTACACGGCGCTCGGCAACCGCATCCACCACGACAAGCAGCCCATCGGCGCCGACCTGTACCGGGCGGCGCTCGCCGAGGCCGGCCTCGATCCCGACCTCGCCGCCGCCGCCGACCGCGCCGACCACGACGACGCCCTGCGGCTGAGCCACCACGCCGGGCTCGACCCGGTGGGGAGGACCTCGGCACGCCGGCGATCCACGTCGAGGGGACGGCGTTCTTCGGGCCGGTGGTCAGCCCGGTGCCCCGCGGCGAGGCGGCCGGCCGGCTGTGGGACGGCGTCCTGCTGGCCGCCACCACGCCGGGCTTCTTCGAGCTCAAGCGCGGCCGGACGGAGTCACCGCGGGTCTGAGCCGACGGCGAGCAGGGCGAGCCGGATCCGGTTCGGCGCGCCGGTCTTGGCCAGCAGGCTGGTCACGTGGGTCTTCACCGTGGTGACGCCCATGTGCAGGCGGTCGCCGATCTCCCGGTTCGACAGGCCGGCGCCGACCAGGGCGAGCACCTCGCGCTCCCGGGCCGTCAACGACGCCGGCAGCGGTGCCGGCCCTTTCTGGGTGGACAGCACCGCCCGGTCGACCAGGCGGCGCAGCACCACCGGGCTGAACGGGGTCTCGCCGGCGACGGCGGTGCGGATCGCGGCGAGCAGTTCCTCCGGCGCCGCGTCCTTGACCAGGAAGCCGCACGCGCCGGCGGCCAGCGCCGGGAACAGGTGGTCGTCGTCGTCGAACGTGGTCAGGACGACCACGCGCACGGCGGGGCGGGCGGCGCGGATGCGGGCGGTGGCCGTGGTGCCGTCGACGAGCGGCATGCGCAGGTCCATCAGGATCACGTCGGGCGCCACCTGCTCGGCCAGCCGGATCGCCTGCTGGCCGTTCTCGGCCTCGCCGACCACCTCCATGTCGGCCGCCGACTCGCACAGCATCCGCAGGCCGGCCCGCACCAGACGCTGGTCGTCGACCAGCAGGACGCGGATCACCGGTCCTCCGCGGCGGGCAGCACGGTGGCGAGGCGCCAGCCGGTGCCGGTGGCGCCGGCGGTCAACGAGCCGCCCAGGACCTCGACCCGTTCGCGCATGCCGACGAGGCCGTGGCCGTCGTTCGTCGAGGCCAGGGCGGTCGGAACCGCGGCCCCGCCGCCGTCGTCCATCAACTCCCAGTGGACGGCGCCGGCGTTGACGCGCACCGTGAGCGTCGCGCGGGCGGACGGACCCGCGTGCTTGGCGACGTTCGTGAGGCCCTCCTGGGTGAGGCGGAGCACGGCCAGCCCGCGCACCGCGTCGAGCGAGGTGACGGCCGGGTCGATCGTGGCGTCGACGGTGAGCCCGGCCCGCCTGGCCCGGTCGACCGTGGTGGCCAGCGCGTCGGGCAGCGCGTCCGGTTCGATCGGCACGTACGCCGAGCCGTCGGCCGCGGGGTCGCGCAGCACCGCCACCAGCCGGCGCAGGTCGGCCAGCGCGGTGGTGCCGCCGGCGTGCAGGTCGTCGAAGACCTCGGTGACCCGCGGGTCGGTGGCGGGCAGGACGTGCCGGGCCACCCCGACCCGCAGCACCATCGACGCGACGTGGTGGGCGACCATGTCGTGCAGTTCGCGCGCGATCGCGGCCCGCTCGTCGGACCGGGCGGCCTGTGCCTCGGCGGTCGCCCGGTGCTCGGCGTGCCGGGCGAGCCGGCGGCTGGCCCGGATGTTCGAGCCGACCAGCAGCGGCAGCCCGGCCGAGATGAGCAGGTCGAACACCAGGTTCGGGAACTTGCCGGGCAGGTGCGGCCAGATGTCGACGACGTGCGTGACCACCACGGCCGCCGTCCCGATGACGACGTGCCTTTGCGTCGCCCGCAGCGCCAGTTCGAGCAGCATCCAGGTGGAGCCGACCTCCGGGACCACCGGGTCGCCCTGCCCGAAGCATGCCCCCACCAGGTACGCCAGCGACGACCCGAGCGAGCCGGCCAGCGGCCACCGCACGGCGACCGGGCACAGGGCCAGCGCCCCGACGGCGGCGACCCAGTCGACGGCGCCGTACGTCTCCTCCGGGTGCGGCCGCAGCACCAGGTAGCCGACGCCGCTGAGGCCGAGCAGGGTCAGCCGCAGCCAGGCGAAACGGTCGTCGGTGAACCGGGTCAGCATTCCCAGCCGGGGCACGGGTGACAGCCTAGGCGCGCGCACGGCGTCCCATGGCTGCCGCACCACCGACGGCCGCGACCGCCGCGATCAGCCCGGCCGCGACGAGCGTCGCGGCATCCGGATGCACCAGCGGCTGTCCGCGCAGGGCCTGCCAGGTGACGAGCACCAGCACGGCCGCGTACGTCGCGGCCGCGACCACCATCAGCCGCAGGCGGACGGCTTCGTCGCGGACGACCCGGGTGAGCGCGAACAGCAGCAGCGGCAGGATCTGCAGGGCGTGCATGCCGACGAAGTGCGGGATGCGCAGGTCGCCGCCGGTCGTGCTCCATCCGGTGACCGGCATGCCCGGCCCGCCGTCCTCGACCCCGACGCTGTGCGCGCCCACGATCTGCTCGCCCGCCGCGATCTGCGCGTCGGAGGGGAGCACCATCAGGAAGCCGAGCCCCATGCCGACCATCGCGATGAGCAGGCCGAGGCGCAGCGTCCAGGTGAGCGCGCGGTCGCCCACCCGCTGGATCAGCAGGAGGACCGCGGTCGCGAGCACCCCCAGGTAGAAGATCCCGATCGTGACGCCCATGGCCGTGAAGATCTGCCCGTCGAGGGCCGTCTGCTGGTTGAAGTGGCTCATCCGGCCGCGGGCGGCCTGGAACGCGATGAGCCCGACCTCCAGCAGGCCGAACACCGCCATCACGGTGCCGGCCCACCAGGCGACCTTCTGTGCTTTCGTCAGGTGCGGGATCAGCCACGCCATCGTGACGGCGTAGACGCCGAACGAGAGCCCGAACTTCAGCGGCTTGAGCCACACCGGCACGCCGAGCACGGTGCGGTCGTCGACGACGAGGCCGACGAGGGAGAACGCGGCGAGGCCGCACATCACGGCGGCGAGGACCTTCAATGGCTTGTGCATGCCACCACGGTCGCGACCGGGAGGATCGTAGGGACCCGCCCGCGGTCCCGACCGCCTCCTCCCGTGGGAGGAGGCGATACTGGGCCGGTGCGAACCCATGATCGGCTGTGGCCGCCGGTGCTCGCGGTCGCGGCGGGCGGGGTGGTGGGCGCGCTGTGCCGGTACGGCCTGCATTTTGCCTTCCCGTCGATCTGGACGACGTGGGCGATCAACGTCACCGGCTGCCTGCTGATCGGGGCGCTGATGCCGCTGGTTCTTGACCGCCCGTTGCTTCAGCCGTTCCTCGGCCCGGGCGTGCTGGGCGGGTACACGACGTTCTCCGCGTACGCCGTCGACGTCCGGCGCCTCCTGGTCGACGACCGGTTTCTTGTCGCGGCGCTCTACCTTCTCGGGACCCTGCTCGCCGCGCTCCTCGCCGTGTGGGCCGGCACTCTCGCGACCGAACGCCTGCTCCGTCGCCTCACTCGGCGACAAACCGGCTGCTTCCGGTGACGCTGCTGCTGGTCGCGCTCGGCGCCGCGGTCGGCGCGCCGACCCGGTACCTGGCCGACCGTTTCGTGCGGTCGCGGCTGGGGCCGGGCTTCCCGTGGGGGACCCTGCTGGTGAACGTGGTCGGCTCGGCCCTGCTCGGTTTCCTGACCGCCCTGCCGGTTTCGTCGGGCCTCGGCGCCCTGCTCGGCACGGGCTTCTGCGGCGCGCTGACGACGTACTCGACGTTCGGCTACGAGACGCTGCGGCTGGCCCGCACCGGCGCCCGCGGTCGCGCCCTGATGTACGTGGCGGCGAGCGCCCTGCTCGGCGTGTCCGCCGCCGTGGCCGCCGCGGGCCTGGCCTAGAGGCGGATCTCCGTGCCTTTGCGGGCGGACTCGTACAGTGCGCTGATGATCTTCGAGCGGACCAGGCCGGCGTGGCCGCGGTGCTGGGCCCAGTCGCCGCTGCGGACGGCCCGGACGAAGTCGCGGACGACGGTGGCGTGGCCGGTGCCCTTGCCGGGGGCGACGACCACCTCGGCGGGGCGGCCGGCGACGTCGTGGTAGACCCTGACCGGGCCGGTGACGTAGTCCTGGACGCGCACGCTCGCACCGCCGCGCGTCCCGTGCAGGTGGATGCTCATGTCGTCGTCGGCGTAGGGGCCGTGGACGGCCCAGCTCGCCTCGAGGAGGAGCGTGGCGCCGCCGGCCGTGTGGAGCATCCCGGTGGCCAGGTCCTCGACCTGCCAGGTGGCCGGGTCACGGCCCTGCGCCTGCAGCCACTGCGGCGCGAGCGCGGCGTAGGTCGACCCGGTGACGCGGGTGACCTCGGGCTCGCCGAGCAGGGTCAGCAGCATGTCGAGCATGTGCACGCCGAGGTCGATCAGCGGACCGCCACCGGCGGCGTCGCGGTTGGCGAACCAGCCGCGCACCTCGTAGTTGCGGCGTCGCATCCACGCCGCCTTGGCGTAGTAGATGTCGCCGAGTCCACCCTCGCCGACGATCTGCCGCAGCAGGGCCATGTCGCCGCGGTTGCGGTGGTTGAAGACCGTCTCCAGCACCCGGTCGGTGTCCTCGGCGCAGGCGACCATCGCCGCCGCCTGCTCGGCGTCGGACGCGAGCGGCTTCTCGCACAGCACGTGCAGGCCGGCCTTCATCGCGGCCACCGCGATCGGCATGTGCAGCGAGTTCGGCGTGGCGATGCTCACGACGTCGAGGCCGCCGGCGTCGAGCATGTCGGTCCAGTCCGGGTAGGTGGCCGGGATGCCGAGGTCGCGCGCCACCGCGGCGGCGAGGTCGGCCTCCTTGCCGGCGATCGCGACCACCTCGGCGTCGGGCAGCGCCTGGAAGCTCTCGGCGTGCGTGCGGCCGGCCCACCCGAGCCCGACCACGCCCACCCGCAACGGCGCGGTCACTCGAACCACCCCGTCGGCGCGTGGTCGGCCGAGTAGGCGGATCCGCGCACAGACGACGGCGCGACCCACGAGGCGGCGTTGGCCAGCACCCGCTGCACGTCGGGGTGGTGGTACACCGGGTACTCCTGGTCGCCGGGGCTGAAGTAGAAGACCCGGCCGAAGCCGCGCTTCCACCCGCAGCCGCCGCGGAACACCTCGCCGCCGGAGAAACTGCTGATGAAGACGAGGTCGTCGGGCGGGGGCACGTCGAAGAACTCGCCGTACATCTCCTGCTCGGGGATGACGATCGGCGAGGGGACGCCGTGCGCGACCGGGTGGGTGGGATCGACCGTCCACACCAGTTCACGATCGTGGGCGCTGCGCCAGCGCAACGAGCAGGTGGTGCCCATCAGCAGCCGGAACACCTTCGAGTAGTGCGCGGAGTGCAGCGCCACCAGGCCCATCCCGCGGCGCACCCGGTCGGCCACGGCCGCGGCCACCGCGTCGGCGACCTCGCCGTGCGCGATGTGCCCCCACCAGAACAGGACGTCGGTCGACTCCAGTACGTCGGCCGGCAGCCCGTGGTCGGGCTGCTCCAGCCAGGCGGAGCGGACGCTCACCGCGTCGCCGAGGTGGGTGTGCAGGGCCTGTTCCCACACCGTGTGCATGCCATCGGGATAGATGGCCCGGACACTGTCGTCCTTGCGCTCGTGGATGAACTCGTTCCACAGCGTCACCCGGAGGGGTTCCGGCACGATCTCGCCTCCCACAATGTCGCCCAACGGATCTTCGTTACCAGAATCGTCCATGCATCGTCCACCCGCACCCGCTGGAGAATCGACGTGCGCTACCGTCCAGAGCGTGCTCGGCGGGGGCAACGACGATCTCGGGTCGCTGTTGCGCGGGTACCGGACGCGTAGCGGGCTCACCCAGGCCGGGTTGGCGGGCCGGGCCGGCCTGAGCGAACGCGGGCTGCGCGACCTCGAACGCGGGCGAAGCCGCCGGCCGCACCTGACGTCGATCGACCGCCTGGCCGAGGCGATGGACCTGACCCCGGCCGAGCGCGAACTCCTGCTGCGGCGCAACGGCGGCCCGGTCACCCCAGCGGCCGCACCGCCGGCAGCCGCGCCGGCTCCGGGCGGGCCGGCTCCGGGCGGGCCGGCGGGTGTCGGCATCCTCGGCCCGCTGGCGACGACGGTGGACGGGCACCCGGTGCACGCCGGCGCACCGATGCTGCGCACCCTGCTGGGCCTGCTGGCGTTGCACGCGCCCGACACGGTTCCGGTCGACGAGATCATGGCCGAACTGTGGGGCGACCGGCCGCCGCGTACGGCGCGCGCACAGGTGCACGTCCGCGTCGGGCAGTTGCGCCGGCTGCTCGGCACGGACGGGTGCGTCGAGTCGGTCGGCGGCGGTTACCGGCTGCGGACCGCGCTCGACGCGTCCACGTTCACCGAACTGGTGACCGCGGCCGAGCGCGCCCGGATCGACAGCGACCACGACGGGTGCCGCGACCGCTACGCGCGGGCACTGCGCCTGTGGCGCGGCCCGGTGCTCGCCGACGTGCCCGGCCTGCGGTACCACCCGGTGGTCGCCGGCCTCACCGCCCGCCGGATCACGGCGACCATCGCGTACGCCGACCTCGCCCACCCCGCCGACCTGCCGGAGGCACTGGGCTGGCTGCGGGCCCTGGCCGACGACGAGCCGCTGCACGAGGGGCTGGCCGCGAGCCTGATGCTCGGCCTGGCGGCCGCCGGCGACCGAGCGGCGGCGCTCGCCGTGCACGCGGCGACCCGCGAACGGCTCCGCGCGGAACTCGGCATCGAGCCCGGCCCGGAGCTGCGCGCCGCGCACCTGCGGGTCCTGGAGCGGGAGACGGCGTCGGCGGAACCACCGTCGCACCACGCGGTGCCGCCGGCGGCGGCCGGCCGGGGCTGGGGCTCCGGCCCGCTCGGCGACAGCCGGGAAGCGCTCGCGCGCACCGAACACGCGCTCGCGATCTTCGAGAAGCAGGGGGACCGGCTCGGCATCGTCCACGCGCTGGCCGGCGTCGGCCGGCACCTGATCGACTTCGGCGACGCCGACCGGGCGCTGGCGACCCTGACCCGTGCGTGGGCCATGCACCAGGACCTGGACGACCCGGCCGGCCGCGCCGACACGCTCGACCGGTTGGGCGGCGTCTACCTGCTCAAGGGCCGGCCCGAGACCGCCTCCGGCCACTTCCGGCGGGCCGCCGCCCTGCACCGGGAGGTCGGCGACCGGTACGCGGAGGCCGACTCGTGGCACTGGCTCGGCGACGCGCACGACGCGATGGGCGACATCGTCGGGGCCCGGTCGGCGTGGTCGTCGGCGCTGCGCATCCTCGACGACATCGGGCACGACGACGCGGCCGCGCTCCGCGACAAGCTCACGCGGAGCCGTGTGACGCCGGCTCGGCCACGGGACCGGCGACGGACGGCCGGGTGGCCGTGGCCCGGTGGACCTGACGGTCGTACGCCCAGCCGTTGAGCCGCCAGCGCGGGATCAGCACCGCCCGCCCGGCGGCGTACGCGCCGACCGCGAGCAGCACCACCGCGACCACCCCCAACGAGGTGGCGCCCGACCACGCGAACCCGGCCGCCGCGACCGCTCCCGCGCCGAGACCGCCGAGCGCGCCGTACGGCCACGGGTTGCCCGGATGGCGCAGCCAGCCGGCGGTGAACTCGAGTCGCCGGCACCGCCGCACGTACCGTCGGATGCCCGCGATCCGCTCGACCACGGCGGGATCGGCGGCCACCGCGGCGGCCCGGGCCAGCAGCGGCCGCATCTGCTGGAGCTCCGACCGGCGGGTGATGTAGTAGACGTCGTCCTCCCGGACCACGGGCACCTGCTCGGCCACCGCCGCGAGCGCGCCGGCCCAGTGGTCGCCGACCGGTTCGGCGCCGCCGGTGGTGCGGTACAGCGTCTCGAGGATCTCCAGGGCGGCGGCGGACGCGCCGAGCCGCAGGTGCACGGCGGCCGCGCCGAGTTGCGGCACCGACCAGCCCGGGTCGAGCCGGCGCGCGGTGCGGTACCAGCGCAGCGCCTCCCGCCAGTTGCCCAGCTCCTCGAACGCGTCGGCCAGCCGCACGTGGTCCGCGGCCTGGTCCGGGGCGAGCAGGACGGCCCGGCGGGCCGCCGCCACCCGGTCACCGTCGACGCCGGCGGGAGCGAGGCGCGGCGGTCGGGCGGCCCGCCGGTGACCGAGCGGCGCCGTCCGGTCGACGAGCGGATCGCCGCGACGGGTCAACCGTCGGAACCGGCGGGGGCGGGGGCGAGCGCGGCGATGATGTGCCGGCTGACGGTCCGCGGGTGCCGCGCCAGTTCGGTACGCATCGTGATAGGTAGCTCGCGTGCGAGGGTCCATGCCACTTCCTTCGTGGGAACGGGAAGGACGAACGCGCCGTCGGCGATGGGGAGGACCGCCACCAGCGCCCGCACCCGGTGGGTGCGCGGAAGACGGGCCCGCAGCGCGGCCACCCCGGCCGCGAGCGGGCCGGCGGACTGGCCGATGAACCGGCAGTCGCACCGGACCTGCCCGGTCGCGTCGATGAGGTAGTGGCCCGGCGGCCACGCGACCGGTTCGACGATCAGCACCAACCTGCCCGCGGTGACGGCGAACGCGGCGACGGTGCGGTCGGGACCGCCGAGGTGCACGCCGCGGAAGATCCGCACGCTCGGGATGTCGGTGAGCGGGCTGATCAGCTCCTCGGTGCGGCGCACGGCGTCGGCCCGGGCCATGCCGATCGGGCGCAGCGCGCGGTACTCGTCGGCGCTGACCGTGGTGAGGTCGCCGTGCCACCGCTGGCGCAGCACGCGGTGCGGCACCTCGCCGCGGACCTTGCGGGCCGCCTTCAGCCGGGCCCGGGCGTGCCGGGCGGTCTGCGCGCTGCCGCCCATGAGGGCCACGGCGAGCAGGGTGCCCGGATCGAAGTCGCGGACGCTCAGCACGGCGACGCCGAACGCCACCGCCGCGACCAGCCACGCCGTGACAACCGTGGTCGCCGCCAGACCCACCGTCGGCCGACCCGGGACGTACCGGACCGGGGGGTTTCTCATGACCGTATTGAGGCAGGTTGAGCTTCCGCGGACCTTCCGCATCGGTGATAGGACCCGAACATTGGGTAGCGGACCGGCCATACGCGCACGTACCGTCCGTCAGGGCGAGTGAACAGGCACCGGCACGGGGGGATGGGATGGAGACGTGCCGATGATCTTTCGCATCCTCGGGCAGCTCGCTGTCGGCGACGGGCGGACGCCGTTGCCGACGGGGCATCAGTTGACCGTGCTCGCGGTCCTGCTGATCAACCCCAATCGGCGGGTGTCGCGCGCGGAGCTGATGCGGTGGGCCTGGGGCGCGGTCGAGGTGCGCTCGACCCAGTTGGACAAGCAGGCGTCCTACGTCCGCACGTTCCTCGGCAGTCTCCCGGGCGGCCATCACCTGGTCACGTACAAGGGTTTCGGGTACGAGCTGCGGGTCGCCGAGGCCGATCACGACATGCTCACCTTTGAAAGACTTATCCGGGACGCGGAGCAGGTGGCCGGGCAGCCCGATGTCGAGATCTCGTTGTTGCGGCAGGCGTTGCGGTTGTGGCGGGGCCGGCATCCGTTGGAGGGGGTGCCGGGCGACCTCGGTGTCACGTTGGGCGCGGAGCTGACGTCGCGCCGCAAGCGGGCCCTGGTGCGGCTGTGCGACCTGGAGTTCGCCCGTGGCGGGCACGCGGAGGTGCTCGACGACCTGCGGCACATGGTCGGCTACCACCCGACCGACAAGCGGTTGACCGAGCAGTTGATGCTGGCGCTGTACCACAACGGGCACGCGATGGAGGCGCTCGACGTCTACGACGCGTACGCGGGGGCATTGGAGGTGGCGGCCGGTGCCACCCCGGATCCGGGGCTGCGGGAGCTGAACTACGCCATCGCCCGGGGCGATGACGAGGCGGTCGCGGTGCGTGGGGGAGTCGCGCCGCGGCGGCCTCCGCGTGCGGTCGATCCGATGGTGACGCCGAGGCAGTTGCCGCCCGCGCCGGCCAACTTCGTGGGACGCGGTGAGGTGGTCCAGGAGGTCCAGTGGCTGTTGAGTCGCACCGGCTCGGGGCCGCGGGTGGTGGTGCTCACCGGACCGGGCGGGATCGGCAAGACCGCGTTGGCGGTGCACGTGGCGCGCCGGGCCGCCGACAGCTACCCCGACGGGCAGCTGTTCGTGGAGCTGGGCGGCACCCGGCCGGAGCCGGCGCCGACGGGTGAGGTGCTGGCCCAGGTGCTGCGCGCGTTCGGGCTGTCCCGGATCCCCGATCTGCGGGAGGAGCGGGCGGCGCTGCTGCGCAGTGTGCTGTCGGACAAGCGGGTGCTGCTGATCCTCGACGACGCGCACGACGAGGCACAGGTGGAGGCGCTGATCCCGGGCAATCCGGGGTGCGCGGTGCTGGTGACGGCGCGGCAGCGGTTGCCGTTGCTCGGCGGCGCCCACCACGTCCCCGCGCTTCTGCCCTTGGATCGGGACGAGGCCCTCGATCTGTACCAGCGTGTGGTCCGCGACGCCGGGGTGCGCACCACGGCGGCGCGTGGCGGCATCGAGCGGTTGGCCGCGGCGCGCATCGTCGACCTGTGTGCGGGGCTGCCGCTGGCGGTGTGGGTGGCCGGCGCGCTGCGGGGTGAGGACGGCGGGCCGTCGGCGCCGGAGTTGGCGACGCGGCTGGCGGATCAGCCGTTGACGTCGCTGGTGTTCCGCGACCGCAGCGTAGCCCGCACGATCGGCGCGGGCATCGACCGGCTCGACGGCGGCGCCCGGACGCTGTTCCTCGGCCTGGGCCTGCTGCCGATGCCCGACATCGCCCCGTGGATGGCGGCGGCGGTGCTCGATGCCGGCTCCGGTGCCGACCCGTACGAGCCGCTGCGCCGCCTGGCCGGCCGGTACCTGATCCGCCCGGCGGGCGAGGGCCGGTACCGGTTCCACGAGCTCACCCACGAGCTGGCCGGCCTGTACGCCCGCGACGACCCGGCCGGCCCGTCGTGGCGCAACGCCGTGGTCGAACGCGTCTACCGCACGCTGTTGTCGCTGGTGCGGCTCGCCCACCGGTCCATCTACGGCGGCGACTACGAGGTGGTCCACGGCACCTCGGCGCTCGTCGACCTGCCGGGGGTCGACCTCGCACCCCTCAGCCGGTCGCCGATGACGTGGTTCGAGACCGAGCGGCTGAACATCCGCGCGGCCGTCCGGCACTGCTGCGAACTGGGGCTGACGGAGATCGCGTGGGACCTGGCCGTGTCCAGCCACGAGTTCTACAACCGCCGCAACTACCTCGACGACTGGGCCGCCACCCACCAGGTCGCGCTGGCCGCCTGCCGGAAGGCCGGCAACGTGCGCGGCGAGGCGGCCCTGCTCGCGATCCTCGGCCAGCCCGCCCTGGTGACCGGCCGGCGCCCCGGCGTGTCGGGCATCGACGACCTGCAACGGTCGGCCCACCTGTTCCGCCAGGCCGACGACGTGCACGGCGAGGCGATCGCGCTACGGACACTCGGCAACGCGCTGCGCCACGCCGGCCGGTTCGACGAGGCGCTGGAGGCGTTCCAGAGCGCGGTCAAGGGCTACACCGCCGCCGGTGACCTGCTGGGCCGGTGGCAGGCGCTGCGCTACGTCGGCCAGTTGCACCTCGACCTCGGCCACCCCGAGCGCGCCGTGCGCCTGCTCGACGAGGCCGGCGCCGTCGCGCGCGAGTTCACCCAGCCGCTGCTGCAGGTCCAGACGACCTACTGGCTCGGCCGCGCACACCTGGAGACCGGCGACGCGGCGTCGGCCAAGGAGCACTTCCTCTCCGTGCTGCACCTCGTCGACGACGCCGACGAGGTGGGCGTCGCGTGGGCGCACTTCGGCCTCGGCGACGTCGCCGCCGCGAGCGGGGAGGTCGCGGTGGCCGACCGCCACCTGGGCGTCGCCGTCCAGATGGCGGGCCACGCCGGCGACGCCGTGCTGGAGGGCCGCATCGCCCTGTCCCAGGCCGACCTGTACCGGGCGACCGACCGCCCGGCGGAGGCCCGCCAACGCGTGGACCGCGCGGTCACCTGCTTCACCGCGGCGAACGCCGACCACCTCCGCACCCAGGCCGAAGCCGTCCGCGCACAGCTGACTAGCTGAGGTCGCGGCCGCGGAGCATCGGGGGGTGCAGACCGTCGGCGGGGCCGCGGCGGTACAGGGTCGCCGGGCGGCCCGTCTCCGGGGTGCGTTTGGCGTCGGTCGGCAGGAGGAAGCCGTCGGTCCTGGTGACCTTGCGGTTGAAGTTCCGCGGGTCCAGGCGCATGCCCCACACGAGGTCGTAGACGTCGCGCAGTTCGCCGATCGTGAACGTCTCGCCGCAGAACCGGGTGGCCAGCGTCGTGTACTCGAGCTGGCGGCGGGCCTGCTCCACCGCGTCCCGGAGAATGTCGTCGTGGTCGAAGGCCAGCTTTCCGGGTGAAGCCAGCACCGGTTCGACCGGTCGCCACTGCGCCTCGATGGCGTCGGAACCGGCGACCGGCGTCGGCAGGTTGGGCGCGATCGCCAGGTACGGCACCGACACCACGCGGCCGCGGGGGTCGCGGTCGGGGTGGCCGTAGGCGCCGACCTGCTCCAGGTGGAGGGAGCCGGCGTCGAGGGCGGTCTCCTCGAGCAGCTCGCGGGCTGCCGCCTCTTCGAGGCTCTCGCCCGGCCGCAGGAAGCCGCCGGGCAGGGCGAGCTGTCCGGCGAACGGCGGGTTGCCGCGCTCGATCAGCAGCACCTGGAAGCTGCGGTCGCGCACGGTGAGGATCACCAGGTCGACGGCCAGGCGCAGCACCTCGTGGTGACGTCGGGACATGGCACACTCCTCTGCTTCCTGTCATCTTGACATAAACCTCCGTCACCACTTAATGTCTTAATGACATTAAGTGGATTCCACCACCCAGACGGGATCTGCGATGTCGACGGCGGACGCGAGGACGCACTCGCGAGCGGACGTCACGGGGACCGGCCATCCCCACCGTGGCGCACCGGTCCCGCGCCGCCGGGGCCCTTTCCGGATGCCTCTTCGAGAGGAGGTGAACCATGCGCGCATTCTTCCGCAGCCTGGTGCTGAGCGTTCTGATCACCGGCGCGTTCCCGATTCTGGACGGAACCGCCGCCAGCACGGGCGAAGCCGCCAGGTCCGGGGTGCTAGCCGCCCCCGACTGCCCCGCCGGCACCAACTGGGACGCCGTGCTGAAGCGGTGCCGGTAGGCAGGCGGCATGATCCCGGAAGCCGAGATCGTTTGACTTGAGTTCTGGGGCTCCGGGGGGAGGTTGCGGGTCGTGCGGTCAACCAGTGGGCCGCGCGACCCGCAACGCCGTGCGCTCAGCACTTCGTAGGCAGCCTCCTCCCGGGGCTCCGCGTTCTGCGCGCACATGATCAGGCCTGGTACCGTCGTCGATGCGTCGAGAACGGGCGGGTGGATGAGCGGATACTCCCAGCAGTTCCAGATCGTGCTGAACATCGAGCAGCAGTACTCGATCTGGCCGGTCGACCAGCCACTTCCCGACGGATGGCAGCCCACCGGGCGGGTGGGAACCAAGGCGCAGTGCCTGGCGTTCATCGATGCCGCGTGGAACGACATGAACCCGCTGAGTCAGCGTCACGCCGGCGGCGCGAGCTAGTACTGGTACTTTGGGCCGATCAACCGGGGTCGGATCGCTCGTACCATCGGTGGCGTGACCCAGTTACTGCGCGCCGTGTGGTTCGAGCCGCGGCCGGCCGGCGCGCCGGTCCGGGTCTGGCGAGACTGGGCGCTCGTCGCCGTCCTCGTCGTCGCCGCGGTGCTCGAAGGGGTCCTGCGGCCCGACCTTCCGTGGCGGGTGGTGTCGGTCGCGATCGCGGTCGCGCTGGTGCCGACGGTGCTGTGGCGGCGCACCCGTCCGCTGCTGATGGTGGCGATCGCGTTCGGCGGCTGCGCGCTGAGCCCGCTGCTCACCGGCGGCGAGCTGGCCGAACTGCAGACGATGGGCTTCCTGACGCTGCTGCCGTACGCGCTGTTCCGGTGGGGGTCCGGCCGCGAGATGGTGCTCGGCTCGGCGATCATGCTGGGCCGGCTGGCCGTTCTGGTGCCGCTGAGCCAGACCGGGCTCGGCATGGCGGCCGTCGGGGTGCTGGTCCTCTCGGTGGCGGCCGCGTGCGGGACGGCGATGCGCTACCGCGCCCGGGCCCGGCAGCGCGACCTGGAGAAGGTCAAGCTCCTCGAACGCGAACGGCTGGCCCGTGACCTGCACGACACGGTGGCGCACCACGTCTCGGCGATCGCGATCCGGGCACAGGCCGGGCTGGCCACGATGTCGGTGCACCCGGAGGCGGCGGCCGACGCGCTGCGCGTCATCGAGGCCGAGGCGACCCGCACGCTCACCGAGATGCGCACGATGGTGCGGGCGCTGCGCCGGTCCGAGGAAGCCGACCTTGCGCCGAGCCCGCGCATCGCCGACCTGGCCCGGCTCGGCTCCGGCGCGGGGCCGGTGGTGGACGTCGAGATCGACGGCGACACCGACGACCTTTCCCCGTCCGTCGGCAGTGCGATCTACCGGCTGGCGCAGGAGTCGGTCACCAACGCGCGCCGGCACGCCCGGCACGCGACCAGGATCCTCGTGCGGGTCGCCGCCGACGACACGTCGGTGCGGTTGCGCGTCACCGATGACGGCGAAACCGGGCACGGCGGCGCGACGCCCGGTTACGGGCTGATCGGCATGACCGAGCGCGCCGACCTCCTCGGCGGCACGTGCGAGGCCGGCCCGAACCCGGGCCGCGGCTGGACGGTCAGCGCCGTGCTGCCCCGCGGCGGTGCCGCCGCGTGACCGTGCGCGTGATCGTGGCGGACGACCAGGAAATCGTCCGCACCGGCCTGACGATGATCCTGAACGCCCAGCCGGACATCGAGGTCGTCGGCGAGGCGGCCGACGGGCGGCGGGCCGTCGACCTCGCCCGGCGCCTGCGCCCCGACGTGTGCCTGTTCGATATCCGCATGCCCGTCCTCGACGGCATCGGTGCCACCCGGGCCGTGGCGGGTCCGGACGTGCCCGACCCGCTGGCCGTCGTCGTCATCACCACGTTCGACCTCGACGAGTACGTCTACGCGGCGCTGCGCGCCGGCGCCCGCGGCTTCCTGCTCAAGGACGCCGGCCCCGCGCTCCTGGCCCAGGCCGTGCACGCGGCCGCGAACGGCGACGCGCTGATCGCGCCCAGCGTCACCACCCGCCTGCTCACCGCGTTCGCGAACGCGGGGCCGGTCGGGCCTGTGCGCCAGCCGGTCGATCCGCTGACGGACCGCGAGGAGCAGGTGCTCGCGGCGGTCGCCCGCGGCCGCACCAACAACGAGATCGCCGCCGAGCTGTACATCACGCTGAGCACGGTGAAGACGCACATCGCGAGCCTGATGGCGAAGCTGGCGGCGCGGAACCGCGTCGAGGTCGCGATGTGGGCGTACGAGACGAATCGCGTCCGCCCTTCTCTCTAGGTTTTAGACTCCGCCGAAAGTACGGGAGCCCGGCCGGTCTTTGGACGGGGACGCGGCCGGCCTCCGCTCCGATGTCCGGCGGGCCTCGCGCCGGAACCATCGACGGCATGACATCTCGACGCTGGCTCGCCCCGACCGGGCTGCTCCTGCTGAGCGCCATACCGGTGGTCGCCGGCGCGTTCCGGGTCTCGCAACTGTCCGTCGGTGCGGCGGTCACCCCGGACAACGCCCGATTCTTCGCCGATCCGGTGCCCGTGGTGGTGCACATCGTCACGGTCACCGTGTTCTGCGTGGCCGGCGCGTTCCAGTTTCTGGGTCGGGGCCTTCGGCGCCCGCGGTGGCACCGGGTCAACGGCCGGGTGCTGGTGCCGGCCGGGCTGGGCGCCGCGCTCTCCGGGCTCTGGCTCACGGTCTTCTACCCGCGGCCCGCCGACGTCGGCGACCTGGTGACCGCGTTCCGGCTCGTCTTCGGGACGGCGATGGCCGCGGCCATCGTCATCGGGCTGATCGCGGTGCGGCGGCGCGACTTCACGGGGCACCGGGCGTGGATGATCCGCGGCTACGCGATCGGCCTCGGCGCCGGCACGCAGGCGTTCACCCATGGCGTCTGGATCGCCGCCCTCGGCCCGGTCGACCGGACGGGCAAGGCGGTCGCGATGCTCGCCGGCTGGCTGATCAACCTGGCGGTGGCCGAGTACGTCATCCGCCGTCCCACGTTCGTCTATCGGAAGGTGGCAGTGCGATGAAGGCGATTCTCCAGAACGGTTACGGCGCACCGGCGACGGCGCTCCGGTACGGCGAGACGGCGACGCCGACCCCGGGGCCGGACGACGTCCTCGTCGAGACGCGGGCCGCGTCCGTGAACGCCCGCGACTGGCACATCATGCGCGGCGACCCGTACATCGCCCGCCTCACGACGTCCGACATGCCGCTGCGCGGGCCGCGGAACCGCGTCCTCGGCACCGACTTCGCCGGCCGGGTGGTCGCGGTCGGTGCGGACGTCACCGGTATCGCGGTGGGCGACGACGTCTACGGCGAGGTCAACGGCGCGTTCGCCGAGTACGTGTGCGCACCGCAGGACGTCGTCGGGCTGATGCCGTCGAATGTGAATTACGAGCAGGCCGCCGCGGTGCCACTGGCGGGCAACACGGCGTTGGTGTGCCTGCTCGACGAGGCGCGGATCCAACCCGGCCAACGGTTGCTGGTCAACGGTGCGTCCGGCGGCGTCGGCACGTTCGCGGTGCAGGTCGGGAAAGCGCTTGCCGCCGAGGTGACCGCGGTGTGCAGCCCCCGCAACGTCGACCTCGTCACGAGCCTCGGCGCCGACCACGTCGTCGACTACACGAAGCGCGACTTCACCGAACGGCGCTACGACGTCGTCTTCGACCTGGTCGGCAACCGCTCGCTCAAGGAATTGCGCCGGTGCCTCGCCGACGACGGGACGATCATCCTGTCCGGCGGCGGCGTCTCCACCGGCGGCAGCCTCGTCGGCCCGATGGCCCTGTTCGTGCGGGGAGCGCTTGCCGCGAAGTTCGGCCGCACCCGCATCATCGCCCCGCAGCCGAAGCCCACCCGCGACCGGTTCGACGCGCTCACCAAGCTCATCGAGGCGGGCACGGTCGCCCCCGTGATCGACCGGTCCTATCCGCTGGACGAGGCGCCGGCGGCGATCCGCTACCTGGAGGAGGAGCACGCCCGGGCGAAGGTCGTGCTTCTCGCTTCCCGCTAGCAAGGCGTCGTTGGCAGCAAGCGCGACGGCCGTGCGGCCCGGCGTCGGCCCGGCGGCCGGTGGCGTCGTTGGCCGGTGGCCGTTGGCGTCGTTGGCCGGTGGCCGTTGGCGTCGGTTGGCCGGTGGCCGGTGGCGTCGGTTGGCCGGTGGCCCGGCGGCCGGTGGCCCGGCGGTCGCTGGCTCAGCTGCCGTTGGCGAGCAGCGCGACGGCCCGGCGGCGCGCGACGGCACGGGCCGCCGGCGTGCGCGCCTTGAGCAGCGGCAGGAAAACGGCGTACCGCTCGCTCCGGCCGAGGCCGTCGAACGCGGCCCTGGCCCGCCGGTCGTGCTCCAGTTCGGCGAGAAGATCGTCGGGGACGGGCGCGGAGCGCTGCGGTGCGTATGCCGCGGCCCAGCGGCCGTCGGCCTGGGCGGCCGCCACCTCGGCGTGCCCGCCCGGGCGCATCCGGCCGGCGGCATCGAGCACACCGACCCGCTCGACGTTCACCTGCGACCACGGGCTGCGCGGCCGGCGCGGCGAATACCGTTGAAGAAAGCGCTTTCCGTCGAGGCGGCGGCGGTGGCTGTCGATCCAACCGTGGCAGATCGCGACGTCGCCGGCCTCGGTGGCGGTCAGCCCCGGGGTGCCCTTGCGGGCGACCACGACCCAGACCTCCTTCTGCTGCCCCGCGTTCTCGCCCAGCCAGGTGTCGAACTCGTCGGTGTCGGCGAACGTCATCATTTTCCCTGCACCTCCACGTAGTGCGGGTTGTACATGACGCCGAGCAGGTTCCCGAACGGGTCGACGACGGTCGCGGTCACGAATCCCTGGCCGCGGTCCTGCGGGCGCTCGTGCTCGGTGGCACCCATCGTCAGGAGCCGCTCGAACATGCCGTGGACGTCGTCCACGTGCCAGTACGCGATCACACCGCCCGGTCCCTTGTTCGTACCGGCCGGGCGGTAGCGGTTGTCCACAAGCCCGAGTTCGTCGAGGTCGTCGCCCAACCGCCATTCGGCGTAGCCGTCGCGCAGGAAGTACGGCTCGGCGCCGATCAGTTCGCTGTACCAGGCCCGGGCGGCGGCCCAGTCGTCGGCCCAGTAGGAGATGTTCGCCAAACCCCTCAGTTCGCTCATGTGGACAACGGTAGGAGGGGTTGCGGAAGATTAGGTTCCTCAACATCTGATTGAATCAACAGAATGTTGGAGACCTCGGTTCGCCTGCTCCGGCTCCTGTCCCTGCTGCAGCAGCGGCGGGAGTGGTCGGGCGCCGACCTCGCGTCCCGCCTCGAGGTGACCACCCGAACCGTGCGTAACGACGTCGACAAGCTGCGCCAACTGGGCTACCAGGTCGACTCGACCACCGGTCCGGCCGGTGGTTACCGGCTCGGATCCGGCAACGCGATGCCGCCGCTGCTGCTCGACGACGACGAGGCGGTCGCGGTCGTGGTCGGCCTGCGCGCGGCGGCGGCCGGCACCGTCACCGGCATCGAAGACGTCTCGTTGCGCGCGCTCACCAAGCTCGAACGCACGCTTCCGTCCCGGTTGCGGCCCCGGGTGGACGCGCTGCGCACGGCCACGGTCTCGGCAGCCGGCGGCGGGCCGCGGGTGGATATGGAAACACTGTCCACGGTTGCGGCCGCTGCTCACAACAGCGAGCGGCTGCGCTTCGGGTACGCGAGCCACGACGGCACGGTCAGCGAGCGCGACGTCGAGCCACACACGCTCGTCTACACCGGTCGCCGTTGGTACCTCCTCGCCTGGGACACCGACCGGCGCGACTGGCGCACGTTCCGCGCCGACCGGATCACGCTGCCGCCCACCCCGGCCGGTCCCCGTGCGCGGTTCGTCCCGCGCGAGCCACCCGGCGGCGACGCGGCCGCCCACGTGCTGCGCGGCACGGTGTCCGCGCCGTGGCCGTACAAGGTGCGCGTCATCCTGCGGGCGCCGGCGTCCGTCGTGGCCGAGCGCACCACGCCGACCTCGGGCCGGGTCACGGATCTGGGTGACGGGACGTGCGAACTGGTGACCGGCTACGACTCGCTGCCCGACCTGGCCACGTACCTGAGCGGGTTCGAGGTGCCGTTCACCGTGCTCGAACCGCCCGAGTTGCGCGCGTTCCTGCGCGAGCGCGCGCAGCGCTACCTCGACGCGTCCTCCTGACTGCTGGCCTCCGTGAGGATCGCCTCGACGGCCGGCAGGTGGTCGAGGTGGTCCGCGTCCACCTCGATGACCGGGGTGTCGACGCCGATCCGGTACACGGCCAGGCCGTCCTCGACCTCGATCCGGTCGACCTCGCTCCACGGCACGGTCCCGGTCGGGCCGGTGCCGATCCCGGTCGGTCCGATCCGGAGGTCGCCGAACTCGAGTTCCTCGCCGGCCTCGAACCGGTCCCGGTAGCTCCGGATGATCCCGGGCAGCACGGCCGCCTCGATCGCCTCGGCGAGCGGGCCGGTGTCGTGGAACTCGCTGTGGATCTCCACCGGCACCCGGGCCGTGGTCAGGATGTAATGCGAGTGGTAGGTCCGCTCGGCGGGCGTGCCGAGCAGCCGGGCCTCGTGCCCGTCGATGTGGTCGACGGTGTGGTCGTAGTCGTCGACCTCGTCCCAGGCGACCACCTCGGGGTGCAGGTCACCCATGACGATCACCAGCCCGCCGCTGTACTGGTAGAGCCGCCGCAACCGGAGCCGCCGCCGGTGCTCCCAGACCTGCCGGGCGAAGATGATGCTGAGCGGCAACCCGAGCGCCAGCCCGGCCCAGGAGACCCACCCGTGCGTCAGGGCGGCGAGCACGAGCACCACCGGCCCGAGCGCGGCGACCCACGGGTTGATCGCGGTGTTGACGTCCCGCGCCGACATCCGCAGGTTCCCGGAGTACCGGTACTCCCGGATCGGCGTGCCGAGCCCGTGCTCGAACGCCAGATCCGCGACGTCTTCCGGCACTTCGACATGCCCGTCGTCATCCACCCCTGAATAACAGCACCTCCGGCGCCGCCGGGTGCCCACTTCCCCCGTGTGGTCGTGGTTCCGCCGCACGTTTCCGGATCTTGGACTGCACGAGGTGCCATAACCCCTCCGGGAGTCCAAGATCCGCAAACCAAGGCCTCACGCGGGCTGGATAAAGCCCGCAAGTCACCCGACCGCCGGGTCACGGTGTACAGGAGCCCAAGATCGCCGCACCGCTGGTGCCCGGACTTGCTATCGGAGTCGATCTTGCAGTTGTGGTGCCTGCGAAAACGGGATGAACAACCCCCAATCAGGCACCACAACTGCAAGAGCGACTGGGAGATGGGGGCGTAACTCGGGAGGGGGGTAGACATGGGGAATGGTGCAAAACGGACAAAAGGCGCTAGCGTGGATATGGCGGCGGCGCGGGGCATGCCGCCTTGAGGGAGGTCACCAACAGTGGCGGTGGGAACGATTGTTGGCGTGACTCCGTTCGGTCTGCCGGACGCGCGCCTGGTGGCGGCCATGCGCGCGGCCGGTGTCACCGGAGTGCTCGACCTGAGCCGGCATGATCGCCGCGCCGAGGAGGAACTGGCCCGGGCCGTCCGGTGGGTGCCGGGGACGTTCGGCGTGCGGCTGGGCGTCGACGTGCCGGCCGCGCTGATCGGGGACCTGCCGGAGTCGGTGGACCTGCTCGTCGTCCCGCACGGGCTGGCCGACCGGATCTCCGCGTTCGGTCAGGGCCGCACCGTGCTCGTCGAGGTGACCGACGTCGACCAGGCCGTCGCCGCGGTCGCGGCCGGCGCGGACGGGCTGCTCGCCCGGGGGAGCGAGGCCGGTGGACGCGTCGGCGGGCTGACCACGTTCGTGCTGCTGCAGCAGGTGCTCGGCGCCGTGCCGGTCCCCGTCTGGGCGTGGGGCGGGATCGGCCCGCACACGGCGGCGGCAGCGGTCGCCGGTGGCGCGGCCGGCGTGGTGCTGGACTCCGCGCTCGCGCTGCTCGACGAGGCGACCCCGCCGCCGGACCTCGCCGCCGCGCTGGCGACGGCCGACGGAACCGAGAGCACTGTTCACAATGGAGAGCGGGTGTGGCGTCCGCGTGGCGCCGTCCGCGAACTGCCGGCGGGGCAGGACGTCTTTCTCGCGGCCGCGTTCGCCCGTGACCACGGCACCGTGGCGTCGGCGGTGCGGGCGGTCGAGACGGCGATCGCCGCGGCCACCGGCCCGCACGCGAACGCCGCGCTGGAACCCGCCGCGCCGTTCGCGCGCCGGCTGGGCCTGCGGCTGCCGGTGATCCAGGGCGCGATGACGCGCGTCAGCGACCGGCCGGCGCTGGCCGCGGCCGTCGCCGCCGCCGGTGGGCTGCCGTGCGTCGCGCTGTCGCTGGCCGACGGCGAGTCCAGCCGCACGCTGCTCGGCGACACCGCCCGCAAGGTCAACGGGAAGCCCTGGGCGGCCGGCATCCTCGGGTTCGCGCCGGAGGACGTGCGCACCGCGCAACTCGACGCGATCCGCGCCACCCGGCCGACCGCCGTGATCATCGCCGGTGGCCGGCCGTCGCAGGCCGCAGCGCTGGAGGACGTCGGGATCGCGGTGTTCCTGCACGTGCCGTCGCCGGGTCTGCTCCGGCAGTTCCTCGACGCGGGCGCCCGCCGCTTCGTGTTCGAGGGCGCCGAGTGCGGCGGGCACATCGGTCCCCGATCGAGCTTCTGCCTGTGGCAGGCGCAGATCGCGATCCTGGTCGACTGGCTCGACGCCAACCCGGGAACCGAGGTGGAGGCGATCTTCGCCGGCGGCATCCACGACGCCCGGTCGGCCGCGATGGTGGCGGCCGCGACCGCGCCGCTCACCGCGCGGGGCGCCGGCGTCGGCCTGTTGATGGGGACCGCCTACCTGTTCACCGAGGAGGCCGTCGACACCGGCGCGATCGGGGCGACGTTCCAGCGCGAGTTGCGCGGGGCCCGGTCCACCGCCGTGCTGGAGACCGCGCCCGGGCACCTCACGCGGTGCGTGGAAACGCCGTACGCGGACGAGTTTTCCGAGACGCGCGAGCGCCTGCGCGCCGCCGGGACGCCCGACCGCGAAGTGTGGGAGGAGCTCGAACGGCTGAACCTCGGGCGGCTCCGCATCGCCAGCAAGGGCATCCGCCGGGACGGCACGCGCCTGGTCCGCGTCGACGAGACCGTGCAGCGGGACGAGGGCCTGTTCATGGCCGGCCAGGTGGCGGTGCTCCGCGACAAGGTGACCACGGTGGAGGACCTGCACGCGCAGGTGACCTCGGGTGCGAAGGCGTGGCTCGCGTCGCGGGCGGCCGCGCTTCCCGTCGCGGCGCCACCGTCCACTGTGGACGCCGCCGCGCCGCAGCCCCTGGACGTCGCGATCGTCGGGCTCGCCGGGATCTTCCCGGGTGCCCCGGACACCGCGAGCTACTGGGCCAACGTGCTGGCCGGCGTCGACGCTGTGACCGAGGTGCCCGCCGAGCGCTGGGATCCGGTGCGGCACTACGGCGAAGGAGGCGATCGGGTGCCGTCGCGGTGGGGCGGGTTCCTGCCGCGCGTCCCCTTCGATCCGTTCGCGTACGGGATCCCGCCGGCGTCGTTGGCGTCGATCGAGCCGGTGCAACTGCTGGCGCTGGAGGTGGCCGCGCGGGCGCTGGCCGACGCCGGGTACGCGGCGCCGCCCGGCGGCGACGGGCGACCGTTCGACCGGTCGCGGACCTCGGTGATCTTCGGCGCCGAGTCGGGCGGCGAACTGTCGAACGCCGCGATGATGCGGGCCGCGCTGCCCGGGTACCTCGCCGAGGTCCCGGCCGCGCTGACCGCGCAGTTGCCGACGTTCACCGAGGACACGTTCCCCGGCGTGCTGGCCAACGTCATCGCCGGGCGGATCGCGAACCGGCTCGACCTCGGCGGGTCCAACTACACGGTGGACGCCGCCTGCGCCTCGTCGCTCGCCGCGCTCGACGCGGCCTGCCGCGAACTGGTGGCCGGCACCGCCGACATGGTGCTGTGCGGCGGCGCCGACACGCACAACGGCGTCTACGACTTCCGGCTGTTCGGCTCGGTCGGCGCGCTGTCGCCGACCGGTCGCTCGCGGCCCTTCGACCACGCGGCCGACGGCATCGCGCTCGGCGAGGGCGTCGGGTGCCTGGTGCTCAAACGTCTCGCCGACGCCCGGCGCGACGGCGACCGCGTGTACGCGGTGATCCGCGGCATCGGCAGCGCCAGCGACGGCCGTGCCCGCGGGCTGACCGCGCCCCGGCCGGAGGGGCAGCGGCTCGCGCTGATGCGGGCGTACGCGCAGGCGCGGATCTCGCCGGCCGACGTCGGCCTGGTCGAGGCGCACGGCACGGGAACGGCCGTCGGCGACCGGACGGAACTCGCGACGCTCACGACGGTGTTCGCCGGCGCGGCACCGGGTTCGGTGGCGCTCGGCTCGGTGAAGTCGCAGATCGGGCACACCAAGTGCGCGGCCGGCGTGGCCGGCGTCATCAAGGCGGCACTGGCGGTGCACGTGGGTGTGCGGCCGCCGACCGCGCACCTGTCGCGGCCGAACGAGGAGTGGACGCCGGGCGAGAGCCCGTTCGCGTTCGACCACACCGCCCGGCCCTGGCCCGCGCCGGCCGGTGGACGCGCGGCGGCGGTGAGCGGCTTCGGGTTCGGCGGCACGAACTTCCACGCAGTGCTCACGGACGCCGGCGAGGCGCCGCCGCGCCACGGGCACGACGCCTGGCCGGCGGAGCTGTTCCTGTTCGCCGCCGCGGCCGACGTCGCGTGGCTGCGCGGCCTGGCCGGGGCGCGTCCGGCGGCCCGGCTGCGCGACCTCGCCCGGTCGGCCGCGGTGCGGTTCGACCGGGCGGCCGGCCCGGCGGTGGCCGCGGTGGTGGCGTCCACAGTGGACGAACTCGTCGCCGAACTGGACGGGATCGCCGTCGCCGCACCGGTTTCCGAGCGGCCGCCGGTGGCGCTGCTGTTCCCCGGCCAGGGCAGCCAGCGGGTCGGCATGCTGGCGCCGCTGCTGGTCGCGTTCCCCGAGCTGCAGGATCTGGTGGACGCGGGCAGCGGATGGGGCGCCGCGCTGTATCCCGGCGCCGCGTTCGACCCGGACGCCGAACGGCGCCAGCGCGACCTGCTCCGCGACACCCGGCACGCGCAGCCCGCGCTCGGCGCGGCGGGCCTGGCCGCCCAGCGGTTCCTCGCGATGGCCGGCGTGGCACCGGACATGCTCGCCGGGCACAGCTACGGCGAACTGGCCGCCCTCGCCGCGGCCGGCGCGGTGCCGGTGGCCGACCTCGCCGCGCTCAGCGCGGAACGCGCGGCGGCGATCCTCGCCGCGACGGGCGCGGATCCCGGCACGATGGCCGCCGTCGCCGCCGACGCGGAGACGGTGTTCGAGGCGCTGACGGGGGTACCCGGCGTCGTGGTCGCGAACCTCAACTCGCCCCGGCAGGTGGTGGTGTCCGGTCCCACCGGCGCGGTGGCGTCGGCCGTGGAACGGTTGCGGGACAAGGGTCTGAGCGTCACGCCGCTCGACGTGGCGTGCGCGTTCCACAGCCCGCTCGTCGCCGGTGCCGGTCGGGCGTTCGGCGCGGCGGTGGCCCGGGTGGCGCTGCGCGCGCCGGCGGTGCCGGTGTGGTCGAACCGCACGGCGCGGCCGTACCCCGGCAATCCGGCGCACATCGCGGTGGAACTGGCCGAGCAGATCGGCGCGCCGGTGCGGTTCGGCGAGCAGGTCGAGGCGATGTACGCGGCCGGCGCGCGGGTGTTCGTCGAGTGCGGGCCGGGCACCGTCCTCAGTGGACTGGTGGGCGCCACGCTGGAGGGCCGGCCGCACACCGTCGTGACGTTCGAGCGGGCCGGTGGCGGGCTGCCCGGCGCGCTGCACGCGCTCGGGGACCTCGCGACGGCCGGCGTTCCGGTGCGGCTCGACCGGCTGTTCCGCGGCCGCGACGCGGTCGACCTCGCGGTCGAAATCGCGGTCGACACTGCGGCCGACCTCGCGGTGGCCGGCGCGTCGTCCGGCCGCGCGATGGCCGGCGCGCAGCCGCGCTGGACGGTGGACGGGCACGCCGTGCGCACGGCCGACGGCGCATTCCTGCCCGGCGGCGTGTCGACCCCGACGCCCGTCCACACCGTCGGCACCCAACCGGTTCCGCCGTCGTCGGACGACCTGATCGGCGACTACCTGCGTACCACGCGCGAGTTCATCGCCGCGCAGCGCGAGGTGATGCTGGCGTACCTCGGCACCGCGCTGGACACCGTGCCGGAGATGGGGCCGGCGCCGGCGCCGGTATCGCTTCCGGAGCCGGCGGTGGCGATCCCGCACCAGGCCGGCCCGGTCCTCGACCTGTCCACTGTGGACCTGGTGCGCCGGATCATCAGCGACCGCACGGGTTACCCGGTCGACATGATCGAGCCGGACCTCGACCTGGAGGCCGACCTGTCGGTGGACTCGATCAAGCGCACCGAGATCGTCGGCGAGCTGGCGGCCGGGTTGGCGGGCCGGCTCTCCGACACGGCACTGGACGACCTCGGCCGGATGCGCACCGCCGGCGCGATCGCCGAATGGCTCGACGCGAGCGCACAAGAAACCACCAGCGCCGGCGAGAGCGAGACCGCAAGCCCGGAGCCCGCCGACGTGGCGGCGGCGCCCGAGCGGCTGACCGTGACCTGGGCGCCGTCGCCGGTCGCGGGCCGGTTGGCGGACCTCGCCGGCCGGCGGATCGCGGTGAGCGACGCCGGCACCGAGGTCGGTGCGGAACTGGCCCGGCTGCTCGTCGAGCGGTGCGCGGCCACCGTCGTCGGACCCGACGAGCCGGCCGACGACCTCGTGCTGCTCGACGCGCTGGGCGACACCATGGGCGAAACAGCGGAGGACCCGACGGGCGAGCCCGCCCTGCTCCCGGAGTGGTTCCCGGCGCTGCGCCAGGCGGCGCTGACGGGCGCCGGGCTGTTCGTGGTCGTCAACGACCGGGACCCGCGCGCCGACGGGCTGGCCGGGTTCTTCCGGTCGCTGCGGCGCGAGCGCCCGGAGGCGATCGCGCGCCTGGTCGCGGTCGAGGCGGGACGGTCGGCGGCGACGACGGCGGGCGCGGTGCTCGCCGAGCTCGCCGTACGGGACTCGGAACCGGTGGCACGGTTGGGATCCGAGCGCCTCATCTGCGTCACCACACCGGAGCCCCTGCCGGAGGGAACCGACGCCGCCGCGGCGATCGGGCTGACGCCGCAGTCGGTGCTGCTCGTGGTCGGCGGCGCGCGGGGGATCACGTCGGTGGTCGCCCGGCAGTTCGCCGCCGCGAGCGGGTGCCGGGTCGCGATCGCCGGGCGGACGGTGCCGGCGCCCGAACCCGAGGACCCGGAGCTCGCCGCGGCCGCCGATCTCACCGCGCTCCGGGCGGTGCTGGCCGGTCGCGATCCCTCCGATGTGGACGCCCGTGCGCGGGCCGTCCTCGCCCGTCGCGAGGTCGCCCGCACGCTCGACGAACTGCACCGGTGCACCCGCGACGCCTGGTACACGCCGGTCGACGTCACCGACGCGGAGGCCGTGCACAGCCTCGTGAAGCACGTGTACGCGCGGCACGGCCGGCTCGACGGTGTCGTGTTCGCCGCCGGCGTGATCGAGGACCGGTTGCTGGCCGACAAGTCGGCCGAGTCGTTCCGCCGCGTGTTCGCCACGAAGGTCGACGGCGCGCGGAACCTGCTCGGCGCGCTGCGCGACCTGCGCGAGGGTCCACGGTTCGTGACGCTGTTCGGCAGCATCGCGTCGGTTCGCGGCAGCCGCGGCCAGTGCGACTACGCCGCCGCCAACGACGCGATGGCCGAACTCGGCCGGCGGTGGGCGCGCGACACCGGGCGCCGCTGCCTGACCGTCCACTGGGGACCGTGGGCGCCGTCCGGCGGCGGCATGGTGACGCCGGAGCTCGCGGCCCGGTACGCGCGGCACGGCGTGCGGCTGATCGACCCCGTGCGCGGCGCGACCGGCCTGCTGGACGAGCTGGCGTGGGGCGACCCGTCGTTGACGTCGGTCGTGCACACGGCGCCGGGCTGGTGACGACGATGGAACCGGTCGCCGTCGTCGGGATGTCGGTGCTGCTGCCCGGCGCGCCCGACCTCGACACCTACTGGCGCAACCTGGTCGACGCCGTCGACTGCGTCACGCCGATCCCGGCGTCGTACGGCCTGCCGGCCGAGCTGTTCCCGCACACGCGGGGCGGCTTCGTCGGCGACCTCGCGGCCGTGGACCCGAACGCGCTCGGCGTGATGCCGGCGGCGCTCCCGCACACCGAACCCGACCAGCTGATCGCGTTGCACGTCGCCAACGCGGCGCTCGCCGACGTCACCGGCACCGGAATCGGCGACCCGCGCCGCGTGGGCGTCATCCTCGGCCGCGGCGGCTACCTGACCGCCGGGGTGGCCCGGCTGGACCAGCGGGTGCGCGCCGTGCACCAGGTCGCGCACGTCCTGTCGGAACTGGTGCCCGACCTCGACGACGCCGCGCTGAACCGGGTCCGTGAGGCGTTCCTCGCCCGCCTGGACCCGCCGTCGCGGGGTGCCGAGATCGGGCTGGTGCCGAACCTCGCGGCGTCGCGGATCGCGAACCGGTTGGGGTTCGGGGGACCGGCGTACACGGTCGACGCCGCGTGCGCGTCGTCGCTCGTCGCGATCGACCACGCGGTGGCGGAACTGGCGCGCGGACGGTGCGACGCGGTGCTCGTCGGCGGCGTGCACCACGCGCACGACCCGACGCTGTGGAGCGTGTTCGACCGGCTCGGCGCGATGAGCGGGTCGGGGCGGATCCGACCGTTCGACCGCTCGGCCGACGGGCTGCTGATCGGCGAGGGCACCGGCATCGTCGTCCTGAAACGGCTCGCCGACGCGCGGCGGGCCGACGACCGGATCTACGCCGTGGTCCGCGGCACCGGCGTCGCCAGCGACGGAGCCGGCGCGAGCCTCATGAACCCGGCGAGCGGCGGCCAGGTCGAGGCGTTGCGGCTGGCGTGGGCGGCGGCCGGGCTCGACCCGACGGCGGCCGACTCGATCGGTCTGCTGGAGGCGCACGGCACCGGCACGCCGGTCGGCGACGCGACCGAGGTGGCCACGCTGAGAGAGGTGTTCGGTGCCGGCCGACCGGCGGTGCTCGGCTCGGTGAAGTCGATGATCGGGCACGCGATGCCGGCCGCCGGGATCGCCGGGTTCGTGAAGGCCGCGCTGGCCGTCCACAATGGACTGTTGCTGCCGACGCTGCACTGCGCCGACCCGCACCCCGATCTCGCGGCGACCCGGTTCCGGCCGATCGACACGGCGGAGCCGTGGCCGGTGGAGCCGGACGGCGTGCGCCGGGCCGCGGTCGACGCGTTCGGTTTCGGCGGCATCAACGCGCACGTGGTGCTGGAGGGCGTGGAACGGGCGGCGCGGCCGGTGCGGGTGGTGCGGGAACCGGTGCCGGTGCTGCGGCTGGCCGCCGACACGGTCGCGGAACTCGCCGAGCGCCTCGACGCGGGCGCGAGGGGCGGCACGGGCTCCTGCCGGCTGGCCGTCGTGTCGCCGACGGAGCGGACGCTCGCCACCGCCCGCCGGGTCGTCGCCGCCGGGCAGCCGTGGCGGGGACGGCAGGACATCTGGTTCAGCCCGCGTCCGCTGCTGGCGGGCGACGGCGCCGGCACCGACCCCGGCCGGATCGCGTTCGTCTACCCCGGCCTGGAGGCGGACTTCGCGCCGCGCGTCGGCGACGTCGCCGCGCACCTCGGCGTGCCGATGCCGGATCTCGGCACCGACGGCCTGTTCCGGCACGGCGCCGCCGTGCTGGCGGTGGGCCGGCTCCTCGACGCGGCGCTGCGCGCGCACGGCGTACGGCCCGACGTGCTGGCCGGCCACTCGATCGGCGAGTGGAACGCGATCGCCGTGGCCGCCGGCTACACCGAAGCGGACATCGAACCGGTGCTGACCGCGTTCGCCGACGCCGTCCGCGAGGTACCGGACGTCGTGTTCGCCACGCTCGGCGAACCCGCGGAGGCGGCGGCCCGCCGGCTCGCCGGCACGACGGTGACCGTCTCGCACGACAACTCGGCGTACCAGAGCGTGATCTGCGGCTCGGTCGCCGAGGTGGAGCGGGTGCTCGCGGCGGCGCGGGCGGCCGGCGTCCTCGGCACGGTCCTGCCGTTCCGGTCCGGCTTCCACACGCCGCGGTTGCGGCCGTACCTCGACCGGTTCGAGGCGGCCGCCGAGCGCCTCGAACCGCGCCCGTGGCAGGCGCCGGTCTGGTCGGCCACCACCGTCGCGCCGTATCCCGCCGACGCCGCGGGCATCCGCGAGCTGTACATGCGTCACCTGGTGGAGCCGGTGCGGTTCCGGCCGCTCGTCGAGCGGTTGTACGAGACTGGGGTGCGTGCGTTCATCCAGGTGGGCGCGGGCCAGCTCGGCTCGCTGGTGCACGACGTCCTGCGCGGGCGCGACCACCTCGCGATCGCCGCGAACGCGCCGCGCCAGACCGGCCTCGGCCAGCTCGTGCGCGTGCTCGCCGCGCTGTGGATCGAGGGCGCGGCGGTCAATGAGGACCTGCTGACGGCGCCGGCGTCCGCCACCGTGCGGCTGTCGTTGGGCAGCCCGCTGGTCTCGCTGGGCCCGACGGCGGCCGGTCTGGTCGGCCGCGCGGCCGTTCCGGCGGCGCGCACCGGTGGGGAGGACGCGGGCCGGATCGCCGCCGTGGTCGCGGACGTCGAGGAGGCCGCGCTCGCGGTGGTGGCAGCCGCCCGTACCCGCGGGGTCACCGGTGCGCCGCCGGTTCCGGGAAACAACGGTCGGTCTCCGCAGAACCTTCTCTCCCAGGATCGGCGCCGCGGCGGCTCGCCGCGCACGGTCACCCGGGAGATGTCGTTGCGCACGATGCCGTACCTGCGCGACCACACGTTCTTCGAGGTCCCGTCCGGATGGCCCGATCCGTACGACGGCTTCCCCGTGGTGCCGGCCACCGAACTCGTCCGGCAGATGGCCGACTTCGCGGAAAAGGGCGCGCCCGGCACGGTCGCGGTCGCCGTCCGGGAGGCCAGGTTCGAGCGCTGGCTCGCGGTGGAACCGCCGGTTCCGGTCACGTTCGAGGGGACGCACGTGAGCGCGCGTTCCGTAGCCGTCACCGTTCGGGGGTACGCCCGGAGCGTCGTCGACGTCGCCCAAGCGCACCCGGCACCACCGGCACCGTGGTCCGCGCCGCCCACGAGCGGAGCACGAACGCCGCTGCTCACCGCGGGCCAGATGTACGGGCGGCGGTGGATGTTCCACGGCCCGGCCTACCGCGGCGTAACCAGTATCGACACCATCGGCGCCGACCACGTCATCGGCGTGCTCACCGCGCCGGACACGCCCGGCGGCCTGCTCGACGCGGCCGGCCATCTGGTCGGGTACTGGGTGCTGGAGGAGTGCGACGTCAACAGCCGCACCTTCCCGGTGCGCCTCGACGCCCTGCGCCTGTACTCGCCGGCACCGCCGCCGGGGGAGCGGATCGCCTGCCACGTGCGCATCGCGCGGGTGACGGACACGGCCGTGATCGCGGCCCTGCAACTGGTCCGCGCCGACGGCACGGTCTGGGCGGAGGCCGACGGCTGGCAGTTGCGCCGGTTCGCCAGCGACGCGGCGATCCAGGCGGTCGACCGGAACGCGGGCCGGGCACTGCTGGCCCGCCGGCACGACGCGGGATGGTGCTGCGTCGGCGAGGCGTGGCCCGATCTCGCCAGCCGCGAGCTCATCGCGCGCACGTACCTGACCCGCGACGAGTGGGAGATCTACGAACGGCAGCCGCCGCAACGGCGCCGGCAGTGGCTGCTCGGCCGCATCGCGGTCAAGGACGCGGTGCGCGCGCACGTCGTTCCGGATCACGACCTGTTCGCCGTCGAACTGACCACCGGCAACGACGACGTCGGCCGCCCGTGGATCCGGGGCCGGTTCGACCGGCGGCTGCCGGACCTGTCGGTGTCGCTGGCGCACTGCGGCGAGGTCGGCGTGGCGATCGCGCGTCCCGGCGGCCCGGTCGGCATCGACGTACTGGAGATCGTGGACCGCGACGAGCCGACCGTGACCGCGGCACTCGGCGTGGAGGAACGCGCGCTCATGGCGTCCACTGTGGACTTTTCCCGGTTCTTCGCGGCCAAGGAAGCGGCGGGCAAAGCGCTCGGCACCGGGCTGGGCGGGTCGCCGCGCTCCCTCGCGGTGACGGCCGTGCGGGCCGACGAACTCACCGTGCGGGCCGCCGGCCGCGACCTGACCGTGTGCCTGACCGACCTGACCCACGGCGGCCGGCGGTACGTCGTCGCCTGGACCCAACTGCCAATCGAGAGGTGACCCAGTGCAGACCCAGACCGACGTGCTCGCCGAGATCGGTGAGCTGATCCGGGAGGTGCTCGACGGCTACGACCCGGACGCCGTGCCGATCACGCGGGAGACGTCGTTCCAACAGGATCTGGCGTTCGAGAGCATCGACATCGTGGTGCTGGGCACCCGCCTCACCGAGCGGTACGGGCCGGTCGTCAACTTCCCGGCGTTCCTGTCGACGCTGACGATCCAGGAGATCATCGCGCTGCGCGTCGGCGACCTGGTGGACTACGTGTCGGCGGCGCTGTGCCGTTCGTGACGGCGAACGGCGTGCGGCTGCACGTCCAGCGTTTCCCCGGCAGCGGCCCGCCGCTGGTCTTCGTGCACGGCCTCATCGACACGCTGGCGTGCTACTACTTCACGCTCGCCGGACCCGTGAACGAACTCGGCTTCGACGTGGTCACCTACGATCTGCGCGGGCACGGCCGCAGCGAGCGGCCACCCACCGGGTACACGCTCGACGACGCCGTCGACGACCTGCACGCGATGGTCGCCGAACTCGGCATCGCGGATCCGGTGCACCTGGTCGGGTACTCGTTCGGCGGCACGGTGCTGTTCCGGTACGCGCACCGCCATCCGGAGCGCGTCGCCTCGATGGTGGTGATCGAGTCGGAGCCGCCGACCGCGGCGTGGGCGGCCCGCACGGTCGACGGGCTGCGCGAGGTCGCGGCGCACGTCGGTGATCCGGAGAAGATGGCCGGGCAGCCGGAGCTGTTCCAGAAGATGTCGGCGTCCGCGCGGGCCCTCGCCGAAACGACGACGGTGACCACCGACATCGTCCATCCGGCCGGACTGATGACCGCCGCCGACGTGTCCACAGTGGACGTTCCGGTGCTGCTCGTCGTCGGCGGCGCGTCGGAACTGCACGGGCACCTGCCGTCGGTGCTGTCCATGCTGCCGGGCGCCACCGTGGAGGTGATTCCGGACAACGACCACCTGCTGCTGATCAGCGCACCCGAGAAGGTGTGCGCCGCGATGCTGCCATGGCTCGAAAAACAGCTGGAAAAACGGTGAGGTTCCTCTTCGTCGTGGCGCCGCTCGTCGGGCACGTCGCGCCGATGCGCGCGGTCGCCGAGCGACTCACAGCCCGCGGTCACGAGGTCGTGTGGGCCGGCGCCGGCGACTGGCTCCGCGCGCTCCTCGGCCCCGCCGCGACGATCGTCGACTGCGCGCCGGCCCGGTACGGCGAGGCCGCGATCCGCCCGCCGGACATCCACGGCCCGGAGGCGTTGCAGTTCCTGCTCGACGGCTACCTGATCCCGCTGGCGACCGAGATGCTGCCGCCGACGGTGGCCGCGATCGAGCGGTTCCGGCCCGACCTGGTGCTCGCCGACCAGCAGACGTACGCCGGCGCGTGCGCCGCCCACCGGGCCGGCGTGCCGTGGGTGACGTCGGCGTCGACGTCGGCGGAACTGGTGGAGCCGTTCACGCCGGCGATCGCCGGCTGGATCGCGGAGCGGTTGGCCACCCTCGGCGGGCCGGACCCGCGCTGGTCGCCGCGCCTGGTGCTGGCGTTCTCGACGCCCGAACTGGCCGGCCCGGTCGCGCAGCGGCACCCGGTGCGCTGGGTCGGTCCGGCGCTGCCGGCCTCCCGGAGCGAGGAATGGACGCCACCGCCGCCGCGTCCGCTCGTCCTCGTGACGCTCGGAACCACGAACGGACCGGCCAGCGAACGGTTCCTCCGCGCGTGCGCCGACGCCCTGTCGGCCCGCACCGACCTCGACACGCTGATCGTCGACCGCGACGGGGTGCTCGGCTCGGTTCCCGGCGTGACGACCGCGCCGTGGATCCCGCAACTCGCTGTGCTGCGCCGGACCGGCCTGGTGATCTGCCACGGCGGTCACAACACGGTGTGCGAGTCGCTGTGGCACGGGGTCCCGCTGATCGTGGCGCCGATCCGCGACGACCAACCGGTGATCGCCGGCCAGGTGGTGAACGCCGGTGCCGGCGTGCGGCTGCGGTTCGCCCGGGCCGGCGCCGGACACGTGGCGGCCGCGGTCGACACGGTGCTCGGCGACCCCGGGTACGCGGCCGCCGCGGCCCGGATCGGCGACTCGTTCCGCGCCGCGGGCGGTGCCGAGGCCGCCGCCGACGCCCTGATCGTCGAGGCGCGGTCCCCGGCCACTGTGCCGGCCACTGTGGCCCGTCCGTGACCGGTCTGCCGGTTTTGCCTCCGCCGCCATCGGGTAGCCCACTCGGAGCAGTCGAAACAAGGGCCGTCAATACAAGCGGAGGACGGATTTCATGCGACCTCAACGTCGTCGCACCATAATCGCGCTCAGCGCCGGGCTCGGCCTCGCCCTCGGGAGCACCGCCGGCTGCGCCGAAGGCACCGACACCCCGGGCGCGAGCGCCAGCGGTTCCCCCACGGCATCGAAGGCGACCGGTGGCCCGGTCGCGTCGTGCGTCGTCGGCGACTGGCGCTCGGTCGCGCTCACCGCCGACGCCGCGTCGAAGCGGAACAACGTCAGCGCCAACCTCACCGGCGGCGCCGGCATCAAGGTGAAGGTCGGCCCGAACGGCGCGACCACCATCGACTTCACCGGCATGGACCCGGTGAACTTCAGCGCGAAGGTCGCCAACGCCGACGTGCGCGGCAAGTTCACCTACGCCGGCACAGCGTCCGGCACGGTCAGCACCGGCCCGGCCCCGGCGAACGCCGGTACCCCCGCGCCGAGCGGATCGTGGGAACCGGTGGGCGACCTGAACTGGGAAGCCACCACGCTGACCCTCGACCTCACCGAGCCGGTACAGGCCCGGCCGTTCGACAACACCCCGATCGGCAAGTACGTCGGTACGCAGACCGGCAACGCGGTCGACATCGACCCGATCTTCGACCGGGGCACCTACACCTGCGGCGGCGACACCCTGACCATCACCCCGGACAAGGACGCCGACACCCCCTGGGTGCTGAAGAAGGTCTAGACCCGAACGCGGGCGCCGTCCACTGTGGACGGCGCCCGCGTTTTTCAGGGTGCGAGATCGCGCCTGCGGAAAAGAACCATCCCGGACGCCGTGAGCACGGCCGCCACGGCCACCAGCGACACCATCGGCAGGGCGGTGACGTCGGCCGCGGGTACGGCGGGCACGTGGCTGAACGGCGACACGTCGCGCACCGCCTGCGGCAGGCCGAACAGGTCACCGAACAGCCCGCACCCGAGGCTCACCGCGAAGCCCGCCCAGGCCACCGCGACCACCAGCCGCGGCAGCCCGCCGAAGACGAGCACCACGAAACCGGCCAGCACCAACGCGCCCGGCAACTGCGCCAGCCCGGCGACGACGAGCGTGCCCACGCCCGTCTCCCCGCCGGACGCCGCGTCGGCGACGCCCGCGCCGAGGCCGGCCACCAGCAGCACGACGGCGGCCCCGCCGGCCGCGCAGGCGAGGTACGTCGCGACCCAGCGCGTGCGGGCGACGGCCGCCGACAGCACCGCCTCGGCCGCGCCGCCGGTCTCCTCGGCCCGCAGCCGCAGCAGCGTCTGCACGGCGAACGCGGCCGCCAGCACCCCGAAGACGTTCATCATCGCGCCGTAGTAGATGTCGACGAGATCGCCGGCGCCCCCGCCCGCGAGCTGGCCCATCATGTCCGTCACGCCGGAGTTGTCGCCCAGGGCGTCCCGCACGGTGTTGCCCAGCGACCCGATCGCGACGCCGGACACCGCCGCCCCCAGCACCCAGCCGATCGTCGAGGCGCGGGTGAGCCGCCAGGCGAGCCCGGCCGGACCGTGCAGCATCCGCGCCGCCGTGGTCGGCCCCGGGCGGTCGGGCACCAGGCCCGCGCCGAGGTCGCGCCGTCCGGCCAGGGCAAAAGCCACGGTGACGGACGCAGCGGCGCCGAGCACCGGCAGCGCGAGCACCCACCAGCGCTCGTCGCCGAACGGGCGCACCAGCATGCCCCAGCCCAGCGGCGACAGCCAGGAGGGCCAGCCGCTGGTGACGACGACGCCGGTGGCCCGCTCGCCCAGCGCGTCACCGATGCCCCTGATCAGGTAC
Source organism: Virgisporangium aurantiacum (assembly GCF_016863635.1). Lineage (GTDB taxonomy): Bacteria > Actinomycetota > Actinomycetes > Mycobacteriales > Micromonosporaceae > Virgisporangium > Virgisporangium aurantiacum. The sequence continues at coordinate 65,826 of NZ_BOPG01000013.1, read as the reverse complement.
GCGACCCCGACGGCCGTCGCGGCCGTCGCGTTCGCCGAGCGCGCGGAGCGGAACAGCTGGGCGGCGATCGCCGCGATGCCGGCGAACACCCAGCCGGTGACCGCGCAGGCCGCCCCGAACGCGATCGCGCCCGCCGCCGGCAGCCCGACGGCCAGCAGCATCGCGGTCATCACCGCGCCGTACGCGACGTCGGCGACGCCGACCAGCAGCAGGGCGGCGGTGAGCGGGGCGTGCCGGCCGACGGCGCCGGCGCCGATCAGCTCCGCGCGGCCGGTCTCCTCGTTCTGCCGGGTGTGCCTGATGATCGCGAACGTGCTCATCAGCGCGACGAGCACCAGCATGAACGCGAAGTTGCGGAAGTTCACCAGCGCGCCGAGGCTGTCGCCGACCGGCACGCCGCGCATCAGCAGCACGGCCGGGCTGCCGCCGGCGCCGGTGAGCGCGGTGACGCGGCTCTGCTGGTCGGGAAACTCGTCGGCGACGGCGGCGGCGCCGGCGATCACCAGGAGCGCGGAGGCCACGATCCAGACGGGAAGCTGGATCCGGTCGCGGCGGGCGGCGAGGCGGACCAGCCGGCCGGTGCCGGCGGTCATCGGTCCGCTCCTTGCTGCTGCGGCCCGTAGTGCCGCATGAACAGTTCCTCGAGCGTCGGCGGCCGGCTGGTCAGCGAGCGCACGCTGGCGGTGGCGAGGTGACCCAGCACGTCGGGCAGCGCGTCGGGCTCGATGTCGAGCGTCGTGCGGGTGCCGTCGGTCGCCAGGTCGTGGACGCCCTTGAGGGTGTCGAGGCCGTCGATCGTTCCGGCCGCCTCGACGGTGATCGACGTGCGGGCCAGGTGGCGCAGGCCGTCGAGCGTGCCGGTCTCCACCGTCACGCCGTCGCGGATGATGCTGACACGCGAACACAGCGCCTCGACCTCGGCGAAGATGTGGCTCGACAGCAGCACGGTGGCGCCGCGCCCGTTCACCTCGCGGACGAGGTCCTGGAACACCGCCTCCATCAACGGGTCCAGGCCGGAGGTCGGCTCGTCGAGGATGAAAAGGTCGGTCTTCCGCGACGCGAACGCGGCGATCAGCGCGACCTTCTGCCGGTTGCCCTTGGAATAGGCGCGGCAGCGCTTCGCCGGGTCGAGCTGGAAAAGCTCGGTCAGGCGTGCCTTCTGGTCGGGCTCGATGCCACCGCGCAGCGACCCGAGCAGGTCGATCGCCTCGCCGCCGGTGAGGTTGGGCCACAGGCTGACGTCGCCGGGCACGTACGCGATCCGGTGGTGCAGGTCGACCGCGTCGGCCCACGGGTCGTGCCCGAGCACCTCCACCTGTCCGCTGGTGGCGCGCAGCAGCCCGAGCAGGATCCGGATGGTGGTGGTCTTCCCCGCGCCGTTCGGGCCGAGGAAGCCGTGCACCTCCCCGCTGTTGACGGTGAGGTCGAGCCCGGCCAGGGCGTGGGCGGGCCCGAACGTCTTGACCAGGCCCTCGGTACGGATTGCCGCGGTCATGTTCCTTCTCCTTCCGGCGTGGTGCCGGCTTCCGGCGTCGTGCCGGTGGTCGACTCCGCGATGCGGTCGATCGCGGTGTGGATCTCGTCCCGTTGAGCGGGGGTGAGCAGCGCGTTGGCGAGGATGTCGACGAGTCCGCGGTTGAGCCGGACCGTCCCGGCGTCGCTCTGCACGTCGGCGCCGAGCGCCCGGGATACCTCGGTCGGCATGAGGTAGCCGGCGACCTGCATGACGCACAGCACCACCGCGGCCGCCCGCAGGTCACGCGTCTCGGCCCCGGCGGCCCGCAGCCAGTCCTCCGCCTGCGTGACGACCTCGTCGAACATCGCGGCGGCCGGGGCCGACCCGTCGAGCATCGACCGCAGCAGGTACCGCTGCAGCACCCGGGCCACCCGGTGCATCGAGGACATGAAAGCGTCGTCGGCGAACCCGCCCTCGGCGACCGCCTGTGCGCGCAGGCGCACCATCTGGTCCATGGCGTAGGCGTCGCAGGCGTTGCGCAGCTCCTCCTTCGACCCGAAGTGGTGCCTGACCAGCCCCGACGACACTCCGGCCGCGGCCGCGATGTCCCGGATCGACGCCCCGTTCACCCCGTGCTCGGCGAACAGCAGGAGCGCCGCGTCCCGGATCCGGGCCCGGGCGGTCAGATCCTCCGGTGCGGGTTCCCCCACACGCACGAACGGCTTACTACTCACCCGTCCAAGCTACTACACACCCGTGTAGCCCGTCAAGCGGGGGCGGCGGCGAGCGGGGAAGCGGCTACGGGAGGAGGTGGAGGTCGGCACCTGGGGAGAGGCGGTAGCCGACGCCGCGGACGGTTTCCAGCAGCGGCATCGCCAGTTTGCGGCGGAGGCGGGCGACGTGGACGTCGACCGTGCGGTCGCCGGAGAGGGCGTCGCCCCAGATGGCGCGGAGCAGCTGGGCCCGCGTGAAGACCTGCCGGGGGTGCTTGGCCAGGTGGAGGAGCAGGTCGAACTCGCGGCGGGTCAGGTCGACGCGGTGGTCGCCACTCAGGACCGTGCGCTCCCTGGCGCGGATCCGTACCCCGGGGCCTTCCGGGAGAGGGTGGTGCGTCGGGCCGGGGCTGACCCGCTCCACGAACTCCCGCAGCGCCTCGACGAACGCCGCCGGGTCGCCGGTGATCACCAGGCGCACGGTCAGGTCCACGGTTCGCGACCCGTTGGTCGGCACGGGGTGCGTGAAGTGGGGGAACACTGCCGGGGCTTCGAGGACCACTCCTATATCCTATCGGTAATATAGGGTATTGGGCGAGTGCCTCCGAGGGGTGACGGACATGACAACGACCTTCCACTGGTTCCTGCCCACGTCCGGTGACGGGCACGGGGTCGGCGCCGCCACCGTGCGGGCCGGCGCGGCGGCGCACGAGCGGGCGGCCACGGTGGGCTACCTGGCCCGGGTGGCGATGACCGCGGAGAGGGCCGGGTTCACCGGCGCGCTCACGCCGGTGGGCGCGGGCTGTCCGGACCCGTGGCTGCTGTGCGCCGCCGTCGCCCAGTACGCCCGGAAAATAAACTTCCTGGTGGCGGTGCGGGCCGGCTTCACGCTGCCCACCCTGGTGGCCCAGCAGGCGCAGACGTTCCAGGCGATCGCCGGCAACCGGCTCGCGCTCAACGTCGTCACCGGGGGAGACCCGGCCGAGCAGCGCGCCTACGGCGACTTCCTCGACCACGACGAGCGCTACGCCCGCACGGCGGAGTACCTCGACGTGCTCCGCAGCGCCATGCAGGGCCCCTTCGACTTCGCCGGCGACCACTACCGGGTCGCGGCCGGCGGCCTGCACGATCCGCTCGACCCGGCGCCGCCCGTCTACTTCGGTGGCGCGTCGCCGGCGGCCGAGGCGGTCGCGGCGCGGACGGCCGACGTCTACCTGATGTGGGGCGAGCCGGTGGCCGCGATCGCCGAGCGGGTCGACCGGATGCGCGCCCGCGCCGCCGGGCACGGCCGCACGCTGCGGTTCGGGCTGCGGGTGCACGTGATCGTCCGCGCGGACGCCGACGCGGCGTGGGAGCACGCGGCCCGCCTGCTCGCGGGCATGGAACCGGCCCGGATCGCGGCCGCGCAGGAGCGCTTCGCGCGGATGGACTCCGTCGGCCAGGCGCGCATGACCGCCCTGCACGACAAGACAGACGGGCTGGAGATCGCGCCGAACCTGTGGGCGGGGATCGGCCTGGTGCGCGAGGGCGCGGGAACGGCCCTGGTCGGCGGGCCCGACGAGGTCGCCGAGCGGATCGGGGAGTACGCCGCGGCGGGCGTCGACGAGTTCATCCTGTCGGGCTGGCCGCACGTGGAGGAGGCGGAGCGGGTGGGAAGGCTGGTCCTACCGAGAGTCCGGACACCTCAGCCGATCGGTTCCGTTTAGCCCGTTTAACAGCAAAAAAGACGCAAATCATTCATGATCTGGGCGTGAAGGTGCGCCCCGATCGGCTGTGGCGCAGCCGTCCCGGCCTGATCACGGCACTCGTCGCCGTGATCGGTGTGCTGCTCTCCGTCACCGCTTGGGTTGTTCTGGAAGCGGCCCGCAACCGCTCCGCGGCGGCCGCGATGGATCGGCGCACGGCCCTGGTGGTCGAGGCGGTGACCGCCGCGACCGGCCGGTACCTCGACGCCGTGAGCACCCTGGCCGCGGCCGTCGGCGCGACCGACACCCTCACCACGACCCGGTTCGCGCAGATGACGGCGCCGTTGCACAAGCGACGCCTGCCCGGCGCCACCTCGGTCGGGCTGCTGGTGCCGGCGACCGACGAGGAGATCCCGACGGTCGAACGGCTGTGGCGGTCGCGTGGGTCGGGCGATCTCCGGCTGCAGCCCGCGGGAGTCGGCCACGAGCACGCGTTCGTGGTGCTCAGCGTGCCGCTCGACGGGTCGACGATGGTCGGCCTCGGCCTCGACGGCACCCGGTCACCGGCCGCGGCCGCCGCCCTCAACGAGGCCCGCCGCGCCGACACCGCGGCCGTCTCCGACGCCTACCACCTGATCCGCGACCTGGGCCTCCCGCCCGACCAGCGGCAACTGTCGTTCGTGCTCACCGCGCCGGTGCAGGGCCCGCCCGACGCGGAGGGCCGACGACCGTTCCTCGGCTGGGTGCTGATGGGCCTGCGCGGGCAGGACTTCGTCACCGCGGCGCTGGCACAGGCCGGGCAGGGACTGGTGAACGTGACGCTGTCCGCGCCGGCCGCCGACGGCTCCCGCCCGACCGTGGCGGCCCTGCGCGCGGCCGGCCGGCCCGACCTGAAGCGGACGGCCGACGTGCGGGTCGGCAACCGGGTGTGGCACCTCGAGGTGAGCGCCGACTCCGACCTGCTGCCGGGCGCCGGGTCCGCGCTGCCGCCCGCCCTGGGTGGCGGCGGGCTGGTGCTGACCGGACTGCTGGCGTTCCTGGTGTGGGTGCTCGCCACCCGCGGCGCCCGGGCGCGGGCGGTGATCGAGAAGGGAACCGAGGACCTGCGCCGCACGGAAGGGCTGGCCCGGGAGCAGGCCGGCCTCCTGAACGCGGTGCTGAACAGCCTCGGTGAGGGCGTCGGGGTGGTCGACGCCGAGGGACGGTTCCTGCTGCACAACCCGGCCGCCCGGGAGATGCTCGGCGTCCCCGACGTCGACGGCACGGAGAACTGGCAGCAGGCGTACGGCCTCTTCCGCGAGGACGGGTCGGAGCCGTTCCCGACCGAGGAACTGCCGCTCATCCGGGCGCTGCACGGCGAGGCGGTCGACCAGGTGCGCCTGCTCGTCCGCAACCCGGCCCGGCCGGCCGGAACGGTGTTGTCGGTGTCCGCCCGCCCCCTCGACCTGCGGCAGGGCGCGGTGGCCGTCTTCCGTGACATCACCGACCGGGCCCGCGCCGGCGCCGAGTTGAAGGCCGCCGCCGAGAAGCTGAGCCACGAACTGAAGCAGCGGCAGGCGGTCGAGGCCGACCTCGAGGCGCAGAAGGACTACCTGACGCAGATCCTGGACACGCTCGGCACCACCGTGGTCACCTGCGACGCGGACGGCGTGATCGTGCACGCCAACCGCAGCGCCCGCGCCGCGATCAGCGGCGACGCGAAGACCATCGCCGACGTCCTGCCCTCGCTGCACATGAGCCACCCCGACGGCCGCCCGATGGCCTACGACGACACCCCGCTGGTGCGGGCCACCCGCGGCGAGGTGGTCGACGGCGCCGAGGCGGTGCTCACGCTGCGGAACGGCGAGCGGAAGCGCATCGTCATGCACGCCCGTCCGCTGCGCGACGGGTCGGGCCGGGTCCTCGGCGCGGTCGGCTCCTCGTTCGACATCACCGAACTCCGCGAGCGGGAGGCCGAACTCGCGACGTTCGCCGGCGTGGTCGCCCACGACCTGCGCTCGCCGCTGACCACCGTGCGCGGCTTCACCGAACTGGTCCGCAACGCCCTGGCCGCGAACCTCGCCACCGACCCGGACGCCGCCGACCACATCGCCGACCTCGACCGCGTGCTCGAATCGACCGGGCGGATGGCCGAGCTGATCAGCGACCTGCTGGACTACACGGCGGCCGGCGACCGGCCGCTCACCGTCGAGCCGGTGGACCTGAACGGCCTGGTCGGCGACGTGGTCACCGCCCGCACCACGGCCGCGTCGGTGGATCCGGACCTGCTGGTGCCGCAGATCTACGTGGCGCCGCTGCCGCCGGTGCGGGCCGACCAGGCCCTGCTGCGCCAGGTGCTGGACAACCTCGTCGGCAACGCGGTCAAGTACACGCCGCCGGGCCGGCCGGCCCGCATCGACGTCACCGCGCACGAGTCCTCGGGCGTGGTCACCGTGGAGGTGGCCGACCGCGGGATCGGGATCCCGGCGGGTCAGCACCACGCGATCTTCGGCAGCTTCCACCGGGCCCACGCCGACGGGTACGCGGGGACGGGGCTGGGGCTGGCGATCTGCGCCCGCATCGTCGAGCGGCACGGGGGCACGATCTCCGCGCACGACAACCCGGGCGGCGGCACGGTGGTCCGGCTGACCTTGCGGGCCGCGGCGCCCGAACCGGTCGATGCGGTCGCGGCCCGCCAGGCCGCGCGTTTTTGAGATGACGGGCGCAGCGCGGCCCTGATCACTCCGCCTCGGCCTTCTCGGCGGGCAGGGATCCCTTCGGGTTGCGGCCGGCCGACTTCAGGGCCTGCCGCAGCGCGAACTCGATCTGGGCGTTCACGCTGCGGAGGTCGTCGGCGGCCCACCGGGCGACCGCGTCGTAGACCGCCGGGTCGAGCCGGAGCAGGAGCTTCTTCCGCTCGGTCATGGCCTAGCCGTAGAGGGTTCCCGTGTTGACGACCGGCTGGGCCGCCCGGTCTCCGCACAGCACCACCAGGAGGTTCGACACCATTTGCGCCTTGCGCTCCTCGTCGAGCTCGACGACGCTCTCCTCGCGCAAGCGGTCGAGCGCGTTCGACACCATGCCGACCGCACCTTCCACGATCTTGAACCGGGCGGCGACCACGGCGCTGGCCTGCTGGCGGGCCAGCATCGCGTGGGCGATCTCGGGAGCGTACGCGAGGTGCGTGATCCGGGACTCGAGCACCTCGACGCCGGCCAGTTCGTAGCGCTCGCGCAGTTCGGTGGTGAGTTCCTCGCTGACCACCGTGCCCTCGCGGAGGCTGGCGCGCCCGCTGTCGTGCGCCTCGTACGGGTAGCTGGTGGCGAGGTGCCGCACCGCCGCCTCGGACTGCACCGCGACGTACTGCGGGAACTCGTCGACGGCGAACGCCGCCTTGAACGTGTCGGCGACCCGCCACACCACGACCGCCGCGATCTCGACCGGGTTGCCGTCGGCGTCGGCGACCTTCAGCCGGGCCGTCTCGAAGTTGCTGACCCGCTGCGACACCCGCCGCTTGGTGGTGAGCGGGACGGTCCAGTGGAAGCCGGCGCTGAAGACCGTGCCGACGTACCGGCCGAAGAACTGGACCACGCGGGTCTCGTTCGGCCCGATGACGGCGAACCCGCTGACGGCGACCGCGAACAGGAGCGACCACACGATGACCGCGGTGGCGGCGACGGCCTCGCCGCCCGCGATGGCGAGCGGAACCACGGCCACGGCGAGGACCAGCAGCACCAGCACGACGGTGAACCCGGAGACCCGGAAGGCTCTACGTTCCATGACCTGCCCCCTACGCATAGCACCTCGGTATCAAGGTGATATCACCACGATAGCGCGAGCCGTCAAGCGTCGTAGTTCGGGAGGTCGATGGCGTTCGCGGCCTTGTGGAGCGGCGCCATCACCGCCGACAGCATCCGGTCGCGGCCGGGCAGCTTCCCCATGATCGAGAGCATCCGCATCGACATGCGGACCTGCCGCTCCGTGCGCATCACCATCCGCTTGACGTTGGCCGGGCCGAGGGCCTGGTTGCGCCGCACGAACTCGCGCATCTTCTGCTCGTAGGCGGCGAAGCCTTGTGTGGGATCGCTTTTCAGCTCTCCGGCCAGCACGTACGCCCCGACGAGGGCGAGGCTCGTGCCCTGCCCGGACGCGGGTGACGCCCCGTAGGCGGCGTCGCCGACCAGGCCCACCCGCCCGCGCGACCATCCGTCGAGGTGCACCTGCGCGAGCGCGTCGAAGTAGAAGTCCTTCGCCTGGTCCAGGTGCTTGAGCAGGGTCGGCACCTCCCAGCCCTCGCCGGCGTACGCGTCGGCGAGCAGGCGCTGCTGGGCCGCGCGGTCGCGCGGGTCGTACTCCAGCGGGTCGGACGCCCACAGGAACATGGCCTTCGCGTCACTCTGGCCGGCGGTGCTGTAGACGAGCGTGGTGCGGCCGGGGCCGACGTAGGTGAGCTCCTCGCGGTCGAGGCCGAGGTGGTTGGGGACGCTGAAGATCGAGACGTAGTGGTTCAGGTGGCGGACGGGGTCGGCGTCGGCGAAGGCGAGACCCCGGATCGGCGACCGGAGGCCGTCGGCACCGATCACCAGGTCGAACGACTCGGTGGCACCGCTCGCGAAGGTCACCTTCACGCCGTCGCCGGTGTCGACCAGCCCGGTCACCGACTCGCCGAAGCGGTAGTCGACGGTGCCGGCGGTCAGCTCGAAGAGGACGCGGTTCAGGTCGCCGCGCAGCACCTCGGCGTCGCCGTGCGTGCGTCCGCCGAACGTGTCGGCGTCGAGGCTCGCGACCCGGCGGCCCCGGGCGTCGACCACCGAACCGTGGCGCACGTCGGTGCGCAGCGCGCGGAGCTGGTCGAGGACGCCCATGCGCTCGACCACGGTCAGGGCGGCGCCCCGGATGTCGACCTTGTAGCCGGCGGCCCGGATCGCGTCGGCCCGCTCCACGACGGTGGGGCGGGCGCCGGCCCGGTGCAGCCAGTAGGCGAGAGCGGTACCGGCGATGCCGCCGCCCTGGACGAGGACCCGTGCGTTCGTCAATGTCATGGCCGGAACGGTACAGACGTCTTAGACATTTGTGCAAGACTTTTGTTCAAGACATTTGTCTGAGACACTGGGCGCCATGGGAAACCGCGAAGATCTGCTCGCCGGCGCGAAGCAGTGCCTGTTCGACAAGGGATTCGCCCGTACCACCGCGCGCGACGTCACTGCCGCGTCGGGCGTCAGCCTCGCCGCGATCGGCTACCACTTCGGGACGAAGGAGGCGCTGCTCACCGCCGCGTTGCAGGACGCGATCGCGGAGTGGGGCGCCGGCCTCGCCGAGACGCTGAGCGGCGCCACCGACCTGGCGTCGGCGTGGACGCTGGTGCTGGAGTCGTTCGCCAGCAGCGGGCCGCTGTGGGCCGTCCAGTTGGAACTGGTCGCCCAGCTCGGGCGCGACCCGGCGCTGCGGGCCCAGTTCGCCGGCTCCAACAAGCAGGCGCGGGAGGGGCTGGTCGGGCTGTTCCGGTCGCTGCATCCCGACCTCGACCCGGCCGACGCCGACCGGCTCGGCGCGCTCTACCAGGCGCTGCTCGTCGGCTCCGCCGCCACCTGGCTCGCCGACCCCGACAGCGCCCCGGCCGCCGAGGACCTGCTGGCCGCGATGCGGCTCGTCACCGACCGCCAGGGCCCGCGCTGAGGAACCGCTGAGGAACCACCGACGACGCCGCCGCGGTCACCAGTCGGACCGCGGCGGCACGGACCGCTGTTACCAGTTCTGGCCGGTCACCCGGGTTCCGTCGGGCGTTTCCGTCACCCGCGTTCCGTCAGGCGTTTCCGTCACGCGCGTTCCGTCCGGTGTCGACACCCCGGTCACCCGGGTGCCCGCGGTGACGGATCCGTCGCCCTGGTGCACGAGCGGTCCGATCGACCAGGTCAGTGTGCCCGACAGCGCGAGTCCGGCGAGCAGAGCCGCAATCCTTCTCGACATGGCTGGGATCCCTTCGTTTCACGTGGCCTCAACCCGGATGGACCCTGAGCCTGGCGTTGCCGGGGGGATCCGCCGGGGCTCAGGGTCCGCGTGAGCCAAGCTACTGACCGGCTCTGCCAATGACCTTTCGGTGTTCTTTCACCGGACCCGCACCGACTCGATCCATGTCGGAGGCAGCGGCGGGTCCGGGCCGATCAGGCCGGCGATCACCCGGGCGGCCGGCGGCTCGTCGGGCCACGGCGTCATGCCGTCGGTGAGCACGACGATCACGTGCGGCTTCGTCGGCTGTGCGAGCGCCGTCGCGATGCCGACGCGCATGTCGGTGCCGCCGCTGCCCACGAGCTCCAGCTCCTCGGCCCGGGCCACCCGGCGCACCACGCCGACCGCCGCGTCGCACGACAGCACCGTCACCCGGTTGCCGCGCACGCCGACCTCGCGCAGGACCCCGGCGACCTCGGCCATCGCGGCGGCCAGGTCGTCGTCGGACATCGAGCCCGACGTGTCGACGACGATCGCCACCGACGGCGCCGGCCGCCGCATGCTCGGCAGCACCACCCCGGCCTGCGCCGCCGACCGCCGCGACGGGCGCCGGTACGTGTAGTCGACCGCGCCGCTCGCCCACGCGATCGCCTGCCGCACGCTGCCGGCGAGCACCTGCCGCCAGTCGACGGTCGGTTCGAGGATCCCGTCGGCCCACCGCCGCCAGCCGGTCGGCACGGTGCCCCGGCCGCGCTGGTGCGCGCGGACGGCGTCGGCGGTGTAGCGGCGGATCGACTGGGCCTCGGCCGGCGAGACGCGGCCGCCCTCGCCGGGCGGCAGGTCCCACGGCTCGGTGCCGCCGGACGCGCCGGACCCGCACCGCGGGCACTCCGGAGTCTCCGGTATGTCCGGGAGGTACTGCTCGAACAGGCGCCCGTCCGGCAGCCCGAACGTTCCCGGGGTGAGGACGCCGGCCGGCAGCGCCAGCCCGTCCTGGATCAGGTCGTCGTTGATCTCGCAGTCCTGGGCGATGTTCACCCGCGACCGGTCGCCCTGGAGGTCCGACGGCAGCCGCCCGGCCCGGCCGTGGTGGTCGCGCAGCAGGTGGGCGACCTCGTGGATCCACACCCCGGCGAGCTGCGGCACCGGCGTCGCGTCGACGAAACCGGCGTTGACGTAGCAGCGCCACAGCCGGTCGACGGCCATCGTCGGCACCACCGTCGACTCGACCACCGACAGCGCGAACAGGGCCGACGCGAGGTACGGCCGGTCGGTCGCCGCCTTCAACCGCGCGGCGAGCAGCTTCGTCCGGTCGAGGGTCACCGGTCGAGGGCCCCCGACAACGTCAGCACGTCGACGAACGCGTCGACGTGCGACGGCACCGGCCAGTTCGCGTCGCGCAGCGCGGCCAGGTCGGCGGCGGCCCGGGCAGCGACGTCGGGGACGCCGGCCTCGACCGCCTTCGCCAGCACCGCCCAGCCCGCCTCCCACCGTTGCCGGGTGACCCGGGCCTGCACCGCGGCGGTGACCGCGGTGAGGAACGCCAGTTGCCGGTCGCCGCGCTCGGGCAGGTCGAACGCGTCGGGGCGGGCCAGCACCTTCTCCGGGTCGGGGAGGTCGAGTTCCTCGGCGAACGTGAGCAGCTCGATGCCCGGCCCGTCGCCGATCGCGCCGGCCAGCGCGGCGGCCAGCGCCTCGCGGTCGGCCTCGCACGCGTCGGCGAACGCGAGCAGCCGCAGCGCCATCTCCCACGTCCGTGGCGACGGCCACGCACCGCCCCGGCTCTGCGCGTCGGCGGGCAGGTGGTGGGTGAGGCCGGGCCGGGCGGTGAGGAAGCCCGCGACGATGCCGCGGGCCCGGGCGAGCGCGGCCGGTGCGCGGCTCGGCCTGATCGTCGGGACGCTGATGGCGGGCCACGTTCCGGCGAGGCCGCGCGTCACCACCCGCGGGTCGTGGGTCCAGTGCAGGTGGACGAAGCGGTTCGCCAACGGCGGGCTCAGGTGCCAGCCGTCGGCGGCGCTCGCCGGCGGGTTCGCCGCGGCGACGATGCGCACCCGGTCCGGCAGCGGCAGGCTGCCGACCCGGCGCTCCAGCACCACCCGCAGCAGCGCCGCCTGCACGGCCGGCGGCGCCGACGACAGCTCGTCGAAGAACAGCAGGCCGGTGCCGGCCCGCGCGATCCGCACCGCCCAGTCGGGCGGGGCCATCGGCACGCCCTGCCGCGCCGGGTCGTCGCCGACGACGGGCAGCCCGGAGAAGTCGCTGGGCTCGTGGATGCTGGCGATGACCGTCTCGATCGGCAGGCCGAGGCCGGCGGCGAGCTGGGCCAGCGTCGCCGATTTGCCGACGCCCGGCTCGCCCCACAGCAGCACCGGCAGGTTGGCCGCGACGGCCAGCGCCAGCGCCTCCGCCTGGCTGCTGCGGGCCGGCTCGGTGCGGGTCTGCCGGGTCGACGCGATCAGCGCGTCGGCCAGCTCCAACGGATCGTCCGTCAGCGCGTTTCCTTCTGCCGCGACCCGTGCATCACCCATCGGCGCTCTCTTCCACGCGGGGGACGAAACTGACGTCGTCGTAGCGGTACCGGTGCAGCTTGTCGCCGATGGTGTCGTCGATCAGGTCGGCCTCGACGAAGGGCTCGGCGCCGGCGGCGAGCATCGCCCGCAGCACCTCCGGCGGGGCGAGGCTGCTCGCCTGCACCATCAGCGGGGTCTGGCCGTACTGGTCCCGGGCCTCCAGGTCGAGGCCGGCGTCGCGCAGCCAGGGCAGGATCGTGGCCGCGTCGGGTGAGCGCAGGAGGTGCAGCGGCGAGCAGCCCTGGTGGTCGAGGCAGCCCGGGTCGGCGCCGGCGTCGAGCAGGGTCCGCACCAGGCCGGCGGATCCGCCGTCGAACAGCACCGTGCCGAGCGGGGTGCGGCCGAAGGAGTCGTCGGCGTCGATGTCGAGGCCGGCGTCGAGCAGGCGGCGCACGAGCGCGGTGACGTCGACCCCCGGGGCGTCGAGGTGGGCGACCAGGTGCAACGGCGTGCGGTGGCGGCGGGTGCGGACGCCGGCCGGGTCGAGTCCCCGGTCGAGCAGCGCCACGAACGCGTCGGTGTCGCCGTGCTCGATCAGCGCCACGGCGTCCCGGCGCAGGGTCCGCAGCGCACGGGGGAGCCGGCCGGTCCGCGTCCACGCCGAGGCCGCGTCGCCGCCGAGCCACGCGTCGGTGACGGTGAAGCACGGTGACATCGCGCCGCCGAGGGCGCGCAGCGTGCGCTCCCGTCGGGCCTCTCCGGGCGGGTGGTCGACCGTGTCGACGCGGCCGTCGCGCCAGCCGATGCGGTGCCAGGCGCCCCGGCAGCGGACCCGCACCGCGTCCGGCGGCGCCACCTCCGCGGCCGGGTGGTAGCCGGTGTCGGCGAGGTCGGGGAAGAGCGCGGTGCGCACGAGCGGGTGCAGTGCCGACGGCGCGATCCGCCCCCACCGCAGCAGTTCCAGATCGGGGAAGCGCTGCCAGGCGACCCGCGGCACCCGGGTCGCCGAATGGAGGAAGTCCCGGCCCACCGCGACGATGGCCGTCGATCTCTGGATGAACACCGCCTCCGCCCAGGAGCGCACCTTGACGAGCGCCGACACCTCCCTGCGGTGCCGCACCTCGGCGGCGAGCGCGACCACCGACGCGTTCCGCTCGGGCAGCAGCGGCTGGGCCACGTGCGGGTACTCCTCCGCGCGGACGAGGAGGTCCGCGCCGATGCCGGCGGCGACCCACGCCTCGCGGTAGCGCCCGGCGTCGAGGAGGAGCGTCGTCCACTCGACCAGCGCGGCCGGGTCGTCGTGGCCGGGGTGCCCGGTCGGCAGCTCGTCCGTCGTCAGCCGGCGCCCGTCGCGGTGGTGGAAGGCGGTGCGGTCGTCGCCGCCGAGGCGACGGCGCAGGCCGTCGGTGGCGCGGGCGTCCCACAGGTAGCGGGCGTCGTCCCAGCGTTCGCCCGCCACCTCGTCGGCGGTGCGGTGGGTGTCCCACAGGTAGCGGATGTCGACCGGCTCCTCGGCCTCGGCCTCGTCGCCGAGCGGGCCGAACCGCAGCCGCGGGCGGTGCGGGCGCTCGGCCTGGGCCTGGGTGTGCACCCACAGTACGGCCGGCCCGTAGCGGGCGAGCACGATGGGCAGGTCGGGCAGGACCCGGCCCATGCCGCCGCCCAGCTCCCGGGGCAGGTGCCAGCGGACCAGGTCGGGCGCGAGGTGGCGCAGGTCGGTGGCGAGGCGGTCGGCGACCTCGGCGCCGTACCGGTCGCGCACGTGGCCGGGGTCGATCTCGACGCGGAACCGGGCCGCTTCGCAGGCGCCGCGCCAGTCGCCGGCCAGGCGCCGCGCGGTCGCCCGCTCGACCATCGACGCGGGCACGCCGAACCGGCGCGCGGCCACCCACCCGGGTACGGCGTCGGCCAGGAACGGCGGCAGGCGCGTCATCGGTAGACGCTGGCGATCGCGCGGACGTCCGCCGGCGCCGGCGCGGGTTCGCGGAGGACCCGCGCGGCCGCGCGCTTCATCCGGCGCGGCACGCCGCTGCCCAGCCCCAGCAGTTCCAGCTCACCCGCGGCCTCGACCAGGCGGCGGGCGCCGCGGCCTCGTACGCCGGTGTGGCGCAGGTCGAGGCGGCGCAGGCCGCTGCCGGGCAGCGCGTCGGCGAGCGCGACCGCGCCCTCGTCGCTGACCTCGTTGGGCGCGGCCCGGAGCGCGACCGCCGACCGGGGACGGGCGAGGTCGAGCGACGCCAGCGCGGTCAGCCGGGCGGCGAGGGCGCGCACGCCGTCGACCCGGATGCCGTTGCCGCCCAGCCCGAGCACGACCCGTCGGCCCGGCACGAGCGCGGCGGCGAGCACGGCGGTTCCCTCGTCGCCGAGCCGGCCGGCGGACAGGTACAACTCGTCGACGCCGGCCCGCAGCAGCCGGGCGAGCACCTCCGCCGACTCCGGCCCGAGGTTGTTGCCGCCGAGGTACAACCGTTGCGTGGGGCGGGATCGCGCGATCAGCGTGTCGGCGAGCAGGGTCAGGCCGGCGACCGTGAGCCCGGTGTTGGTCAGGTCGAGCGTGCGCACGGATCCGTTGTGCCGCAACGCGTCCGCGAGCACCGCGGCACCCTCGTCGCCGATCGGGTTGCGCTTGAGCCACACCGCGCGCACCGTGCGGTCGGCGGCCAGTTTCTCCGCGAGCGGAGCGAGGCCGCCGGCGTCGACGTGGTTGCAGCCCAGGTACAGCGTCTCCAGCCGGTGGCCGGCGGTGAGCTGGTCGGCGAGCGCCGCGACGCCTGCCGCGCCGAGACTGTTCGTGCCGAGCAGCAGGTGCCGGGCGTGCGCCGAGCCGACCGCGGCGCCGATCACGCGGCGGGCGTCGGCCGGGGACAGGTGCTGCTTGCACAGGTCGAGCCGGCCGTCGGGTTGCAGGGTGCCGCGAGGGAACGTCTCGGTCGCGGTGGGCGGCGCCGCGTCGGCGAGCCGCGCCAGCAACGCATCGAGCGTCGTCGGGTCCCCCTCCGTCGCCGAATCGCCCTCCGCCGCCGCCGGCAGCGGCGCGGGGCAGCGGACCGGCGTGGGCTCGGTCCCGGTCACCAGCGCACCTCCCGGTAGTCCTTGAGGAACACGCCGTGCACCGGCGCGCCGCCGACCCCGCGCACGATCGGGTCGTACACGCGGGCGGCACCATCGACGACGTCGAGCGGCGGCCGGAACCCGTTCTCCCGCTCGGCGGTCTTGCCCGGGTGCGGGCGCTCGTCGGTCACCCAGCCGGTGTCCACACTGGACATGTAGATGCCCTCGGCGGCGTACTCGTCGGCGACGGTGCGGGTGAGCATGTTCAACCCCGCCTTGGCCATGTTGGTGTGCGGGTGGCGCGCCGTCTTGATGCGCCGGCTGAAGCTGCCCTCCATGGCCGACACCTGCACCACGTACCGGTCCGGATGCCGCGACGCCGCGAGGTGCGGCCGCAGCTGACCGGTGAGCAGGAACGGCACGAACGCGTTGACCACGTGGGTCTCCAGCCACTCGGCCGGGCTCACCTCGCCGACCCGGAGCACCCAGCTGTTGGTGTCGCGCAGGTCGAGCGGCTCACCGGTCTCGTCGCGGAGCCCGAGCGGGAACATTGCTTCGACCGACCGCATCAGGTCGGTGCCGGCTCCGGCCGGCAGCGCCGCGCGGTCGCCGCTGCGCCGGACGGCCGCGGCCAGCCCGCGCACCGGTTCCCGCTCGGCCGCCCGCACCTCCCGGTGGTAGCCGGCCGGCCGGCGGATGGTCTGTGCGGCGTTGTTCACCAGGATGTCGAGTTCACCGTCCCACCGCTCGCGCACGGCGTCGACGAGGCCGACCACGCCGGCGAGGTCGAGGAGGTCGACGCCGTGCACCGACAGCCGGTCGAGCCAGTGCGGCGCGTCGGGCACGGCCGCGAACCGGCGCGCCGCGTCGGCGGGGAAGCGCGTGGTGACGAGCACCGACGCCCCGTCCCGCAGCAGTTTCAACGCGAGGTGGAAACCGATCTTTATGCGACCGCCGGTGACCACGGCGCGCCGCCCGGTGAGGTCGCAGCGGGCCGCGCGGCGGGTGGTGTTCTCGACCGCGCACGGCGGGCACAGCATGTGGTACTCCGCGTCCAGTCGCGTGTACCGGTCCTTGCAGACGTAGCACCGGCGGCTGCCGCGCAGCGTCCGGTCACCGTCCACTGTGGTCTTTCCCGGCGTGACGGGCGGGATCTCCTCCCGGAAGCGTGTCGCCGTCGCGATCAGCGCCCGGTCGTGTTCGCGCCGCGTGACGAGTCGCTCGGCCTTGCGGCGCTTCTTGCCGGCCCGGTAGGCGACGTCGACGGCGGCCGTCACCGCGGCGAGGCCGGGATCGTGCGGACGCTCGGCGGCCACGGCGAGCACCCGCAGGCACGCCGCCACGTCGGCGGGATCCGGTTGCACCGTTACGACGTCCTCCCCGGGCTACCTGGGGTGGGGGCCGGCCGGATTCGAACCGGCGTCCTCCAGTGGTGAGCCAATGGCCTACGGCACCTTTCAATGGCTGTCAAGAAATGGTGTCTGACCTGCGAAAACGTTCTAGAGGGCGAGGTTCTGCTTGCATCGGTTGTCTTCTCCTGGCAGTGATTGCGGGGGGTAAACGGGGGGCTCATTTGTCGAAGCTGATCGATGTGAGTAGTGCGAGCGCGGCTCTGCCCGGGTGGGCATCGTCCGGCGCCTCGGTCCAATAATCCGATGTCCAGTCATCGCTGCGGAGCAAGATAACCTATGCGTAGGCAGTGTGATGCTTGTACGTGCGCCGATTCGCATGGCTGACCGGGAGGCCGAGACTGTCGCTCGGTCCTCCCGGTCGGCATGTCCTCGGTTGCCTCACATCACGCGGGGTCAGAGCGAAGCCCGTCCACGCTGCTCGGGGTCTTGAGATCAACTAGGAGCGTGCCCTGCGTGGAAGGCCTGGAGGAGATCGGAGTTGTCAGGAGCGATCGTGGCTTTCTCGATGTAGAAGGCGTCGGTGACTGCTTCGGTAGCGTGGCCAAGTTTGAGGTGTCGCCGACCCGGGTGTACAGGCCGATGAGGAGTTGGGCGGTGCGACCGGTCAACCCGTCGGTGTGGTGGCCGTACGGGTCGTCGTCGGCGACCTGCCAGACGGTGATCGGCACCGGCGGGTCGCCGGCCACTACGTCGATGACGCCGCTAGCGATCAGCTGCGACAGGCCGAGCGGATCGTCAACAGCGGCCGCGACGTCGCGACTGGTGGGCCCTGTTCATGCAAACGCATGGCCCAACTGGCCTACGTCACGCAGCATCCGACGTGGACGCGGCACCCAACCGGCACCCAACTTGGCCGACGCGCACATCCAACTGTGCGGGAGCCGGTTGGCCAACTACGGCATTCAACTGACCAGTTGGCTACCCAACCAGCCAGTCGGGTGTCCCAGCGCCGAAGAAGGCCAAGCGGAGCAGCACGATGATCCTTGGTACCCAACTGACCCAACTGGCGCCGGCCAGTGCCCGGAACGACAGCTGCGCCACAGGATCGTGGATCATCGGAACCCGCTGCCCACCGGAGGCTCGGGTCCGGGTGCCGGTGGACGCCGCCGAGATGGACGGCGCATGGCGGGCGCTGGCGTCCGGGATGCGGCGAGACGCCCCTCCACCTCGAGGAGGGGCGTCTCCGGGTTCTTCAGCCGTTGGCGCGCAGGTCGTCGCCCGCCTCGGTGCGGCGGATGTGCACGCTGTCGTCGTCCGCGACGAAGACCTCGACGACGTCAAGCGTGTGCTGGCCGTCTTGGCCGTTGGCGAAGCGCACGCCGGGATGCACCTTCACGTTGCCCGCGCCGACGTGGCGGGCGTAGACGTTCTGCACAGTGCCGTTGATCAGCGAGGTACCCACCATGACGGTGGTCTGCCCGGCGGCGTCCTTCGTGAGGATCACGTGGCCGCGGTCGGTAGGTATTGCCATGAGGCTCCTTCCGGTTCACTTGTTTTTCAAGGGCTGTAACGGGTCGATGGCGGCGGCGGGCGAGCCGAACATGATGCGCCGCCAATCGCCGGTGAATCCGAAGACCCCACTGCTGGTGCGGACCCCCAGGCGGCCTGGGATTCGGGAACCGACGACGTGACGCTGCACCGACCCCATGGCGTAGATCGTGCTGAGGTCCGGCCACAGCGAGATGCTGAGCATGGTCCGTTCCCGCCACTGCACGACGACGCGGGCGGCGATCAGGCCCGGCACCTGACGCCGCACGGCGTGTTTGATGCGGACGTGCAATGCCAGCAGGTACAACAGGGTCAGCACGCCGGGACACTCGAACCTGGTGACGACTACCTGCCCGTCATCGGGGGAGGCGGTCAGGGCACCGGCGGCCGTCACGTCATCAGCCACACGCCGGCCACCGCCGCGCCGATCAGCGCGGTGCCCGACACCCGCCGGATGATGCTGACCAGGTCCTCCCACGGCAGTCGCTCCTCCCCGATCGCCGACAGTGTCGGTCTGCGGATGGTCAGGTAGACCATCGCCAGCCAGGCGGCGGTCCATGTACAGGCCAGGACAACGGGCGCGAGGCCCGGTGTGACGAGCACGAGACCCGCCAGCGCTACCCAGACCATGGACGTGGTCTTCTGTGTGGTGAACAGCATTGCCAGGTCGATACCCCAGACCACGCCCAGCATGCCGGGCTTCATGGTCCGGACGAGCGACTGCGGCACCTGACGCTGGACGTGAGGTGTCCGCAGCGTCAGGTCCATGACGCCGAACGCGACGACGACCAGGCCGAACATCACCACGCGCACCGGCTCGGGCAGCACCTCGACGGCGAGGAGCCCCAGCAGATACACCGCAACGGCGAGCACCAGCGAACCGGCGAGCCCGCCGATCAGCAGGCCGAGCAGGAACCGGACGGCACCAGCCCGGTCATGACGCAGCATCGGGCCGGCGACCCCGGCCATCGACGTGCCTCAAGGGCTTTGCATTTGCAGGATCGCACCGAGCAGCGCGACGACGACGATTGCCGTGGCCATGTGTCACCCGCAGTTGGCGATGCAGGTGTACTTGGTGGCCGAGCCGATGATCTTTCCGGCCGCGTTCTTCTTCTCGCAGCAGTTGTATCGGTACACCGGTCCGACGGTGCCGAACGTGCACTGCCAGACGTAGTGTTTGGCGGCGATGCAGCTGGAGTAGGAGACGTTCGGCGGTACGAACACGAGGGTGCAGCACGCCCAGTTGGCTGCGTGCGCCGGACTGCCGCTGCCGAACACCGCGGCGGCCGCGGCCAACCCGCTGGCCCCCACTCCGGCGAGCACACTGCGGCGCCTGGTCCGCGCCTTGGTCATGATCTGTTTCATGCCACCTCCCGATCGGCGGTACTCAGCGAACCCACCGCGTTCAGCACGGCGGGCAGATCCCAGAACAACAGCGCCGACTGCAGGGTTCCGTTACGGAACAGCAGCGCTGCGGGGCTCGTGTCGACAGCGAACTCACCCTTGACCCAGTCGCCGTCCTCGTCGATGTACAGCACGCCGCGGTCGATGCCGTGTACGGCGGCGAAGTGTTCGCCGCGCTCCCGGGCCGGACAGGCAACCACCACGGCGAGGTTCGCCGGCCCGCGGTCCAGCATGGCGCGCACCTGGCCGGCGATCTGCTCACAACTGGAGCAGGTGGAGCTCAGCACGAGGACCAGCGCGTACTCCTGCTCGGCGATGTGCGCTAGTTCGGCCGGCCATTGCTCGGCCCGGTGGCCGGTCCGTGCGGTGTCGATCGATTCGAGCCGGCGGCGGGCCTCGTCGCTCGACTCCGGCACGCGGGAGGACAACTCACCGAGCATCGCGAACAGCACGACGATCGCAGCGGCGAGCACAAGCACGACGAGACTCAGGAACAGGATCACAGCGACGTTCCCCTCCGTGGACGGATCAATGGCCAGGCCCAGGCACGGCTGACGTACAGGCAGAGCACCAGCATCGCGAGGGTGGCGCCGAGCACCGCCGGCGCGCCGGTCCGGGCCGCAGCAGCCAGGTTCACCGAGCCGGCGGTGGCGAGCCCGAACCCGGCCACCACATTGGCGACACCGAGCGGCCGGCCGTCCCGGATGCCGAAGCAGCCGCAAGGGGAAATGCTTCCCCGCGCGGCGCCGAGCGCACCGAGCGCGGCTACAGCAAGGCCAACCAGGACGACGACGGCGCCACCGGCGGCCCGGGTGGGACCGAACAGCAGCGCGACGCCTGCGAGGCATTCCACGACGGCGTACCCGCGGACGGCCGGCACCGTCGCAAGCGGTGCCGGAGCGCGCACCTCGACCAGTGCCCGGTGCAGCGGGACGGGCACGGCGAGCTTGCTCAGGCCCGCGTGCAGCAGGACCGCGGCGACCGCACAGTTCACCGTGAGGAGCAGGGCATCGGTCGGGGGTAAAGCCATCGGTCGGACCTCCCGCCTCGGCATGTGGCGGCCATCATGATGTAGAGCGTCATTCCGACGTCACCACACTGTCATCGTCTTCTCATCGCCAGATGATATTGACGCCGACCGTTGAGCCCAGAACAATCACGGCCAAGGGTGACCACGGGGGTCGGACTCCTGATCGGCTCCTCCGTAAGCCCGGAGGAGACAGATTCGTGGAGTTCGCCATCCTCGGCCCGCTGGAGGTCCTCGTGGCGGGTCGGCGCATCGACGTCGCAGGAGCCAGGGAGCGCAAGATTCTTGCCGCACTGCTGCTCGCCGCCGACGGGCGCAGTTCGCTCGATCGGCTGGTGAGCGCGGTATGGGACACGCACCGCCCGGCAACGGCCCGCAAACAGGTCCAGAACTGTGTCGCCGGCCTGCGCCGCCGCCTGCTGCGGGCCGGTGCGCCGGAGCGGATCCTGGAGACCAGGCCGTGCGGATACCAGCTCAACATCGGCCGCCACGAACTGGACGCCCGCGTGTTCGTCGACCGGGTCGATACCGCCCGCCTGGCGACGGCCGCCGGCCGGCCTGACGAGGCCACCCTCCACTACCGCGTCGCGCTGGCCATGTGGCGCGGACCGGTGCTGGAGGATCTCGACAGTCAGGCGGTAGCGGCGAGTGCCGCGTGGCTCGCGGAGCTGCAACTCAGTGCCGCTGAGGAGTTCTTCGAGCTGGAGCTGGGCGCCGGCCGGCACGAGCGGATCGTTGGTGACCTGATGCGGCTGTGCGCCGAGTTCCCCACCCGTGAGCGGCTGCACGGCCAGCTCATGCTCGCCCTCCATTACAGCGGTCGCCAAGTCGACGCCCACACCGTTTACCGCCGCCTGCACCATCATCTCGCCGAGGAACTAGGCGTCGACCCTGGCGCTGATCTCCTTCAGCTGCGCGACCGTCTCCTTTCCGCTCGGGCCGGGTGACCAGCACGCCAGGAACGGAACGACTCCTCCTCGTACCAGCCGACCGATGCACCGGGAACCGCGCAGGGCCGATCGGGAGACCACCGGCCGCAAGGCCTCAGATTCGTGGTATCTGTTCGGGTTGCTTCGCCGACCTCGGAGTCTCGTCTTCGGCCGGCCGCGAGGGTCGGCGTGACGGTGGACGGGCCGTGCGGAAGCCGGTGGATCGAGGCTTAGCAGCCCGCCGCTGCCGGGCAAGGCGCGGCCGCTTTTCACCGCTTACCCGGCTGCGTTGGCATGTTTGTCCGTATCGAGTTGGGCGAGTTGTTGGCGTAGCCGGTCGGCCTCGGCCTGCGTCCGTTCCAGCCGTCGTTGCAGCGCGGCCCGAGACGGTTGCTTGGGTGGCGTCGATAAGGTCTTGCGAGGTACGAGCCAGCCGACGCGTTGATACGCGACGATCAGCCGCGCATCCGGGCATCGATAGCACAGCTGTTCCGGTCGGGGCATTGGCCAGCCATCTGCGAGCATCCGCCGGGTGTGCTCTTGTTCCTGTTTGGATTGGCCGTCTGGCTGGGTCGCCCAGAACGCCTCGAACTCTGTTGTCATTTTCCGCTGGCGTTCAGGACCGACCCGTCGTGGTCCGTCGGTGGGCTTCCAGGTCAGATCGGTCGGGACCTCCGTGACGTGTCCGCAGGCCAGCGCTACAGTCCAAAACGCTTTGGAGTGTGGCTTGTCTCGGCGGACGACCGCCCAGGTATCTGCGTCGGTCCAGTCCGGTGGCTCGATGGGGTCGGCGGGGAAGGAGACCTCGCGCCGGTCCGACCGTTCAGTGATTTGTCGGTAGGGCGCCGGCGGGGAGTCGTCGTGCTTGCACGACAGCTGTCCGGTCGGGAGTCGTTGCTGGTGCACGGGATCAAGCCAGTGGTGGTCACTGGGCGGCGGATCGTCGCCTCCGGTCAGGACCTCGGTGACGCAGTCGCAGTCGAGTTGGACGCGCCACCGGTAGCAGCCGTCTGGGTCCGGTGCGACGAAGATCCAGAGAATGGAAGGGATCCGTTGCCGCCGCTTGGCGTTGAATTCGTTGTACTCACGCAGGACGTCATGAGCTGGTCGGGCGCGGCCGGGTAGCCGCCGCTCGACAGCTCTGCGGGAATTATCCTCGCCGGACAAGGTCTGGCTCACCGGGTTCGGAGATCGTCCGGCCATGTGTCGACCTCCGATGTTGACGGCCGCTGCCGGATCCCGCCGTTGGGTGGAAGTTGTCTGCCCAAAGCTCGCGTGCCCCCGCGACTGCAGACAAGCCGGGAAAGCCCAATTCACCCGGGCGAGGCGCTCTGTCACCCGAGCGATACGCGCGCCCTGACCGCTCGGCGCTGGGCGCGTGGACCTGCTGGCGGTTCTCCACCGCGATGCCCGAACCGGTCAGCTCTGATCCCGGGCAATGGTTGGCCCGACAACGGAGGGAGCCGGCGCTCAAGTCCTGCGGCGCCCCTTTTACCCCCCGGAACCCGTGTGGAGGCGACGAGGGCGGAGGCGCCGGGCGAACGGAACCTTGTGGGGCTCGTAAAGCCGGTTCGGGCTATGCGGCCTGCGCGTATTCGTTGATGAGGCCGCCGAGGATCTGCCGCCGTTGGATCTTCGTTTTGGCCGGCGGGTTGTGGGCCGGCGATGGGTTCGGCGGTCGCTGGGCGAGGGCACGGTGCGGGCGGTGCCGGTTGTAGTGGGTGGCGTACTCGCCGAGCACCGTGCTCAGGTGACGTTCGTTGGCGATCAGGATCCGGTCAGTGCATTCCCGCCGTACGGTGCCCACCCAGCGCTCGGCGTGCGCGTTCGCCCGCGGCACCTGGGCCGGGGTGCGGATTACCTCGATGCCCGCGGCGGTGAACACCGTTTCGAACACCGTGGTGAACTTCGAGTCTCGGTCGCGCAGCAGGAACCGCAAATCCTCGGCCTTGTCGTCGAGGTCCATGAGCAGGTTGCGGGCTTGTTGGTTGACCCAGGCGCCGGTCGGGTGAGCCGTGACGCCAACGACGTGGACGCGGCGGGTCGCCAGTTCCAGGAAGAACAAGACGTAGATCCGCTTGAGGAACACCGTGTCGACGGTGAAGAAGTCGCACGCCAAGATGGTGTGGGCTTGGGCGGTGAGGAACTGTCCCCACGTCGGCCCGGACCGGCGTGGTGCCGGGTCGACACCGGCCTGGCGCAGGATCTTCCACACGGTGCTGGTCGCGATCTGGTAGCCGAGGCCGACGAGTTCACCCTGCACGCGGCGGTGTCCCCAGGTCGGGTTCTCGGCGGCCAGGCGCAGCACCAGCTTGCGGATCTCGCTGGCGACCGGTGGCCGCCCCGCAGGCCGGTGTGGGTAGGTCCAGTGCCGGGCCAGGAGTTGCCGGTGCCAGCGCAACAGGGTGGCTGGGGTGATGAAGAACGCCGACCGCTGGGCACGGGGGAGTAGTCGGGACAACGCCGCCAGGACCACCCGGTCGGCGGGTTGCAGGTCCGGGCGGTGGACCTGCCGCCGCAGTACCGCTACTTGATGGCGCAGTACCAGCAGTTCGACGTCCTTGGCGCCGCCGTCGCGGGCGAGTTGGGTAAGCAGTTGCAAGATCTGCCGCAAGAGCAGGTACACCAGCGAGGCGCTCATGGCTGGATGATCGCCGTTAGCACGGGACGGTAGCCGGACATGTCCGCACGTCGCAGCCGTCGAACCGCATTAACGAGCCCCACAGGTCGGCCAGAACAGTTGCAGCTGCATGCCGTGGCCGTTGTCGGTGCCTCGATCGGCAGGTCGGGAATCGGTGGACCGTTGAGCTGCAACCGCTTGACCGTCGCCGGCAGCCGGACACCGCGCAGACCCACCCCACCCAGCCGGACGTGTTCGGCCGAGGTCCCGGACAGGTCCACTTCGCCGGCCGCGTCGGACCAGTACAGGAACCGCACCCCGCGGCCGGCGGCCGCAGCGATCACGCCCCGGTCCAGGCCCGACCACATGATGGTGATCAGATCCGGCAGTTTGTCCAACTCTGACCAGTTGATCGGGCCGTTGTCCGGCATCGGCACCGGGTTGTTCAGCGCGAGAACCTTCAGCCCTCGTTCAACCACGACGGGACCAGCGCCGAAATCAACCTCCACCTCGCCCCGCGTCCACCCCTGCACCAGCACGATCTTACGGGTTCACGCAGGGAGCGACCGCGAAGTGGTTGGGCTCGGCGGCGGGAGGTGGCGGGGCGGGATGGGCCGCTGTGGACGACGACCGTCGGTCCGGTCCGACGACAGGTTGTGGGCATGTCCGGACCTGTGGCGATCGGCCGTCGACGTCTTACGCCCGGAGTGGGACTGGCCCGTCGGCGTCTCCGCACACGTCCCACTCGTCATCGATGGTTGCGATAGGTCGCCAGGGTATCGAGACCGGTCGACCACGCGTACGGTTGACGATGTCGCTCTGGTCCTTGGTGGCGTGATGGCCCGGTCCCTCGGAATGGCCGATTACGACGGAGCCCCGCCGATCGGGTCGTCAGCTGTCCGCCTTCCCCGTCGGGACTGGAGACGAGATGAGCGACGCGAGCGAGGTCGGTCCGGTGGAGATCCGGCACACGCGGGCGAGCTCGCCGCAAGGATCGCCATTGCCGGCTGGTACTGATTCGCCTGCCGTCACGGTTCCCAAGGGTGGCGGCGCGGTTCGTGGGGTCGGCGAAAAATTTTCCGCCAATCCCGCGAACGGATCGGCCGGTCTGACGATTCCTTTGCCGTTGAGTCCAGGCCGTGCCGGCTTCACGCCGGATTTGGCGTTGAGCTACGACTCCGGCCGTGGTCAGGGCCCCTTCGGTCTCGGCTGGGTCCTGTCGCTCCCCGAGATCTCCCGCAAGGCCGACAAGGGCGTGCCGCGATACGACGAGAGCGACATGTTCCTGCTGTCCGGCGTCGAGGACCTCGTGCCGGTGCTCGACGCCGTCGGCGAACCGGACGAGCAGCCGCGGAAGATCGGTGGTTTCAGATACTCGGTGCTGCGCTACCGGCCGCGAGTCGAGGGACTGTTCGCCCGGATCGAACGCTGGACGCGCGCTGACGGCGATGTTCACTGGCGCTCGATCAGCCGGGACAACATCAGCACCGTCTACGGCTTCGACGCTGGGTCCCGCGTTGCTGATCCGGGTGACCCGCGGCACGTCTTCAGGTGGCTGATCTGCGCCAGCTCCGACAACAAGGGCAACGCCGCGGCGTACGAGTACATCGCCGAGAATGACGACGGGGTGGACGTCGCGGCGGCGCACGAGCGGCATCGCACCGGCCGGAGCCGTTCGGCCGGTCGCCATCTCAAGGCTGTGCACTACGGCAACCGGGACAGCGATCTCGTCCACTCCACGATGGCGCCGGACCGCTGGATGTTCACCCTGGTCTTCGACTACGGCGAGCACGACGAGGACAACCCGGCGCCGGGCGACCGGGGCAAGCGCCACTGTCGGCGTGATCCCTTCTCCGGTTACCGTTCCGGCTTCGACGTGCGTACCTACCGACTCTGCCACCGGGCACTGATGTTCCACCACTTCCCCGACGAAGCCATCGGTGCGAACTGTCTGGTCATGTCGATGGCGTTCGGCTATCGACAGGATCCGGGCACGATCACGGCGGACGGGGTCGGACAGGCATTGGGATCGGTACTCGAAACGGTCACGGTGTCCGGACATCGTCGTGATCCGGGTGGCGGCCATGTGACCCGGTCACTTCCGCCACTGGACCTCGAGTACACCGAGGCTGTCCTGTCCGATGTCGTGCACACGCTGGATCAGGCAAGCCTGGAGAACATGCCGGCCGGCGGCCACGAATTCGTCGACCTGGACGGCGACTCGACCCAGGGCCTGCTGACGACCGGGAACAGCGCCTGGTACTACAAACCCGCGCTGGGCCACGCGAGCTACGGCGCGCTGCAGACGCTGCCTTCCCATCCGCCGGCGTCCTTCGCGCACCGGCGCGACCAGTTCATGGATCTGGCCGGCGACGGACGCCTGGACCTGGTGCGATTCACCGATCCCGCCCCGGGCTTCTTCGAACGTACCGATGACGGCTGGGCACCCCATCGACCATTCGTTTCGATGCCCCAGATCGAATGGGGCAATCCCAACCTGTCGATGGTGGATCTGACCGGCGACGGCCGCGCCGGTATCCTGATCACCGAGGCCGAGGCGTTGCTCTGGTACCCGTCGTTGGGGAAAGACGGTTTCGGCCCGGTCCAGCGGATTCCGGTTCCGGGCGACGAGGATGCCGGCCCGCACATCCTGCTGTCCGATGGCACCGGCACGATCTTCCGGGCGGATCTCTCGGGCGACGGACTCATGGACCTCGTTCGCATTCGTAACAGTGAGATCGTCTACTGGCCGGCACTGGGCCGCACGTTCGGCGCCAAGGTGACGATGGATGATGCCCCTCTCTTCGACCGACCGGAACTGTTCGACCCGGCACGGCTGCGTCTGGCCGACACCGACGGCAACGGCCTGACCGATGTGCTGTACCTGACCGAGGACGGGGCGGATGTCTATCTGAACCGGATGGGCAACGGATGGGAGCCCCGACGGCGCGTGCCCGCCTTCCCGCGGTTCAGCGGCCTCACCAGCGTGGCGGTGGCAGACCTGTTCGGCCGCGGAACCGCTTGCCTGGTGTGGTCGTCGACCCTGCCCGCGGACGCGGGTCGCCAGATCCGTTTCGTCGACCTGATGGGTGACAAGCCACATCTGCTGCGTCGCATTCGCAACAACATGGGCACAGAAACGCTCATCAGCTACTCGACGTCCACCATCCAGTACCTCGCCGACAAGGCAGCGGGTCGGTCGTGGGTGACGAAGGTGCCGTTCCCGGTCCACGTAGTCGCGGTGGTGGAGACATTCGATCACCTCAACCGGAGCAGATTCTCCAGTCGGTACCGCTACCGTCACGGGCGGTTCGACGGCACGGAACGCGAGTTCTGCGGCTTCGCCATGACCGAGCGGGAAGACACGGAGCAGTTGGCCGTGCTGACGGCCGGCGGCGAACTGCCGACCGGCGACAACGTGGACGCCGCGAGCCACGTGCCGCCCGTCCTGACCAGGACGTGGTTCCACACGGGCGCGTTCCTTGACCGGGAGCGGTTGTCGACGTTCCTGGCGCACGAGTACTACCCCTCTCCGGCACAGGATGTGCCGGCGGCCCAAGCCTGGCGTCTGGATGACTCGGCGTTCGACGGGGTGACAGCGCTGGAGGGCGAGCGTGAGGCGTGCCGCGCGCTCAAGGGGCGGCTGCTGCGCCGCGAGATCTACGCGTTGGACGGGGGTGCGCTCGAACCGCATCCGTACAGCGTGAGCGAGCACAACTACACGGTGCGCCAGCTTCAGGGACCTACACGCCGGCGGCACGGTGTGTTCGCCGTCGACCCGCGGGAGACCGTCACCGCCACCTGCGAACGGCAACCGGAGCAGGCCCGGGTGGCGCACGAGCTGGTGCTCGACGTCGATCCCTTCGGCACGGTGAGGCACTCGGTCATGTTGGCCTACCGCAGAGCGGACGCGGATCCCACTTTGCCGCAGCGCACACAGGACGTGCAGGCAACCACGCTGGTGATCCAGAGTCGCTCCGAGGTGACCGGCATCGTCGATACCAGCCTGGACGATTCCGACCGGTCCGGTCCGGCCGATCGTGACGCCTACCGCGTTCCCCAGGCGTACGACGTCACGACGGCGCAGATTTCCGGTGCCGCGATGGACGCCGCCCAGGCCCGACTCGCGCGCGCCGACGTGATCCGCATGCTGCTGGGGCCGGCCGCCGCGGGGCTGACCTCCCGTCTGGTGTCGCGGCGTCGGGTTCAGTTCGTCGACGAGCAGAACCCACACAGCGCCCGGCCGTTCAGGCAGCTGGGCCCTCTCGGCCTGGTGCACCAGTCGTTCGCGTTGGCGATGCCACAGGCGCTCCTCGGTCAGGTCTACGGCAACCGCGTGACCGACAGCGATCTGGTCGCCGCGGGCTACGTGCAGGTCGAGTCGGCGTGGTGGGCACCGTCCGGCACGGTGCGCTACACGCCACCCGGCGTCCACATGGGGGCCGCGGCAGTCGCTCGCCGGCACTTCTTCCTCCCCCGCCGGTTCATCGATCCGTTCGCGGCGGCGGCCGGCCTGGATTACGGCACGTCGGTGGAGTACGACTCCTACGACCTGCTGACCGTGGAAACCGTTGATGCGGTGGGCAACCGGACAACCGCCGGGGAGCGCACGGCCGCCGACGCGCGATCATCCGTGCGGCTGGACTACCGCACGCTCTCGCCGGCACTGGTCACCGATTCCAACCGCAACCGCATCGCCGTCCTGCACGACGCTCTGGGCCGGGTGGCCGCCACGGCCGTCATGGGCAAGCCGGAGGACGACACCGACGATCGGGTGACCGCCGTCGACCCAGACCCACAGGACGGTGTGCTCGTCGCGTTCCGGGCCGATCCGCAAGCCCAGGCGCCGGCGTTGTTGGGTGCGGCCACCACCCGGTTCGTCTACGACACCGACGCCTACCTCAGGACACGCGACGGGGACGACCCGCAGCCCTCCGCGATTGCCACGCTCGCGCGGGAACTGCACGTGGCGAGTGCCGTGTCCAGCCCGATCCAGTTGTCGATCGCATTTTCCGACGGGGCCGGCCAGCAGATCCAGACGAAGACGCCGGCCGAGCCGGAGCCGTTGCCGGGCGGCGGTGCGGGCACGCCGAGATGGGTGACCAGCGGCTGGGTCGTGCTCGACAACAAGGGCAAGCCGGTTCGCAAGTATGAGCCGTTCTTCTCGGGCACCGCCGGATTCGAGTTCGCGGTCAAAGCCGGTGTCAGTCCGGTGCTGTTGTACGACCCCCTCGGGCGCCTGGTGGCCACGCTGCATCCGAACCAGGTCTTCAGCAAGACGATCCACCGTGTGTGGGACCGACAGGTGTGGGACGTCAATGACACGGTCGCGATCGACGATCCGGGTCAGGACCCCGACGTCGGCGCACTGCTGGCAAGACTGCCGGACGTGGAGGTCCTGCCTACCTGGTACCGGCAACGGATCGACGGCGCCATGGGTGTCCCCGAGCGAGAGGCGGCGGAACACACGCTCTGGCATCGGGACACGCCCTCCCGCCTGGTGATGGATCCGTTGGGTAGGCCGGTGCTCGCCATCGGTCACAACCGGACGCCACCCGATCGCTCCCTTCCCGCGCGTGAGAGTTGGCACCGGGCCTATGTCGCCGTGGACGTGAACGGAGACCAGCTCGCGGTGCTGGACTGCATCAGCGACGCCGGCGGTCCGGCGGCCCTCACGCAGGACCGGCTGGTCGCGCACTACACGAATGACCTCATGGGCCGGCGCGTGCTCGACGCGAGCATGGAGGCCGGACATCAGCGTGTGCTCTACGACGTGATCGGGCAGCAGGTATGTCAGTGGCGGCCTGTCGCCGACCCGGCCCAAGCCGGCGCCGAGCAGCGGGTGACCACCAGCTTCGACCGCCTTCGACGTTCGGTGGAGACCGTAGTGACGCTCGGGGGTTCGCAGCCCGTCGTTGAACACTGGACGTACGGCGAGTCGGTATCCGGCGGCGCGACGCGGAATCTCCGTGGCCGGCTCTGGCAGGTGCGTGACCAGAGTGGTCTGGTCACGACCGCCTACGACATCGCCGGCAACGTGGTCTCCGCGACGCTCGACCTTGCACATCAGTATCGCGGGACCCTCGACTGGAACTCGGCCATTCTGGAAGGCGTCAGTCACGTCTCGACGGCCGGGTTCGACGCGCTGAACCGCCCGATGGTGCAGCGTCATCCCGACGGGACCGCGGTGCGGCGCACCTATGACATCCGGGCGATGCTCCGGTCGGTCCGGGCTGATCTGCCCGGGAGACCACTGGGTGAGGTTTTCGTTCGCGACATCCGATACGACGCGCAGGGCCGACGCACGCTGATCGACTATGGCAACGGCGCACGGACCACCTACGCCTACGACCCGCTGACCTTACGGCTCGCGCACCTTGAGACGCTGCGTGGCGCGGCGAAGCCGCCCGGTGGACCGTACTTTCCGGAGGACGAGCCGGTATTGGCCGATACTCGGCGCGGCGTCCAGAAGCTGCACTACACCTACGATCCGAGTGGCAACATCACGAACATCGCCGATCAGGCGCAGCCGCGCGTATTCAACCTCAACACCATCGTCGACGCCAGCACGGACTACCTGTACGACGCCCAGTACCGCCTGGTGGAGGCGCGCGGCCGGGAGCATCTCGGCCTGCAGGGTGGGTTGCCGCGGCCGCCGACGCCCACGAGCTGGAACGACGTGCCCCGGGTGCACGCCGCCGATCGCAACGCCCTCGGCCGATATGTCGAGCGGTACGGCTACGACGTGGCAGGCAACCTGCTGGAACTGAGGCACACCAGTCTCGCGCCGGGAGCCGCCGGCTGGCGTCGGTCATTCAGCTACCGCTCGGCGTCCCAGCTTCCTCAGCCCGCGGGGACGTTCAGCAACCGGCTGACCTCCACCACGACCTATCCGGCCTCCGGTCCACCACTGACCCAGACCTACGCGTTCGACGCGCACGGCAACCAGAACACGCTGCCGCCGATGCGGGCGATCAGCTGGAACTTCCGTGATCAGCTAGCCTCGTCGACGCGTCAGGCGTCCAACGCGGTGGTCCCGCTGACGACCTACTACGTGTACAGCACCACCGGTGAACGCGTTCGCAAGGTGACCGATCGTCAGGCGGCGGTGCCGACGGTGCGCGCGGAACGCATCTATCTCGGCCACTATGAGCTGTATCGCAGATTTTCCCCCGGCGCCGCCGCACTGTCCCGGACGTCGGTGCACATCATGGACGGCGAGCAACGGGTCGCGCTGATCGAAACCGAACAGGGCGGTGCGCCGCTGGTGCGGTACCAGGTGAACAACCACCTCGGCTCGGCGACGGGCGAACTGGACCAGCGCGCCGCCTGGATCTCCTACGAGGAGTACTACCCCTACGGTGCGACCGCCCTGTCGTTCGTCCGCGGTGGCGCCGTGCCGCCACAGCGCTACCGCTACACCGCCAAGGAGCGCGACGAGGAGACCGGCCTGACATACCACGGCGCGCGCTACTACGCCCCGTGGCTGTGCCGATGGATCAGCGGTGACCTGGTGATGATGACCGGGGACAGCAACCTCTATCAGTACGTGTCGGGAAACCCCGTGGCGCTCGTCGACATCGGTGGCCTCGCGCCGAAGGTATCGCCCGGAACCTTCGGCAACATGGCTCCGTACAGCCAGCAGCCCAGGTCGCTGTTCAGTTTGTTCTTCACCCGACTGACCGAGAATGAACACGTCATTCCGGGCGCCCAGCAGCGTTCGATCACGTTCAACATCGAAACCAAGATCTCCGACTACTCCAAGAAGTTCTATCGAAGAAATACGACGCTGCTGATTCCTCGCGATCTCGCACTTGCGAAGACGCTCGGTGACAACAGGCTCTCCAAGGAGATCAGTGCCGCGGTGCTCGGTGGACAGAAGATCAGCCTGACCGATCACCTGCTGATGCCGTCCATCGAGAACTTCAAGCGGGTCCGGGATCAGCTCAACTACACGAAGATCACGGACAGTAAGATCAACATCTCCGCACTTGCGCAGCACGGCGAGCTGTTCCAGGTCCAGAACCAGAAGGGAGCCAAGTCCATCGCGTTGACCTTCGAACGGCGATCAGCGGAGTCCCTGCTGCGGGAGCAGGACAGCCTCGCGGCGGCCGCGAAGGGAGCGTTGTCCGGGCCGAAAGGCGCGTCCATCCTTCCCGATCCGGCTACCGAGACGAACTTCGCTTCGGTTCTGGACGGCCCCGGCAAGGGAGGCTCCACGCCGGCCAAGGTCGCGGACGCCGAGGTGCCGAAGCAGCACCGAACCACGAAGGACCCGTCACCGGGCGGGTCGGAGGCCACGACACTGACGAAAGAAAGCGCGCAGAACGCCGAGCAGAGCGCCAGTGGCCTGGGTGACTGGTGGAAGAAGATGTTCGGCATCATCATCGCCGCGTTGGCTGGCGAAACGGCACCGGCCTCGGCGCCGGCCAGCGAGTCCAGCTCGCGGCGCGGCCTTCAGGACTTCGACACGGGAGAGGTCGTTCCGATCAAGCCGACCGAGCAGTCGAAGAGCCCGGTCTTCCAACCGGATCCCTATTAGACGGCTCCGCCGGCCGGACACCGACCGTTCTCGGCGCCCCTCGGGGTGACGGTTTGAGGAGCGTTGAGCGTGAGCGAGAGAACCGTATCGGGCTGGGCCCGTGACGACGATGGTCGACCGTTGCGTCGGTCGGTGGTACGAGCGTTCGCCGTGCGCCTTCGCGACGAGGAACCACTCGGTGACGCGACCACCGGCGCTGACGGCCGGTACACCATCGGCTATCCGGGGCCGGACGACGGCGCCCCGGACAGCCACGGCAACCTGCGCGTCGCGCTCATCGGGCCGGACGGCGCCGAGCTGGCGACCTCATCGATCCGTTACCGGGCCGACGCGTCGGAGACCGTCGACCTCGTGCTGCCCGTCGGCGCGAGCCCGGTCTCCGAGTACGAGCGTTATCTCGCCGATCTCGACCCGCTCCTGCACGGCGTCCGGCTCGCGGATCTCGGCGACGCGGACGCGGCGTTCCTCGCCGGCGACACCCGGATCCCACCGCAGCACCTCGGTGGCCTGATCGAGGCCGCGCGGCTCCAGGAACCGCGGCGCGCAACGCACGCCGACGCCGCGACGGCCGCTGCGCCGCCCGACCGGGCGCCGGCTCTGCCCGCCGCCGTGTGGTACGCCTGGCACCGGCAGGGACTCGACCTGACACCCGCCTCGTTGTGGCAACGTCCCGCCGATGAGCTTCTCCGGTCGATCGAAGCGGCCGTCGACCAGCGGCTCGTCCCAGTGGAACTGGCCGAACGCCTCGCCGAGCTGGGGGTACGGATCCGCGATCACCGCCTGGAGCACCACCTCGACACCCCGACTGGCCGAGGCCGAGGCTCGCTGCGCGATCTGCTCGCGACGCTGCCCGACCCGCCCGGTACGGCCGAGTCGCGCACCGTGGCGGAGGTGCTCGTCGACTGGCGGTCAGAGCCCGACCGACTCAGCGGCGAGCTCCAGCGTGCCGGCGTGGCGGGCCCACGCGCGGCGGCGGTGGTCCGCACCGTACGCCTGGACGAACTCACGGCAGGCAACACGGCACTGGTCGCCGGGCTACAGGACGTCGCGGGTGAGGCGGCAAACCTGCGCGGGCTCACCACTGTGCCGCCAGACGCCTGGGCCGACCTGGCCTACCGACACCCGCCGGCCCCCGACGCGACGACCCGCGGACCCGACAGCGAGCTGGAGTACGCGGCAACGGTGCGGGCGAAGGTCGAACAGCTCCACCCCACGGCGACGCTCGCCGCCCGACTCGCCGACGGGTCCGTGGAACTACCCGGCGCGGACGTCGGCCGGTTCCTGGCCGCCAACCCCGACTTCGACATCCTGACGAGCCCGCTCGACGGCCACCTGGACGCGGTGCCGGAGCAGGAACGCGCCTCGTTGGCCGCAACCCTGCTCGCCGTGCGCCGGTTGCAGCCACTGGCCCTCCGGTGGGAACACACCGCCGCTCTGGTGCAGACCGGGCTCGCTTCGGCCAGCGACATCGCCGGGCGTAGCACCGAGCAACTCGTCTCCCTCTTCGACGGTCGGATTCCGGCGGACGCCGTGCGGGCGATCCAC
This sequence comes from Virgisporangium aurantiacum, assembly GCF_016863635.1. GTDB lineage: Bacteria > Actinomycetota > Actinomycetes > Mycobacteriales > Micromonosporaceae > Virgisporangium > Virgisporangium aurantiacum. Next base: position 31,516 of record NZ_BOPG01000013.1, on the reverse strand, counting down.
GCCCGGGCGGCCACCCGAGAGCACACCACCGTGGCGGTGCTGGGGGCCCTACCCCGGTTCGCGCCGACCCCCGTGGCGGCCATGCCGTCCACTGCGCCGACGGCGGAACGGCTCGCCGGACACCCCAGCGCACAGTCCCTGTTCGGCTCGCTCGACGGCTGCGCCTGCGGACAGTGCCGGTCGGTCCTCAGTCCCGCCGCGTACCTGGTGGACCTGCTGGAGTTCCTGCGCCGCGACGTCCCACCGGCCTTCAGCGAGCTCCTGAACCGCCGACCCGACGTGGCCGACCTCGAACTATCCTGCGGCAACGGCGAGATCGTGCTGCCCGCGATCGACCTGGCGCTGGAGGTGCTGGAGAACGCCGTCGGGCTGCCACTGACCGTTGAGCTTCCGGCCGGTTCGGACGTGACGGCCGCGCTCGCCGGCGGCCCGTTGCCGGCCGCGGTGCTGGCGGTCCTGCGCCGGACCGCCGTCGACGTCGCGACCGACCTGCGGGCGGCGACGGAACCGGTGCAGTTGCAGCAGGAGGGATTCACCGCATGGACGGTCACCGACCGGTGGCGACGGTGGACGCTGCGCCAGAGCGACGAGAACCTGTACGTCACCGCGCCCGGTCACCCGCACCGGCTGCGCGACGTGCCGCGCGCCGGGCTCGACCTCGCCGCCACCGTTGCCGGCCTCGACGGTGGCATCCTGACCGGGGAACTCGACTCGCGCCTGCGGCCCCTGCTGGTCAACGACCCGCTCACCCGTGCGGCGATGGAACCGCTGACGGTCGTCCCGCTCACGGACGGCCGACGGTGGCGGGTCGCCTACCGGGTGCGGTTCACCGTCGCCGGTACCGGTGACGGACAGCTGACCATCAGCGCGTCGTCGGGCGCGGTACTCGTCGACCGGGTGTACTCCGCGCAGGGGGTCACCGCCACGAAGGAGGCACTCGTCGGTGGAACGGCGGGCGGGTTGCTCGCGACGCTCGTTCAGGCCGCGCCCTTGTACCTGGTCGAAGCCGGACCGGACGCGCAGACGTGGCAACTGAGCCGTCGCACGATCGAGACGGAGGTCAGATTTACTCCGGCGACGCTGACAGTCGCGGCGTTGACCTGCCAGAGTTCGCGTACCGACCCGGATCCGCTGGCCGTGCCGCAGAATCGCAACCCGGCCGCGTACGAGCGGCTGCGTGCCGGGGAGTTCCCGTGGGCGTTGCCGTTCGACCTACCACTGGCCGAGACCCGGGCGTTCCTGGACCGAGCCGGCCTCACCCGGCTGGAGCTGATGCAGCTGTGGCAGTCGTCGACCGCCCAGGCCGACTACCAGGTGGCGATGGAGCACCTCGGCCTGTCCGGGCGGGACCCGGACCTGATCACGACGCCGTTGGCGGAGCCGGTGCTCTGGCGGCAGTGGGGCGCCGAACCGGTGGGCGGTGTGTCCTACCTGTACGACGCCTCGGCGGGCGAGGTGGTCAGCGGGCCGCCCCTGACCGTTTTCGGCCGTCTCTCGCTGCTGTTGCAGCAGTCACGGCTCAGTCACCCCAACCTCCTGGACCTGCTCGACACCGCGTTCCTGCGCGGTTCGGGTGTCACCCCGATCGCGTTGCCCCCGCACGAGTGCCGGCCGAGCTCGATCCGCCTCGAGCCGGTGAATGTGGCCTTCTTCGACCGCTTGCATCGGTTCGTCCGGCTGTGGCGCGCGCTGGGTTGGAGCATCGCGGACGTTGACGCCGCGGTGACCGCGTTCGCCGAGGACGGCGCGCTCACCTACACGACGCTGTACCGGATCTCGCACCTGGTGAGGTTGCGCCGCGCGGTCGGCCTCGACGTCGACGAGCTGATCGACTGGTACGGCGGGATCGGCACCCGCGATCGCCGAAAGCACACCGACGACGACGGCACCGACCTGCCGGCGCGCTTCGACCAGCTGTTCGCCCACGCGGGTGTCGGCGTACCTGATCCGGACCTCGCCCTCAACGCGGCCCGGGACCGGCTCACGATCGAGACCACCACCGCGCCGGCGGACCTGCCGTCGCTGGACGTGAAACTTGACGTGATGGCGGCGGCGTTCGAAGTGCCGGGACCGGAACTTTCCGCGCTGCTGGACGGGCTCCCACTGCGGCACGGGGAGTCCCGCCCGCTGCCGCTGACGCTCGACTCGCTGTCGCGGCTGTACCGGGCGGCGCGGCTGGCCCGGGCGTTGCACCTGCGCGCGGCGGATTTCGCCCGGGCGGTGCGCCTGACCGGCATCGAACCGTTCCCCGTCGAGCCGGAACAGCAGCAGGCGGCGCAATCGATCCCCAACCCGCGGACCGCCGGCGAGTTCTGCGCGGCGGTGGAGGTGCTGCGTTCGACCGGCTTCTCGCTTGCCGAGCTGGCCTATCTGCTACGGCACGAGCCCGCGCCCGGGTTGGCGATCGCCCTGCCCGACGTGCGGGTGGCGGACATCCTCGCGGCAACCCGCGGCGCGCTGCACGCCGTCACCGACGACGTCGACCGGTCCACCACCCCGGATGATCGGCTGCGGGCCGCGTTGGTCACGCTCGGCTGGTATCCGGCACTCGTGTCCGATGTCGTCGACGATCTGGGCGTGGCGGGCGCACCGGATCCGGTGGTCGAAGCGCGGCTTCGGCGGCGGCTGCGCTGCGCCGTCCTGCCGGTTTTCGCCGCCACGACCGACAGCCTCGGCCCGTCCTTCACGGTGCCCGCCGGGCTGCGGGAGCGCTGCCGAGTCGAGCCGGCGGAGTCCGGCGCCGGCAGCCGCATCGTCGTGTCGGGCTGGGTGGACGCGCCCGACAAGGAGGCCCTGGCGGTCGCGTTGGATGTGACCACTCATCCCGCCAGGCGGACTGCCGTCGAGGCGTTGGGCGCGGACTCGGACAGCTACGTCGAAAGGGTGGCCCGGCGCCGTCTGCTCGGGGACGGCGAAATCACCGCGCTGCTGCACGCTGGCCGGACCGCCGCCGGCAGGTACGAGGAAATGACAGCCGCCATCGTGCGACACCGCCGGATCGCGGCGGCGGTGGACCGGTTGGCGCAGGAGACCGGCTTCACATCCGAGCTGGTCGGCGAGCTCCTGCTGGACCTGCTGGCCGTGCCCGGCACGCAAACGCCGGCCGTGCAGACCCTGCTCGATCCTGGGTTCGCCGACGTCGATGCGCGGGCAACACCCACCAGCGGAGCGCACCCCGTCGCGTTCGCCCTGGTTCGGCGGCTGCACAAGGCCGGGTTGCTCGCAGCCCGGTTCGGGGTGGACGCCCGAGCCCTCGCGGGACTGGCGGGCACCGGCCCGCTGCCGGCCGGACGGTCGGCGGGTCTGCTCGCGATCGACCTCAACCAGCTCCCCGGCGGATCCTCCGACACCGACACGGCGATCGGGTACCAGGCGCTGCACCGGACGGTGCTCTGGGCGCGGCTGCGCGCCCGCGGCCCGGACGCCCCCGCGCTGTTCGACGCGTACGCCGCCGCCGTGGTGGACGTCGATCGTCCGGTCGGGCAACGGCGGCAACGGGCCCTCGCCGTCCTGGCCGACGCCATCGACGTCGCGGAGCCGATGCTGGTCGAGGCGGCGGACCGGGTATTCCTCTTCGGCTTGACCTTCTACGACCCGGTCGGTGTCGCCGCCGTCCTCGACCTGGTGACCGCGTTGACCCGGCTGGGGATCGAGGCGGCGCAGGTGCCCGCCCTCCTCGCGGCGGGTGCACCGGCCGAGGGCGCGGCGCTCGCCCGCGGGCTGCTGCGGTCGCGCTATCCGGGCGCGGCGTGGACCGAGGTCGTGCGTCCAGTCGCGGACCGCCTCCGCGAGCGGCAGCGTGACGCGCTCGTCGACCAGTTGGTGTTCGCGCGCGGGCTGGACAGTCCGGACCAGCTCTACGAGTACTACCTGATCGATGTCCTTGTCGCGCCGTGCGCCGATACCACCCGGTTGTTGAGTGCCACGGCGGCCGTGCAGCTGTTCGTCAACCGTTGCCTCCTCGGTCTCGAACCGGCGGTACCGGCCGCGGCGGTGAACCGGCGGCGCTGGGACTGGATGCGCACCTACCGCACCTGGGAGGCGAACCGTCGCGTCTTCCTGTGGCCGCAGAACTGGCTGCATCCCGAACTACGCGAGGATGCCAGCGACGCCTTCCGCACCGTGGAGTCGACCCTCGGGCAGGGCGAGCCGTCCGCCGAGACCGCGCAGGCGGCGCTCGTCGCGTTCCTCGACGACGTGGTCGAACTGTCCCGGGTGTCCGTCGTCGGCATGTACCAGCACCGGCGCGGGTCGGGCGCCGGCGCGATCTCCGACCTCTACCTCGTCGGGCGTACGGCCGACCGGCCCTACCGATACTTCTGGCGTGTGTGCCAGGACATCGGCGGAGGTGGCACCCGCTGGCTCCCATGGCGGCGAATCGACCTCGACCTGCCCGGCACGCACGTGATGCCGTACGTGCTCGGCGGCGACCTGCACCTGGCGTGGCCGCTGTTCCGCCGCGACGAGACCGGGGGCGCGCCCGTCTGGCAGGTGCAGCTCAGCGTGGCGCGGCTCACCGCGAAGGGGTGGAGCGAGCACCTCGTCGGCCGCGACACCGTCGACGTACCGGTGCTGGTGAACAAGGACGAGCGGGGGACGTTCACCTTCACCTTGACGGTGTCGACCGAACCGCCCGCCGCCACGACCGTCACGGCGCTGCCGCTGACCAGCCGAGCCGTCCAGGAGGCGGCCGTCGTGAGCATGTACACGGCCGTCGATCGGGGCGAGAAAATCGTGCCCCGGCTGACCAGCGCGAGCGCCACGAACGACCGCCTGCAACTCTGGCTCACCGTGCGGGTGCTGGCGACCCGCGCGGACCTCCGACCGCCGACCTACTGGCGGGCGGGCGGCGCCGTCGTGTGGTTGACCGTCACGAGCGGCGCCGTCACGGCCAAGGCGAAGCTGGAGACCGGCAGCGCCGGGGAAGTGTCTGCGGTCATCGATGCGTCCTACTTCGCCAGCGGGCACTCCAACCCCGGCCTGGTGGTGCTCGCACTCGCGCCGGCTTTCTTCGCGGGCGACTTCACGCTCAGCGTCACCTACGGCACCGCCACCCAAACGTTCGTCTTCCCGAAAACCGCGGAGACGGTCGGCCAGGAGAAGCGGTGGTCAGTGGAAGCCGCCTTCACCCTGCCCGAGACCGCCGCGGCCCCACCGACGATGGTCGATCCGGAGCGTGCCGTCGGATGGGACCGGCAAGGCAGCTTCGTGGTCAGCGCCCAGAGCGGCATCGACTGGCAGCACGGGCGCGGTCCGAAGCTTCTCCGCAAGCTCACCCGCGGCATGATCTACGAGAACGGGGTACTGGCGAGGAGCGGCGACAGCGGCACACTGCTCGTCGGTATCGGGGCCCACCTGATGCAGGTGCGCGGAACGCCCGGCCGGTTCTTCGCACTTCCCGGCAATCCGCAGCAGGGTTCGGCAGTGGCGCAACTCGACGAGCGCGAGGCCGACGTACTCTACTACCGCGACGGTGCCGGCCAGTACTTGCTGCAGACCGCGCCGCAGTTCAAGTGGCGGATCACCACGGACGGGCTGCCGCTTGCCGTGCGGTTCCGCGCCGACGCCACTGACCTTGCCGAACTGTTCAGCCCGGCGACGCAGGCGATCACCGACGGAGGCAGCCTGCTGCGTGAGGTGCACCGGCCGCTCCCGCTGCCGCTACCCGGCTCGATCGTCGAGCAAGGCATCACCTTCGACCTGCGCTCACCGGCCGGCTCCTACCACTGGGAACTGTTCCTCCATCTCCCCGTCCTGGTTGCGGCACATCTGTCGGCGCAGCGGCGCTACGCCGAGGCCGACCGCTGGCTGCGGTTGGTCTTCGATCCCGCCGGCGAGCAGGCGCAGGGCGCCGGCGTCACCGACCCGAACCGGTTCTGGCAGTTTCTGCCGTTCCGCAGCGGAGGCCGGCCGGACCGGATCGAGGACCTGCTGCGGTGGCTGGCAGACCCGGACGACGATTTCCCCGGCCGGGCCGACTTCATCGCCCAGGTCACGCAGTGGCGCGACAGTCCGTTCCGTCCGCACGCGATCGCCCGGCTGCGCCCCGGCGCATACCAGTGGAACGTCCTGTTCGCATACCTGGACAACCTGATCGCCTGGGGCGACGACTGGTTCCGCCGGGACACCCGCGAGGCGCTCGTCGAGGCGACCGCGCGCTACGTCCAAGCGGCGCAACTGCTCGGGCCGCGGCCCCGACGCATCCAGCCGCAGCTTCAACCGCCGGCGTTGACATACCGCTCGATGGTCGGCCGATGGGACGCCTTCGCCGACGTCTGGTATTCGCTGGCCGATCACCCGCTCGTCGCGGCCCTGCAGGCCGCCATGGGAGGGCTCGCGGAACAAGGCGTCGCCGGCTCGTCCGAGGCGGACCAGGACGCCGCCGCCGCATTGCGTAGCACCGGTCTGACGTACTTCTGCGTGCCGCACAACGATCGTTTGCTGGACTACTGGGACGCGGTGGAAGACCGACTCTTCAAGATCAGACATTGCCAGAACATCGACGGCGTCGAACGACCGCTTCCGCTGTACCCGCCGCCGATCGACCCGGAGCTGCTCGTCCGCGCCGTCGCGGCCGGCGTGGACATCGACGCGGCGGTCGCGGCCATCGGTGCACCGCTGTCCCCGTACCGGTACTCCTTCTGGGCCGCGCGAGCCGCGCAGCTGTGCGGTGAGGTCCGCAACCTGGGCGGTGCCGTACTCGCGGCGCTCGAAAAGCACGACGCTGAACACCTCGCCCGGCTACGCACGGACCAGGAGGCGGCGCTTCTCGAACTCGTTCTGGAACTTCGCCGCAGCCAGGTCGAGGAGGCGAAAGCCAACGTCGCGGCGCTCGTCACGGCCCGCGAGACGGCCGCCAGCCGCTACCGCCACTTCCAGTACCTGCTCACCGGCGGGCAGGTGCACGAGCCCGCGGAGCAGTCACCGGTCGTCGAGGAACCGTCGCGGCTGCCGCTGGTGCCTTCCGCGAACCTGGATGCCGACGTCCGGGGACTCGGCTTGGTGCGAACCGAGGTGGACCAGCTCGGCTGGCAGGCCGCCGCCGGCACGTGGGCCGTCGCCAGCGGTGTCGCGAACACCGCCGCTGGGGTGCTGTTCTCGATCTCGGCGTTCAACGTGTTCATGCCCACCCTCTCCGGTCTGGGTCACGCCGCGAACGCGGTCGGCAGCTTTCTCGGTGCACTCTCCGGCAACGCCGACCGCCAAGCCACCAGAACCGGCGCGATCGCCGGCTTCCAGCGGCGGGTCGACGACTGGCGGCACCAGAGCAACAGTGCGCTGCGTGAGCTGGCACAGGTCGACAAACAGCTCGCCGCGGCTCGCATCCGGGTCGCCATCACCGAACATGAACTGACCAACCACCGGCGACAGATCGCCGACGCCCACGATGTCGCCGCGTTCATGCACGACAAGTACACGAACGAGCAGCTCTACACTTGGATGAGCGGACAGCTCAACGGCGCGTACTTCGCGGCGTACCAACTGGCCCTGGACATGGCCCGCCGGGCGGAACGGGCCATGCGCTTCGAGTTGTACCTGCCGCAGGCCAGTTTCATCCGAACCGGCCAATGGGACAGCCTGCGCCGCGGCCTGCTCGCCGGTGAACAGCTCACCCAGGACCTGCACCGGATGGACGTCGCGTACCTGGACCGCAATCTCCGCGAACACGAACTGACCCGACACGTGTCGTTACGCCGCATTGACCCCGTTGCCTGGCTGCGCCTACGGGCGACCGGCCGCTGCGACGTCGCTGTGCCGGAGCAACTCTTCGACGCGGACTTCCCGGGACACTTTCTGCGCCGGCTCAAGTCGGTCGGACTGACGCTGCCGTGCGTGGTCGGGCCGAACACGGCCGTGCACGCGAGACTGACCCTGCTCAGCAGTACGGTGCGACACCGGGCCGATGGCGGCGCCGGGTACGAGCGCGACCTCGATGCCGACGATCCGCGGTTCACTGACGATTTCGGCCCGGTGGAGTCGGTGGTGACGAGCGGCACCGTCGATGCCACCGGAGTGTGGGAGCCCAACCTCCGCGACGATCGACGGCTGCCCTTCGAAGGCAGAGGGGCAATCTCCACCTGGCGAGTGGAGTTGCCCGCGAGCTATCCGCAGTTCGACCACGACAGCATCGCTGACGCCATACTCACCCTGCGCTATTCGGCTCGCGACGGCGGCAGCCGGCTGCGGGACGTCGCAACCGAGGCGCTCAACACCGCCTTCGCCCGGTTCGTCGACCAGCCGCTGGCCGCGGTGGTCAGCCTCCGGCACGACTACGCGTCGGAGTGGGCCCGCTTCACCGCGCCAGGAACAGGATCGCGCAGCGCCACCTTCCCCATCACCATGGACCGGTTCCCGTTCATGTTCTCCCGCCGACACGTCACCGTACGCAGCCTCGAGATCCTCAGCGCACCGGTCGTGGGCGAAAGCCTGACGGCCGGTCCAGCACTCACGGCGGTTCCGGTCCGTGAGGGCGATCCCCAGCCCGCCGTTACGGCGACCGCGGCGGCACCGATCGGCTCGCTTGTCCGGACAGCGGTCGACGAACTCGAGGTCGAGGTCGCGGCGTCTGACGCCGCCGCCGGCTGGACGCTGACGGCACCGGAAGCTGTGCGGACCGCGCTGCGCGACGTAACCCTCGTGCTGACCTACACCGCGTCGGCTGTGACCCCTTGACCGCCCAATCAAGGGATCTACGAGTGGCCGTTCCGCCATCAAGGAGCTTCGGAGCGTGACGGTCGCGTCATGGCATCCCTGCTGGCGAACGGCGATGAAGTGCGGGTTCGTGTCCCTGGCAGGAGCCAGACCAGCCCTGCATCCACCGGTTCGGCTGCGGAATTATGTCAGTTTGGTGCAATCCGACGCAGGACTCGCGGATCGAAGCCGACAACCTGGTCCCGTCTAACCTCCCAAGCCACCGCGCTACGCCGCGACCTGGCTGCGGTCGCCGCCTGTTGCCGATCAGCCAATTCGGCACTGTCGCCCGGTGCGTGGTTCCCTACGCTGGGTCGTATGTCCGAGATATCGGCCGACTATGCGGGTGAGCACACCGCGGCCTGGGGAAACTCGGCGCTCGACGCGCGTCTTATGCACGCCAGCGACGGCCCCCGGATGGCACTCGCGGCGAAGGTGACGCAGCTAATCGAGGCGACCTACCACGCGGCATCGGCGGGTGACTTTGACGCCGCTGCGGCGATCCTGCACAACCAGCTTTATCGGGGGCCTAGGGCGGAGCTGACCAGCGTGCTTGGCCGCTACGAGGCGGCGCTGGACCTGCTTCGACAGTTCTATCCGCTGCGCGACGTCACATTGGATCCGCGCACGGGCGACCCGCAGTCCCGGCGCTGGCTGATGCACGAGACGGCCGTCTGTCTGCACGCCCTCGGTGAAATGGAACAGGCGACGGCACTGGCGTTCCGGGCGGCCAACGCGGCGATGGTGGTGGGCGACCCTCACAACGCCGCGATCACCTACCACAACCTCGCTGAGACCCATTTGGCGACGGGCGCGCTGGCCAGCTGCCTTGCCAGCGCCGATACCGCCCTTCGCTTGTCCGGGCAGTCCGGCGACCGGGAGGACGCTCTGGTCGCGTACACCCTCACCGGCTATGTGAGCGACCTGACCGACGATCGCGTCGGCGCTCGGCGCTCGTACGAGGCAGCGCTGCGGATCGCCGTCGAGGAGACCTCTGTCCCGATGCTGTACAGCCTGAGCGGCATTCGCTATGCATTGCACCTGCTCTACACAGGGCACCTTGCCGAAGCGTTCCGGGTATCGCTCGCTAACTTGGATTTTTGCCGGGAGCAGGGCTGGACCTCTGACGTCGCGCTGGTGCTGTCGCAACTTACGGTCATCCCGTCGGACGTCGTCCCGCACGAGGTGCGGCGATGGTCCGAGGAGTCGGTGGACATGGCGCGATCAGCGGGAAGCAAACAGGTGCTGTCCGAGGTGCTGCTGGCGCAGGCGCAGTACGCGAACGCCCAGGACATGCCGTCCGCGGCGTTGGTCGCGGCGAGCGAGGCGATGACGATCGCGCAGTCATACGGACTGCGTCGCATGGAGACGGACGCACGTGTGTGCCTGGCGTCGGCGTACGCGGCGCAGGGAAATATGACCAACGCAAGGGCGGAGGCTCACCTAGCGCGCGACCTGGCCGGTGGTCTGGGCTACAGCAGGGCACACGATGTGGCGGAGAATCTGCTCCGCGGGGAGGGTCAGACGCCAATCGCGTAGTAATGGTTGGCCAGCAGGCGATGGGCGGCGATCAGGTACTCCGCCGGAGCCTTGCGTAAACGCGTCCGGTAAAGGTTTCGCAGGACCGGGTGAGGGATGAAACCGGCGGTGCTTTCCCGCACCGCCGCCGACCGGAGTAGATCTCCTAGGGCCGAGGGAGCAGCTGGGATGTGCCCCGTGCCGGCGAGCCGGGCGAGAATTCTAGACAGCACGTCCGCCGGCAGCGGGCCACGCGCCAGCGCCAGAACCTCCAGGGCAGCGCGATCGGCCTGGGACCGGCGCTCCTGGATCGCCTCGCCGATAGCCAGTAGCCGGTCAGCGAATGAACCATCCGCGGAGCCCAGGGGAAGATCTCCGGCGAACCGAGCGTCGCCCAGGTGGCGGGTGCGAAGATAGATTGCGACCGCTGTCAACGCCTGCGGATGCCCGCCCCAATCGGCGACGATGCTGTGCAGCGTGGCCTCGTCGCCGTGCACCCCATTCATCGTCAGCAGGCGCATGCCCTCGTCCGCGTTCAGCGGCTCCACGGCCGCGAACACGACCCCCGGGACGTTCTCAAGCTCCGGAAAGGGCAGGTCACTGGTCAGGATCGCCAGCGTCCGCTGATCAGCGGAAATTAGGTAATTGACGAAGTCCTTGATGCCGCTGTGCTGGAAGCAGCCGTAAAGATCGCCGCTCTCCATTTGGTACGAGGAGAGGTCGTCCAGCACGATGATGACCCGCGGTACGGTCTGCAGGAGGTACGCCGCCAGATTCGCTTTCGCCGCGGAGGACGGGATCGTGGCGCCTTTTAGCGCCCCGCCGGAGAGGTGCCCGATCAGCGCGACCAGGAAGTCGTCCTCCTCTTGCTTCGCCGGGTCGAACGTCCACCAGAACACCGACGGCCCGTCTGCCTCGTCGTTGGCGCCGATCTTGCCGAGCCACTGCCGTACGAGGCTGGTCTTGCCGATGCCGGACGGCCCAAACAGTCCGGTCAGCTTGCAACCCGGATCCGCCCACGCCTCGGTGAGGAACGTCAGCAGCGACTCCCGCCCCACGTAGGCGCCGAGATGGCTTGGCGGCTCGTTGAGGACCGGCTGCTGGTCAAGGGTGGCCTCGGTGGTCGGCGGCATGACGAGGCCCTGATGGAGCACCGGTTGCGCGACGTGCCCGAGTGGAACTGACGTCGTAACAATGGTGTCGGCCAGCGGGGAGTGGGCGAGCAGGCCGGCGTCCACAGCAAAGGCGAGGTCCCGATCCTTCGGCGACTCGCCTGGTTCCCAGACACGGAACACGAAGCCGATCACGAGATTGCGCGCGATGTCCAGGACGGCCGACCCACTCATGCCGGAGTCGAGCTGCGCCGATGTGAGCTGGAGAGGCTCGTACAGATAGTTGCGCTCAGACGGGACATGAGCGTCAACCAAGCCACGTGCCATCAGGCCCTTGGTGTAGTCGCCACGCAGTCGGAACCCCCAGCTTTGGAACGGTTGCCCATCCGCATCCTCGCCGGCAGGACCGCAGATACCAACCCGCTCGGGTGGCACCGGTCCGCCGGCCAGCTCTAAAACAACCAAGTCGTCGTCGTGGTCGAGCGGATGCCAGATAACCTTGGCGAGTCGGTCGATGGCCGGATGCAGCGGGGTCTGCGGTAGGCGTACGAGAACATCATCGCCGTGCAGCTCTCGGGGATCGACACCGCACGCCTCGACTACGTGCGCACAGGTGACAGCGAGGCCGTCCGCCGAAACGAGAACGCCGGTTCCGGCCGCTTCCCCGGTGTGCGCGTCGCGGACCTCGACCGTGATTTCCCGAAGACGTTGCCTACGAATTCCCGTTGTCTTCATCGTCGGACCAGAGGAGGGTCACCACGAGATGAGCCTCGACTTTCGTCTTGGCGATCAGGGCGCCCGCCTCGGCGTCCATCTTGATGCCGAACTCGACCTGAATATTGCGCGGCCGGCGGATCATTCCGCCCACCGTGGTGTTGACCCGTTCGGCGAGGTTGTGGATCGACGCCATGGCGGCGTCCACTGCGTCGGCGGAGCGGGCAGCGAGCGCTTCGGGCCGGGAGGTGACGTTCTTGAGACCGGCGCGTGGCCCGAAGTCGACGAGGAGCCGGGTCTGCGATGAGGGGTGGGATGTGTCGAGGGGTTGATCCACGTCATCACTCCAGATGTTCGGCGAAGACCATCACACAAATCTTCAGCAGCCGCCCAGACACCAGACAGTGAGGCACCCCGAAACGGAGTACTGAGGGAGATGCCCTTCGGCCTGGACAGGGGAGATTTGATCGCACCGATCGGCACGCGCCTCCCCGGTGACGAGTGAAGCAGAATTCATCCGATGCATATGACCATCCTGCGACGAAGGACAAATATATGTTCGGGCAGAGTTCCAGATCATCGATTGAGGCAGAACTCAATTCTGACATTCTGGCACGTCGATCGGACTAGCGGTTGCACAGGCTTCGGTATGCTTCATGATCGTCGATGGGTCCGAGCTTGCCGTTGTCGGTTCCTGGTAGTGCATCCCAGATCTGCTGATAGGGCGTGTAAGTCTGACCCGGGCGGGGACAGTTGTATCCGGTCACGCGGAACGGCCGCCCTTCGTCCTTCACCTCAACGACCCCTCGCTGACCGTTGACGACGTAGTCGATGCTCACGCCGAATGACACCGACCACTTCTCGACGCTGATGGCGAGTAGCAGCACGTCGTCATCGGACTGATTCAACGTCAACGTTCGATTCTGGAAGAATGGCTGTCCGGCACCTCCGGTGTCGCTGTACTCCTTTGCGACGGGAACCGGCTCGTCTAGATCGAAGGTCATCTTGAAGGTCTTCTCGTCGGCACCGGTCGGATAGGCCACCAGTGTGTGGTTGATGGGCGGCTCCCGCTTGATGTTGCTCAGGCGCACGTCGGAGACGCGGATCGGCACGTTGCCCACGGCTTGCAGGCTGATCTGCAGGACGACCGAACCGGCGTAGTATCCGCCGACCTCGCGGAGCCGCTTCTCGAGCGCCACACGAGATCCGAGTCCGGGTATTCGGTGTATTGCCGTCGGCTTTCGGGGTCGAGATCGCCTGGCAGAGCGATCCTCGGTCCTTCCACCATGAAGGCGACGTTTGCCCGCAACTGAGGGGAAGGCTGCGAGGTCCCGGCACCGGGCTGTGAGATTCCGCTACCCGGCTGGGGAACGGCTGGGGTCGCCGCGGCGGTGGACTGTGGACGGTCGTCCACCGGATCGCTCACCGGATCGCCCGACAGCGAACCAGGCTCGGCCAGAAACCAGAAGCTCACTCCCGCGAGAACGACGACGGTGACGACCACGCCGGCCAGGATGGCGCGCCGCTGTCGCCAGCGATGCACGGCGAACAGGATGGCGATCGTCAGCCCGATGAGAATGAGCGCGAGAGCCATGCCGGAGCGACTCAACGCGGCGACCGCCGCGACGATGCCGCCGAGTCCTACTCCGATGTCAGGACCCGGCCGCCAGCCCGGCGTACCAGCGTCGCTCTCGGGCTGGGACGTCGCGTCGTTCTCGCCATCCGTGTGAGCGGTTCGGTCTTCGGTCGGCCGCTCGGACGGGCCGTTCCGCCCGTTCTCTGGAGCGGGCCCTTGGTGACCTTGAGCTGGCGAATCTGTCACGGAGGGTGAGAGTAGGGTCCGGATCGAGCCAGGGGAATCCCCGGATGGACGCAATTGGTCCACTGACCGGTCGGCGCTGGCTGATCCGGCCACCTCCGTTCAGGCGGGTGGCGCGACGCGATCGGTCACCAATCCGGTTCGAACGGACACTCTGAGTCGTCGCGACCTCCCCCTAGCGGCGGCGGTGCCTAACCTCGGCCGGACCGGACAACGCAGACCGGGGAGGGCGCCGTGAGGAACATGGGTCGACGTCTCGCCTGGCTGGGACGGCGCCGCAGCTTCGTCATCACGGCGGGCGTTGCGGCGGTCCTTCTCGTGGCCGGGCTGGCCGTCGTGGCGCGGCTGCACAAAGTGCCGGAGGCGATTAGCCCGCAACTGAATAGCGGCGGCGGTCTGGTCTGGAGTGGTGACGGCGCGGTCGGCGTGCGCGTGCCGCCCGGCGGGGTGAGCGAGCCGACCCGGGTCCGGTTCCGCAAGCCCGCGACCGATCCGCCCGAGTCGCCCATGTCGGCATTGTTCGACGTGCTCGTGCCGGCAGTCGACATCGTGCCCACCCACCCGATCGCCACCGCTGACGTGGTGTTCAAGCTCGATCCTGCGGTGGTGCCGTCCGTTGCCACTGGGCCGGATGGCAAGCCGCAGCGCAACGTTGCGGGCGCTGGCGTCCAGGTGTTCAACGAGACGCTCGGCACCTGGGTGACCATTCCGTCGTCGGTGCAGAACGGCACCGAGTTGGTGGCGCATGCACCGCACTTCAGCATTTTTCGCGCGATCTGGACGAAGGTCGGCGAGCTGGTCGTGGACGCCGGGCGAGCGGTCAAGGTCGTGATCGATACAACGGTCAAGGCCGTCGATGTGCTGTGGCGGACGGGACTGAGTCTGATCACCACGTTCCTCAACGGCCTGGCGGGCCGGATCGACGAATCGAAGTACCGCTGCGACCCGGTGAATGACGAGTACTCGGTACGGGTCACCGACGACACGCGCCAGGGGCAGTTGCGGGCCTGTGTTGTCAAGCAGGACAACGGCGTCGACAAGCTGCTCATCCGCAACGGCCTCGCTGTTCCGATGCGGTTCTCCGCCAGCGGCGTCGCCGGTGTCACCCCCAATTTGGTGACCGGGGACCTCGACCTGGTGTCCGTCGCGCGTAACCTGATCGGGCTGATGACCAACGACGTCGCTGCATCGGGGCTCGACGTGGCCGGCTTCGATGTCGTCGGAGCGCCACCGCGACAGTTCACAGTCAAGGGCGAGCTGTCCTGGGAGTCGGCCGTGGTCGACCTCACCATGGCGCTCATCACCGTGCTCCTGCCCGCTGGCAAAGCCGTCACCGTGGAGTACCGCGCGGTGCTGATCAAGGTGCAGGAACGGCTTGCTCTGGAGGTGGGCAAGGGAGCCGTCCGGCTGAGCTATCAACGGATCGTCGAGACGGTGGAGCTGGTGGCGAGGGTGGAGATGAAGGCCTCCCCGACGGTGGTCAACCGGGCGATGGCGGTCGTCCAGGCGGTCGACTGCGCATTGAACATCGGCCGCAAGCTCATCGTCCATGACTGGCACGACCTGCCGGGTCAATTCGTTGACGCGGCCCGAACCTGCCTCATCGACGCGGTCGTCACCAAGTACAAGGTCGGCGAGGGTGGCGACATCGTCGAGTTGCTGAAGAACATCGCCCAGGAGGGCAAGCAGCTACCGGCAATTGGCCAACTCGCCGCCATCGGCGTCCTGAACTACTTCACCGGCACCAACGTCGCCCGCGTCGCGTTCGACGTGTCCAAAGCCGATCCGTTGCTGCCGAGCAGCCAGCGGCTGGTCCAGATGGGAGCCTGCAAAGCCGCGTGCCGGATCACCGGCCAGGTCGACTTCGATCATCCCACGTGGGGACCGAGCCGGCTGCTCACCACCACCTCGTTGAACGAGATCGACCGCGAGGCGAACATCGTCGTGCTGGACGCGACCGGCAGGATGCGATGGCATCACTGGGGCGGCGACTGGTTCGAACTCGCCCCGGCCCAGCCGGCCCGCGACAAAACCGGGCACATCTTCCTCAACTACAACCCCGGCCGGTACAACGGCGTCATCGTGCTGCGGCCGTCGCCGCAGGGGTTCGACAACTTCGAGTCCCTGCCACCGGAGAACGACTACCAGTCCCGCTTCTACAGCGCCTCGCTGCAAGACGAGAACGGTGACGGCACATACGAGATCGACAGCGCCATCAACGACTGCGACCCGAATTGTGCCGAGGGAACGATCAACCACAAGATTTACAGGTGGAACGGCAGGACATACGCGACGGTATAGGACGGCAGTCGCGGCTGGAGTGTGGGTTCGAATCACCGAACTCGACGGACCGCGAACTGCGCTCGATATCCGGATCAAGCGTTTCCGCAGCTGAACGGCCTCGATGGTCGAGCGTTCAGGTGTGGGTTCGGTGCCTCGGCAGGAGCCAGAGCAATCCTTGACCGCCAGCCAACACGCCTGACCTGCCGTGTCGGCCTGCCGTGACTGACGCGGGTACACCCGCAAGGCGGGCAATTGGGGGGCACGGTCAACGGCCTGCATCACGGCGCTCCGGGCACCTGATGCCAGGTCTGAGCTCCTCGCTGTTGCCGTCCCCTTGTCGTATCGGCGACCTACCGCCGTGTGCCCACGCGATCGGGGAGCAAGCTGAAGGTTTCCGGACCCGTCCTGGTAGGAGGCAAGCCATGAACCCGTTTAGTGCTGTGCCGGCGACCGCCCAGGACGCGGCCAAGGACTTCTCCGGGCGCGAGTGGATCCTGCAGACCATCGACGACTGGCTGACCTACGGCACTGAGCGCTTTCTGCTGATCGCGGGCCGGCCAGGCTGGGGCAAGACCGCCCTGGCGGCCTGGCTGGCGGGTGCCGGCCCGACGCCTACCAACCTGGCCGCGGCGGAGATCCTCACCCGCCTGCGCGGCAGATGGGACGCGGTGCACTTCTGTGTCGCCCGCGGGCAGAACGGATCGGTGCGCCCCGACCAGTTCAGTCGGGACCTGGCCACGCAGCTGGCCCGGGACCCCGCCTTCGCCGGCGCCCTGCTGGACGAGCTCGCTCCCGGATCCACGGTGGCCCACCAGCAGGTACAGGTCAATTTCGGTACGGTGATCGGCAACACCGTGGAGCGGTTGATCACCACCCAGATCGATGCCGAGGACGTGTACAACCGGTCGATCCGGCAGCCGCTGCGGGCGATGGCGAACTGGACTCCCGAGCTGTCCAAGGTCATTCTGGTGGACTCGCTGGACGAGGCCCTGACCGTTTCCGGCACCAACATCGTCTCGTTGATCGGCGGCTCCGAGGACTTCCCGCCAGGTGTTCGATTCGTTCTGACCAGCCGCGAGGATCTGCGGGTCCGCGACGCGCTGCGCGACGTCCGGCGCCTCAACCTGGATGACGTTCGCTATGCCCGGCAGGGCCGCCGGGATCTGGAGAAATACATCGCCGGACGGCTCGAACCCGGCCCGGCGCGTGAACTGGCGAACAAGGCGGACGGCAACTTCCTGTACGCCAGCTGGGTGCTCGACGAACTGGCGACGAAGGGGCCGGGGAAGCAGACGATCAGCGCGTTGCCCCGTGGACTGCCAGGCTTGTACAACGGTTATCTGGACCGGCTGCTTCAATCCCAGGGCAACGCCTGGGTCCAGCGCTACGAACCGTTCCTGGGCTGCCTGACCGTCGCGGCGCCGGTCGCGCCTCGCACCAGTCTGCCGCGCTGGCTGAACTGGCGTACCGCGGTCCTGACCTCAGTACGGCGAGACCTCAATCAGTTGATTGAGGAGGTGGCCGTTCCGGAGGAGGGCGAGCAGGGCTATCGGCTCTACCACCGTTCGATGGTCGAGTTTTTGTGCGCGGAGACCTTCGACGACGGTTTCGGCGAGCGGGACAACGACCACTACATCGATCCATTCGACCAGCACGACCGGATCGCGACCCACTACCTGAGTCTCGCTGGCTCGGGCTGGTCCTCCTGCGACCTCTACGGCCTGCTGCGGCTGGTGCATCATCTGAATGCGCGGGTGCGGAACGCCGCTGGCCGGCCGGAGGCGAACCTCGTCGCGGATCTGTACCGGGTGGTCTTGGACCCCCGCTTCCGGGATGCTCAGCTCGCCGGTCTGGGCGCCATTCACCGCACGGTGGACGACCTGCGGAGCACGCTGGAGGTCGCGCTCGACCGCATGTCGCGGATCGACGTTGAGCCGGCACTGCGCTGCGCCGCCGAGTTCCGGCGGCTGACCACCGGCGAAAGCTTGACCCGGGAGGTCTATGCGGCGGCCACGGCGGGCGACATCCGGCTCGCGCGGCGCAAGATGCTCCACTACACGGCGGGACCGAACGCTTCGGCCGCCTGGAACGACATCCTGCAGCTGTACGTGGCCTGGGAGGCGGCCGAGAACGGGTCCGTAGAGGACGTCGGCGAGCTGATCGCCATGACCACGGCCTGCTTCCCAGAAATCAGCGACGCCATCCTGGCCCGCATCGCGCTGGCCGTCGGGCGTACCGGGGCTGATCCGGCCGCTTTCCTCGCCGAGTTCCGCCCGCCCGAGCAGGCGCTCTCGCTCCTCCAGCAGTTCACGCTCGCGCAACCCCTGCCGAGCGAGGAGCTTGGCACCGTGCTCGACGGCGCCCGGGACGGCGTGGACCGGATCGAGCAGGCCACCAGGAACCGTGACGCGGAGCCGACCGAACCCGCCGGGGCGTTTCCCGGCGACTGGACCGGCAATCCGGAGTCAGTCGCGTACGAGGCTCGGATAGTGGCGTTCTCGCTGGGTGACACGCTGGCGCACCAGGAAGGGCAATGGCTTGCCCAGAAGACGGTCACTCTGATCGAGAGCAACCCGTACCCCCGCTACCGGGATATCGCGCTCGCTGCGCTCGGTGCTGTCGTGTTGCGCGCGCCCGACCGCGACTGGGCCCGCCGCCAGCTGCAACGCATCATCCGCGCCGGGCTGGACGACGAGGGCATCACCTTCACCTTCGACCTGCCCGCCCTGCTTCTCGCGGAATGCGAGAGCCGCGCTGTGCCGGTTCCCCAGCTGCGCGATTATCTCGGCACGGGGCTCAACGCCACGGACCCGTGGGGCACGCGCCTGCGCGCGCTGAGCGCCGGTGCCGCGTCGACCTTCCGCTCGGGAAAGAGCGACGAAGCCGTCGACCAACTCGTCGCAGCGTCGGCCGAATCCGTCACCTACTCCGGGTACGGCGTGACCGCCACCCTCGCCCTCATCGACCGCTGCCACGAATTCGGCAGCGGCCCGCTGGCCGACCAGCCGCGCTGGGGGCCCGATCGGCAGCAGACCCTGCCGCAGTTGGCTGCGGCGTTCGCCGAGCGGGTTTACGACCCAGATTTCCGCACCGACCGGATCGCCCTCGTTGAGCTGCACCGGCAGTGGTGCCACGGACCGGTCCCGACCGCTGACCAGGCTCATGAGCGGCTGTCGCGGATGACCGACCTGGACACCCGCGCGGCGTACCGTCACCACGTCGCTGCCCGCTGGAGTGCCGCCGGCACCGCTACTGCGGCTCGCCGGGTCGCGAGCCTCGTGCCCTCCGCCCTGTTCGACAGCACCGGCCTCGACGCGCTCCTCGCCCAAGCCATCGGCTTCGACCTACGCGAGCGGCCGCAGGCGGAGGTCGAGGCGATCGCTGCGGTAGTCGCGGATTCGTTCACCACCGGCCGGCCCTGGACTTTCGGCCGATGGCGCTGAGCTTCCGTCGGTATTGCTGTGGAAGGAGAATCGTGGTGGATCCGCTGTCCCTGACCGCCCTGGGTGGCATGGCCGCCGCTGAGGGCATCAAATTCTTGTACGGTCAAGCCTCCGAGCTGATCAAAGCCTGGCTGGCCCGCCGCAAGGGCGACCAAGGCGAGACCGTCGAAGTGCCCATCGTCGCGAACGACATCCTCGACCGGGCGCCGACCGCCGCCAGCGCGAACGTCGACGTCCTGGCCGAGCAGGAACAACAGCTCCTGCAATTGCTCAGCGCCCTGTCGAACTATGCCAGCGGTTTGGCGCCGATCAAGCTTGGGGATGCCGTCCTGGAGGGCAACGCGGCCCGGCTCCGGTCGATCCTCGAGGCGGTCTACAGCCAGCGCTTCACGTTTCGCGGTGAAAGGCGGGCGCCGACCGGCACCCGCGTCAGGGTCGACCAGGCGATCGATGAGCTACGCGGCATCGCCACCGGCTATCAGGGCGAAATCCCGGCGGGTGGTACGACGGAGGTGATCCAGAAGACCCGCATCGTCGAGGAAGGTGCCGAACTGCGCGGCGTGGTAAACGAGTCCCGGACACCGGTCGATGAGCCCTGATCGATGTGTCAAGCCCCGGGTTTGATGGAGAGTTTGGTTAGCTGGTTTCCAGGGTTGCGGTGACCGGGTAGGCCATCGCGTGTAGCGCCTCGTACTCGGCCGGCGGGACGTGCCGGAGTTCGCCGTGCAGCCGCCGGTTCTTGTACCAGTCGATGTACTGGACGGTGGCCATCTCGCCGCCCACGTCCTGTACATCGAGCCCCACTCCACCTTACGAGAACGCGGCCCAGAGCGTCCCCGACCGGCGATCTGCGCCGAACGGGAGAACGCGAACCAGAGGTAGGGGCATCGGAGTCACGAACGTCAGCGGTGCTTCGAGGGTGGCGAATCGCTGAGTCCGGACGGTACGTCGAAGCCGTCCAGCGTACACGCACCGCTGGCCCGCAGTGTCGGCGCCGAGTTGTTCGAGGATGTCGGAGACGTCCGGGGCGATGACGGGCTTGGCGATGTAGTAGGTGTCAGTGATTTCTTCGCTGGAGTGGCCGAGCTGGGCTGCGGCGCTCTTGGCGTCGGCCTCGTGGTCGATGAGGGTGGCGACGGTTTTGCGGAAGGTGTGCGGGATGACCCATTCGAGGTCGGCGGCGGCGCGGGCTTGGCGCCACTGCCGACGCACATTGTTCGGGGAGAGCCAGGTGCCGCGACGGGAGGCGAAGATCGCGTCGTGGGGGTTGTCGGCGGCGATGAGTTTGCGGGTGAGCAGCATGCCGACGGCGAACCGGGGCAGGACGACGGTGCGGTAGTCGGCGTCGCTTTTCGTCCACTCCTGTCGGAAGAGTCCTTTGCCTTTGATGTGGACCAGGGTGCCGCAGATGGTCAGGGTCGGCCGTGCGGCGGCCAGGGCGAGATCTTCCCAGCGGAGGACGAGGATCTCGCCGATGCGCGCGCCGGTGGCGAGCATGAGGTCGACGATGTCGGCCAGGTCGCCGGTGTGTCGTGGTCCTGGCTTGCCGGGGAGGGGCTGCTGCCACGCGCGGATCGCTGTGCGGACGGCTTGGAGGTCGTCATTGGTGAGGGCGACCACGGTTCGGCGCGGTTTACACAGGCGACCGGTGTTGCGAACAGGGTTGGTCGTCAGGGCGCCGTGACGGACGGCCACGGCGAACATCAGGCCGAGGACGACCTTGACTCCCTTGGCTGCCGACGGCCTGTCCGTGGCGATGCCACGCAGGAGTGTGTCGAGGCGGCCGACGCGGGCTTCTCGGATCCGGAGATTGCCGAGGGCGGGCAGGATCGCGGTGCGCAGGCTGGTCTGGTACCGGTGGATGGTCTGCGGCGCGAGGCGTTCTTCGGCGGTGATCTCCTCGATCCATACCTCGGCGAGTGTGCTGACGTGGGTCTCTCGCGTGATCTCGTCGTCGTTCGGCGTGGTGCGGTCGCGGAGTTTGACCTTCAACGCCGTGACTGCGGCGGCCTCGGTGGTCCCGGTGGCCTCGACGTCGCGGGTCTTGCCGTCGTAGTCGCGGAAGCGGGCTCGGGCGCGGAATCGGCGGGGGGCCGCTTCTCGGTTCGGATCTTGCCCCAGGTACCGATGGGGAGCTCAGGTCGAGCCATCGCTCACCGGTCCGGATCGGTGTGGGCATCGAGCCAGCCGTCGACCTCGCTGCGTCGGTAGCGCAGGGTGTTGCCGACACGGATGCCGCGTGGTCCCTTTCCCCGGCTGTGCCAGGCGTAAAGGGTGTTCTTGGGCTTGCCCAGCCAGTGGGCGACCTGGTCGACGGTCAGCAGCGGATCGGGTTGCCAGGTCTTCTCTGAAGCCTCGGTCATGGCGCCCCGCCCACCGGTGCGTCGGCGCGGCCGCATGGATCGAGGTGTACGTCGTGGTGGTCATCGGTCTCCGTGGTCTTCTGCGCTGCCCTTCTCGTGCGCCGTGGACGCAGCGGCGGGGGAGGATAGTGCGACTCGCGGATTTCCGGCGACTCCTTCGTTTCCGCTGGTCCCGGGCTCGGTGGAGGCGGCGCGCCGGTGAGCACCTGGTCCGCCGGCGGGCCGGGCACCGACCGGCGTTTCGACGGGTGACCGTCGTCCGGGCGGCGCAGGATGGCGACGAAGTCGTGTTGCGGGAGCAGCGCCGGACGGCCCTTGGCCCGGGCCCGGCGGGTGACCGTGAGCTGAAAGAACGAGTGGCGGGCGATGAGCCGGCCGTCGCGGGCGGCGGCGTGGCTGGCCTTGCGGTCCTGGGCGAACTCGAACCCGACGTCGATGCCGGCCTGGACGATCTGCCCGGGTAGATCGTTGAGGAAGTGGTCGCGTCGCCAGGGCCGGGACACGACGGCGACGATCCCGCCGGGGGCGAGCAGCGGCAGGCAGCCGGCCAGCACGGCGGTGATGCCGTCGATGAGTCCGGTCCGCCCACGGTGGGCGAGGTTGGACAGGTCCGGGTTCCCGTACGCGTTGTGGAAGCGGACCAGCTGGCCGCCGCGGTGCTCGACCCGGCCGTGCATGGTGCGCCCGTACGGCGGTGAGGTGAGGACCAGCCGAAACCGGCCGCGCAGGCTCGTGGGGATGCCTCGGGGCAGCCTGGTGGCGTCGGCGGTGATGACCCGGCCGGTGCCGGTGCCACCTTGGCGTCGGGCCAGGGCGATGTTGGCGCGGGCCAGGGCGACCCAGCCGGGTTCGATCTCGACCCCGAAGGCGTGGCGGCCGAGGTGGATGGCCTCGACGTGGGTGGTGCCGACGCCGGCGAGCGGATCGAGGACCCAGTCGCCGGGCTGGGTGTAGTCGGCGATGAGCGCGTGGGCGAGGTCGGGTGCCATCCGGGCCGGGTGGGCACCAGAGCCGGCGACGTATCGGCTGCGTCGCTGGGCGGCCAGGCTGCGTTGGCCGACCATCAACACCGACATCCGCAGGGTTGGATCCACCGACCTAGATGGCGACGGCGATGCGCCGACCACACCGCTGGTGGTCGCCGGGTCAAGTGGCGCGGGCCGCGGGTGGCGGGCGTCAGCCATGGCGGCCTCCCCGGATCACGAACACATACAGGTCGATGTGGAGGACGAGGTCGTCGGCCAGGCGCAGGGTGGCCGGGTCGGTCGGTGCGGCGGGCACGTCGAGTTGGTCGCCGTCGACATCGGCGGTGATCGCGACGATCTGTTCCACCCAGCCGAGCCGGGCCGTGCGGGCGGCGGGGACCAGCTGCCACAGATGGTGGACGTTTGCCGCGGTGACCGGCGGCACCGCGACGATGCTGTATCCGTCGGTGGCGAGCAGGACCCGGCAGGCGGTGAACAGGTCCACCATCGCCTCGATGCCCATCGCCGGACCCGAGCTCGCCGGCCCGGACACGGTGGTGCCGGTGCGTTCGGGAGCAGTGGGCGGCCACGGCAGCATGATCAGCTGGACCGTGCCGGACACGTGGTCGAGGTCGGCCAGCCGGTGGGTAGTGTCGACCGGCAGGTAGCGGCGGCCGCCGGCGCCGGCCGCGCCGGCGACAGCCGGGTCGTGGCCGAGGGACACAATGGTGTCGCCGACCCGGGTGTACAGGCCGACGAGCAGTTGGGCGGTGCGACCGGTCAACCCGTCGGTGTGGTGCTGACCATACGGATCGCCGTCGTCGGCGACCCGCCAGACGGTGATCGGCACCGGTGGATCGCCGGGCACGACATCGATGACGCCATTGGCGATCAGCTGCGACAGGCCGAGCAGATCGTCAACACCTGCCGCGGCGTCGAGGCCAGCGTCGTAGCGGATACGGCCGTCGGGCGCTTCGCGAATGGGTTCCTGCGGTGCAGTCATGGGCGGGTGTGGCTCCCGCGCCGGATGGGCTGTATTCATGCAATCGCATGGCCCATCCGGCCTACGCCCCGCAGCACCCGGCATGGACGCGGCACCCAACCGGCACCCAACCGGCACCCAACCGGCACCCAACCGGCACCCAACCGGGCCGACGCGCACGCCGACCCGCGCATGAGCCGGTTGGCCAACCACGGTACCCAACTGACCCAACCAACCAGCTGGGCCAGTTGGGTATCCCGGCTCGTACCCAACTCACCCAACGGGCTGCAGCCCGTGGCCGGCAAACTGTTGCGCCACGGGGCCGTGGATCATCCGAGCCCGCTGCCCTCCGCAGGCTCAGGTCGGGGTGCCGTGGACGCCGCCGCGATCATCGGTGGCCAACTGGCTCAGCCGACGGGTTACGGCATCGGGAGCGGTCCCGGTCCGGTACCGGTCCGGTCGACGCGGACCGCAGCACCGGTCTCGTTCCCGGTGGGTACCGCGGCCGGGAACCGGTACCGGCGCGGGACCGGTACTCGGCGCCCGGTTCAGGACCGCGGTACCGCGTCGCGCGGGAACCGGAACCGGTGCGTTCCCGGTACCGGTCCCGGCCGGGGGTCGCGAGGACCGGTCAGCGACCGTGGCGGCTGGTGCTGTGACCGGGCGCGGTTCCATGGTTCGCGGGACCGGTCCGGAACTGCGGTACCGGACCGATCCTGGCCCGGGACCGGCGCCGCGAGGGAACGATGCCAACGCATTCCTGGGCCATCGCACGCCCCGGGGTGACCGAACCCCGCACCGGGTGAATTGGTGCCGGGCCTGCGAGCCGGGTCGCGGTCCTGCCCGCCGGAGACGCGGACCGGTGGGCGGCCCCCGGCACGCCGTGCGGTCTCGGCGGTACCGGCGGCCTCGGACCGGTCCCGGTACCCGGGACCGCGTGGCGTGCGGCAGACCGCGCTGCGAGACCACGGGACCGGACCCGTACCGGTACCGGTCCTCGCGACGGTACCGCGAATGGGACCGCCAAGACCGCGGTCCTGACCGCGGCATCGCCGCCATCGTGACCGCGATACCAGTCGACCGGTACCACCGACGCCAAACCCCGCTGCACCGTCCCGACCGCGCAGAACCCGGCCCGGTTCTCGCCCCGGTCGGTGGACGCGGACGGCATCACCCGGGTGGGCCACGCGTCGGCCGTCCGGGAGCCGGGCGAGCCCTGCGGCAGCCGACGGGTCCTGGTTGGGTTGCGGCGTTCCAACTGACCCAACACGCCTGGGTTGACCTGCCGCAAGGGTGTTCCGTCGTCGCGCGCTGCCGACGGTCGCCGGGGCAGGGGAGTGGCGGTGGTTGGGCCGAGGACCAACTCGGGCTGAGCTGCCCGAACCGGCCAACCACGGCACCCGTGCGCGGCCTATTCGGCGGTGTCGACGCCGGTGGGTGCTGGTTGGCCAACCCGTTGGGTCGATGTGCGCCGATGGGTGTCGATACCCTCGCCGCCGGCCCCCGGCGGCTCTCTTTGAAGCCCGACACCCGGGCGGGAGCACACGATGTCGACGATTTCATCGAGGCGGTGGCCCGCATCGCCCCTCGCCGCTGCCGAGCGCGCATTCAAACTGCTGACGCGCGAACCGGCGCCGTTGTCCTTTGACGCCCGCGGGGTGAGCGGGTTGCCGCAGCGGCCGCTGCCGTTGGGCGAACTGCGTCACCTGCTCGTCTCCGACCGCACCTCGCGTCCGGTCCGTGACCGGGTGTGGAAGGACGTGGTGGTCCACGCCCGCCGGGACGGGCCGGCCTGGGTGATCGCCGCGGTCGGCCTCGCCATGCCGGGGTTGCGGCGGGCCGCCGGCCGCCTGGCTGCCGGTTGGCACGGCGACACCAGCGACGTCGACTCGGAACTCCTCGCCGGTTTCTTGGCCCGGTTGCGCACGGTCGATGTGGACGAGCCGCGGATCTGTGGCCGGCTCGTCGACGCTGGGCAGCGTGCGGTCAAAGCCGCCCGCGAGCGGGACGAGGATTTCGACATCGTGCACGTCGGCGGGGCCTGGTCGGTGCCGCCGCACCACCCGTGGGACCATCCGGACTGGGTGCTCGCCCGCGCGGTCGCTCAAGCGGTCATCGATCCGGACGAGTATCTGCTGATCTCGGCTACCCGGCTGGAGGACGTTCCGCTGCGCGTGGTCGCGGACAAGATCGGTGTCAGTGTGCCGCTGGCTGCCGCGTGGCGGCGTAAGGCCGAGCGGCGCCTCGCTGAGGCGATCGGTCTCGGGGAACTGGACTGGGCGCCGCATGTGCTGCCGCAGGAGGCCCGGCGACGCCGCGTCTGCAACGCCGCCGCCAATGGCGTTGCGGCAGCGGGGCCGCCGTCGAGCCGGCCAGTCGGCATTGCCGCCCCGGTGATCCAGCCGCAGCGGGCCCGCTGCCGTTGACACCGGTGACGGCCGACACCGCCTGACCTACCACCGTTGCACCGCTTCGCGGGGCGATGACCCGGCCCGGGGCATCGCCCCGCCTTCGTGCTCTGCGTCCGAACCCGCCGGTCCCCGGCGCCTGTTCAACCGCCACCGGGGCCGACGTGAGTTGGGTCAGTTGGGTCGGTTGGGTGCCTGTCCGCTGGTGAGTGCTGTGTTGGGTACCCAACCGCAGCCCTTGGTGGGCAAGGAATCACCGGAAGGACCGCTCGTGACGGTGCGGCCGGGCTGGTGGTTCCCTGCGCCACCACGGGCAGGGGTTCGGCCGGCAATGAGCCTGTTCGCCCCTATCTCCCTGCTGCTTGTGAAGGAGCACCGCTCCCACGGCCGGCATCCCCTGACTCCTGCGGTGACGCCTCCCATCCGTTCCGGACACGCCCCACCTGCTGGGGCGGGAGGTGCGAGCCACCATGTACCGCAATCCCAACCGCTATACCCGCATCACCGCACTCACCGCGGCCATCCTCCCGGTCGTTGCCGCTGTCATCACCGTTGTACTCGTCGGCATCGGGATCGGCATCGGGTTCGGCGTCGGCATTGGCGCACCCGCGTTCGCCGCCAGCGCCGCCGATCCGCCGACGCCGGCCGTGCATGACCTACCCACGGTGATCAACAACATGACGGTGTGGATCACCGGCATCCTCGCCGCGGTCGCCACCCTGTTCCTGACCATCGGCGGTGCCCGCTATCTGATGGCCGGTGGTGACCCGTCGGAGGTCGAGCGGGCCAAAGGAAGCCTCAAGTCCGCCGGTATCGGCTACGCCCTGGCGCTGCTCGCGCCGGTCATCCTGACCATCCTCAAATCCATCCTGGGCGGCTGACATGGGATGGGCCGTCGACAGCATGCTGCAGGGCCTGGTCCATTGGCTCGCCGAGGTGCTCGTGGCCACCCTCAAAGCATTGTGGGGGCTACTGGAGCAGACGGCGTTCACCAACCCGGACGTGACCCGGCTGCCCCAGGTGGTCGCGATCACCGGACGGTCGCAGATGATCGCCAACGCCGCGTTCGTGTTGGCGATCATCGTGGCCGGGGCGACCGTCATGACCCACGAAACCGTGCAGGTCCGCTACGGCGTCGCAGACCTGCTCCCACGGCTGGCCGTGGGGTTCATCGCCGCGAACTTCGCCACTCCGATCTGCCGAAACCTGATCACGGGCGCCAACACGGTGACCGGGGCGTTGACCGGCGACAGCGTCGCCGCGAAGGACTCCGTCCAGCAGATGGATCGGGTCGTGTCCGACACGCTCTACAACAACAGTGCCGGCTTCATGCTGATCGTCGTCGGCCTGATCATCGCCGTGCTGATCGGGATGCTGCTGGCGACCTTCATCGTCCGCATCGGGCTCCTCATCGTCCTGGTCGGGGTCGCGCCGGTGGCGCTGGCCTGCCACGCGACCCCGTTCACCGACCCGATTGCCAAACTGTGGTGGCGGTCGATGCTCGGCGTGCTGGCCACGGTGACGTTGCAGGCACTGGCGATGCACGTCGCCATGTCGGTGTTCCTGAACCCGAACGCCAACATCAAGGCGTTGGGCATGTACTTCGATCCGACCGGCGTGGGCAATCTGTTCATCGTCGCCTGCCTGCTGTGGGTCGTCGTGAAGATCCCCGCTCTGATGCGTCGCCATGTCACCCGCGGCGGCGGGCCCGGCAACGCCGCGATGTTCCTCAAAATGATCCTCATCCAGGCCGTGAC
Organism: Virgisporangium aurantiacum; assembly: GCF_016863635.1. GTDB lineage: Bacteria > Actinomycetota > Actinomycetes > Mycobacteriales > Micromonosporaceae > Virgisporangium > Virgisporangium aurantiacum. The sequence goes on along the minus strand of NZ_BOPG01000013.1, from coordinate 3,461 downwards.
CAAGGTCGCCCGGCTACCGTTCGGTCGCAGCGGGCGAACCGCCGGGCGAACGGCAGCCGCCGGGCGAACTGCAGTCGGCAGTCGCGCGGCGACCGGCCTGCCGCGTCGACTCGACCCTGCCGGCCTGCCCGCTGCCGTGCGTTCGGCTGATGCGGCGCGGCGGACGCTGCCACCGCCGCGGGGCGCCGGCGAGGGACGCGTGGCGCGGGCATGGCCCAGCGGACGCCCGGTGTGGCCGTACACACGGGAGGAACTCGCTGCCGGCGTCGACCCCTACACCCGCACCGTTCCTCGCCCCCCGCCGTCGGCACAACCGGCATCATCACGGCCGACGTCGTCACGGCCACCGATCCGCGCCATCGGGACCACGCCGCCACCACCGCCGGTTGGTGCCCGATCGGTCATCCCGCCCGGCGTTACGCCGGCAACGGCGATGCCGAAGACCCGCCCGGTCCGCCCGCCGGTCACCGGCCCGTGGAACCGTCCACCCCGCCAACAGCGCCAGCCATAACCGGCTGCACATGAATGCCGCCAACCGAAGGCCCGCCGGCAACACCGCCGGCGGGCCAGTCCAAGCCATCACCGCCCCACCCGCAGATGGAGTCCAAGTGGACACTGAAGGTCACGTTCATGCCCGCATTTCCGCCGACGTCGAAGCCCCGGACCGCATCCTGTGGGGTCTGACCGCGCGGCAGGTGGCCATCCTGGCCGCCACCGCCGCCCTCGCCTACGTGCTGTGGCAGGCGATCGGCACCCGGCTGCCGCTACCCGTGTTCGCCGTCGCGGTCATTCCCCTCGCCGGTATCGCCACCGCGTTGGCGGTCGGCCGCCGCGACGGGCTGCCGCTGGATGCCTGGCTGTGGAACGCGATCGGCTACCGGCGGAGCACCCACCGCCACGTCCCGGCAGCCGACGGCATTCACGCCGCACCGGACTGGGCACCGACCGCCGAAGCCCTTCACGGGCCCCGCCCCCAGGTGCTGCGACTGCCCGCCGAGGCGATCAGCGACGACGGCGTCGTCAGCCTCACCGACGGTGCCGCGGTCGTGCTGGTCGCGGCGACCACGGTCAACATCGGCCTGCGCACCGCGGCCGAACAGGCAGCCATGGTCGCCGGCTACGGCCGCTGGCTCAACAGCCTCACCGGCCCGGTCCAGGTCGTGGTCTCCGCGCAGCGGGTCGACCTGACCGGACACGCCCAACGGGTCGCCGACGCCGCGCATAACCTGCCCGATCCGGCCCTCGCCGACGCCGCCCTGGACTACGCCGGCTTCCTTGCCGACATCGCCCAACACCGGGATCCGCTGTGGCGCACCGTCACCATCGCCTGCCGCGCCAGCGGCCCCCACGCCGCGGCGGAAGCAATGCGCCGCGCCGGACACACCGCCACCGCCCTGGCCGCCCTGGGTTCACAGACCCGAGTGCTCGACGGCCCCACCGCCCTAGCCGTGCTGACCGCCGCGGTCGACCCCTACACAGGCGGCGACGCCAGCTGGCCCCGCGCCACCCCGCACACCCCCATCACCGGAGAGCCCTACCCGGAGGAACCATGAGCATCCTGACCAGAAACCGCAAGGCCCGCACCAGCAACCGGGCCGCGACCGAACCCCGGCCCCGCCGGCGAGGCGCCTGGCGCAACGGCTGGCGCAGCGGCTGGCGCACCACCCCGACCGACGAGTCGGCGCGGTCGGCCGCAGAGTCGGCCGCAGAGTTGGCCGCCGTCGTCGGCCCGTCCGCCGTCGACATCGCCCCGCGGCGCCTGAATCTCGGCGACGGCTACGCCGCGGTCACCGCGATGACCGGCTATCCACCGGAGCTCAGCCTGGCCTGGCCGGACATCCTGCTGTCCTGGCCCGGCCGCCTCGACTTCGCCCAGCACATCGAGCCGATCCCCGCCGCGACCGCCGCGAGGAGATTGCGGACCCAACGGGCCCGGCTAGAATCGGCCCGGCGCCTGGACTTCGACAAGGGCCGCCTCGGTGACCCGGCCACCGACGCCGCTGCCGAAGACGCCGCCGACCTCGCCGACCGGGTGGCCCGCGGCTCGGCCCGGCTGTTCCGCGCCGGGCACTACCTGTGCGTGCATGCACCCACCGAAGATGAACTCAGAGAGGCGGTCGCCGAGGTCCGCGCCGCCGCCGCATCGGTGCTGCTGGACACCCAACCGGCGACCTGGCGGCAGATGCAGGGCTGGACCTCCACCCTGCCGCTCGGTGTCGACTCGCTGCGAATGCGGCGGGTGTTCGACACCGACGCCCTCGCCGCCGCGTTCCCCCTTGCCTCCGCCGACCTGCCGGCACCGCTGCCCGGCGACGGCATCCCACCCGGCGGTGTCCTGTACGGGCTCAACACCGCCTCCAACGGGGTGGTGTGGTGGAACCGGTGGGCGCAGGAAAACCACAACTCGGTTGTCCTCGCCCGATCCGGCGCCGGCAAGTCCTACCTCGTCAAATGCGAGGTACTGCGGTCGCTGTACGACCGGATCCAGGTGTCGATCATCGATCCCGAGGACGAATACCTAGGCCTGGCCGACGCAGTCGGCGGCACCGCCATCCAACTCGGCGCCCCCGGGATCCGGATTAACCCGCTCGACATCCCGCCTGGTGACCGCCGCCCAGACGCACTCACCCGACGGGCCCTGTTCCTGCACACCCTGGTGGCGGTGCTGCTCGGGGAGCAACCGCCACCCAGCGAACGGGCCGCCCTCGACAAGGCGATCACCGCCACCTACGCCGCCGCAGGAATCACCAACGACCCGACCACCTGGACGGCGCCGGCACCCCTGCTGCGCGACCTCACCGACACCCTGGAAGCCGCCGCAAAATCAGCCGCCGACCGGGCCAGCAGCACCCTCGCCGCACGCCTGTCGCCATGGACAACGGGATCGTTCAAGAGCCTGTTCGACGGGCCCACCACACTCCGGCCCCGCGGCCACCTGGTGGTGTGGTCCACCCGCCAACTCGCCGACGAACTCCGCGCCCCCGGCATGCTCCTCGCCCTCGACGCCATCTGGCGCGACGTCGACGTGCCCACCAACACCCGCCCAGACGGCACAACACCCGGGCCCGGTGTCGGGTTCGGTGCCGGGTTGGGCGCCCGCCGGCTCGTTGTCGTCGACGAAGCCTGGACCCTGCTCAAAGACGGCGAAGGCGCCAAATTCCTGTACCGGCTGGCCAAAGCCGCCCGCAAACGCCGCGCCGGCGTCGCCGTCGTCACCCAGGACGCCGCCGATCTGCTCGGCTCCGACCTCGGGCAGGCCGTCATCGCCAACGCCGCCACACAGATCCTGATGCGCCAAGCCCCACAGGCCATCGACCGGATCACCGCCACGTTCGCCCTGACCGGCGGCGAAGCCCGGATGCTCCTCGCCGCAGGACGCGGCCAGGCACTCCTCCTCGCCGGGTCCCATCGGGTCGCGTTCCAGACCGTGGCGTCGGCCCGCGAACACCAACTCGCCGCCA